>CAZXLD010000020.1:0-65771 GCA_964641965.1 uncultured Saprospiraceae bacterium | reverse complement strand
TGGATGCTGGATACTCGTACCCGTAAAATTGATACTGTTGAAGCTCGCTGCGCGATACTCGCCACTTGCCATTTGCCATTCGCCACTCGTCATCCCGTACTCCCAACACCGCATTCGACATTTGCCATTTGCCACTCGTCATTTGCCATTCTGTACACGTCCCTGATATAGGTTGACCGGTAAAGCGTCATCCCTCTGTGTCAAAATATCGAACAAGAGTTTGAAAAACTGTGGTACCTCAATAAATTGTATGCATTAAAAACACCCTAAAAACCGTTGTGATGAAGAAACTCTTTTCGCTAAAGTTCCTGATCATTGTTTTCGCTGTAGCAGCTGTGCTCCTCATTGCCCTTTTGTTGATCGCACCGTGGTGGGCCATTCGGTATGTCGAAAAACACGATCGGGAATGGATCAACAGGGATATTACCATCGACCGATTAGCCATCAACCCCTTCAACGTTTCAGCAAGCATTCGTGGCGTACAAATAAGTGAAGTGGATTCGGACACTACCTTTATAAGTTTTGACCGATTATACGCCAATCTCGCTCCATGGCCCTTGCTGCGTTCTCATGTCGAAATTCAACAGGTAACCCTGGATAGCCTGTACGCTCATATAATCCAATCGGGGGATCAATTTAATTTCAGTGACCTTTTGGAGTCCGGCGCGTCGGAGGCACCGGATACGGCTACATCCTCTTCCTGGACCGTGGCTGTTCATGATGTACAACTGCACGCTGGTGCAATTGATTACGAAGATCGGCTAATCGGCAGTCGCTTGATCTTTGATTCCATAGATATCCATGTGGATTCTTTTACAACAACAGATCGATTGGTGCAGGCCGAATTCCGAGTTCATCAACAGGCTGGTGGGGTTGTACAAGGCGATTTGGTGTATGATTTAGAGAGGAAAGATTACAGTTGCCAGACCTTGATCGACAGCTTGTTATTAGAGCCCTTTACTCCATATGTTACCAAAGGAATCCGGCTGGGGTATTTTGGGGGGCAATTTGATGCAGATTTTCGGCTTTCCGGTAATGTTGGCACATCCAGTTACCTGGCCACCAACGGTATATTCGATCTTTCTCAATTTAAAATGGTCGCACCCGACCAGGATACCCTGCTGGCATTGGGCCTTATCCATATTGGTATTGACTCCCTGAATACGGGAAAACAGGTCTACGATTTTAGAGATGTGCTGGTGGAGGATACCTATGCCAAGTTCGAATACCTCCGAAACGGGGATAATTTTAGTAAATGGTTGGTCCAGCAACCCATATCGTCGGATACCACCGTAGAAATAACGGATTCGGCGGCAGTGGCGACTGAGATCAATACCTCGAATTATTATGCCAGTCCTTTCGAATACCTAGCCTTGTACATTTACGATTTGACCCGGGATTATATTTTTAAAGCCTATAGTGCAGATTCCGTAGCGATTAACAACTTCAACCTCAAGTTTTATGACTACACGCTCGAAGATCCGTTTTATATGGATGTGAGCAATATGACTATTTCTGCCGGCGAAATTGCCAAGACAGATGCGTATGCAGATTTCTTTTTCGGAGGTGCGTTAAATCGAACCGGGACCATGGATGGAGAGGTACTGGTGAGCCGGGAAGGAGCTGAAAATATGGACATTGATTTTGAGATCAATGGTTTGTTTATCAATGGCCTGAGTCCCTATTCCCGGCATTACACGGCTCACCCTTTCCTCGAAGGGGTGATTACGTTCACCAGTGCCAGTCAAATTGAAAATTATTACCTCAACAGTGACAATCGGGTTCTGATTGAACAGGTAAAAGTGGGCGATAAGCGAAAAACCCAGGACGGCTATTCCTTACCCATGAAGCTGGCGATAGTCTTACTGCGCGACCTGGATGGAAATGTGGACCTGAAGGTGCCCATAGAAGGCCCTTTGAACGACCCGGACTATAAAATGGGGCAGATTATCTGGCAGGTGATCAAAAATATATTTACCAAAGCCGCCACTGCACCTTTTCGCTTACTGGCAAATGCATTTAAGGTCAATGAGAAAGACTTGAAAAATATTTATTTTGAAAATGGTCAGGATGTGTTAGAGGAAAAGCAGTATAAGTCCTTGAATTCGGTTGCTAAAGTCCTTAACAAGAAGCCCGAACTCAGTATTGAAATGCTGCACTTGTACAACCGAGAATACGAGCTGGATGCGATGGCTATTCAACGCGCCAAACTGGACTATCTGTCCTCAACGACTGGGGCGGAATACGACCAAACTGCCGATTCGCTTTGGCGAAAAGAAGTACAGGAATTGCCCAATATTGATTCTGCATTTCTCCACCATTTGCAAAGTACATTTACCGTATTTGACACCACAATCTCGCTTCCGGAAAACGCTCGTCGCCAATATGGGGAAGAAAATTTACGGCTGGAACTGGATCGGGTGATCCAGAAACAAAAACAATTGGTTGGTCATTTTTTAATGGAGGAACGAGGAATTGATTCCACCCGATTTGTGATCAAAGATTTGTCAGGCGAAGAAGCCTCCATCAATCAGGTCCGCCCCCGATTTACCGTCCAGTTTGGGGTAGATGGGGAAGTGGTGGATTCTACAGTTATGGTAGAGCCCTTAGATCAACCGGGCGGATAACAGGCAGAGGCTTGCCTACCACACCGGGTTCTCCACATTTCATTGCAGTGCTCCTTCAAAGCGTGCCCAGCAAATAATCGGCAGTGTTGGCCGGAATATCAGCAAGGGTATACCGACCCTACCTGTTATATTTGCAGTTATACATTTAAACCATAAAAACCTGTTCCCATGAACATTCGTTTTTTAGTCCTTCTGTTAGCCTTGGCTTTCACCTCTTGCGTAAGCAATAAAAAATATGATGAAATGCGGGCCAACATGCAAAGTGAGTTGGATCTGGCTAATGAACAATTAGGTGAGGTTGGTCAGCAGCTTAACGAGCAAATGCAATTGCTATCTTCCTGTAATCAGGAGAATGCCGAATTGAAAACTTCGCTCCGTTTTCGGGAGGAGCAAATGCAAGACCTGAGAGATCAGGTAGCGAGTTACAGAAACCAACTCGATAAACAACTTTCACAGGTAGGCGACTTGACTGTACTTTCCCAGTCGGCCAATGAAAATATTAAACAAACCCTGGCGCAGCTGGAGAGCAAAGATAAATACATCCGATTGCTTCAAGCAGCTAAATCCAAGGCCGATTCGATCAACCTGGCGTTGGCCGTGAATTTAAAGGGCGTATTATCCCAGGGCATTGAAGACGAAGACGTAGAAGTTAAAGTAGATAAGACGGTTGTCTTTGTCAATCTGTCGGAGAAAATGCTTTACAAAAGCGGAAGTGCTGCCATTACCGCCCGGGCCAATGAAGTACTGGGTAAAATTGCCCAAATCATTCAGTCCCGTCCGGAACTGGAAGTGATGGTGGAAGGCCATACTGACAATGTGCCAATCAAAAATAGCTGTGTGACAGATAACTGGGATTTGAGTGTGAAGCGTGCAACAGCTGTAGTGCGCGCCATGCAGGATAATCACGGCGTAGATCCACGGCGCCTGGTGGCTGCTGGTCGTGGTGAGTATGCCTCTATCGCTACCAATGATACTGCTGATGGCCGTGCAACCAACCGCCGGACGCGCATTATCATTCTGCCGAAGCTGGACCAGTTCTATGATTTGCTAAATCCGGAGAACGTACCGGAAGCAACGATTGCGGATTAATAATAAACACAGAGGGAACTCGATTACTCGCGTTTCCTCTGTGTTTTCACTATCCGTAGATAATCCAACATCGCCCGGTTTACATCCACATTCATATTGTTATTCCAGTCCTCAAAGGCGAATCGTAGCTGATTAGTTCCTTCTTTCAGTTCGACCACACGGCTATTGGAAAACCCCCAATCGGACCACTCATCGGTACCGCGTTGGGGAAAGACCAGGGTCCCTTGGTAATCGCCGTTTGCATACAGGCTACGGATGGCACATTTGTTATCGGTATTCCAAGGGCCGCTTCCGTTAGAATACCGGATATCAATTTGATAAGTCCCTGCCTGCGGAGCGGAAACCGGGATGTTCAAAATACGGTTCTGATCGGTGCTTATCTCAATAAAACCCGTTCCCTCGAAATTGATATAAGGGAGCTTGGACGGAGGAGCAAAAGCTTCCAATTGGATTTGTTGTTCCTCCTTGACCATCCAGATGGGCTCGCTGGCAAAGCCCTCATAGCCCTTCTCATCCACTGCGCTCACCATAAAATTGGCATAACTGACCGAAGGTAAGGCGAATGCGAAGTCAGAGGTACTTCGGAACAGCTTACCGTTTTGATAAATTCGATATTCGGTTGCGCCGGATACCGCATCCCAGTGAAGCTTACCGTCTTCTTGCCAAACCTGCATGGTGGGGAGGCTGAAGTGATTATCAACCAGATTGCGTCCGGCCTGGTCAAAGGGTTGGTTATTCAATTGGATCTCGATCGAATGGGTTCCGGTAAGCGTAGCGGGTAGGAACGCTTCCTCGATTTCCTTTCCATCAAGGACTATTCGTTCGATGGTATTTCCAAATCCATTTACCGTAATATCCAACACGGCCTCGCGGTATTTGAAGTTGGATAAGGTCTTGATACCACCATAGGCCTGTGGTACTACGGGTTGAAACCGTATGCCATCTGTTTCGAAATGGATGCCCATAAAAACCCGGTGCACCATAGCCAGGTTACCGGCCATACTCCAGAGCATGCGGTCGGAATTGATTTCCGTGCCGAGAAAGTCGCCGGTTTCGGCTACCATATTCTCATAATTCGTGAGGAATAAGCCCGCAGCCCGGTATATGCTGGCCAAGCCGTGATTTAATACTCCTTCATTGCCGGTTTTGGCAGCAGCCCAATTCCAGTAGGATTGTACAAAAGGCCAGATCCCGTTGTTGTGGTAAGGTGGAATGCCTGGAATCTGCGGATAAATGCAGGTGGTTCCATATTCGGTTAATGGAGATTTCGAGATAATCGAAGTTGCCTTTTCGGTATCCGCTACGTCAAAAAGGATGGCCAGGGCTTCTCCTAAAGCTTCAAAACGAGGGGAGACAAGGAGATGGGGGCGACCATAGAGGAATTGAGCATAATAACCCTGATCGGGCAGCCAGAAATACTGGTTGATACCTTTTTTAATCGCTTCTGCCCGTTCGGCATAAACCTGATGGGGTTTGCCCAAGCGTTGAGCCATTTCGGCGAGGATGCGATGCGCCTGATAATGGACCACATTGGTGCCCAGGTTTTGCGACACGTAGATATCCATATTCGACATCCATTTAGGATAGGTTTGTTCCCGCCAATCCAGGAAAGAAGACTCACCGGAATACAAACCGGTGGCCGGATCGTAAATCGTTTTATAGTCGTCTTCCAACGTGTTTCGAATGATGGGGAAAGCTTCTTGCAGCCAGGCCTGGTCTCCCGTGGCTTTGTAAATTTCCCAGGCAGCCAACACCCAGGTAGTCCGGTCAGAGGAAACGGGCCAGGCTCCTCCTGAACCTGTATCTTGAATGATTCGGTTTCGTTTTACCTTTTTGCGGAGGCTGATCTTGGCCACCTCCGGTTGATGATAGGCAAAGGCCAATAAGATGCTGTAGCTGATGTCCCGTGTCCAGACCCCGCCCCATTTGGCTCCGGTCCTAAAAGTGCTGTCGGGTTCAATGTTCTTAATGGCTTCCTCCAGGGAGAGATTAAATAAAGCGTCGACAATGGGTTGGTCAGAGGAATATTGGGGTCGGTCCGAAATATCCAATGCCAATTTCCACTCCTTATCCTGGTAATCGGCCTCGTTGTAAGGGTTTAGAGTAAGGGTGATGGAATAGATGTTGGGATCGTCTGTTTCCTGCAGTTGCAGTCCCTCTTGTCCCAGGTTGACAAAATCCCAGGTGAGGGGTTCGGAACCACCCGCAATGAAAAAACCTTTGAAATCCGATTTAGCCACCCGGGATCCATCCCAGGCTTCAAAATAACCTTGCTCCTCAAAGGCTTGGAGCACCGGCGACATATCGACCTGGAAGGTGTATTCGTAATTGGTAGGCAGGAAGGTACTCGGATTATCAGGTAGGGGAGGAGGGGCTTCCCCAAACCGGATGACCGGTGAACTATGCTCCTCTCCGATGATCAACCAATGGTCGGCTCCTGGCCGGAGTTCATTATCTTTTTCGTTAATGCTAAACTTGAACTTGATTAAGCGGGAATAGGTAGCGCTGGCTGGACTTTTGTAGTTGGACTGGATATGGGTTGGGGAAAGAACTTCAGCCCTATTTTTACCCTGAACGACTTTGTCCGTGTAGAGGGTAAAACTATTTCCTTCATACAACACGTCGCTTTCAGAGGGCTTTTCCGTTTGGCAGGTGGTCAATAGGGTCAGAGATAACAAAACGAAGCTGGTCTTTCGCATGAGTGGAACGGTTTGAGCCGGGGAAAAATAATTGATTTCTGCGAGAGCATTATATTTAGGAACAGGTAGTGGGTAAAAGGTATTTGGAATGATGTGCATTCGGAATCCAAGTTTTTAGAAGCATCAGGTAAAAGTTGACAAATAACCTTCGCCAATACCGTTTCCCAAATACACGGCAATGATCTCAAAATCACGAATAACCCTATACACCTTTTTAGCGGTCTTTCTATCGATCCTGGGAATGGGGTTAATTGCTATTCCGTTGCTTTTGAACACCTGGCAGGCCAATTATTTTAGATTGCAATCGGATGTCAATTTCAGACAGGCTAAAGCGATGGCTCAATTCTTACAAAGCCGGATTGCCAATGGGGGGACCCGGGAGGACATCATCGCCGAGTTTCAAGCCAGCATAAAGGGGACTCAAATGGATAGGGGGTTTACTTGTCTGGTGGACAACGCCAGCACCAACTACCTGTGCCACCCCATGATTTCTACCTTGGGTATGTCTGTAGCGGTAAAACAGGCCCTCTTCGATGCCGACTTCGACGGGAGGAACCTCGTGGAATGGGAAAAGGAAATTCGGGCAGGGAACAGCGGAGGAGGGTTGTTGTTCTACCCTGATGAGCGTCCCGATGAAGTGGTCTATTTTTATGCGATCCCGGAATTCAACTGGACCATTTCATCTCATGAAAATGCAACGCTGATCCAGGAGGAATTCAATCGTATTCGAACGAAATTTATTTACGCTTCATTCTTTTTCGGTTTGTTGTTGGCTTTCCCGGTCTCTTTTGCCGTGCGACGGGTGAGCGGGCTGTATGAAAACCAGATCATTCAAGAGCAGGAAAAAGCAGATAATCTTTTGTTGAATATCCTGCCTCCGGCCATTGCAAACCGGATGAAAAACGGGGAGGGGCAAATCGTAGATCACTACAGTTCGGTGAGTGTGCTCTTTTGTGATTTGGTAGATTTTACTCCTTATGCAGCTCAACATGCTCCGGAAGAAATTGTGGATCTTTTAAATCGGATTTTCTCCGATTTTGATCAGTTGTGTCAGCAGCTTGGAGCTGAGAAGATCAAAACGATTGGCGATGCCTACATGGCGGTGGCCGGGTTGCAAGACGCCCAACCGGATCATGCCCAACGATTGGCGCAATTGGCCCTGGATATGGTCGCCTTGGTTCGGGCTACCTATCCCGATTTTCAGATTCGGGTAGGATTGCATAGCGGGGAGGTGGTAGCCGGAGTGATCGGCACCTCGAAGTTTAGCTACGATCTTTGGGGAGATACGGTCAACCTGGCGGCGCGTCTGGAATCGACTGGCGAAGTTGGCAAAATTCAATGCAGTGCGCAGACTCGAGATTTGATTCAACCGGATTTCGAATTGGAATACCGAGGTAAAATCAATTTAAAGGGTAAGGGGGAAGTGGATACTTATTTTGTGAAAAGCCGGAAGGAAAACTGATGGTAAAGGGGTGTATAAATGGCAAACTGGATATTATTCAAATATACCGGTTTGAAATCCGTCGAGGCTGGTGGTGTTTTTTTCTTTCCAATAAGCTTGAATACCGTCTTTTCCTTTGTGTGCCGCCCAATCGGGGAGCATAGTTCGATTGCCTTGGTAGGTCATGATTGGAATGCCGAAGCCACAGGATGTTTGGATCAGGTCTACTTCCATATCTAAGAGTTGGCGGTGCCCGGGTGAAGATGGGAATAATTGAATTAGATCCTGAAACTCTGGATCCCGTTGATGGTATACCTTGGCATGGCCATACAGCCGCAGAATCTTCGGTTTGCCTTCGAAAGCGCAAAACAAGAGCGTCATCCGGTTTTCTTCCAGCAGGTGTGCCGCTGTTTCATTACCACTGCCGGTCAGGTTGAGCCAGACCACTCGGTTGGGATTCATAACACGGAGGCTGTCCAGGCCTTTGGGCGAAATGTTGACTCGTCCTTCGGCTCTGGCTGTTCCGACAAAGAAAATCGGTTGTGCTTCGATGAAAGCCTGTTGGTCGGCACTGATGTGATGGCTTCTTTTACCCATGGTATACTAGTTGAAAGGAAAAGATCAAGATCCATGAATTTGGGGTGGGTTGCAAGTAGATTGTTTATCGGATGGGTGTAGGTATAGGAGCATTGAATTGATTTGTCTAGAAGGAAAGCAACCTTGTCCCTGCGGCTTCTACAACCACCCCAAGAAGGATTGTGTCTGCGGGCTAGACGTGGTAAGGTATTACCTCGACAAGATCTCTGGCCTCTGACAATTACCAGAGTAGAAAAACTCCACCTATTCCATACAGGGCAAGTTGAAATAGAGGCACAAGGAACGCAATCTTCGACGAGTGAAAGGGCAATCCAGATGAACCTAGACTGGCTTATAAAACGTAGGGCCGGGAATATAAAAAGAGCTGGGAACCGAAGTGGTAAGCAGGACGCTAAACCGGTTAGCCTGCAAGCACGATTCACTAGGGGAGCTATTTTACCGATGTTTTAAGGTTGGCCGTTCGAGTTTCCAAACCCTGAAGGGGTTTGAGCTCATTGGCAGGCTGGTTCAGGTAAAAGTAGGCGACAGCAGAGTAGTCATCTGACCGGAAATAATTCATCCATCCATCCATGACACTGTCATAATTTGTAGTTCCCTCATCCAACAGGTTTACCTGAGTATCCCATCCGACTGTGACCGGGAGGATAGGCGGACCATTTTCCCGGCGCATGACTTCTAGTACCTGATCTTTCATCCCTCCACCCATCACCTGGATGGTTGCCCTTATATTCTCTTTGAAAAAAATCGGATCTTTTATATGGTATCTATAGAACGCCCATTCTTCTGTATCCTTACTCGCAACTGGGCACCCCTGATATAAATTGGCGTACACCCCCTGACTCCATGCACTACCAATGTAGTCTTCAGTTCCCGTACCCACGAGGGTAGCCAGAGCATCATCTCCATCGAGGTAGAACTTTACCTCGCCTTCTCCCCACCACATTTGATCATAAGCAGGATTGGTGTTCACTCCAATATTGGTACCCAGAAAACGTCCCTTTCCTTCAACTCTTGGCAGGATCTCAAAATCCACACCTGGTATGGTGGCCGTATCCCGGTGCCACCAGGCATGAAAATACAGGTAATCATCCTGCCACGTATCAAGCAACGAATAGTTAATGTCATAGAAGATATTAGGCTGCCTGATAGCTGTCTCGTTGGTAACCACGATTTTGGCTCCGGTCTTGAATGGCATCTGAATATAGCTGTTGAATGAACGCCCTTCAGGGTTTGAGAATAGTTCCGTCTCATATACAGCAGTTTTTCCAAGGCCTATTCCGAAAAAATCGCCAAACGGTGCGGAAACGGCCGGTTTTTCTTCGCCATCCCAGTACATATCAATCCGCATTCCACGCAGCATCTCAGGGCTTCTGTTGTTTACTGTAATCCACATTCGGTGTATGATCCCGGTTCCTTGCAGATCCATCAATACCTTCTGCTCGCCTGGCATAATCTCTTCCCATGCATGTCCTTTGGCTCCTTTATTTTCTCGTCCGCCTGCACCCTTTTTACCTTCAGGGTTTTCGAAACTGATCCAGCGACTGCTGAGCCTGTCGTCGAATTGATAGAGGCGACTACCATCATCAGGAGTAGGCCGCTTCTCTGTAGGTGAACATCCCAGCAGGATTCCGACCAGGCAGGAGGTCAGAATAAAAATTACATGTGGTGTATTGGCGGCTGATTTCATAACCCTTTTGAAGGATACCTTTTCTTTTTGGAATTTTCCGCAATCCCTTTCTGATCCCAACATGTGCTTAGACAGAAAGAAATAGAATAAACTTAAAGGAGAACAAAAGCGTGGTCTAGAGAACGGGACAAGCACTTACCCAAAAATACTTGACGGTGCATGTATTTAGGATATAATGAAGCCTTGGCAAGAAATGGAAAAGCCCTACCGACAGGCAGGGCTTTTCGGGTATCAAATCAATTGAACTTAGTTCGAAATGGAAAAGTCGTCAAATCTGGCGATACCACAATTTCCGTTATCCGGACATACATACCGGAAAGCAATTGCAATCGCTTCTCCTTGGAAGCTACTCAAATCAAAATTGTATATGGTGAGATCATCTACCTCGAAATCATTAGCTAGCCATTGATTTGTGGCTGGTTCAAAGTTTTGCCAATTTGCAGTGCCAAAATTCAGCCCGTTATAGTCTGTAGAAACCAACACCTGTACTTCGTAGGGGAATCCACCAAATGGATCAAAACGAATGTCTAAGCCAACATCCATAGAAGTGGTCGAGGTAATTGGACCCAATATGGGGGAAACCAGCCAGGCATCGATTGTTTCACCGGTGATAAACGCATTTGCTTCAACACCTGTTCCCGTAAAGGTAAACACACTATCAGCACCTGTAATACACCTCCAAGTACCATCACCACCAGGGTTTCCTTCAACGGTTTCAATTACCCAACCAGCAGGAGGGAATGTAATTTCATCACAAGAAGCTACGCCTGCCCCACCAAACGGTTCTGCATAGGGTATAGTCTGCAAATCCAAAAATGGGACATTAATCGATGAAGTGATCGTAATCCCAGTGCCGATATTAGGCCCTGGTACGCCAAAACTCATATTTACCACTACGTTTTGATCCGGAAGCGAGGCCCGGTCAAATGTAACCGTAAAAGAAACGGACTGATCACCTGCTGAAACCGGCAATTCTACGGAATTGCCTGACAATGCAGGCGAGGTTGTAAATGTGCCTTCTCCCCCGGAAAAATTAACTGTGACCGTGGAATTGGTAGCGGCAGCTGGCGTCAATGATATTTCAACTGTGACCGGATCAAGCGTTACCGGATCCACATCAAAGGATGCTGTTGTGAAATTGATCAGAGATACAGGCGTATCCTCATCGTCACAACTGCTCAAGAATATCATTGCACTACCCAACAACAGGAAGGGAAGGATTTTAAAAGTTCTCATCTTATTTCTTTTTGAATTCGATAATCGTAAAATGTTGATAAACCCTAGCGAATATAATTCGCTGATGGATCGAAAAATATAAAAAATCCCTGAATTGCAGTCGTTTGAGCCACTGGTTCTTCCTCTTTCTCCTATATATCCTCACACCTGTGCCAATCGACATAGCGGAATCGAAATCATTACCTAAAGAATTGATAATCAGGCCCAAAGAGTATGCGATTTCCGGACTTAATTCCGTCTATACCGGAATAACCCAATCGTAGGAGTTAATGGTGGCTACGGATAGACCACCAATAACCCAATGAATCCTGAATACTGAAGATCGCGGCAAGCCCCGTCCTTGTAGAAGACATTTATTGTAGGCTTTCCCATCAGTAATCACACCTATACTAAAGGTCCTGACCATATTTTCAACCAGGAGTGCAGCAACTTCTCCTTTGTGGTGGTGCCTTCAGGTTAACGTGCAGATGCACATCCCACTTCATAAGCGCAACATATGTCGTGTGTTTGCCCAATTGGCTCAAGGATGACTTAACGGGAACTCTGGCTACTCCACATGGGTAAGGCCACAAAGTGTACTTCTTAGGCTATTGGCAATAAACCTGCAGAAATTGGGCGCCACCACTTGGGAAACCAGCATCATTGTAGCTTGTGTAAAGGATTTCATTCCCTTACAAAATTTCGTAATTTGTCAGCAGAGTTGCTAGCGTTCAGTTGAGGAAGAAAAATTTGCAAATAAAAATTTGTTTTCGGCACTTTCGAGCATAACACACTTGTAACTATCAGGTTATCCAAAATGGGTAATTATGAGCGCATGGAATTTTCATCTTTTTCCAATTGACTAGCAAAAATCAAACACCCCTATTTCCTAACCGAATTGTTCATCAAACTTAGGGTCAAAAGAAAGTTGACTTCTTAATTATGACTAACGGCACGTCGGAGTCAGGAGTCGAGAGAAGAGTCTAAAAAGCCTTGCTTCTCGAGCCTAGGCTCCCATCTACTTCGGATCATAGTTTAGAATGGTCAACTGTAAATTGTTACCCCAAGTTTTCGTAGAACCGAATCTAACTCATTGAATTTCTGTTATTTACAACAAGGGGTTCTATTGGGTTTAGTTATGTGGTCTTTTTTCAATTTATTTGTGAATCAATGGCGGAACCCATTCAACTACCGAAAACCAAGTACTCCTAAACACTCACTAATCAAACAAACATATTGTATGAATAAAAAAGTTTACCACGCCCAAAGGTCCAGGTGGATTCTCGTGTTGCTCGGCCTTGCGCTTGTCCAATTTACCTGGGCACAGCGTACCATCACGGGTACTGTTACTGATTCCAGGACAGGGGAACCTCTGATCGGGGCCAACATATTGGCCGCAGGTACTAATACAGGTACCGTGACTGACCTAAATGGAGCTTTTTCATTCGATCTACAAGAAGGGATCAGTGAAATTCGGATTTCGTATACCGGCTACACAGACCAGATCATTACCTTGACCACTGCGGATTCCTACAGCATTCTTCTTGAACCAGGTTCTATGCTGGATGAGATAGTCGTTGTTGGATATGGAGTTCAACGGGATCGCGATGTGATTTCAGCAATCTCTACAGTAGAGTCTAAGGATATCGTAAAAACACCCACACCACAAGCGATGCAGTCGCTGCAAGGTAGAGTCGCCGGCGTACAGATCGTAAGTAACGGAGCCCCCGGGGGGGCACCAACGGTGCGAATACGCGGAATCGGCTCCTTTGAAGGAGCTGGAGCACCTTTATTCGTTGTTGATGGAATGTTTGTAGACGATATTGATTTTCTTAACCCGGCGGATATTGAAACGCTATCTGTACTCAAGGATGCGTCTTCTGCGGCGATTTATGGGGTTCGGGCAGGTAACGGCGTGGTATTGATCACGACGAAGTCAGGCTCATTCGACCAAGCTCCTGAGATCGTTTATGATGGATACTATGGGATCCAAAACCCGCAGAATGTCATTCAGATGTCCAACACTCAACAGTTTTTTCAATATATCCAAGAAACGGGATCGAGTGCGGATCAGGGATTCATAGAAAATGCGATACAGCAGTATGGACGAAGTACGGTTGACCCTAACCTACCTAACGTGAATACCGATTGGTACGATTTGATCATGGACCCTGCTCCTATTCAGAGCCATAATTTATCTTTTAGAGGGGGAACGACTAAAACGAAATATGCAGTAAGTCTGGGGTACATTGATCAACAAGGCTTATTGAATGAAACTCGCAATGAATTTCAGCGGTTTAATATCAGAACCCGCCTTGATGCTTTCCTGAACGATTGGCTGCAGATAGGTGGAAACATTAACATTGGGCTGGCTCGCCGTTTTGACGGGAATAACTCCGCTTGGTTTACAGCTTACCATTCCACCCCAATTATTCCCAAATTGGATTCATTGAATGAAGGGGCGACCAACCAGCTATCCAATGCACAAGTAATTGGTTATCGAGGCCGGCAGAACCCGTTTTATGCGCTACAATTCAATGACAACAGAAATGAGTCCGGAACACTCGTAGGTAACCTTTATATCTCCGCAGAGATCATACCCAATAGGTTAACCTTCAGGTCACAGTACAATTACAATTTTGAGAATTTAAATAACCGTACTGTCAATTTTGCTTTTAATGATGGAGTTACTGAGGTAGTTTCCAATATTAGCCGAAATCACCAGACCCGATTCGATCAGGTATGGAACAACGTCTTAACCTACAATCAAAACTTCGGTTTGCATAAAGTAGTGGTTACTGCAGGTCAAGAGTTTCGAAGTGAATATGTCCAAGGCTTGTTTGCACGGGGAACTGAACTAGACCCCGATCCATCGCGGGACAATGAAGAGCTTTGGTATTTGAATCGTGCACTTAATTTTGATCAAAATGGAATCGGAGACTTTGGCTCAAAGTTGTTTTTCAATTCCTTTTTTGGTCGATTATCTTACAATTTTGCTGACAGGTATCTGGTATATGCTACCTACAGAGTCGATGGGAATAACAAATTCCAGACTAAATGGAATGACTTCGCCACTGTAGGGGTGGGTTGGGTTTTATCTGAAGAGTCCTTCTTTAATGTAAATGCAATCAATTTTCTTAAGCTGCGCGCCAGCTGGGGGGAATTGGGTAATGACGCCATCAATGCTGCTGTAGGTGCGCCCACTTTGAACCCTGGCAGGTTGACCGTATTTAATGGTGCACCGGTAGAAGGTCGAGTGTTTGATCCGACCTTTGACTTCATTGACCGCCCAGAAACCACCGTGGAAACCAACTTTGGATTGACGGCCCGCTTTTTTGATAATCGATTGTCCCTGACAGCGGATTACTATATTCGGGATACCAGAAATTTATCCATTTTTATAGAGCAACCCCTGATCCCAGGTGCTGTGCGTAGAAGTATTGGCGAGATCAGGAATCAAGGATTGGAAGTTGCACTGGATTGGTCTGGGCGGATTGGAGAGGTCTTCTTTACCATAGGAGGTAACGTCGCCACCTTAGACAACAAAGTGCTTGGATTAGGAGGCCAGGAATTTCAGCAGATCGGTGGCGAATTCCTTCAAAGATCTATCGTTGGAGGTGATTACCTGGCCTTTTTTGGATACGAGATCAACGGCGTATTCCAGAGCGAGGCAGATATTCAGAATAGTGGCTATTCCGAAGAATTCCTATCGGCTACAAATTTGGACCCCGGAGATTTCTTTTTCAAAGATCAAAACAATGATGGTGCTATTAATGATGAAGATCGGGTACCCATTGGAAGTTTTCTCCCCGATGTCACATATGGGATAAACTTAAGCATATCATGGAGAAACCTTGACTTTAGTATGTTGTTTCAAGGACAAGCAGGGCATCAAATTCTGAACAGAAAGAGGGGAGAATTGATATTCACGAACGATACGAATATCGATGCAGAATTGTTTAACAATCTCTGGAGAGGTGCGGGCACTTCGAATATTTATCCTTCAGCTGCAGGATTGAGAAAGCCATGGAACCAGAATAGCAGTGAATACTACATTGAAGATGGAGACTTCTGGAGAATTCAGAATGTCCAATTAGCGTATAGTATTGTGAATAAAACGTTGTTTGGAGTTGCAATGCCTGATTTAAGAATCACGCTTACGGCAGAGCGGCCCCTCACAGTGTTCGACTACAACGGTTTCAATCCAGAAGTCCCGAATGGAATTGACCGGCAGGTTTATCCAATACCGGCAGTCTATACTGTAGGTTTAAATGTGAAATTTTAGAATCCAAATCGCAAAGGAAAATGAGCTTAAAAAAACTATCCTTCAAGGTACTCGCAGTACTAATTTTGCCTCTTTTAGTGGCATCCTCCTGTCAGGGTATTCTAGATGAGCCATTGGAAGATGAGCAACTGGCAGGCGAAATCGATTACACCCAAAGTGCAGACATGGTGTTATTGATTCAGGGTGCATATGGCGAACTCAACCAGTTTAATTGGGAAACTTACGGTGTCGTTGGTGTCCGTGGAGATGATGTCAATGCAGCAGGAGATCAGGATCCCCTGATAGAGACGGAAGCATTTAGATATGATCGAAGTTTCTGGTTGTACAACACCAGCTGGGAAGGGTTTTACAACGATATTATTCGATACAATGGAGCGATCGAAGGAGTACTCTTATATAAGGAAAACGGAGCCGATCCACAGCTGGCAGATCAATATATTGCAGAAATCAAGGTGATGCGTGCATTTACCTTTCTACAGTTAGCAAGGCTCTGGGGAGATATATTCTTGTTTGATACCAGTGATCCAACAGAGCTTGTCGGGGCACCCGTCACTGAATTTGAAGAAGTGATGCAGTTCATTTCAGATGACATGGATGAAGCGATTCCCCTTTTGCCGGCCGTCCGGCCTAATCAGCGGACAGACATCAATTTTGGGGTGACCCGGTATACTGCACAAGCCATTAAGGCTCATGCAAACCTGGAGTTGAAAAACTGGCAAGCTGCAGCAGAAGCAACCGGCGATATCATTAGCTCCGGGCTTTTTGAGCTGGATCCCAACTTTTATGACGCCTTTAAGATTCCCGGAAAGAACAATAATGAGAGTATTCTCGAATTCCAGTATTCTGATTTTGGCCAAAGTTCAGGAACCAATGTTAGATATACCTGGTGGTTCTTTGGACCTTCCAGTTATGAACCTATTGTAGAAGGTATAGGTGGTGGATGGGGCTTTTGGGAGCCTAATGAAAAATTCATCAAGTTCATGCTTGATCGGGGAGAAGAAACCCGGATCATTGGAAGTGTGAATTTCACACCTGATGGAATAGAAAGTCTCGAAAACGACCCTGCTTACAATCCCTTACCTGATTTTATCACGAATGTTTCACCCGATGGTGACATTTTTAATAATCATCCAAGGTATAATTTCCAAAGTGCGAAGCATTACAATCCGTCCATTCATTACACACCGGGTCGTACCGCTTATGGTGACAATAACAATTTCAGGGTTTTTCGCTACGCCGAAATGCTGTTAATGCACGCTGAAGCTGTAGTCATGGGAGGAAATCCAGGGCCTATGTCTGCCCAGGAAGCTGTGAACATGGTCCGAGATCGTGCCGGGATGCCTGCGGTTACATCTGTTGACCTGAACGTCGTCCTGGATGAAAAGTTAGCAGAACTTGGAATGGAATGGGGAACTCGATTCTACGACTTGATCAGACACGATCGTACAGATGAGTTGAATCATACTTTTATCAACTGGAATAGCAATGCAACGCCGGAGAATATATCCTATAACCCTTCTACCGATCGTTTCTTGCCATATCCACTTATACAATTGGATTTATTACCACAATTGAAGGATCACGACAACAATGGTTAAACACAATCAGATAGGTATGAAATTTTCCAAATTTATTTGGCTCTTTATAATCGTATTGGCCGTTGCCTGTTCCGAAGGCTACATAGACGACATTGTACCAGTTCCGGCTGGTCCTGATTTAGAAGAACCAATGATAGAAATCAACTTCCCTACAAACGGTACTTTGATTCGGGTTGTAGAGGACGTAGTTGACCTTACGGTTAGCTTTGAAGCATCAGATGACATCTTACTACAGCAGGTTAGCCTGGATTTGGACGGTACTACTTTTGCTACTCTATCCGACTTCAGGGATTTTCGCAGAGTAGTTGATGAGGTTGTCTATGAAGACCTGACAAACGGTCCACATACACTGACCATTACTGCAGTGGATGGGGAAGGCAAAACGAGTTCAGCTTCAGTCGACTTCGAAAAAACGGAGCCTTACACTCCAAGGTATGATGGCGAAATATTTTACATGCCTTTCGACAATGAATATTTGGAATTAATCACCTTAACTTCTGCTACAGAAGTGGGTAGACCAGGGTTTACAGCAGATGCCAAAGTTGGTACAGGAGCCTACTCCGGCGCAGATGGTGGGTATTTGACATTCCCTTCAGCCAGCTTGACAAACGATGAATTTTCGGCTGTGATGTGGTTCAAATTAAACCCTGAGCCTAATCGTGCAGGTATTCTCGTTATGGGACCCGAGGGAGAAGATGCTCCACCAGCTACCTTGAACAATGGTTTTAAATTCTTTCGAGAAGCTGCAGAAAGCGATCAACGGTTCAAGCTGAATGCAGGTACCGGTGAAGGAAACAGTTGGTTTGATGGCGGCGAAGCTGCTGATCTTGATCCAGCAGTTGCAACAGATTGGCAACATCTCGCTTTCACCATTTCAGGAACAGAGAATAAAGTGTATATCAACGGTACCATTGTGCGGGAAGGTGAGTTTGTTGGTCCAAGTTGGGAAGGGGTTGAAGTCATGTCAATCATGTCAGGTGCTCCCAACTTCACCCATTGGGATCACAACTCTGACCTAAGCCAATTGGACGAATTACGGATCTTTAATAAAGCGCTAACCCAGGAAGAGATTCAGCAGATCATTGATGATGAATCGTAAGTTCTAAGTGTCGATTACCGGATCATAACTGTTGGATTCTACCTTGGGGAATCCAACAGTTTTTTATCTGAACTGATGTGAATTTTTTCAATTCGCCAGTTCTCAAAGTCTTGTGAAATCTGGACTTGGGTCCTTTCTCAAGCTGTAGCTTTCGGGACCCCCTTCAAAAGAAGGTTCGCCAAGCTTTGTAAGCTTTTTGGGACCGCTTGAGTCAAAAGTCTAAATCAATTCTTAAATAAGAGTGAGGGTCAACATGAAAAGCATTTTTTTCCCTGTAATGATCGTACTACTCTTGAGCTCATGTCAGTTGGGAAAAGACGCTTCTTCAGATATTGCGGCCATAGAAGCTATGAGCAAAGCGAGAGCACAGGCATTCAATGAGGGCGATGCCAAGGCGATAGCAGGGTATTTTACCGAAGACGCAATCCTGATGGCTCCAGGTGCGGAGCCCAGGGTGGGGCCGGAGGAGGTAGAAGCCTATTATCAAGCCACTTTTGATCTGTACGAAACCCATTTAAATAGTTACTATAATGAAGTTGAGGTCTCCGGTGACTTGGCTTTCGGAAGAGGCACTGCTGAAGTAATGCTCATCCCAAAAAATGGAGATAGCACCACAGTCTCGGTTTCCAAATACCTGAATATCCTCCAAAAGCAACCCAGTGGCGAATGGAAAACGACACATGATATCTGGAATAATAATGAATAAAAAACATACCACCATTTTCTGCTCAGCAATTTTCCTGATAAAGTAGGTGTGTGTCTAAAGGCCCCCCCGCGGATATGGAAACTCAATGAATACAGGGGTTCAATGATAAATGGACATTTAAAAAAGGTCATACCTGCCTACCAGCAAAAGCAGGTCACCCTTGAAATAGTACATGAATCATGAAAACTTGGGTAATATGTCGTCTAACAGTATTTCCTTTGGTTCTGGCCTGCTCTCTTGTAAGGATGACGAATTAGACCGAATTCAATTAGAACAGTCTACGACTTTTTAGTTTTAAACCGGTATTAGTGGAAGAATAGGGTCCTTATTAGAATTCTAGTTACGAACATAACCGGTAGCTGCTGCGCTATCTGTTATCGATCAGGAGCACCTATTTGTGATGATTGAAAACTATCGCTTCTGGTTGTTATGGGATCTGTTTATGTTAGCACCTGAGTTGCAAAAAGGTATATAATTTGTGGGGGTTACAAATTCTTAGCGCCAATGACATTATTTCATCGCATTTCTATTCTTTTATTCGTATGGATCATGGTATCCTGTAATCCGGGAGATGGATTAAAGGACGGTGATAGCCGTGATGACGATACACGCGCAGCCAGAGTGGAATCACTGCTGGCGCAAATGACTCTCGAAGAGAAACTGGGTCAGCTGAATTTGCCTTCTGCGGGCGATATCAATACAGGTCTTGCAAAAAGTACAGGGATTATTGCAAAAGTGAAGCAAGGAAAAGTCGGGGGGCTTTTTAATATCCGTGGACTGGATAAGATTAGAGCGACCCAAAAAGTGGCGGTGGAAGAAAGTAGATTAGGCATTCCGTTGCTCTTTGGCATGGATGTGATTCACGGCTATCGAACCGGATTTCCCATCCCGTTGGGGATCGCCAGTAGTTTTAATATGGAATTGGTTGAGGAAACAGCCAGAATAGCAGCCAACGAAGCCACTGCCGATGGCATTGCCTGGACATTTTCCCCCATGGTAGATATTGCCCGTGATCCTCGCTGGGGTCGAATTGCTGAAGGGGCTGGCGAAGACACTTACTTGGGATCAAGAGTAGCCGAAGCGATGGTGAAGGGATACCAGGGAGGTGATTTGGCGCTACCCAATACCATGATGTCGTGCGTGAAACACTTTGCTTTGTACGGAGCTTCAGAAGCTGGTCGGGATTACGGAACGACCGATATGAGTCGCCTTAGGATGTACAATGAGTATTTGCCGCCGTACAAAGCCGCAATTGATGCTGGAGTAGGGAGTGTTATGACTTCATTCAACGACGTAGATGGCATTCCCGCCGCGGGTAATCGGTGGTTATTGACAGATTTGCTGAGAGAGCAATGGGGCTTTAAGGGATTTGTGGTATCTGACTATACTGGCGTAACCGAGATGGTTAGCCATGGTGTTGGAGACACACTTGCTGTCGCGGCCAAGGCCCTCAACGCCGGAAATGACATGGATATGGTCAGTGAGGCCATGTTTGATAAATTGCCGGAGGCACTGGAGAAGGGGGTAATCAGTATGGATGCTATTGATCAAGCGTGTCGTCGGATTTTGGAAGCCAAGTTTAAGCTAGGGTTATTCGATGACCCCTATCAGTACATCGATGAGCAAAGGTCTCAAACGGAGATCTATACAGATGAAAACAGGGCAAAGGCAAGGGAATTGACAGCGGAGACGCTTGTTCTACTTAAAAATGAGAATGGAACACTTCCTGTAAAAAAGGAAGGAACTGTAGCCTTGATCGGTCCGATGGCCGATAATAGTCTACAGATGGCAGGCACCTGGTCCGTAGCGGTAGATCACAAGTCCTCAGTAACCTTACTCCAGGCCCTTAAAGAAGTAGGTGGAGAAAATGTACAGGTACTCACCGCACGTGGTTCAAATTTTGTTGTGGACCCGGAATTGGAGCAACGAATAGGTGCATTTGGAAAAGATACCTATCGCGACGATCGCTCGGAAGAAGAGATGATAGCGGAAGCTGTGCGCGTCGCGCGGCAATCGGATGTGATCGTGGCAGCTATGGGGGAAGCCGCTGAATCAAGCGGCGAAAGTTCGAGCTTAACCAATATTGATTTACCCGATAATCAGGTGAGACTGTTAGAAGCCCTGGCAGAAACCGGCAAGCCCCTGGTGTTGGTTTTATTTACAGGTAGGCCATTGGCTTTCAAGTGGGCAAAGGATAATGTGCCTGCCATCCTAAACGCATGGTTTCCCGGAACCGACGGGGCCTATGCTATTGCGGATGTGCTGTTTGGTGATGCAAATCCGTCGGGAAAGTTACCCGTAACATTTCCACAAAATACAGGTCAAATTCCGATCTTCTATAACTACAAGAATACAGGAAGACCTTTGTCTAAGGGAAACTGGTTTCAAAAATTTAAGTCCAATTACCTGGATGTTTCCAACGAACCTCTTTACCCCTTCGGATATGGCTTAAGTTATTCCAATTTTGAATATGGAGACATCAGTTTAAGTAGTGCTGAGCTTAGTGGCGGAGATTCCCTTACCGCAAGCATCTCGGTTAAGAATTCAGGTGAAGTACCTGGAAAAGAAGTGGTTCAATTGTACATACGGGATCTGGTCGGTTCGATTACTCGTCCTGTAAAGGAACTGAAGGGTTTCAAAAAGGTAGAGATCAGCCCGGGTGAGACCAAAACAGTATCCTTTACTATTACTACGAAAGACTTGATGTTCTATAACTATGACCTGGACTATGTTTGGGAACCCGGATTGTTTGAGGTCATGATAGGTACCGATTCCCAGCAACTTAGCGTAGGAACGGTAAACTGGAAGGAATAATTCGATAAGAACCTTCATTTTTTGTACTTCCTGTTGGGAATCCAGGACCACAGGTACAGTTCGAAAATGAATATTTCTGCAAGCTTCCTTCACATCGAGGATCTAAGGTGTCGCGTTGGGGCCTAGGATCTGTACCTGACCTGGAGCCAGTGCGAGGTACTGCGGGTTGTTTGGTGTACTTGGGATAGCTGGTCGGATCGGTCAATCCGTTTGACGACAATAGTTGGCGTGTATCAATATAAGCTCAGGGCTCAAGTGATCGATCCAGACTATTTTTAGAAGGTGGAAGGCTTTAACGAGAAGGAGTGAATAACCTGACCAAAACCTAAACAGACGGACATGAGAGCACCGGTTTCAATCCTCATCTTTACCCTATTCTTACTTTTTGCTTGCAGTGAACAGGACCGATCAGCCTTTAAGGAGGGCCCTTACGAGAATAAAATAGACTCGCTTTTGGGCTTAATGACACTGGACGAGAAGGCTGGACAGCTCACCCTCTATACCGCAGGCTATGCAATGACCGGAACGGATTTCAAAGAGGATTTTATAGAGGAGGTTAAGGCTGGAAGGGCGGGTAACATTCTCAATGCATGGACCACAGAGTTTGCGAGACCGATGCAGGAATTAGCAATGAATGAATCGAGACTGAAGATCCCAATGCTTTTTGGATTGGATGTGATACATGGGTATCGAACTACCTATCCTATCCCTCTGGGAGAGGCCTGCACTTGGGATATGGAGATCATTGAAAGAACGGCAAAGCTCTCTGCCAAGGAAGCGGCTTCCGGGGGAGTTAATTGGACCTATAATCCAATGGTGGATATTGCCCGTGACCCAAGATGGGGCCGTATTGCTGAAGGTTCAGGAGAAGATCCATATTTGGGGTCTTTGATTGCCGCAGCGAAAGTAAGGGGTTATCAGGGAGATGATTTGTCGAGCCAGGAGACCATTCTTGCGTGTGTCAAACATTTTGCAGCCTACGGCGCGTCTCAGGCCGGAAGAGACTATCATACCGTAGACATGTCGGATCGGATGTTGAGAGAGCAGTATTTACCTCCTTACCGTGCAGCGATCGAAGCAGGGGCTGCTACAGTAATGACTGCATTCAATGAATTCGATGGGGTCCCAGCCACCGGAAGTACGTTCTTGCTAACGGATATTTTGAGAAACGAGTGGAATTTTGAAGGGTTCATTGTGACGGATTACACTTCCATCAATGAAATGATACCTCATGGATATGCTCGTGACGAAGAACATGCTGCTGAGTTAGCTTTCAAAGCTGGTGTAGATATGGATATGCAGGGTGGATTGTATAGCAAACATCTTCCGGACCTTGTTCGAAAGGGGGCAATACGTGAGCAGGAACTGGATCGGAGCGTACGAAGAATACTGCGAATGAAGTATGAGCTAGGGTTATTCGACGATCCATTTCGATACCTTGATAGTGTTCGTGAGTCCGAGACTTATTACTCGGCAGAATTTTTTGAACACGCCTTGAGTTCTGCAAAAGAATCCATTGTCTTGCTTAAAAATGAAAATGAGCTTTTACCGCTGGATAAAGGCATTGGTTCAGTTGCCTTGATAGGCCCGCTGGCCGATGATCAACGGAGCCAGCTCGGCGCATGGTATGTGGCTGGAAACCCGGAGAAGGTGGTCACCCTGAAGCAAGGAATTGAGAAGGTATCACCTGGGGTGAAAATACATTATGCCAAAGGTGCTGATTTTAAGGGAAAGGACCGGTCAGGTTTTGCTGAGGCTATAAGTGCTGCACGAAAATCTGACCTTATCCTTATGGCATTAGGAGAAACGCACAGTCAAAGTGGAGAAGCTTCCAGTCGAACAGATATTGGCCTGCCCGGGGTGCAACAGGAATTGTTGGAGGAAGTGTACAAGTTGGGCAAACCCGTTATATTGATCGCTATGGCAGGCAGACCGCTTACCATTACTTGGGCTGATGAGCATATTCCTGCCATTTTAAACACCTGGCATTTAGGAACCATGGCTGGTGAGGCCATTGCACAAACGCTGTTTGGGGGTAACAATCCCAGTGGAAAGCTCACCGTGACTTTTCCGAGGAACGTCGGGCAGATTCCAATTCATTACAATATGAAGAATACAGGTCGCCCGTTTGATCCCGAGAACTACTTCACGACCAAGTACATCGACAGCCCAAATGATCCGCTCTATCCTTTTGGATTTGGTCTGAGCTATTCCACATTTACCTATTCAGATCTCCAACTTAGTGCCAATGAGATGACAAAACAGGGAAGCATTTCGATCTCTGTCAGCGTTAAGAATACCGGGAAGTATGAGGGTGAGGAGGTGGTGCAACTGTACCTGCGCGACCTGGTTGGAAGTGTGACCCGACCGGTAAAGGAATTGAAAGGATTTCAAAAAATCAGCTTGGCTGCAGGAGAAGAGAAAACGGTCACATTTGAAATCAGGAATGAAGATTTGGTTTTCTACACTTATGATAAAACATGGGAGTCTGAGCCAGGGGATTTTATCGTCTATGTGGGTACAAACTCCATGGAGTGCTTAGAAGCGCCTTTTCGTTTGGTCAATGAATAGATATTGAAAGGGTAGCGAAAATACGCGTCTCATCGAAGTTCGGGCATGCAGCTTTAGTGGGAAACCTTGGATCGGCTACCACCTACGACTGACTTGGAATGGAGCATTAAAGTGAAAGTTCGGGTTGAGCATTGAACGTTTACATGGGGACACGTTGGTTTCCCTGATACGCCTTCACCTGATCCCATAGGCTCCAGTCATTGACATAGCTAGAAATATTCTCATAGGTAGGGATTCCCTGACACTTCTTTAGGGTAAGCTCCAGGCACTTAGCAGTGCTCCTGAAGCCTGTCATAAAGTCATTCTGATAAAAGTTTTGCCATTTGCCCGTCTCCGCTTTTTCAAATGCTTCCAGCACCCGTTGGACTTTATGGATGGCTGTCTTCAGGTGCGCTGTTCTCGTTCTTTCGTCCGATCCCAAATAGGCGCTCATCACTGCTATTAGCATTTCATTGCCGTTCTGGTGAATTTCAAGTGGCAAAATCACGTTGGTTTGAAAAAAGGATTTCCTGTCAGCGGGAACAGCTGACTTGATGGTTTTTGCATCCTCATAGAGTTCTTCCCATCTGTGGCTGGCGGCCTCGCATATGTCGACGAGGAATTGCGCGTTTTCTTCCGGCGATTTATTCGGATCCACCTTTTCTATGTAAGTGGATGAATCTCCCGTCTCCATTCTGCGTAAATACAGGCGGGACATGCGGGTGTAGTAATTGTCCCCCATTCGGTACGTCTCGTCAGGCCCGTATTTAGCTGGAGATGTATAATACCTCGAATAGATATCGCTAATTTGATCCGAGTGTTTTTCTCCGAACTGCTGTTGACTCCAGTCCCTGATATACTTCTTGTAGTAGGTGCTATCATTCATCCATGAAGAAGCATCATATGCGATCGACAGAGCCGCTTTTGTACTCATCATTACAGGCCTGAAATCACTGGTGTTGAGCAAAAAGTATGAGTTTGCACCTGTCGATATTGCCCTTATCAATTCGCTCTGAATACGCTGAATCGGAATCATTTCGGTAAGTTGGTTGCTCTTGTGATTGAACATGGCTACATGGTAGTAGATACCGTCTCCATGTCCCATCTTGCCATTATCCCGGATGATTCCCCAACCTCCATCAGCCCAAACCGTTGTCACCTGATCCGGCACGTTCAGTAGACCTTCCTGGATAAATTCCAGCCCCTCACCCCAACTATTCATTATGAATTGAGGATTTTTTCGCCTTGCCTTTACAATTTTGATCTGTGTTTGAATAGCATCCTGGATAATTCCAGCTCTTGCCTTCTTCGTTTTGGGAGCATTCTGCTGATCAGACCAAAAGGCGCGATCATGCCTTCCTCTATACCCCACTGTCCACAGCACCTCCATCTCATCCGGATACTGCTCTACGGTTTTGGTCCACGCAGCCATGAGTTTATCCCGGTGGCCCTGGAAAGAATAGGGAACCTCTTCAGGCCATCGATATACATTCAACCCTAGTGGTTCGGCGTGATGCTGGGTAATGATCAGCCCTCTCGCGCCTGCTGCGGCCACTTGAGGTTCATAGGGGAAAATGAATGTGCCAGGTACGATCATATTTCCTTTCAACCGGAGTAACGCCTCGTAAAGCCGATCCCAAACTTCCAGATCGATTCCGTTGATATTCCATGTGCCGGGTTTCCAGCCCGTCAGGAGATCTTCGTCATTGATGAACAATCCGCGATATCGGATGGTAGGTTGACTGCTTTTGTAGTCAAGGTTCCGGGGAAGTCGGATGAACGGCAACCTTGCAGGCTCATGATCTGTCCACCAATACAATGGATCGACTCCCAGATATCTTTCGGAGAAATCGTAGATCGAATAGATCACCCCTCGAATGTCAGAACCCGAAAGAACCAGAGCCTTCTTTATTCGTTCGCTTGGATTGTCTAATACCTTGTGTACAAATACTTCTTGCCTTTCTGGTATTTCAAGTTTGAACGGAAGGCTCTCTTTTGAGCTGATGATGATGCAGTTGGAACTGCAGTCGGCTAGGTCCGAAGTAACCTCAACCTCTTTGCCGAAAACTATCTGCATGTCAGAAGCCAAGTCCTGAACAGCTTTTTGAATCGGTAATGGTTCATCACTCGAATGGTAAATAATCGTTCGACTATTCAGAAGCATGCGCTCACTACTTCCGTCACAGCCTTGAATGAGGATAATCAGGAATAAGGAAAAAACGGTAAATAAAGCCCTTCCCAAATACATAGACTAAGCTTTCTTACACAAGTACACCTACAGTAGGCTCCAAAACGTTTATCCTGGCAGAATTTCCACCAGCAGAATCGCTGAAAGAACACCTTCTGTTGAGCATCACCAGTCTTATTCCTTGCTTTGACTAAACAACCACTCCAGGTACTCTGGATCGTTCAGCACATATCTCCATTCATGACCCCTTCCCTCTGCTTCCGTATAGCTGGCATCGACCCCTAATTCGATCAACTCATCAAATAACGCTTTCGAGTATCGGGCCGGAACTACTCCATCGTTAGAGCCATGGTAGAGTCTGAAAGACAATCCTGGCGCATAGGACGATGCCAATTCCGGATCGTGACCACCTGCCATGGAACTTCCCGCAGCAGGAAGGTCAGGCGCATAGTAGAAAAACTCGAAGGTTCCAATCCCGCCCATTGACAAACCGGTGATATAAATGCGCTTCTCATCTACACCCTCCTCAACCATGAGCGTCCGTACCAGCTCAATCACCATCTCCATGGCGTAGTTGGGTTCATCTTCTACTGGAAACTCAAAAATCAATGTTCCATTACCATCGGTATACTTGATTCTGCGAGACCACATGACATCCGGTGGGCATTGAGGAAATATGACAATCGAAGGATAATCAACTCTAGCTTGATACTTTCCGAACGTACTGGGGCCATGGGCCATTTGGCTGGTATTGTTAGTGCCTCTCTCTCCGGCACCATGGAGAAAAACTACAAGAGGATAGGCTTCTGACCGATTGTAATCCTGAGGAAACATTATTTGATAAGGCAGGGTATTGCCTTCGAATTGAAATTCTCGCTTTGTAAAAGGCAGCCTTCTGGGAGCACCGAATTTCAAATCTTCAAAATTGACGACCTTAATAACACGCTCACTATTCGCTCTGACATAAATTCCTTGGACCGGTCCTGTTCCGGAGGGAATGACCTCTTCAGCGAACGTAGCATCAGGACTAAAACGTAAGGTAATTGAATTGGTATCCGCATTTGTCAGTATCCAATCCGTTTCCTGGCTATTTTGAACTATGGTTTTACCAACAGCGCTCTCCGGGAACTCAAATCCTTCTATGCTAATCAGGGTATTCAGATTGTCGTCGTCAAGGTTGTCTGGATCTACCGTTTCTGATAGGACGGATTCCATTCTACCGGTCAGAATGATCGCTTCATCGGTACCACCGCTGTAAACGATGGCCCCCCCTCCAGCGAGGGTCAATCTTCGTTCTGCTGCATTGACTGCCAATCCAAAACACTTGACCAGGACTTCACTCCCCACAGGAAAAGCTTCGAATAAGTTTTCTCCAGAGACATCTACCACTAGAGCTCCCGTTTCATCGGCTATGTACAGCTCGTTTACGATGTTTTTGGTTTCGTCACTGCTTATGACTACACCCGTAATCGCTACAGTTTCGTCTGTTACTTCCTTTCCTCCGAACTCATCCAGGAATTCGCTGTTGGTGTGCGTTTCAACCCATTGAAATGGTGGCTCTTCCATAGTTGTTTCCATTTCAGAACATGCAAGACACGATCCGCAGAGGATGAAAAGGAGTAAGATTGATTGGTTCAAGGACATGTAATTTAATAATGAATCACTATGCGCAAAATAGCATGGGTCGTTCATTGATTATGCCTTTTCTAGGATAAAATGACCTTTTATTGTTGGACATTTTATCCTTGAAACTGGTAAAATTTGTTCAACACGATAATGCTTCAAGCCGAAGAGTAGAACTTAAAATGGAATATAAGTATAGTTCGATTGATTCGCTACTGTCCCGGGTATGTTAATACCATTTTAAGTTGAAAATGGTACAATCTTCTACTCGATAAGTCGACCTGCCAGGTTATCCGGCATACGGTCAGATTCTACCTCGTTCTCATGTGCCTGCATAAGCGTTTCGAGATGTAACACAATATCCGGAAAGGAATCGGCCTGGTTATACTTTTCCGAAGGATCGGTTTCCAGGTCGTACAGCACAGGCTTGTCCAGGGGCTCGGTGGGATTCCAGTAGTAGATAGGCGATACAAACTGTCGGTGAAGCTTCCATTTACCAGATCTCACGGCAAACAACCGATCGTTGTTCCAATAGAACAAATCATCTCGGGGGCTTTGCTTTTCGGTTCCTTCGATGAGGCCTGACAGATCCAACCCATCGATATTTCGGTCCTTTGGAACTTCAATACCGGCCAGTGCGGCGAAAGTGGGGAGCAAATCCAAAGTCGATCCCATTTCTTGTACGACCCCCGGCTTTACAATTCCGGGTCCCCAGATAACCGCCGGCACCCGTTGACCTCCCTCAAAGGTCGTACCCTTGCCGGATCGGAGGAGTCCTGCGGATCCTCCATGTGTTTTGAATGCCAACCAGGGTCCATTGTCAGAGGTGAATACAACGAGTGTTCTTTTATCGATAGCCAGCTCCTCCAATAGTTTGCGAATCTCGCCTACCCCTTGGTCTATCTCTTCGATCACATCACCGTAAAGTCCTGCTTTACTTTTCTCTTCTGCACTCGTTCGCGATGAAAATAGAGGGATATGCGGTTGATTGTGAGCCAGGTAGAGGAAAAAAGGCTTGTCTTTATTCTTCCTAATGAACTCTTTTGCTTTCTGGACATACCTTTTGGTGATCGTATTCTGATTTACAGGGCGTTCGATCTCTTTTGCGCCTTCCAGTAGCGGTACCTGGTAAAAGTTATAATCTACCTGGAAATAAGGGTCCAGTGCGTTTTTCTCATAATTATGACCTGGCCGGCTGTCCATATCATTGGAATAAGGAATGCCGAAGTAGTAATCGAAGCCCTGATTGATAGGCAGGAAGGTTGTTAGGTGCCCTAAATGCCATTTTCCTATCGCTGCGGTGGCATAATCTTTTTGTTTTAGCACTTCAGCGATGGTTATCTCTGAAGGGGGCAAGCCTCCGTTGGAGTCCGGAAATAGAACCGCCCGCTTGCCCGAAGTCATACCATTTCTTATAGGGTATCGACCGGTCAGAAGTGCGGCTCGGCTGGGGGTGCAGACAGGCGCAGCCACATAAAAGTTAGTCCACTTTTGCCCCTCTGTAGCCATTAGGTCAAGCGCAGGGGTTTTGATCGTGGGATGACCAAAAATACCTAGATCACCATAACCCTGATCATCCGTAAGAATGATAATGAAGTTAGGTAAGGATTTCTGTTCCTCAGTACTTGTGCAAGCGGTAAAAAGTAACAAAACCCATATGGCGCCTAGCCGAAATCCATCCTTTATTGATTGCATGTCGGTCTCGATGCTATTTTATAATTCTAGTTTAAAGCGATCACCTTCCTTGATTTCTCTTATAATTTCTCTATCCCCATAAATGATTTTTAACTCAAAGGGCTCTCCGTTTGATTGAATGTAGGTTGTTCTTTTCCCATTCTTACTTTTTCTTTCACATATCATATCAACAGTAGTATCATCAAACCACAGTTGCTCAAGCCCTACTCGCTCGTCACTTTTGATTCTCCATTCAACTTTTCTTTCCGGTGCATTCACTTTGATGCCTATTCCATATTCTATAAAAAAGCTTATCGGTGCTATACCCGACCAGCCAACGAAATCGGGCCTGGAATTTGAACCAGGAGATATGCTGTCAGGTGCATAGTTTTCCCATATGGTGCCAGTAGTTTTAAATACCTCGACTACGTTTCTCAGATGATCCATAGCAATAGCATAGGCCAGTTCCTCATAGCCATACTTTTCGAGACCTCTCACGATCATCATATTGGTTGGTGCCCATACGGAGCCCGACCAATAGTCTCCCTCCGGATCATATTCATCTTCGCCCGAAGCCAAGGTGGGCACCCGATGTTTGCGATTGAAGGTTTTTGGGTTTTCCAATTCCCGGACGAGGGTATCGGCTATCTGCTCCGTCGCTACACCGGCAACCAAAGGCCAAAAACCGGCAACCGTCTTCACAGGTACCTGGTATTCAAACAGCGTTAGATCCACATAGAATTTCCTTTGTGTGCTCCACATCTTTTCATTGATCAGTTCCGATAATAGATCTGCCTCCTCATCGTACTTTTCCGCTACCTCGTGCTTACCCAAAACTCCGGCAATGGTTGATAGGTTTCGAGCAAATAAAACCATTTCAGAAGAGATATCAATAGCAGTACCACCGTACATCAGATACCCATTTCTCGGTGAATTATCCATAGAAGCCCAATCGGTAATGTAAAGTCCATTACCCTGCATTAAATATTTCTGTAGCATTTGATAGTACTTCACCAATGGCTCCCATACCATCGATAAGCGGGCAGTATCTGCTGTAATTTTGAAGCTCTCCATTTCCGCCCATGCTAAAATCGGATGATTAAATGCCTCTAATGTCATATAGGTAGGCGGCATAGGCGCTTTTCGGTCCTTGTAAATAATAGGCATCTTCAATCCGGGCCACCTCACGCCGTACCTACTGAACATCGGCTCCTTCTCCTGATTAATCCACAGTGAATAAGGCTCCCCAGTTTCTCTTACGAGTTCCCTTCCGATTTCTCCATTCAAATATTGCTTGGCGTAAAAATTATCCAATCCGGAAATGGCAGGCACGAATGGAGTACCATAATTGGCAAACATGGTTATGAATGCCATATCCCACAGAAAGATCTTATCATTAAATGAGGCATCTATAAACGGAGAGACAAAGCCACTTTCTGGTGTGGGCTCATAGATATTATCAAAAGCAATCTCCCATGCCTTCCAATAGCAACTAACGAATGCGGTATCCTCATCAAAAATGGGTTGGGGTAACAGGTGCCGTGTCTCAGAAAACCTGGGGATGGGTTCTTTGGTATAAGATTTTTTATTAAAGTAAAATCCTTGCTTCCCCTGGGCAATAGAATTACTCAGGGCGAAAGAGAAAACTAAAATTACAGCTGCAAACTGTTTCGAACGGATCATCTAATTCAGTTCAATTTCAATCGTAAGGCTCTCTTCCCAATTGATGGAGATATCCTTTTCGTTTCCATTAAAGGCTTGCTGGTGTATGACAATCTTATCCGGTTTTTGATCGTCATGTGGCTCAAGCATGAGTTCCAGCACGGCATTATCTCCTTCCTTGTTGACTAGTAATTCAAAAGAAAGCTTCCCAAAAGTGGTATTAACCTCATTGAATCCCGTTTTCATTCCGGGCGCCAACCAATCAGACGGCAATCCTTCAAACAGATGTAGTTCATTCCCCCTTTCGAGTGCCAGGCTGTGCCTGATCAACCTGATAAAGTCAACGCTTGCCCAGTTGTGCGGCATGTCGCCATGTGCCAGATAATCCCCTTCGAAATCCACCGGATGTTGCTCTTCTGACCAACACAGCAGGGGAGAAGCGTGATTCGCAAAATCATAAAGGATTTGAGGAACGCGATCCCCATTTCCCAACCACAAATGAGCGTGACCATGAAAGGATGCTGCGTAGGTCCACAGACCTTTGGGTAGCCATCCTGTTCCTAAAATCAAACCTTCAACCAATGAAGAATCAAGCATATTCATGGTGCCCAACACAAGCGGATCTTCTTTTGAGTAAAGCTTGCCGGGGAAAACAGAATGCATGAAGGCCCATTGGCCGGAAGTAGGGTTTAAGGTATTGTGGCCCATAAAGGTTGGGACATATACATTGCCATATGGGTCTTGCACTTTATCGCGCTCCCTGGCTTCATTAAATGTTTTAAAATAAGCATCAAAAAATTGCTTCCAATCTGCCAATTCCTCTCGTCTATCCAACATTTCCGCCGCCTCAATAGCCCGTAGTAGACCGCTCAGGACCCAATAGTTATTGGTGTACTCTGCATAAATGCCCCCAATTCCACCATCCGAATTTCCTTCAGGCATCATTCCGTCCGTCAGTGGATTTCCATCCTTATAGGAATTACTCCTGTACCGTTTGATGTTTTCGACCTCCCTGGATACAAAGGGCCACATCTTCTCCAGCCAGTCATAATCTCCGGTTAGTTCAGCATGGCGCACTATCATCCACAGTCGTAAACCTGCTTGTTTTGAAAAACTTTCACCGGTATCACCCTGGGTTTCTCCTACTACAAAAATGCCTTCAATGGCCTGCCTGACTTCATCAGCTTGTCCCAGGTAGGTCATAGCTTCCATGAAGAAGGGCCCGTCTACTGCCCAGGTGCCCCGGTAAAACGTAGGACCCACCTGAAAAGCAGGAATACCATCTTTTATTTCCCTGGCCTGATAAATATTTCGAACCGCGGAGTTCAACAAGTTTTGAATGCCTGAGTCAGGCACTTCGATCTTGTTATAGGGCAGGTCAAGTGTATCCCAGTAGGTTTTGGCTTTATCAAGTTCGGATTCAATGGTTAGGGAAGAACTGATGTCTTCGGGAAGGCCTTTACTTCTGGGAAGGACGAAAAGCATTTCATCCGTATCCCCGGGTTCGAGTTGGACAGACTTGAAGTCAAAATAATAGGAGTACTTCATTTTAGAGATATGGCCTGCAAAACGTTCAACTGGCCTGGGAAACTGGATCAGTAATTTGTCATCTTCACCGTAGAGCACAAGGTACGCCTTGGTTTTGCTTTCATCCAGGCGCATCTGGTAGGTGGTATTTACTTCTATCCTAATTTGCGTGTTTTCCAACGCTTGCCCCGAGTTCTTCAATTCCAGGTGGACAACATCAAATCTTGAGTTAAGCGGGTTGGCTTCATCTTTGTAGGACGCCAGGGTGGTTTGTGTCAAGATTACATTTGCATAGGTGGATGTATTCCTGACCACGGGTAGTTCCGGACGGGATACCCCCTGTTCAGAGCTGTCTGGATAAGCCCGATTGGCCAGTTGCGGAATGATGGCGGTTCGGAAGCCTTTATTGCGTTCCCAGCAGTAGTTCGGATATGGAAATCCGATATGATTGTTGCCATAAACAAATTCGTACCAAAGGCTGCCGTTGTCGGCCACTACGCTCTTGTAGAAGTCATCTTTAAGCCCAAAGCAGGTTTGCCAATGCCTGGGTTGATACCGAAAGTCTACCAGGAGCCCTTCTGCGCCCGGAGCATCCTGCTGGAGCCTTTCGTTGCAGGAGAATAGAAGAATAAGAAAACCAAAGCATATCCCTAGTGACCTCATAAACACAATTAATTAAGCTGATACTGGTTTTGTAAGGATTTTATCCTCTGTTTAAGCATTTGGACGATTTCACCGTATGCTTCCTCATGATAGAGATTATTCATTTCCTTTGGGTCGTTTGCCAAGTCGTAGAACTCCCATGAAGGCGGGTTGGTGCTGAACTTGATTAGTTTATAGCGATCGGTCCTTAGTCCGTAATGGGCAGGAACTCCGAATACTTGCTCGTAGTATTGATAGTAGACTGCATCACGCCATTCTACTTTCTCAGATCTGAAAAGCGGTCGAAGAGAATGCCCCTGAAACGATGGAGGAACTTCGATGCCGGCCAGATCAAGTAGTGTTGGCCCGATATCCAGATTCATTACCAATGCTTCAGAAACGGAACCGGGCTTAATTTCCCTGGGATATTTCATTAATAAAGGCGTTTTTAAAGACTCCTCGTACATGTAGCGTTTGTCGAAAAGGCCGTGTTCTCCAAGAAAGAATCCTTGGTCAGAGGTGTAAACCACAACCGTATTTCCAGCAAGTCCTGACTCTTCCAGGTAGTCGATTATCTGACCTACGCTTTCGTCTACAGCGAGGACACATCGTAGATAGTCCTGCAAGTAGCGTTTGAGTTTCCATTTGCTCACCGCTACGGTATCCGCATGGTCAAGCTGTATGAATTCCGAAATTTCCTCTTCGTACCCCTTTTTCCATTCCGCAAGTTGAGCGTCTGTAAGGCGATTCATTTTAGCTTTATAGGCTTGCGGTGTCCATTGATTTATGGGCTGTTCGCTACAAGTGTCGCAGGGTATTTTCAAATCATAGGCATACGACATGTGCTTGGACACGCTTAGCTGCTGCTGAGTTAGGTGATATCGACCCTGGTAAGTATCTCTAAAATTGTCGGGAAAGGAGAAATCCGCATCTTCAAATTCATTCAAGTGCCTTAGCGCGGGCATCCAATTCCGGTGAGGAGCCTTGTGATGCATCAGGAGCATAAATGGCTTAGCATTTGATCGGCCCTCTAGCCATTCAAGCGTTTTGTCCGTAATGATATCGGTCACATAACCCTGGTAGATAGTATCGCTTCCATTTTTAATAAATGCAGGATTGTAGTAATCGCCTTGTCCGGGAAGCACATTCCAGTGATCAAATCCGGTCGGTTGGCTTCCAAGATGCCATTTCCCGATGATCGCGGTTTCATAACCCTTTTCTTGGAACAGTTTAGGAAAGGTAAGCTGGGCAGAATCAAATACACTTGAGTTATCGGGTACACCATTTAGGTGTGAATACTTGCTGGTAAGAATGACCGCCCGGCTCGGGGCACAAATGGAGTTGGTCACAAAAGCATTCCTAAAAAGCAATCCCTGTTCTGCCAATCGATCCAGGTTGGCAGTTCGGTTCAAATGACCGCCATAAGCACTGAGAGCATGCGTGGCATGATCATCTGTCATGATGACGATCACATTCGGAACTCCTTCTTCTTGCTCCCTGCATGATAAGAGGAGTATTAGCATCAGTATGAAACTGGGTGGTCTCATAATTCAAGGCACAAAGTTTTCCCATACGTCTTTTAGCAATCCAGGCTTCACGACAAAAGCAAAGCGTCCAGGGTCTTCTTCGAAATTCTTATAAATGCTCCTATTCCGATTGATAGAAAACAGACTGTAAGATTCAGGCGATTTCACTTGAATGGGCGAATACTTATAATTCTTGTTGTGTTCCCAGTTGATCCTACCTTCATCATCCAACAAGGGAAACCAGGCCAGTCCTTGATGCGCTCTCACCAAATCATACTCAAAAGCATAATCCTGAACGCACCAGGCACCAAAGGTCAGTGCGTGATTGGGATCCGCGCTGACGGTGGCATGCGCCCAAGCGGGAGGTACGATCACAACTTCACCGGGGTTCGCCTCTACCGCAAAACATCTTCCAGGATCGTCTGTTGCCCGTTCTTGCATGTAGATAATGGCTTTACCGCTCCAAATCTCATAGACTTCTGGTGTAGACCAGCCATTAGAGTATTTGGATACCGCGTGAATGTGTCCTTGACTCCTAACCGGCCCGTTTCCCAACCTCCCTTTCGCATAGGTCACTACTCCAAAGAGCAAGTGGAGCGATTTCAAAAGATCGTAATGTCGGTTCTTTCCAACGCCCATTGCAATAGAATACACAATGTCGGGTCCATCACAGGCCGGGTCTTTCAAGCTCTTCCGAATACTTTTCAAGGAACGGTTCTCCACCTCAGGGCCAAAAGTTCCGTCACCATATTCAAAACCTAAGGGGTTCTCTTTGGGTATTATATCAAAACCAGGATCAAATACCATTTCATCCTTCATGTCTCACATAGGCTTTAATAGTGGCACATTGTTGATTCCTAGAACTGCCATAAGGACGTATCGTGTAGGTTCCCACTGCTTCCGGGATGATAAAGGTCTCTGCATAATGCACCACAAACGGATCAAAGGAATCGGATGGGCTCTCCACAATGGCTTCCTGACCCTCTACCAGATTGAGAACATTCACACTTCCACGGGTATGATGCGTTACGCGGCCGGTAAACCAATGCCTTCTGGTTTCAATAAATTCGGTTTGATGCAAGCCTGTCTTTTCTTCCTTCCAGCCATCTCCTTCTCCGATAACCTCAACCCGATTGATTAGATTTTCCTCCACCCAGTTGGTATCGCGATCCCACTGAATGTTCCTGGCCCCTCGCCGAATATTGATAGGCCTTGGCTTACCATCCAGACCAAGCCTTCCCCAGTCCCAAAGTTTAAATGTGAAAATATAAGGTGTTGCACTGATTTCAAGCACCATTGAACCTTTTCCGGAGCAGTGAATGGTGCCTGCAGGAATTAAAAAATGGTCATGTTTTTTTGCAGGCCATTTATTTACGTACTTCTCCGCATCAAAATGCAGACCTTCGTTTTGTGCCTTTTCCAGATCCCGAATCACGTCTTCTGGATTCACCCCCTCCTTTACCCCGAGGTAGACCGAGGCTTCCTTTTCGTTTGCATCCAGCAAATAGTAACTCTCATCCTGGGTGTAATGCATTCCAAAGTGCTCCTGAATGTATTCCGTCAGGGGATGAACCTGTAAGCTCAGGTTCCCACCAGCCATGGTATCCAAAAAATCGAAACGGATGGGGAATTCATCACCAAAACGGCCGTAAACGGCCTGACCTAACAAAGGTTTAGCTTGTTGAAAAATGAGGTTGATAGAGGGAGTCTCAAACAGTTCATCTCCGATTTTCAACAGCAAGCTGTTTTCTTCCGGCACGCAATCAAAGCACCACGCATAATTTGGAGGGCCGTCCTCCAGATCACAAACCGCTCTCATCCACTGACCGCCCCAAGGCCCCGGATCGAAGAAAGGAACTACCCGAAACGGCCTTTGGACTATACCTTCAAGCACTTTATTGTAGGTTGGGCCGGCCATCATTTTGGGTTCATCTCCGTTTGCATCGATCAGGTAATCCCAATGATCGTAAACCGTTTTTTTATGTCGGTCGAGCACACGCCAATCCACGAAATAGGAATGCTTGTAGGTAGCGGAGGCAGCCTCATTTCTATTTTCAACCCCCAGGTTGTTGACAAGATGCTTTCTTTGGCGTTTTTGAATCTCCCATCGGGCCATATCGGCATACAACAACAAGGATGGTTTGTCACAAAACAAGGAAGCCCCTATTCCAAAAATTAGGATCTTACCCTCCGCCGAACGGATGTTTTCCTTTAATTCAATCAACTGATCTGGATCAAAAAAATCCACTAAGCCCAGTCGCGTTAGATAACCAAATACCCTGTCATCGGTTACATCCGGAAAGACCATTTCCTGAATCTCCTCGACGCCTTTAATCGCCTTGGAAACGTCAACTATTCTGTCAAACTCAAAGTCTTTGGTTATTGATTCAAGAAATTCCTGATGATCCACGCCCTGATATTGATCGAAAACGAGGGTATAAGAGTCCAAGCCTTCTAATTGGCTCTTGAGTTGACCGACAATTTGCTCCCATCCTTTCCAGCAGCCTGATTCAGAATCATTAACCTGGATATAGGGATACTTGTCGTAGTTGGGCGGATGTGCTCTGTACCTTTCCATCCGGCTATTTATCGTTGGGTATTATTGCTGGAGCACCATCTACCTGTTCTATTCGTACAGAAAATCCTTCGCGCTGTATGGTATCATAATCATGGCCTGCATCACTGGGCCAGCAGGCTCCAAAAACAAGAGGTTCGGAACCCGTATTTATCGTCCGATGCGCTACTTTTCCGGGGACGTAATGCAGACTGCCTGGTACCATTTCCTCTACCCACACATGGCGGTCTAAATCCATAAAAAGCAATGCGCCTTTACCCGATACGCCCCAGTAAAATTCGGAAGTATCCAGTTTTTGATGAAAATGACCTTTCGTCATGAAGTATTCTTGTCCAACCTTGCCCGGATACAAAGTGGTAAAGCCATAAAAAAGGCCGCCTTCCTTGCCCTGGTCCACGGGGAAATAGCACGCTACTTCATAGGCTTTTTGGTCCAAATCCATTTCAGTGAGGGATTTCTGATCCTCAAAAATGGATTGAATGTCCCTTAGGGTTCTATGACTTTTGGTAACCTCGTTTCCGTCGAGTCCCTTTGCCGTTATGGTAAGTTTGGCAGATTTTATTTCCATTGTCAAGCCTGTATGCAGTTAAAAAAGTGCGATTCTGAGAACTTCAAATATTCATATGATGTATTATTGGTATTCGTAATCCGCTCATCAAGATATTTGAAAGGTCAAACCGATGCAAAAGAAGGAGTAAGTTAGGCCATCCATTGGAATGATCCAATGAATATCCTGATTTGCGTCCATTCAGGGTGGGTACATCAGCACGAATTCATACTCAGGGTACCAACTGCATCCGGGGAAATTCTGTCTTTACAGAAGTTACTCTACTTTTGGCAAATGAACTCAAAGGAAACCATTGCATGTATTGACCTGGGAGGAACAAGATCCAAACTGGGTCTTTTCGTCAATGATCAATTGGTAGCTTTTGATATTTACCCTTCATTCAAAGAACAGAGTACGTCTCAAAATCTCAAAATTGTCCAGGATCATCTGCTAAAGCTTTGCCAGAAACATCAACTTCCGCGTGAAAGCATACGTGCCATAGGCTTAGCCTTCCCAGGGCTGGTAAACCGCGACGACTCAAAGGTGATTTCCAGCAGTGGGAAGTATGAAGATGCTCATAGGTTTGACTTTAAAAGATGGGCCTTTCGGGCCTTTAATGCGTCGATTGCCATTGACAATGACTCCCGGCTGGCATGCCTTGGAGAAAAATGCTATGGTTCCGGAAAGAAGTTTTCGAACATGGTGATGGTTACGCTTGGGACGGGAATCGGAACAGGAGTGGTTATTAATGACCATTTAATTGTGGGTAAACATTACCAGGCAGGATGTCTGGGAGGTCATTTTCCGGTAAGGGTTAATGGAAGAAAATGTCATTGTGGCAACCATGGATGCGTGGAAGCTGAAGCATCATTGGTGGCTCTTGAAGTCTATGCGCAAGCGCTGAATGGTTATAAGGAAAGTCTTTTAAGTGGTAAACCTCCTTTTGATTTTCAACGCCTATTCCAGGCCTACCGGCAAGGTGACCGCATAGCCAAGCAAACCGCTCACTACTGCATGGATCTATGGGCAACTGCATTAGTAGCTTATATTCATGCCTATGATCCTGAAGCTGTCCTAATAGGAGGTGGTGTTATGAAAAGTCAGGATATTATCTTACCCTATTTGAGGAGCAAAACTCAATCAATGGCCTGGACTCCATTGCATGAAGTCCAGATCATTTCTGCTTCTTTAAACGATCAAGCGGGCATTCTGGGAGCCTATGAAATGTGCAGAAACAGAAACAGAGCAACTATTAAAGTTTGAGAGATGAACATTATCGAAGCTAAACATAAGTGGGCTGTATGGTTAAAGTTTTCGCTTTTGACAAGTGTGATCTTGCTCTTATGGTCTTGTTCAGAAAACGAGGTTCCCCTTGTGGATAACGAAATCAGTAATGCGAGTTTGAAAGTCTCCTCTTTTAATATTCGTTTTGATAATCCTGGTGACAATGAGAACCGATGGGACAATCGAAAGCAAAGTATCGTGCTTTTCTTAGAGAGCGAGAACCTTGACATTATAGGTATGCAGGAGGCTTTGGTGCACCAAAAAAACTATCTGGACGATCAGCTTACTGCTTATGAGAGTATCGGCATTGGCAGAGAGGACGGTTTAGCAGCGGGTGAATTTGCTCCGATCTATTATAAAAAAGAAGCATTCACCCTGCTCGACAGTGGTACTTTCTGGCTCTCGGAAACTCCTGAAAGCCCATCCATAGGTTGGGATGCTGTGCTGGAACGGATATGTACGTATGTTTACCTGCGAGATAATCGGAATGGCCGTATTGTACATTTTTACAATGCTCATTTCGACCATGTGGGGAATGAGGCGCGACAAAACAGTGCCCGGTTAATTATGGATTTTATACAATCGAACAGTGCAAATGAATGGGTTATTTTGGCAGGGGACCTGAACACCGAACCTGATTCTGAACCCTACAATGTCATTTTGGAAGGAGGACTCAGGGATAGTTATAATTCCAGGGTAAGATTTGGACCCGTAGGTACGTTCAACGGTTTCGAACCGAGCAGCAGTTTTAGCAGGCGTATTGATTTTATTTTCATGAACGGCTTTTCAAGTGTGTCTTATTTTGCAAATGATCTTACGGTTAACGGCAACTTTATCTCTGACCACTTTCCGGTTATTTCCGTTTTAGAATATCGTCCTAAGTGAGGAACTATAAAGGGATTGTTAAGCTCGAACTCGTACTGAGTTTATTAGGGTGCTTGTTGTTGGTCAGCTGCAGTCAGAATGAGGTTGAGGTGGCATCAATTGTTCAGTTCGAAGAAACGTCATTAGAAATTAATAATCAAACTACGTTTCCCATTCCGGTTTCTTTATCCATTGCACCTGCGTCCATCGTAGAATCAGAAATTGTGATTCGTATAAATGCTAGTCCCGGTACAACAATAGAAACAACCTTTCAAGCAAGTGACCTGATACGCTTATCAGTTGACGCAGGACAAACTATAGCAGCTTTTGAAATTAACTCCATTACCACCAGTGAAGCTGAAGTGGTATGGGTTGAATTTGAGATAGCAGATGTCGGTCCGGGCTTGCTTACCAATGATTTGGATGGACGCTTTTTGAATCTTGATGTGCCGCCTGTCGAGGAGAATTTTCTTTTTCAGGATGACTTTTCCAACTGTTCGGCTGGAAATATCCCGTTGGGCTGGTCGGAGGTGGTGGTTTTGCAAAATAGGGAGGGTTCGGCAGCTTGGTACTGTACCTCTGTCCCTTCCGTAGAAATAAATGCTTTTGTGGGTGGTTCATCGGACCAATCTAGGTCTGAAGTATGGCTGATCTCTCCTGCCATTGATCTAAATTCATTGCGTTCAGCTGATTTGCGATTTGAAGCGGATAGGCGGTTCGAAGTCGTATCACCCGGGCTTGTGCCCTACGACATTCAAATTGCAACCGACTTTATGACACAAGGGTTTGATAGGGCCAACTGGCAACCTTTTGAAGCTGGCTTGGATTTTATTTTGTCCAACGATCCGGGATCAGACGGATTCACCCAGTCTGATAAGCTCAGCTTATCTGCTTTTAGCGGAGAGACTATCCATTTTGCTTTTATTTACAGGGCCGGTCCGGTAGGCAGTAGTGATGCTACCATCCTTCGGATCAGAAATTTCGAGGTTTTAGAAAACTAACAGATCGGTTGAACCACAATTACCTACTTACCGAATTAGAAGTAGCATGTCGGAAGCTATCCTATTTTTAGCTCGGGCTTGTGTTGATCCCAAAATTCAGCGACATCCTAATTTACGGGTTTTAAAAAAGAATGATCCTGATCAATAGGTTATTCTTCCCTAAAACCGGCATTATGTCCACAAGTTGGGGGTTTGAAATGGAAAAGTGAATTTGCAAATAAGGAACGCAACCCTGGGGGTTTGGAATATTATTCAGGTTCGGGGCCGGCGGAGGAAAGAACAAAAGAACATTCGAATCTTGGATGCTGACAAACTTGTTTCGTCAGTACATTCGAACAAGGAATACATGAAAAAGGAATAGACTTCCAAATTCATGTATTCGAATGTTCGTCATTCATGTATTCATCTCCCATCTATCTCTCCGCAAAGCGATCCTCCATCTGAGGCGCCGTAACATTTTCCGCTTCCATCCGCTTGGTGGCCTCTTCTTCCAGATCTACCAGCCAGCTTTCCGGTACTACCTTGTCGTAGATCTCCGGAAAGGCCTGATCCGCCTTGTATTGCGCACGTACAGCCCGGTAGGTGCGATGGTTGAACATTTGCTCAAACTCGGCCCGATTCATAAACATATCTGCATACAGCATATGAAAGCCCCGCTTGGACAAGGAGAGGGCCTCTAATGCTCGTCCCTCGCGAATGGAATCCCAATTTCCACTCGGTACCTTGGCCGGGATACCGTAAATGCCAATGTCGACATACATCTGTGAAGGGGCCTCCGGCTCAGGGAGTAAACCTTCATACGGCGCATGCCGAAACATACGCACCGGGCAGATCCACATGGGATAGATCCCGTAGCGAGGATGAATATGATCCAGGGCTTCCGCCATATCCTGCATCGGTATAAGGATATCCTGAGCGACCCTGTTTTCAAAGGCTTGTTTGCGGAGCTCCCGGGTGAAGGTAAGCTTCATCAGGGAGATCTTGGGTGCTCCCATCCAGGCAAAAAGCCAACGATACCAGCCCTGATTGCCAAAAGGGATAAGGTCCTTGAGTTGAAAAAATACCGAAGGGGTATGACGGTGGAAATAATGCCGGATCGGAAGGTACTCTTCTCCTTCACCCCACTCCAGATACCGCGCTACATGGGTGTAGTACCAGGGCTTGTACCAGCGGTTGATGGCATTGATTTTTTTGCGCTTTTCCGAAGTATTTGGCTCATCTAACTCGCCGCACATGATCACCGCTTCATCTGGTGAATAGACCAAGCCCTCCAGATAGGACGGTGGGTTGTCCGACTGGGAGAGCTCCTGGAAGAGCCGATAGAATTCTTCCTGGGAATGGGTAGGAATGTAACGGACTCGCATATGCGAGCGGATGGGAACTACTTGTAATTCCACGGCTACCAGGAATCCAAGGGTTCCGTGAGACCAGGGGAGATTATGAAAAAGATCGGGATGGGCGTCTGCTGTCGCACGGATCAGTTCGCCTTCTGCCGTTACAATTTCATAAGCGGCAATGGTTTCGAACAGAAATCCGTAGCGATGGGAGGTGGTTTCAATACCGACGCCCATGCACAAGCCACCCACTGTGAGATCATCCATTTCCACCTGCACAGCCAAGGCATAGCCTTTCGGGATGAGGTAATGCGTGATATCCCCCATGGTCACCATGGGTTCTACCCGGACAATGCCATTTTCCGGATCAAAATCGAGGATATTTTTCAGATCGATAGGGATCTGCACCATTTCCTTTTTGAAGGTGGCCTTACGGATAGACATGGTCATCCAAGGCTTGCGGGCTGTACACATCTGTTTGCCAGATTGGGCGCCCTGTTTCACTAAAGCCTGAATCTCGGTCACCTTCCGATCGTGCAGTTTATTGGTGGCTTGGAAATTGCGAAAATACCAGTTGCGCAAGTTTTGCGCACTTTGATATACGAAGCTGACCGGAACGGCGAACAGGAATACAACCAGACCGCGGTTGCGGGTAAGAAATTGCTGTAGGGTCTTTCTCATGAAAAGGGGTTGTTTTTTGGCAATTTTAAGATTTTCAGTGTGATTCGCAAGTAGCTTTTATCGGATAGCAAAAACAGTTTAGCGTTTGGATTCCATTTGTTGAGCCACTCCAATTTTCAATACGTTGGAAGTACTCTCCCAACTAACGTTTAGCAGGATATACACCCAGGCTACTTTTCCGCTCATGTGGCTTGGCTGAAATCGCGTCCTGGCTTAAAAATGCTCAGGATTGTACTTAAATGGGATCGAACAATGGATTTAGGTCGTATCTGGTATTACTTGAATTATTTCAAGCTCATGAATATGAAGGATTTGTATCTTAAGGCTAATTTTCAGAGCGAAAATTTTAATCACACAAAACCCAAAACCTATGCTCGCAGAAGGAATTGTAAAATCCATCAAAAACTGGTGGGTCGTATTGATCATCGGTATTTTGTACGTGTTAGGAGGGATTTATTTTCTGGCTAATCCCGGGATTACCTTTCTTACTTTAGCACTATTATTCTCTATCATTTTCATTGTAGACGGTATCACAACCATCTTTTTTGCTTTTCAAAGCCGGCAGGAGATGGAGGGCTGGGGCTGGAACCTGGCAGCAGGTATTCTGTACACGATATTAGGTATCGCCTTGCTCCGCAATCAAGGAGCAGCCGTAGCAACCCTAATTCTTATCTGTGGATTTCTGATCATGATGCGAGGTGGCCTGGCCATTGCTTTTGCCCTGGAAGCACGCAAAATGGAAATGCCCTATTGGGGTTGGGGGCTGGCCTTTGGTATCTTGGCTATTGGCCTGGGTGCCTTCGTAGTATTCAACCCTGGATTCGGCATGGCTTTTATCGTAGCGATGGTGGCCATTTCTTTCATTATGACTGGAATTGCTTTGATTGCCATATCGCTTGGCTTGCGAAAAGTTAAAGTAAAAGCCAGTGATGCGATTGAAGCGGCAGAATCCAAAATGAATGCACTACACGAAAAAGTAGCGGCATTCGGTCAATCGGAAAGTGAAGAAGTGAAATCCTTTATGGAGGAGCTCAAGTCCGATCTTAAAGAGGCTATGGACGAAATTAAAGGAAAGAAGAATCCTTCCACTATCTAGAAGGACTTCTTCAGTCCAATAAAAAGGATTGCTTGTACCTTCAGGCAGTCCTTTTTTTGCTTAAATCAGAAATACATCCAAATATCGGAACAGTTTACACCTGAAGGAATTATCATTGTTAATGTTAATCGAATGCGCTTTATTTATATCGTTTTTTGCCTGGGTATCTTACTTTTCTCTTCCTGCCAACAAAAAGCTTCTTTCCAGGATGAGCTAGCTGCTGTAGCTGCCCAAAATCAATTGGTTGGCATGTCCCTGCTGGTGGTTTGCAATGGAGATATCGTGGATGAATTTTACCACGGCTTGGCGCATATTGAAGAGGAGCGGCCTGTCACTGAGAAAACGCGTTATCGAATTGCTTCTATTTCAAAGACCGTAGTAGCTACGGGTTTGATGAAACTATATGAAAAAGGTGCTTTTGATTTGGATGATGATATCAGTCCGGTACTGGGTTATCCGGTTCGCAATCGGCACTTTCCGGAGGTTCCGATCACCTTTCGAATGCTATTAACGCATACTTCCAGTTTGCAGGATGGTAGCGGCTACGGAGATTTTTTGTTTACGACCTATCGAAGAGATACGCTGCCCGGAATGGAAGAGATCCTGTTGCCCGAAGGCTACTTCTATACGGACGATATGTGGCTGAGCCAGAAGCCTGGGACGTACTTCACGTATTGTAATCTCAACTTTGGGATTATCGGTGCCTTGATCGAAAAGATAAGCGGAAAGCGGTTTGATATTTATATACGAGAGACGGTTTTAGAGCCTCTTGGAATAGAGGGTAGTTTTAATGTGCGGGAAATAACCGACTTAAATTCCATTGCTGCGCTTTATCGGAATGGGCAATCCACGGCTGATGACTATCAGGGAGTCTATCCTGAGCCATTGACACCATCTTATCCGCTTGGACAGAATGGCTCCATCTTTGGTCCTCAGGGTAGTTTGCGGGTTAGTCCTCGTGAATTAGCCACTTTCATGCTAATGCATATGCAACAGACCAGTGGATCTCCTAGGGCTGTATTGGATAAAGGCACTGTGGAATTGATGCAGCAGCCGGTGTGGACTTTTGATGGTTCGAATGGAGATACCTACGGTGGTTTTTACCATAGTTTTGGACTCAGCCTTCACCGGACCGGGCAGGCTGATCGTTCGGATTTTATCTTTCCAAACGTGCCCATGATAGGCCATGCCGGAGAGGCTTATGGACTCATTTCTCAAATGCATTGGGATACAAGCGGCCGCTTCGGATTCATCTGGATGACCAATGGGTATTATGGCGAACAAGGGCATGAGGCAGGGATACGATCTGCTTTTTTCAAGCCGGAGGAGGCGATTTTTAATTTGATCGAATCCTATTACCATACTTGCATGGCTAAATAAGTAAACCTTCCTAAGGCAAACTGTTTTGGAGTACTTGTTTCAATCTGAAAGATTAGGGTTTCGAAAATGGCAAGCTACCGATATACAGGTGTTGGATGCGATCAATTCCGACCCCGAGGTAATGGCCTATTTCCCGTCCACCTATTCGCGCGCCAAATCCCATGCCTTTCTTGCCCGCATGGTTACTCACCATCACAATCATGGATTTTGTTATTTCCCGGTTGAATTATTGGTTGAACAACAAATGATCGGGTTTATCGGAATGGCCACCCAGACCTTTCCGGCCGATTTTACTCCCTGCGTGGATATCGGATGGCGTCTGGCGAAGGCGTATTGGGGCTTCGGCTATGCTACCGAAGGTGCTAAGAGGTGTTTGCAATTTGGGTTTGGAGAGATTGGACTGGAACATATTTATTCTATGGCGGTAGCCGATAATAGTCGGTCGACCCGTGTCATGGAGAAGATTGGAATGAAAAAGATGGGTTATTTTAATCACCCCGATTTAAAAGAATACAGGCAGCTGGAAAAATGCGTCCTTTACAAAATTGATAAACCAGTAGACGCCCTTAGCTCATTTTAAATGGAAAAACATTTTCAATTTTTGCGCAACACCCGAACCAATATGGCGGGCTTGTTAGAAAGTTGTTCTGAAGAGCAGCTTTTCACCATCCCGGAAGGTTTCAACAATACGATTCTTTGGAACCTGATCCACGTAATCGTAACCCACCAGCTGTTGTTATATGGAAGAACCAACACTCCTTTTCGCATTCCCATGGAAGTCATCCAACGATTTCGCAGGGGGACTGTACCGGAAGGGAAAGGGGAGTTGGAATTGATTGATTTTGCCAAGGAACATCTTTTATTAACCGTGGATTGGGCAGAGCAAGATTACCAGGAAGGACGATTTGGCGTTTACCAAGCCTGGGTAACGGGCTATGGAGCTACCTTGGATACGGTAGAGGATGCTATCATATTTAATAATATTCATGAGGGGATGCACTACGGCCAGATTAAGATGCTCCAGCGATTGGTTTAATGGAAGAGGGACACTATAAAGAATGTCTGGCTTCTCTTTAGTACCAGCTTTAAGCAACCGGTTTAATTTTTTTCAGCCTACTTTTTCTTGGGCCCCCTCTATGCTTGAGGCGTCCTACCTTATCCTTCCATGACCATGATGCTGCTGCGTTTGCCATAGGGGCTGAAAGCTTGTGAAAGTGGCCTATAGAGACGAAAATATGGCCTATGAGAATGAATTTTGTCGCATAAACTCCAGATTTGGAACGGATGCACTCGACAAAGGGTTAATTGGACGAAATAGAATTGTTTCACACACTGCTAATTTGTAGAAATCACCTTTTGAACTATTCGTCGTGTTCCTTCTGCCTATCTTTTATTTCAACGCCCGTCGAAAATATGCAGTCCAGTGGCTGTTGTTGACTATAGCTGGTTACTTTCTATTACTTTTACTGACTGGCTTTTTCTTGGTTTTTAGTTGTTTTGGAATAAGCTGGATGATAATTTATTAATCGCTCGACGCTTCCTTTAAACCATTAGCCGTGAAACAAATCCTTATTCTATTCACATGCCTTCTTTATTTGGCAATTGGCTTGACCCAATCCCCGGATGGTACTAGTTACATGTCGCCTTCAAATCCGGGATTAGTTCCCCAGGTCTTTGCACCAGGCTTTATCTCCTTACCTAATGAATATGAGTTCGGTTCGGTTTTTTCTGAGGATGGTACGGAGTTTTTCTATGGTGTAGATGTTGGCGACCGGAATGAAATCCGGTACTGTCAACTGGAAAATGGAGCATGGACTCAGCCGAAAGTCCTCAATTCAGATGCTGTCTACAGCTTCAACGACCCTTTTCTTTCACCAGATGAGCAGGAGCTATACTTTATCTCGGACCGACCCAGGAGGGAAGGAGATACAACCCGGGACCATAACATCTGGTACCTTAAACGAATGGGGGATTCATGGTCAGCGCCTATGGATGTTGGAGATGCGATCAATACGGATGCCGAAGAATACTATATGTCTTTTACGGAAAATGGAACTCTCTATTTTTCTTCCAAGAAGGAGGCCGCAGAAGATGAATCATACAATTGCGACCTTTATTTTTCTCCCAGGGTCAACGGGGCCTACCAAACGGCGACCAAGCTAGGTCCTACGGTCAATACCAATCGATACGAAGCCGATGTTTTTGTAGCCCCTGACGAATCCTACCTGATCTTTTGTTCCATCCGAAGGAACGGCATGGGCAAGGGCGATCTTTACATTAGCTTCCGGCAAGCTGATGGGAGCTGGAGCGAAGCCGTCAATATGGGTGCACCGGTCAATACCGAAGGACATGAGCTTTGCCCCTTCGTTACGATGGATGGCAAATACCTATTCTACACTAGTAAAAAGGATATCTATTGGGTGAGTACTGAAATACTGGAGCAGTACAAGGGGGGCAAATAATAAGTTTAGGATGCAGTTATCCGGTAATTGAATTGATAAATGTCACGCACCCCGCAGCTGAATCTTCTTTCCTTCAGCCTGGTGAAATGGGTAACTTGAGATAAAGCGGAATGCCCATGAAACGTCAATTATTGGTTTTGGGAGGCTATGGAGGTGTTGGCAAAGCTATGTGTCGGGTTTTGCTCCAACACACCCCTCATGCTGTTTGTGTTGGGGGTAGAAATATTCAAAAAGCCAACGCATTTGCAGCTCAATTGAATCAGGAATTCTCTGGCCGCGAGGTGACTGCAAGAGCTATTGATGCCTCGGACCCTAAAAGTATGGAGACCGGGTTTGTCGGAGTAGACTTGGTCATTGTTACCGCTTCTATTCCTGATGCTATCGAGAAGGTGGCCAGGGCTGCCGTCTCTGCTAGGGTAGATACGCTTGATATTTTGGTCCGTGGAGATGTAGTGGATCGATTGCGGAAGTTCGAGCATGAAATCCGAAAACACAAGCTGATCTTCATTACCCAAGCCGGATTTCATCCGGGACTAGTGGCACCATGTATTCGCTTTGGTCAATCTCAATTTGATTCTTATGAGGAAGCAAGAGTTTACATGGCCATGGATCCGGTTTTTGAACAGCCCTCATCGGTGCAGGAAATTTTCTACGAATTGATCGAAGGTAATTCACAGGTCCTGGACGATGGAGTTTGGCGAAAGGCAGATCACAAGGATGCGGTGGATGTTCAATTTTCGGAAGCTTTTGGGCAAAAGACCTGTTACCCTTTACAGATGCAAGAGTTATATGGTCTAGAGCAAGAATTGGGCCTCCGGTCAGCGGGGGTCTATGCTGCCGGATTCAGCCGTTTTATTGATCACTTCATATTTCCACTTTCCATAATCATTGGTAAAATAAGTAAATCCTGGAGTCAGCGTTTTTCCAGTTGGTTATTATATCAAAACATAAAAGAACGTTTTGATAAAAGTCCAAGGGTAGAATTCCGATTAGAAGCGAATGGTATCCAAGGCGGATTGAAGCAGCAGTATCGGTTTGGCTTTGAATATGAGGATGCATTCAGACTGACCGCTTTGGCTGTATTAGCTTGTTTGAACCAATACTTTGACCGGTCCATACCCAGGCCCGGGCTCTATCTTATGGGTCAAATAGTTGATGAGCAACGGTTAATCACTGACTTGGAAAGGATGGGAGTTCCAATGCTGGAACCTGTTTCCTGAGCTGGTGTCTTGTAGCAACTTATTTTGGATGAAGGCCAATCTACTATTTAGGCGATTAGGGGGTACATTGGGTTAGGCACAAGTTCAGAAACCAGATTTGCCTCCATGACTAAAACCACCCTTATAGGAGCTTTTGTATTGCTTGGTTCCATTGCCTTCGGGCAGGCAATACCTATCCTTGCCTCCGAAAAACTAATCGACGATTTTAGAATGCTTAGCACAGCATTGGAAGAAGCACATACCGGGTTGTTTTGGTATAGGTCACAGGAGGAATACCTAGCACACAAGTCCAGCATACTCGCCGATCTGGAGCGTAGTGATTCTCTTTCCGAACTGGAATTTTATAATGTGATCGCTCCCTTGATTGCATCTATCAAAGAAGATCACTGCGATATTTCCCTATCGGATCAGACCAGTTCTTTTTTAAAAAGGGAGGGCAGTTTCTTTCCGTTTTTGGTCAAGTTTATCGGCCAACGTGCCTACCTCTATCATCCAATCGATACCATTAGTCCTGATCTAAATGGGAGTGAAATTCTGGAAATCAATGGACGGGATATTGAGGAAATCCTGACTAGGCTGTTTACCACTTTTGCTGCTGATGGTGACATTATGAGTTCGAAATACCGGTGGTTGGATGATATTGGATTTGCTGTACACTATGCCAGGTCAATCCATTGGAAACCTGAGGGGTTTCAATTGAAAATTCAACGGATGGATGCCGATGAAAGCGAAATCGTATCGATCCAACCCATTGCGTTTAAAAAACTAGTGGAACGCAAAAGGTTGCTTTTTAAACAAGACGAAAAAGAACAACTACCGATTTCCTTTTGCATTCAGGAAGATATTGGACTACTAACAGTTTCGACCTTTTCCAGTAGTGAATTCAGAAAAGCCGGGATTAAATACGAGCGATTTATTAAACAAGTTTTTACTGAAATAAAGCAAAAGAAGTTGAAGGTCCTTCTTATAGACGTGCGAGCAAATGGGGGAGGTACAGAGGGGAATGAAGATTTCCTATTCTCCTACCTAACCAATAAATCCTATTCTAAATACCGTTTTGTGGAGATCAACCAAATCAACTATTCTTTTTTAACATATACCGACTATTCAAAACCTAGGGATCAAAAGCAATTCGAGCGTCTCCTTCGGAAAGAATTTGAGTATCACCCCATGAGTGGCAAGTACCGTCGGAAACCAAAGATTGAACGTCCGGAGCCACCGCAGGAAAACCCTTTTCTGGGTAAGCTCATTGTTCTGGCAGGCGGAGTCACTTATTCAGGCGGGGCAGAATTTTGTTCGTTGGTCCGGGAATACCGGGAGGATGCCCTATTTGTAGGTGAAGAAGTAGGCGGAGGCTACTATGGAAATACCAGTGGATATTCTCTTACCTTGACGCTTCCCCATTCGAAAATACAAGTAGAAGTTCCCTTAATCCGTTATGTGCTCGATGTAGATGGTCAAGCTGAAGGCACTGGAGTATTGCCCGATTTTCCTATTGAAACCCCCATAGAAGATTTTCTCTCAGGCAGGGATCGCCCTTTGGAGGTCGCCTTTGATTTGGCGAAGATTCCAATAGATTAGCGTAGAATAAAATCGATCGCTTGTAGCATGACGGAAATTCCCAAAATACAAGGCATAAAGGCCTATTGCAATCACATTAATATCTCGCCCCCCAAGTTTGATTGGTTTGATGTACGCCAGTTTGAGGACAATATGCCTACTGTGGTCAAAAAACTGGACCCTTTCCAGCACGACCTGTATGCGGTGGGTTTACTGAACCGAGGTCGCTCGGCACAATGGCATGGGATTCAGGATATGGAGGCCGATATCATCTTTAATTCTCCTTATCAATTCATTTCCTGGGATATCCAAGGGGACTGGAGTGGTTGCTATATTTTATTCAGTCAAGAATTTATTTATAAATCCATTTTTGGTGAAAACTTTATTAATCGATTTAATTATTTTCAATTAGATAAAAACGATCCTATTGAAATAGATGAACAGGAAAAAGCATACCTGGAGCAAATCTTTCAAAAGATTTACACCGAAGCCAACGAATTCACTTCGGATAGCTTTCCGATAATTGAGGCTTTGGTGTATACTGCTTTGGTGTTTGTGAAAAGGCAATTTAACCGAAAAACAATTCGCCAAACCAATGTGATAGAGAATGCCACTTCTTATCATCAACTCTTTTCCCGTTTCCAATCCGAGCTAGAGAGTCGTTTTTTTCAACATCCTACCAAGCTTCACCATTCTGTGACTTTTTATGCCCAGCAGTTAAATGTACATCCCAACTACCTGAACGCAGTACTTAAAAAAGTAACCCACTCAACTGCTCTCCAATATATCCATGGCCATATTGGCAAATTGGCTCAGAAAATGCTGACCCAATCCAGCATGTCGGTCAAGGAAATTGGCTACGAACTGGGATTTGAGGAGCCTTCCCATTTTACTTCCTTTTTCAAACGGCTACACGGGAAAACCCCCAATCAATATCGGCAGCATTTCCACCTTTGAAATTTGTAATTGATGGTTTGATATGTGTAACGAATAAGCCCACCCACTCCTTGATATTTGTATTGTCATTACGACATAAACAAAATCAAGATTCTTATTCCAAAAAAAATCACTATCATGAACAACAATTCATTTCAAGTTGGAAAAAACCAAGTTCAATTTCAAAGTGAAGGGGAGACTATAGTCGGAACCTTGTTTCTACCTGAAGGATTTGATACCAACCGAACGTATCCTGCCGTAATTGTAGACGGGCCCTGGACTCAGGTTAAAGAGCAGGTGGGTTATGCTTATGCCGCTGAGATCGTGGAGCGAGGACTTATTGCCCTGGCCTTCGATCATCGATTTTATGGAGCGAGCGGAGGGAGTCCAAGGCAATTTGAGTCGGCTACAGCCAAGGCCGAGGATATCTCAAATGCAATCACCTTTTTGAATCAGTTACCTTTTGTTGAATCCTCCAAAGTCATCGGTTTGGGTGTTTGTGCAGGGGCTGGAAACATGATTCTTGCCGCAACCCAGGATGATCGTCTGAAGGGCTTGGTTACCGGTTCGGCCTGGCTACAGCACCCCTCTACTACTCCTGTATTTTATGGAGGGGAAGAAGGAATAAAAGGCCGGATAGAGAAGGCTCAGGCAGCAAAAACAGCTTATACCGAAAAGGGGGTAGAAACCTTGGTAGAAGCCTATAATCCGGATAATCCTGAAGCTGCCATGTTCTTTCCGGTTGATTACTACGCCAATCCGGATCGCGGAAATATTCCGGCCTGGAAAAACAGTTTTGCCGTGCAAGGATGGCAAGAATGGCTGGAATTAAATACCGTTGATTTAGCTCAGCAGGTTAAGCAACCCACACTTCTGGTTCACAGCGAGGAGTCGGCACTTCCGGATAATGTTCGGTCTTTTTATGGGCAGTTGCCCGGATCCAAGCAATTGATATGGGAAGAAGGGGAACACACTGAATTTTACGATAAAAAACCCCAGATACAAACGGTAGTGGATCACCTGCAAGGTTTTGTAGCTTCGATGGCAGGTACTACAGCCGAGCAAAACGTACAATTGATTCACGATTTTTTTGCTGCTTTTGGAACTGTGGACAGGGACTGGTTTCAGCAACATATCGATGAAAACCTGGTATGGCATATGCCTGGTCAAAGTCCAATTTCAGGTGATTGGAAAGGTATTGACGGGATGATCAACGGGATTCGTGCCACTGCCATGCGCATGGGTAACGGCAAGAATGGATTTGAATTGCTGGAGGTTTTTGGCAATGAAAACGGTGCAATGTCCATACATCGAGATTTCTATACAGGTGACGATAATCATTTTGATTTGCGGTATGCCATTTACTACCGGATCAAGCATGGGAGGATCATGGAACTATTTGAAATTCCGTTTGACCAATATGAAAATGACCGGTTTTGGAATAAGCAGGCCGAAATCATAGGAGAATAGACTATCTATTCAGCAATAGCTTTACATTAAATAGGGTGCCAGAGCAAGTCTGGTACCCTAAAGTTCTATAATCGCAATGGTAGACCTGAGCACAGAAAGAACCAATTTGACTCCATTCTCCGAGGAGGAAATCGGGCTTTTCCATCAAATCAATACAGATCCATTTGTACGAAGGTACTTATGGGATAATAAGATTATAAGCCAGGAAAATTGCCAGGAAATTTTGGAACAGAATCAACGTCATTTCCGGGAGGAAGGATTTGGCCTCTGGAAGGTGGAGGAGTATAAAACTGCTAAACCCGTAGGATATTTAAAACACGTTGAAATTTAACACTTTGGGCTACACTCACCAAATTTCGTCCTGTGCAGCGTTCCTTTTCGGTTGCGTAGCTGTGGCTATGTGTTTCAAGAAAGGGGCCCCTGCCCCTTTCTTGAAAATAAAGCGCCTTACGCAGATGCTTGCATGCTGACACCCGAAGGGTCGTCATGTAACAAAATTTGGGGTCGTTCGCTTCAAAAGCTAAATCTCAACATGTTCTTAGGCCTTTGGTACTTTTTCGATAAACCTCAACCTCAATTGATATTTGCTTTATTGCCCCAGTTTATCGGGAAAGGGTATGCCACAGAGAGCGCACTGGCAATTGTTCGCTTTGCCTTTCAGGAGCTGGGGTTTACTTATTTAATGGCAGCTACAGACCCTCCTAATCTACCCTCACAGCAAGTTCTCTTGCGATTGGGCATGCAGTTGGTAGAAAAAAGAGAAGAGGAAGGCAAAGTGACATGGTTTTATCGAATGGATAAAAATCAGGTAAAAGATACCGGCTTTCGGCACCGGCAGTAGGGCTTAATGCGTGGATACCAATTTCCCATCGGATACCCAGACTTCATCACCTACATAGACTGTCGCATCCGGGAAAAAATTCCATCGCACATAACCGCCGGTTACCTGGCCGCCTAATTCGGTATTGTCGCCCAAAGAGAGGCGTACGACTCCAGCTCCGTAGCCATAGTAGGGGATAAATGGATCCTGTTCAGGAATGACCAACAATGGGTTGAACCCAAGGGCGAATTCCCGGAAGGAGGTTCCAGCCGGCCCTGCTGCTTCCATTTCCTGCTGGACAGCCTCCAAGCCTTGGTCGGCCTGCATGTCAACTACTTTTCCCTGTTGGAAAACGAGTTTAAGGCCTTTTACGGCTTCCCCATTCCAGGTTCCGTCCGGGAAGGCAATGATTCCTTCCACCGTTTCTTCTATTGGAGCTACGCGAACGGCACCTGCTGGTAATTCTATTTCGCGGTCAATGAGGTTTTGGGAGTCCTCCATATCTTGAGCAGATGCATAGCCATCCTGCTTGGTCACCGGTCGATCGCCAATTAGGAAGGAGATTTGGGTGCCGGCAGGCGTGGTTACGGTGATCGGTTGTTCACGCATAGCTTGTTCAAATATCCGTTGCTGTTGCCTTAAGGTGGGGTAGTTCGTTTCCAATATGGCCGTTTGATAGTGTTGATCGATAGTTGGAGTAATCTCCAGAGGCTGACCGTTCATATCGTAAGCCCCGGACCAGTGGAAGTGAATGGTTCGTCCTCGCTCGGCCTTCAGGTTTTCCTGGATCAAATGATAGATCAAGTTTTGGGGTGTTGGGCCTGGCATCATAATTCCGAGATCTACAACTTGGAGATAGGTTTGCAGAGCTGCACTATCCAGTCTTTCTGCACCTTTCGTGAAATCCGAAATCCAATTGGTGGGTTGTTGGTCGGTACTGCTAAAAATACCCAGCAAATCGGCACCGGTTGCATCAATTTTTTCTTTTAGGCTTTCCACTAATGGTTCGAAACGACCGGGCTGAGCAAGCAAGACTACTTGTTCTCCGGCTTGGGGTTGGGCTTGCTGAACGATCAAGTTGCTTAATGCCTCCCAGTCTAAGGGGTCTGAAGAAGTATTATTCGCTGTCAAGTCCGATTGGCCCGAAGGAGCGCAGGAAGTAACGGCTAATTGTATCAGTATAAACAGTATAAATAGCCTCATAGGTGGTAAGTCTTTGCTTTAATCCAAAATCCTCAATCTGTGATCAGTTTTCCGCTCAAATTTGTATCTGATGGCATAGGAAGGATGGGCTTTTTTCTTTGGAGCTTGTCGGAAGTTACAGATTCTATGGGTTCGGAAAAACAGCTAGGCCATCTAATCGCCGATTTTCCTTGTAAATTAAGCCGACCATTAAGCAGGACTGAAATTGTGAAGGAAATTCGAAATATCATTGCTCGGTATGATCAAATGGACTGGTCGACCGAGCGGGCTGCCCTCGCTACGGTAGTAAGTGTGGAGCAATCTTCGTATCGTCGGATCGGAGCCCGCATGTTTGTTCAAAGTGGAGGGAATTGGACAGGTGGAATCAGTGGGGGCTGCCTGGAAGGAGATGCCTTGCGAAGAGCCCAAACTGCGATCTACAAGAATGAACCTACGGTAGTTACTTACGATACCCTCGAAGAAGACGATCATCAGATCGGGATTGGATTGGGGTGCAATGGAAAAATTGAGGTCTTATTCGTGCCCATCCACCCGGAACAACCGGACAATCCGATCGAGGTACTTCGCGCTCAGCTCGATAATCGCCAGCCAAGTATTCTGATCCAATCTATAAGTTTGAAGGATCATCTTCAAAGTAAATTATACACAGCTGCCGAACTGAAAAGGCTAGCTGAGGAGCAAGATCTGGAATTAGCCCAAGTTCAATCCAGCCTGGACGAGGTCAACAGGAGAAAGACATCCATGGTGGTGGAACTGTCTACCAGGGCAGGAGAATCGTACGATTTGTTGTTTGAGTGGTTGCGCCCGGAGATCCGATTGATCATTGTGGGTGATAATTATGATGTGAATGCGCTGGTTGGGATTGTGCATGAATTAGGGTGGGAAATTCATTTGGTAGGTACCCTTCGAAAGTTTGATAAAGCTGTATATCAGTTGGCGCAAACGGTGCAACATTATGACGATATCCAACAGCTAGAATTGGATGCCCATACCTGTGTATTGTTAATGTCGCATGATTATCAGCGCGATCTGCAGATGATCCGTCAGTTGTTGCCTTTAAAGCCGGCCTATTTAGGCATGCTTGGCCCTCGTAAGCGGACCCTCAAAATGCAGGCTGAGTTGGAAGGGGAGGGGCTGGATTTGGTGAATTACTCCAAGCTGTATAGCCCGATTGGCCTGGATATCGGAGCGGAGAGTCCGGAAGAAATTGCCTTATCGATTGTGTCGGAAATCGTAGGTGTGTATCGCGGGCGCGGGGGAGGGAGCCTCCGAGAACGGGAGGGAAGTATTCATTGAGCGGAAAATTCGAGCACCAGCACTTGATCATTAAAGGAAAAATTGTAAATTATAGATCTACTGTTTTATTAAATGATTTGGGGTATTAGCTAATAAGTATTAAAAGAACTTCTGGATTCATTGAAGGATCTGAAGATTTTTAGGAATGTACGTGTAATCCAGACCTTTATAATTGTCTGTTAGAATGACAGTATAAGTCGTATGGCTTTTACCAAATTAATATTGTGCACTATAAATCTAAACCGAGTCATGAAAATCCTAAAACCGACCGAGGGAAGAGCTTCCGGTATGAAGCCTTTCACGAGGACGCAGTTGGTCTTCCTTATCTTGTTTTTTGTTTCACCAGTTTTTCTATTTGAATGTTCTTCTATTCGACCTAGAAAGATTAAAGAAGGATGTCCAATTGAGCCCAAAACTGGAGGAAGATATTATATTATTTCTTTGGGAGGAGATTCTACAAATTTGTTTACGCCAGAGGAGGTGAGAAGGCTCAATGATGCTGTCAAAAAGAAGCAGAGAAGGGATTCTTTCATGGCACTATTACTTGAAAAAATTCCTGACACAAGTGAGCTTTATCAAGACTTTGATTCCGTTTTTGGATTAATTGAAAAGGATCGTTTGATTAGGACTTGTGGTTGTGATCAATCATTGGTGCTAATGAAATCTAGAATTAATTTAGAGGATCGAACGGCAGAAACAAGTGAACAAGCTGAAGAAGAGTGGGGAATAAGGAAGAATTACAGACTTAGGATTATAGATCCGATTTGGAATATTCGAAAATGGAAATTTGGAAAGCCAGGCTATCGCAAACCTCCCGTAAGAAATGCAGATACCAATAGGGTAGTGGTTGCTTTAATTGATTCGGGTATTGATATTTGGAATCACGATTCCTTGAATGATGTAATCTGGGATCCCAGAGAGGCTGCAAGGTGGACTGATGGTCCAGTTGATGACTCCTGTTTTGTAAACGATAATTTCGGTTATGATTTTTATAATGAAGGAAAGAAGATTCCAATAGACTATTCAGGACATGGGACTCATCTAGCAGGAATTATTGCACTTGGAGAAAAAACACCTCCAGGCCTAAGGCTAATGAATTTAAAGGTAACTAAGAATAGGTCTTCAAAGGTTGATTTGTTCTCTGCTGCGTGTGCATTTAGTTATGCATTAAATAATGGTGCAAAGATTATCAACTTAAGTTGGGGATATTATCACAAATATGATACTACTCGACGGAAAAAACCTCGAAAGGAAAAGGTGGCGGATAAAGCAAGTATGAAGGATTCTATTCGTGCACGTTCAATATTATATCCACTCTTTAAAAAAGCAAGTAAAAAGGGTGTTTTAGTTATTACATCTGCAGGTAATGACAGCCTTGATACCGATACATGCTGCCATTGGCCCTCTGGATCTGGAGGTTTGGATACCCTTGATAATGTAATTGCTGTTACTGCACTTGGAAAGAATAAGGATGATATTGCATGGTTTTCAAATTATGGAAGAAATACGGTTCATTACGCAGTTCCCGGAACGGATATTCTAAGCACCTATCCTGACAGTACCAATAGGCGAAAAAGATTTGACGGTACTTCCCAAGCAGCTGCGTACATAACACGACTAGCTGCTCAATATTATGCAAATCATCTCTATTGCGACTATTCTGATTTTATAAAATACCTTGATTCTATTGGGGAGCCTTTGATATCAGAAAAACCAACCATTAAAGAATTAAAGATTAGACAGTAGAAGTGAACTCAAAATTAACCTTTGGGCTAAAAGTATCTCTTGAGTTTAGGAAGGGTTGCGAAAGAAGATAGCATACGGATATTTATCATTTTTATACCATTTTAAGTTGAAAATGATCCATCCCTTAAATACAGGATTACTTGAAATGGTATAATGTCGTTGATCCCGACACTTGTTGTTGGGGTTGGCCAAGCTGGGCTGTTTTTCTCTAGTTTTAATTAGGCCACTTTAAACTTGCGTCAGTATTAAATCCTTCTCTGGTGATTGAATCATTTATTTTAACATCAAAGATGTTTTCAGTAAGCTTTAAGTTGATTTAAAACCTTGTAATTTGAGAAAAATATTATGTTTAATAAAGGAATAATATTTTGGTTTTTCCTGTTGGCTACTTTTTTGTTTGGCAAGCCACTATTGGGACAAAGTGATAAGCTTCAAGCTAATAATTTGTTTCAATTTAAGAGATTGGATTCACTTATTTCCTTGGCAAGGAATGATCTGAAGCTGGGTAATGTGGAGCAGGGAATTCATTATTTAGATTCTCTTCGAGATCAGGCCGCTTTACGTCATGATACATTGCAAGCTTACGTACTTCATAAAATATGTATTGCATATTCTGTTGATTTAAACGAACCTGATTCTGCTATATTCTATCAGAAAAAGGCAATCGCATTACGAGAAATGCATTTTCCAAAAAATCACTCTGACCTAATTAAAGGTTATTCTTATTTAGGTAGGTATTTCCTTCGTTTACGAAATGATTATCAACTTGATTCTGCCCAACTTTACCTCCAGAAATCTATAACCTTAAATAATTCAAGAGATAAGCCAACTTCCGAACTCGGACTTACCTACCTCTATTTAGGAAGAGTTTATAAAGATAAAGAAGACTATTTAGCTGCGGTGCAGACTTTTAGAGCTTCTATAAATGAACTTAAACGAGATAGAAAGTTTAGGAACCAATTAATTGTATTTAATGAATTAGCACAGCTTTATGCTATTTACTTAAATCAACCAGATTCAGCACTTTTTTATTCCAACCAGGCTTTAGATGTCTACCAAAAGATTGTATCAAAATCAAAATATAAAAAGAGCTTAGCGAATTGTTATATTTCAAAGGCCATTAGTTTGGTTGGGAAAAAACAATTTAGTCAAGCTATCGCTTCTTATGAAAAGGCGGAAAAATTATATGAAGAATCTGGACATAAGATTGGGAAGCGAATTGCGTTGAATAATAAAGCCAGAGTATATAATAAATTAAAGCAATTTAATAACTCAATTAGGTTACTGAAGGTTGCTGTTAAAGCCAACAAAAATGCTAATGATGTACTAAACTTAAGTATTAACTTTGATAATCTTGGAGATGCTTTTGTAGGAATTGATAAACTTGATTCTTCTATTTATTACTATAATAAATCACTTCAGCAAGTAATTGTAAACTTTTTACCAAAAAAATTGACCGACAACCCTTCCTTCGTGGAGTCGTCTATTGCAGATAAAGATGGTGTATTAGTAACTATGAATTCAAAAGCTATTTCACTCGAAAACTATTATTTAGAAAATAGAGAGTTGTTGTATTTAAACACTTCTTTGAGTTGTTATGCTTATTTAGATTCCTTGCTGGACTATTCAAGATTGGATCTGCAATCAGAAATTTCTAAAAATTATTTGGTTGGAAAAGCAAAATCTATATATGAAAGTGCAATTAGGGTTTGTATCAGACTGTACGATGCGACTCAAGATTTGGCCTACATTCATAGGGCATTTCACTTCTCCGAAAAGAGTAGAGGGATTATTCAATTAGGTGCTCTCCGAAATTTGAAGGCGATTGAACAAACTTCCCAGGGCCAGCTCAGCAGTAGTTTGGAGACCTTGCGTAAGCGAATCCAATTCTTCGAGAACCAATTGGCCTGGGGTGATTTGTACCAGGATATTGATTCAGAGGCGCGACAGCGTTTATTGGATTCGGTTATTGTAAATCGAGGCATATATGATAAAACCATCCTACAGCTGGAACGGGAAAACCCGAATTATTATAACATGCGTTACAATATGCAAACTATTCCATTAACCCAACTTCAAAAAAATCAATTACAAGCCGATCAAGCCCTGGTCGAATATTTTATCGAGGACTCAAATGCGTATGCCTTTGTAATCACCAAAGAAAAGGTGGATTTGATTGAATTGAAAGGCGGGACTGAGATTCGACCATTAATTCAACAAATGCGCCAGGGCATGTACGGATTTTATACTCAAAATGAAGAAAATCTGCCTCCATCGCATTTCAATAGGATGTACCAGCATGCTGCGAAGGAGTTGTATGAGATGCTGATCAAGCCATTGGGGCAATTGCCTGCTGACTTAATCCTGGTACCCGACGGGTATTTAGGCCACTTGCCCTTCGAGGCTTTGATCACGACGGATGTGGGTCCAGGGGAAATTTCTTATTGGGTGGGTCAAAAAACCATTTCCTATGCCGTCTCTGCTACCCTGCTAGCCGAAATGGAACAAAGCCGGCCAAAAAAGAAGGCCAGATACACTTGGGGAGGATTTGCACCTGTATTTGACAACGGTGACGCACCTGTGTTGGCCTCTCCAGACATAACCCGGTCCGCATCAGCTCCCTTGCTTTGGTCGGAGAAGGAGGTTATTTCGATCCATGAACTTATGCAAGGGGAAGTATTTCTTCGTGAGGGAGCCACTCACCAAACCTTTTCCGACCGAGCCCCACACTACGGGATCATTCATGTAAGTACACATGGCGAGGTCAACGACCAAGATGCCAGATTCAACTATTTGGCTTTTTGGGACACCTTGATGTACGCTGCAGACATCAATCAGTTACCTCGACTAAATGCTGAAATGGTGGTGCTCAGCGCCTGTAATACGGCCTTTGGGGAAGTACGGCAAGGGGAGGGGATTTACAATCTGGCTCGAAGTTTTTCTTATGCAGGGGCCGCAAGCATAGTACCTACCTTGTGGAAGGTCAACGATCAGACGACCGCCCGGTTTATGGAGCTTTTTTACCAGCACCTAAAGCAAGGGGCATCCAAAGCAGAGGCTTTACAGCAGACAAAACTTCAATTTATTGAAGCTGGTGAAAATCCATTCTACTGGGCAGGCTATATTATCATTGGAGACGCTACGCCCCTGGAGTTGCCATTGGGATTTCCATCCTGGGCTTATTTCCTGGTACCTGTCCTTATTTTGGCTACGGTTTGGTTCTTTCGTCGGCAGATTCGAAATTTTTTCTAAAAAAAGAAAGGCTTATTCGTGTAATCGGTCCTTTAGCTCTTGTCTTTCTAATAAAGTGCTAGAAACCGATTTATGAATACACATTAGTTAGGTTAACCTTTGGAGGGCCAGCGTAATATGAAAGACGGTTATACAGTTGTTCAAGGTCTGGTCGTGGTGAACGATATGGTAGTTTAATAAGGCCCTCCAATTTTTACTACTGCTTTAAAGAAGAATGTCCTATTTATCAGGCTATTCATTCTTTAAAATGAGAAATATTCAGTACCTGTTTCAAGATCAGAACAGGTTTGAATTAAAATTAGAATTAATCATTATATTATTTTTTAGGTTAGTATTTTTTTGCTCGTCTCCCTATAACCCCACCTAAATCCCTATTGTGAAAGCGGCTACTTAAACCTAAGGGTCGCTTTCTTTATTCAACATAGGAAAATGATAGCATTAATTGACAAACATATTTCAAGCCAATGCCTCCAAGGGGAGTGGGAGATTTTTGTTACTTTTCCCAAAGTAACACCGAACCTCCTTATGTCTTTTCCCAAGAATCCTCCATCTTCGAGCGATGCGTTTGCCGGTATGGATTGTTTACAACTGGTCGGGCATTTTCAAACCTCGCAGGATGGAAATATTATTGTTGAATTACTCCAGTTGGTAGAAGGGCCAGAAATGAGGTTGTCCCGGTTGATCTATAAGTATATATCTGATAAAGAGCTGGTTAAGGACTTTATTAATGATTTGTACCTGAAGCTTTATAGAGAATTAAAAGTAGTTCAGATCTACACCAACTGTAAAGGGTGGATCTACAAGCTAGTGCGAAATGAAGCGATCAATTTTTCGAGAAAAGCCTTAAATAGATACCGGTCAAATGAGGTGCCGGATATTCCAGAAAAGCCTACCTCAACTTCACCAGGTGATCAAATTGATTTAAGGGAGTTGATCGATAAAATCAAAGCCCACTTAACGCCTGAGGAATGGACCTATCTGGAGTTGTTTTATGTTCAAGGATTAAGTATGAAAGAATGTGCTGATCAACTGAGCTTGTTCGTCAATCAGTTTCGGGGTAGATTAGAACGGACCCGGAGTAAAGTCAATACTAAATTTGGATTGGAGTGGATGCAGCTGATTGAAGGTTGATCCCGTAGGATGCAATACAGACATGGAAACAGAAGAAACAAGACTAAATACATTTGAATACCTTCTCGATTTTCTGGAAGGAAAGCTAACCGATAAGGAGGAATCCGCCATCCGGTCAAGGATGGAAATGGATGCAGAGTATCGGGAGTTGATCGAAGAGCTTGATCAGGCTCAGAAAAAAGATCCGGATTACCGGAATCGAATCATCGAGCAACATGAATTGCTTTTCAAACAACTCGACCAGTTGACCAATCACGAAATAGCTCCTCCACAAACGCAAATCCGACGGTTAGCACCTTGGGTAGGTGCTGCTGCCGCTGCATTGATCCTGGTTTTTTCCTACTGGATTTGGTTCTCGAAAGGACAGCAAATGTATTGCAATGTTCAAGACCTAATCTGTATTCTGGAACAGGAGACCCCCTACCAGGGGCGAATATTTCTTATGGGGGATTCGAGCCGCAACCAATCACTGGAAGCCGCAATGACTGCCTACAATGCGGGTTCTTATCAGGTAGCCATACCAATCTTTGAATCTTTACTTGCGACTCAGGATATTAACCCCGCTATCCGCCAGGAGCTTACGCTTTCTCTGGCCGTCGCCTATCTTTTTGAGGAGCAATCAGCCCAGGCCCTTCCTTTATTGGGAGAAGTGGCTGATTACGAAGAGACTCGATTCCAGGCGGAAGCGGAATGGTATTCCGCTTTGGCGTATATCCAACTTGGCCAACAGGAAGAGGCTAAAACCCTATTGGAAGCCTTGGCTGCCTATCAAAATCCACACTCCGAAAGTGCCAGGGTTTATTTGGATCAACTGGATTAAATAAGTTTACTTCCCTCTTTCCATAGAATCGTAAGCTGCTAGCATGCATTTTCAAGGTCCATCCGGAGCATATTTACTTGTGGATACCATCAGTGCCGTTAATCAGCACCTATTGAGTGAATCAATCCCGGAAGGAATATGTATCCTCTGGAGCATGCAGCCTGGCAATCATTTGAGGTACGATGAGATTGGTTACAGGTTAAGAGAAAACCAGATGTTTTTTGTAACGGAATATCATCGGCTTCAGGTTGAAGCTGTTTCTGAAATTCGCTTAATTCGATTCAACCGGTCTTTTTATTGCATCCGCGATCATGATCAGGAGGTGAGCTGCAAAGGCTTGCTGTTTTACAATAGCAATCCAGCTCCCTGCATGACTATCCATCCAATGGATATTGATTTCTTTGAAATGATCTGGAAGCTGTTCGGATACGAGATGGTTACCCGAGATTCCCTCCAATATGAAATGCTCCAAACCTTGTTGAAACGGGTCATAATATTGTGCACCCGTACCTACAAAATGGAACATCATCCCATTGTAAATGCCAAAGAAATGGACCTTTACCGGGAGTTCAATTATCTGGTAGAGATGAATTTTAAGGAATTGCATACGGTGGCAGATTATGCGGCTTTGCTCTACAAATCGCCAAAAACCCTTTCTAATACCTTTACCAAATTTGGTAAGCAGACGCCTTTGATGGTCATCCAGGAACGCTTGCTGCTGGAAGCCCAACGCTTACTTCGGTATGGAAACTTATCTATCAAAGAAATCGGAATCGAGCTGGGCTTTGGTGATGCACAAACATTCAGTCGGTTTTTTAGACGGAAAGCCGGCCTCGCTCCTTCGCGCTATCGAATGCAATTTAAACTGGGGTAATATGGACGGGTAGAAGGGAAATACTGCCTACCTTACCTGAGCAACTTTCCCCCATATTTGTATTGTTTACAGATCATACTAAAAACACGACTACCAATGAATTGGAATGATGTGCTGAATTACGCCAATAAAGGTAACTTGAAGCCGGACCGCCGGGTAGAAAAAACAGATGAAGAGTGGAAAGCCATCCTGACACCAGAACAATACCGGATTACGCGCCAGAAAGGGACGGAACGGGCCTTTTCAGGACTGCTTTGTCATGCCTATGATCCCGGGCAATATAACTGCATTTGTTGCAATACGCCTCTATTCGATTCTACCGTGAAATACGATTCCAGGTCGGGCTGGCCGGCCTTTACTGCACCAGTCAAGGATAATGTCATCGCTTACCATCAGGATAGTTCCTTCGGAATGCGTCGAATCGAAGTGACCTGCAATGTATGTGATGCGCACCTGGGACATGTCTTTCCAGATGGCCCGGCTCCCACTGGGTTGCGATTTTGTATCAACTCCGAATCCATCAAATTGGACAAAATGGAAGCGGTAACGGATGAAAGCCTGGATGGATAAAGTGCGTCAATTGGTCCTGGGCATACCCCTGGGATATTCCGAAGTAGTGTACCAGGACCGTCCCTACAGTTTAACCCGGAAAATTCACCGAATTTTCCGCCCAAAGGGTTGACGAATTGCAAAATTATGAAAATCATATAATTAGGCGTGAGTCAGTCCATTTCTTACTGTATTTGTCTGTACCCAAATTTGGGTAACCCAAATTTGGCAATTGTCAGGGTCTTTAGTGCTGACATCCGCAGGCCCCGACAAAGCGTAGCCTGTCGGGATCCTGACCGAAGCGTCAGGGATCGTCAGCATAACCCTAACGTAAGTGACTGAAAATAAGCCTGTTTTCAGCTATTGATCGTCATTATTCACGGGAATCCGTGAATAATCCGGGTTAACTTCTACAGTGTCC
>CAZXLD010000019.1:0-80205 GCA_964641965.1 uncultured Saprospiraceae bacterium | reverse complement strand
CAGGTAACTGGCCTGGTAGGCTGAGAGCAGATGAATGAACGGCCCGGTGGCGTAGAGCCCATCGGCCAGGTATAGCAATCGCTCATCGGGCAATGCCTGCGAAATACGAGGTACCAACCGCTTAGCTGCATTCTGCTCACAGTCGTTCTTCTCAGAGCCATCCTGGCGCAGGATCGCTTCTCCACCCACTGCAAACACTTCCGACCACTGCGGGTGAACCTGTACAGCGGCCAGTAACTGGTGATAATACTGTTCCTCCCCGTTCCGCTTGGTTTTTACCAGACAATGCGGACAGGATACCTTACCCGAGCAATAATGCCCGGTGGCATCGATACTGATAGCCAGCCTGCCATCCAGCACTCGGCGGTCCTCCAACAGTTTATGCCGCCTGATCTCTTGCCAGGGGAGCTCAAACAAAGGGTGGAACTCCATCGGATCAACACCATCCAGACTCTCGCGCATGGCCGTGTCGCCTGGAACAACCTCCACATCATACACGCGCTGCAGATTTTCAGCGCGGACCTGGAAGTTCTCCCGATAAGCCAGCAGGGATGGGTCCTTGAGGCTAAACATGGCAAAGGCAGCTTTCAGGCTATCACTGAGATAATAGGTACTGTTGGGTGCCCTATGATCCCGGATTTGGCTAAAACCCTCTCCGATCCATTTGATCAGTCCATCTATCATTCAACTTTTTGAATGATAGGTAACTATTTCCCTTTTTCACATATTCGTTTTTACAAACCGAGAATAGCTGAAAAAAAGAAGGATTAAGCCCCTGCAGCTACAGGGAATGGATATGAACCCTGCATTGGAGAATATTTCTAGCGAATTTTCGCAAGAAAATCAGGACTCCCCTTTCGAGGCGCTTTGTTTTTTCGTATTTTAAAGCGAAAATTCGCTAAAACAAACATAGAACGATAAAATTTCAAGCCTTATGCCTGAAACGATTGTCCAGAAAGCTGTCCTTAAAGGAGGAGAATTCCTAATTAAAGCCTCCCAACCTGAAGACATTTTTATTCCCGAAGAATTTACAGAAGAGCAACTCATGATTCGGGACATGGTATCTGATTTTGTCCACCATGAAATTTTACCTGTAGCCCAGCGCCTTGAAAAGCAAGAGCCTGGTTTGGCTACCTCTTTATTAGAGAAAATGGGAGCATTAGGGCTTTTGGGTTCTCACATGCCGGAAGTTTATGGCGGTATGCAGCTCGATACCAATACCAATACGCTTATTTGCGATATTTTAGGACCTGCGGGTGCATTTACCGTTTCCTATGCTGCGCACACGGGCATTGGGATGCTTCCAATCTTATATTTCGGCAATGATCAACAAAAGGAAAAGTACCTACCCCGTCTGATTTCGGGAGAGCTCAAGGCTGCTTACTGCTTGACGGAACCCAGCTCGGGATCGGATGCACTGGCGGCTAAGAGCCATGCCGTTTTGTCTGCCGATGGGAGTCATTATTTGCTGAATGGGCAAAAGATGTGGATCTCCAACGCAGGGTTTGCCAATATCTTCATCGTATTTGCTCAAGTGGACGGCGATAAGTTTACCGGTTTTATCGTGGAGCGGGATTCGGAAGGAGTGACTTTGGGAGCTGAAGAGGATAAGATGGGGATCAAGGGGTCGTCTACTCGACAGGTATTTTTTGAAAATGTACAAGTGCCTACAGAAAACGTCTTGGGCGAGATTGGGAAAGGACACCTCATTGCCTTTAATGTTCTGAATGTGGGGCGCTTCAAGCTTTGTGCCCTTTGTTTAGGAGGAGCCAAAATGAGTGTAACCACAGCCATACGCTATGCGAATGAGCGGGTCCAATTCAAACAACCGATCTCCGCTTTTGGGGCCATTCAGCATAAGCTGGCAGAGCAAGTCATCCAAATCTTTGCTGCCGAAAGTGCTATGTATCGGGTATCGAGTATGATCCAGGATATGAATAAGAGCCTGCAAGAGGACGGTGTTTCCTATGCTGAGGCCAAGCGGATTTCCGCAGAGGAATATGCGGTGGAATGTGCTTTGCTCAAGGTAGCCGGGTCCGAGGCGCTCGATTATGTAGTTGATGAAACCGTTCAAATTCACGGTGGAATGGGATTCAGTGAAGAGGGAACCGCCGCAAGGGCTTACCGGGACTCCCGAATCAATCGGATCTATGAGGGCACCAACGAAATCAACCGCTTATTAAGCATCGATATGCTATTGCGTCGAGCGATGAAGGGAGCGATTGATCTGGTGGGACCAGCCTGGGATGTACAAAAAGAATTGGCCTCTATGCCTTCCCTGACTAAGCCGGAGGGATTGTTTGGTGAAGAAGAAAAGGCAATTGCCAATTTCAAAAAAGTGGTGCTTATGGTGGCCGGAGCCGCCGCCAAGATGCAAATGGATGGAAAGTTGAACCTTAAAGTGGAACAAGAAATAGTGATGTGTCTTTCGGATATGCTTAATGATCTTTTGAAAGCCGAGTCTCTGCTGCTTCGTGTTCAGAAACTGGAAGATCTGGACACCCGGGTAGATAAGGAAGTATACCGAGCTATTTTAAGGGTGTATTTGACGGATATAAACTTCAACATGCTGAAAAATGGTACGCAAGCACTTGTTTCTTTTGCTGAAGGAGATCTATTGCGTACGCTTCAAATGGGCCTCAAGCGATTTACTCAATATCCAGCAGCTAACGTGACGGCAGATCGTAGATTGATCGCCTCCAGTTTGATCGCCTCCAATGCATACAGTTTGTAATAAAAGCTGCTTTCTGAATTGCTAGCATTAGCCCTCTTCCTTCAATTTCAGGAGAGGGCTTTCTCTTTTCTAGCACAAGAATAGGTATCCTTCCCTTGTCTAAGTACCTCGTTCATAGCGATACCACATATACAGCCCATAAAGAATATGTAGAAAGCCGAACCCCACTAGCCAAAGATCCAATCCTACGCGAAGGCTATACAAACTATAGATGCCCAGCGCCACTTCACAAGCCCCTAAATACTGAACCTCCCGATGGCTCATTTGGCCTGCCAGTATGAGAGCAAGGCCATAGAAAACCAGCATCAATGGACCTGCCAGTAAAAAGTTGATGTAAAATTTGTTGTACAAAAGCGTGAGGATGGTAGCTGCTCCTATCAGGAGCGGAACCAAGAGGTTGAATAGAAACTGATTGGTTAAAGGACCTCGAAGTTCCAGGTCTTGCAGCCGAGCCTTACGGATGGAGAAGAACAATGCTAAACCAACTGCGCCGACTAATGTGGCTGAGGCAATCAATGGAAAAAACAGGGTAGGCTTGAAGCCCCAATTTTCATAACCCTGAAAAAAGTAATAGTGCTCTCCTTTAAAAGGTACCTTTTCGAGGTATTGATAAGCCAGCCAACCCCAAAATAAAGCCCATAAACCGATAGCAACGCCCGACCTTCCGCTAAGGGAAAGGAAACGATGGGACCGTTGCATCATATTTTCGGTTACCCTAAGTAGTTCTTTGGGGTCTTCTGGGCTATAATTCATGTAGTATTATTGATCCTTAAAGTTAGGACTTTTGAGGCTACCCGAGCGTTCTGCCTACCTTTTAAATTAAGGCATTATATCCATTATCATTCTTAATTTTGCGCCCGATTTGAATGGTATGATCCGCGAGGGCACAATCTGGAAATGCTCCCATTTTCTACAAAAAGTGCAAGCGCGCTGAACCAGTTATTTTTTCTGAAGTTTCACTAAGGATGACTTTAATTCTATTACTTTCTTCTTTACTCTTCAATACGCCAGCTGTAGGTTTCGAGTCTACATTCGCGGTAGAGGGGCAATTTGTACTCTTCATTGAGAATATTGAAGAAGAGACAGGCTTCCTGCGCCTGGCACTTTTTTCAAATGAAGATTCTTTTCTCAAAGAAGGAGCAGCTTGTTATTCTGCAACTCTGGAAATTGAGCAACAAGGTAATCAGACCCTAACCTTGCCAGTATTCCCGGTCGGAAAATATTCGATAGCAATTTTCCATGACCTAAATAAAGATGGGAAGTTAAATACGAATCTGTGGGGTATCCCAACAGAGCCTTACGCTTTTTCACGCACTCCCAATAGCAAATGGAAGAAGCCCACCTTTCAGAATACACATATTGTATTGGGATCTGCGACCCAAGAGGTTAGATTGCAACTGAAGCGCTGGAAACAGCTTTAAGTAGTTTATTGAACTGCCTTTCCGCTGGCTAGGTTGATCTCAATGTGTTCTCCTCCGGAGTGAATTAATTCGATCATCGGTGACCCTTCCTCCACTTGAGGTTGATCCTCCACGTTCATCTCAACCGGTTTGGGGAAAAAAGACTCAACCCGAATCGTTCCAGACTCAAAATCAAAGACCGGGAGCAAAGCCTGAAACAGGTTATCGCCTGATGGTAACAGGAACAGGGAATGGTAATGCCCGCTTTCAAGTTCCCATTCCCGGAAGGGGAGAATGCCGGATGGACGCTGTGGTTGCCTGAAGTCAAATACAAAAGAGCCAAAATCCTGGCTATATCCAACCAAAAAATCTTCCCAAACTTCAAGATGAAGGATTTGTCCAGATTGTGCATCTGCAGCCATGGTCTGGTGTGCGAAAGTAGGCTCTAGTGGTCCTACCAGAAATAGGCTGTCTGCCTGCAGGGCGTAGATAGCACGGTTGCCTGAGATGCCAACCAGATGATGCGCCGAATTATATTCCAGGTTAGCCAAGCTGTAGGTAGATTCAGCAGAAAGCGAATTGGGTAGCCTCTGCTCGAATAGCAGCTTGCAGCTCTCGATAAGCAACACTTCTAACTTCTGTGGAGCATTCACAGAATCCCCATCGGCAACAAGACGGACAAGCTTACCCAAATTAGTACTGGAAAAAGAATAGGGAGGTGGCTGGGTGCCGGAAGATTCGCATGGTAATTCTACTGGGCCCTTTTCTGTTTCTTCCGATTCGGTAGTCGAAGGTCGACAAGAAAAGAGAGCAGCCAGGCTTACGAGCAGGATAGAAACGAACGTCTTCCTCATCAGATAGGTGTTTGAGTTGCAAAAGTACCCAAGTTCTGCCAAGTCAGAGCATTATACAGGTGTTTTAGAGCACTGCTTACAGTTTCCGGAAAAAGATTTACGAATTATTTCGTAATTAAATTTGCTTCTACGATGGATTTCGTATATACTTGCCTACGAATAGATTCGTAATTCGAGACACATGACTAGAAATTTTTCTCCAAAACCAACTGAAGCAGAGCTTGAGATCCTGCAAATCCTCTGGGAGTTGGGTCCCAGTTCTGTTCGTTTGGTCAATGATCGGCTGAATGAGAAACGAGATGTGGGGTATACCACTACACTAAAGCTGATGCAGATAATGGTCGAAAAAGGCCTTGCTAAACGGGATACCGCTCAGCGCACCCATATTTATCGGGCGGCTATCGAAGAGCGCGATACCCAACAGCGATTATTACAAAATTTTGTGGATACGGCCTTTCGAGGATCAGCAATGAAACTAGTCCTACAGGCCTTGGGCAATCATAAAGCTACTGAAGAAGAGCTTCAAGAAATAAAAGCAATCATTCGGGACCTGGAAAATTCCCGCAACAAAGACTCTTGAAAATTTAGTTTGATATGGCAAACCTTTCATCCATTTTTTCCGAATCACTCCTACAAGGGCTGGGTTGGGCTGTCCTTCATTCTCTATGGCAGGCGGCCCTGGTAGCTCTAATTGTCGGAGGGCTTTCATTTTTATTCCGTCGTCAAAAGGCAAGTGTAAGATACTGGATTGCCAAAACAGGCCTTGGTCTGGTGTTATTGGCTTTCATCTTGACTTTCTATCTCTATTATTCTCCGGAGAATACTTCCCCGACCGTTCCTTTCACCAAAGCGCATAACGAGACTGTGGCGGGTATTTTAATACTCGAAGATCCCGGAATCGAATCACCCGATTTTTTCGCCGGATGGGTTGGATATTTCCAAAACCATCTACCACTTATCGTTTCCGTTTGGCTGTTGGGAATGGTCCTTTTCTTCCTCAAGTTTCTCGGTGGCGTTTTGTACCTCCAACATCTCCGAATTCACCGTAGTCAACACTTGGGCACACCTTGGGTAGATATGCTAGAGCGATTAGCCGCTAGCATGAACGTTCGCAAGTCGGTTTATCTAGCTGATTCTGCATGGATTCGAACTCCAATGGTGATCGGATGGGTCAAACCTGCCATCCTTCTTCCAGTAGGTATGGTCAATCAGTTAACACAGGAACAGGTAGAGGCTGTTTTGGCACATGAGTTGGGGCACATCAAACGATATGATTTCCTATTCAACTTATTGCAGTCACTCGCTGAAGTACTATTGTATTTCAATCCTGCCGTTTGGTGGATTTCTTCTATCATTCGAACAGAACGGGAAAACTGTTGTGACGACATGGCAATCGCAGCTTGCGGCAACTCAATTGCATATGCAAAAGCCTTGGTCCAACTACAAGAATGGAGTCATCCTTCTCCTCGTTTGGCCCAGGCGTTGGCTAAAAGCGAAGGTCATTTATTGAATCGGGTAAAACGTATCCTCAAACAACCGGTATCTCCTCCACAGATCCGAGCCAGAGTGTTAACGCTCGGGTTGTTGGTTGCGGCATTGGTAGGTTTTTCCTTTCAAAAGAGCCAGGACATCCCATCCTTGGATAACCATACTTTCCCAAATAGTTCAGAGATAACAGGTCTATCGGGTCATGAAAACGAAATTGTTGCCGATACCATCCCCCGGGAAGATGCCCGAGTAAAGTTTACCACAGATGGGGAATTGATTGAAGCGGAGATTAAGAATGGAAAAATTATTTCTTTGAAGGTCAATGGTAAAGCGATACCGGCAACAGCCTTTGAGGGATATGAGCAAAAAATTGGGGACCTAATGGAGCAAGTACCAACTCCACCACGACCCATTGCGCCAACACCTCCCCCTGTTCCTTTAAATGATCTGAAAGGAGTAGTTCCTCCGCCTCCGCCCGCTCCCCCCGTTGGGCTGGGGGGGCTACCCACTCCTCCCGCCCCTCCGGCACCTCCTGCTCCCATGGTGTATGTCATTCCGGAGGTAGTCGATGATTTAAGACCGTCTAAAGTGATCACACGGAAAAATGAAGATGGAAGCACCTACATTATTGTAGAACCCTTACAAGGCAATGACTCCATCAAGATCGAACTGGACCTGGATGTTCAAAATATGGTCATTGATGAAATGGAAATTGAGCCAGGGGAGACGACTATCCTATTTGGCGATGTGGACAAGTATGTTTTCAAGAAGTTTGATTTGGATAGCCTTTCCGGGTATGCTTATCGATATGGACAGGGAGGAATCCACCTAGACACCGGAGACCTTTATTTCTTCGACGAACATTTTCCGGGTTTAAAGGGCCAATGGCTGGGATTTGGTAAGCCTTCTAAAGTCGAAGAATTCTTTTCAGATAGTTTGCCGGAGGAGATGATCCATAAATGGCAAATCAAACCTCATCTTGGGTCGGAAAGCGAGGAGGAATGGTTGCTAAAAATGAAAGAGAATGGATGGGAAGTGGAGCAAATGCCCAGGGAGTCCATGTTTGAACTATTGAAAGGGCAGACCATAGAATTAAAAAAGTTGAAGGAGATCGATGGGAAACAGGTCAAAAAAATTATGGAGGAGTTGCGATTGGAGAAGGAGAAGTTGCTCGAATTTAATGCGATGGCCGGACGGTTAGAAAAAGAAAAGTTGCTTAGAGAACTGGATTTAGCCAGGGCACATGCAATGGCTGTACAACCCCATTTAAAGGCAAAAGTACTTCCGGGAAAAGCGCTCAACGAAGCATACCTTCCAAAGCCCCTTCAACCAAATTCATTTGAGGAGGCATTGATCTCCGACGGTTTAATTGAACTTACTGGTAGCTATTCCTTTGAGATTACAACTTCTTATTTTAAGGTGAATGGAAAAAAGCAGCCGGAATCCATTCATCAACGTTATTTGCAACTTTATGAAACGATAAATGGCGAACCTTTGAAGGGAAAATCCAAGGTTTCGGTTCGCAAAACCAAAAGCCAGTAACAAAAATCTCTTTTCATAGCTCGGCGCCTTACCAATTGAATGGTAGGCGCTTTTTTTATAAGGTAGCTGGATCTCGATTTTTTTCGAAATACAATCTATGGTTGGTCAAATCAAAAGCACAAAGCTCGTGCATACCAGGGGAGGGATAGACACAGCCGCAATCAATATCCAGAGCGGGAACCGTATCTAAAATATCGAATTGGGACTCAATTTGATTGCGGGTTATCGGGGTGTGGCCATGGACGATGATCCGATCACCAAGCCAGTCGCGATTGATCTGATCGTACCAATTGCGGATCCACAACATAGATTCTTCGTCTTCCAGTGGGTTGTCAGAGGAAAAGTTGAGACCAGCATGGGCAACAATTGCGTTTGAAGTAAGAAGGACTGTATCCAGCTTATAAAAGAAATTAAGATACCGGCTAGAAAGGTTTTCCGGAGCGGTAACACCGAAACTTTTCATCGTGATAGCTCCTCCGCTTTGAAGCCAATGCAGAAATACGTCGTCCTTCTTAATGCCTCTCAGCATTAGATCCTCATGATTTCCCTTAAGGCAAATTAGGTGATAGCCTTCATCTTGAAGATCAAGAATCAAGTCAATTACTGCTTTGCTATCGGGACCCCGATCTATATAATCACCTCCAAGAATGAGGACATCCTCTTTGGAAAGCCCGACTTGATCCAAGAGCGCCTGAAAGGTGTTGTTACACCCATGGATGTCAGAAATGACTAGTAATCGCATATGTGATTTTAAGCAAATAATAAGGGAAAATTAGAGTGTGTCTGAAAAATGGTTACCGAAGGCGAAAATTCGGTTTTTCGACGCCGGATAAGGTGTAAAAATGGAACCCTGATGCTTATGGTTAGGACCCCGACACCTGTGCAGACATCCCACAGGGATTGCCAGTCAGCTCAGCCTTGTCGGATCATAGGTAAAGCTATACAACCGAAAAGAAATGCAGTGCTTGACAAAATTTGGCAAGTGAACCCCAAAGTGTTAAATCTCAATATGTTCTTAATCGTTTCAGAGTCAACAACTTATTCCTATCAAGCACACCTGCCTGCTCCGGTGAGCTTCCAGATCCCAACTCAGGATAGTCTTGGACCGGCAGGTAGGGGAACCATGGTGAATCCTTAAATAATAGTACACTACCTATTGTTACCTTTTACTTATCCGTTAGCTTAAAAGTCAATGGTGAAAAGGTAAAAGATCAATATCCCCACCATTTCTTCAGAGGAACTTGGAAAACCTGCCTCGGTTGGTATATTTCTAATACTACTTCTTCAAATCTGGGCAATCGCCATTTACTCTTTGGCTTGCGGATAAATGAAAAAGGTTCGGAAGGAATACCTAGAAAATTGCGGTCCATCTCTCCATTATTATTTACATCGTGAAATATGGCAATTGCATAGGCACCATGGGAAATATCTGGTATCTGGATTTCCATTTTACCGGTTTGGGTAACGTTTTCACCGATCAAAATTGCTTTTTCTTTGATCAGAAAAGATTCCTCTGAGTTATACAGTCCTATCCAAAGCATCCCGGATTGTTTGGAAATATTGTCAATCTGCAAAATAAGAGTGGCTTGTTGGGGATGGGCCGGGGCAGTATTTACGGAAAAGAAGGACAGGAAGGAGAGGAATAGGAGTAGCATGACCTTTTTGGTAGAAGTACAGGGAAAAGGCCAATAGGTTTTGTCCTGAAATCGACATGCTTCAGGCTTTAAAGGATCTTTAAGATTCTTCAGGAGGGTAGGAAAGTTCAGTTAATACCCGGACCGGGTTATGCAGGGTCCTGTGTACTGGGCATTTGTCGGCAATCTCAAGCAGGCGCAATCGCTGGTCTTGATCCAGGTTGCCTTCCAGTTCAATCAGTCGATGAAAAAAATCGATCTTCCGGTCAGTCGTCTCGCAGGCACTGAGATCGTCGGCATAATCTTTTTCGTGCTCGATATGTACCCGAACCTCTTCCAGGTCCCATCCCTTGCGCCGGGCATACATTTGAAGGGTCATAGCAGTGCAGGCACCCAAGCTGGAAGAAAGTAATTCATAGGGGGTAGGCCCAAAGTCGTTACCACCTATGGAGCCTGGTTCATCAGCGGTCAAACTGTGATGCCTTACCATTACATCAGTAGTATATCCCTCATCCCCCAGTCGCACAGCAACTGTTTTCTCCGCTTTTAAGGATTCTATCTGCGGAAGATCAATATACCTCTGTACCCAGGTTCCAATCAACTCCCCAACATATTGTGAATCTTCTTTTTTGCTTAATAAATGATCGGCTCCGTCTAGCGTAACAAATGATTTAGGGTGCCTTGCAGCATGGTAGAGTTTGGCAGCATTCTCAATTTCTACTGTCCGGTCCTGAGGGGAGTGCATAATTAACAATGACTTATCCAGGTTTTCGAGGTGCTGGTCCAGCATTCGATTGTGGATATCTTCCAGAAACTGTTTTTTAACGGTAAATGGCCGACCTCCAATATTTACGGTAGCCTGCCCGTTTTGCTCTATTTCTTCTACTCTTGATTCGATTAAATGTTGGACATGTTCCGGTGTATAAGGAGCACCCATGGTAACTACAGCGCAGATACTTGGTAGCTGAGCTGCAGCGCAAATTACAGCTGCTCCACCCAGGGAGTGGCCAATGAGTATGGAGGGAGCCTTGTATTCTGCTTCCAGGAATTGGGCTGCTTGTATCAGGTCTTCAATGTTGGAGGAAAAATTAGTGTCTGCAAAATCGCCATCACTATCTCCTAAGCCGGTGAAATCAAAACGAAGCACCCCAAACCCTTTTTGGCTCAAGGATCGACTTATATTTCGGACTGCGCCTAGGTTTTTCGAACAAGTGAAACAATGCGCGAAAATGGCAAAGGAATGCGGATGTTGATTGGCAGGCAATTCGAGAAAAGCGGACAGGGGCTGGCCTGCAGCATTTTCAAAGTTCTGTTTGATGGAAGGCATTCTGGAATGAGCTTATTTTGTATCAGAACGTCTTGATCTGGCTCTGGGATGAAATCGGATCAGGGTTTCTTTAAGAAATTCTTTGTCGATATGCGTATAAATTTCAGTAGTGAGAATGGATTCATGGCCCAACATATCCTGAACGGCTTTCAAATCGGCTCCGCCTTCTAGCAAGTGGGTGGCAAATGAATGTCTAAGGGTATGTGGGCTGACTGTCTTTTGGATGTTGGCTTTTCTTGCCGCTTCTTTGACGATATTAAATATCATCACCCTCGACAATTGCCGCCCTCTTCGATTGAGGAATAGAATATGGGCATGCCCGGGGTCTACCTGGAGCATGCCCCTACGTTCGCCTTCCCAATATAGATTGATATGATGGATAGCATCCTCGCCAATGGGGACGAGTCGCTCCTTATTTCCCTTTCCGATAACTCGGATGAAACCAATATCTGTAAACAGGTCGGCTATGCCCAGCTTCGTCAATTCACTGACTCGAAGACCACATGCATAAAGGGTTTCAAGAATAGCTCGGTTTCGGGTGCCCTGCGGATGGCTTAGGTCGATAGCATCCATCAAGAGAAAAACCTCCCGGATACTCAGTACTTCAGGTATATGGCGATTAATTCGAGGCCCATCTAAAAGCTCGGAGGGGTTTTCCGAGACCTCGCCTACTAATTGGAGAAAGGTAAAAAAGGATCGTATGGCAGAAATGAGGCGGGCTTGTGACCGTTGACCCAAGCCTAGCTCATTGAGCCAAACCAAAAAAACTTCCAGGTCATTTAGGGTAATCTCTTGCGGCCTCTTGCTGTATTGTTCACTCCAGGTGGCGAGTTTTTTTAGGTCCTGTTGGTAGCCTTCCTGAGTAGCTGAGGAGAGTGCTTTTTCCAGGCGAAGGTAGATTTCAAAGGATTCTATGGCTTCTTTCCACTGCATCCAAATTTAATATAACCAGGATTTATAAGGGTCATAGAAAAATTTACTATTTGGAATTAAACCAAATAAGACTAGCTTTGTAGTAGTATTGCTATTGATTCTAGTAATATTACTTTTAAAACTCGACTAATGAACTCTTCCATATTTGTCCAGCACTATCAAAGCCAGAAATCCGACCTGATGGATTTCGCCATTTACCTCACCCAAGATGAGGCACTGGCAGAGGACCTCCTGCAGGAGACTCTTTACAAGGCATACAAACATAAAAAATTGTACCAGCCTGGTACCAATTGGAAAGCCTGGTTAACCACGATCATGCGCAACACCTTTATCAACGATTATCGAAAGCAAAAAAGGCGCATGCAACTAGCTCCCGAGGCAGACCGTGCCCATTGGGTCAGCTCCAAAGAAGGAGCACAGGGCAACGACGGTGAGACTTCGGTATCGCTCAAAGAAATATTCAAGGAAATCAAGCAACTGGATGATTGGATGCGGGTTCCTTTTATGATGCACTACCAAGGATTCAAGTACGAAGAAATAGCCACACAACTGGATCTTCCATTAGGAACTGTTAAATCCAGGATTTTCTTTGCCCGGAAAAAACTAAGAGCAAAGATTTCCTCCATGTACCCTGGAGATGTCAGAACCGCCTTATCTGCCTAAAATTTGGTCTAATCTTAAGAATCCTTAATCAATATTGCCCTGGAAAGGGTTATATGTTAGTCGTCTAATTGAATACCATGGCAGTACCTAATCGGATAACGCCAGTGGGCCGGTTCTTCCGTTTGCTCCAACTGGATAAAAAGGATATTTCTTACATCTACATTTATGCTGTTTTTGCAGGGCTAATAAATCTTTCTTTACCAATAGGTGTCCAGGCAATCATTGGCTTGGTTGCCGGAGGGGCTATTTCTGCATCTATCTATTTATTAGTAGGAGCCGTTACCATAGGAACAGCACTGGTGGGAATTCTTACGGTGATGCAACTATCGGTTACGGAATCCTTGCAAAGAAGGATATTTGCACGTTCCTCTTTTGATTTTGCCTATCGACTGCCCAGGTTTCAGTTGGAAGCCCTTTCCAAGGAGTATGCACCGGAATTGGTTAACCGTTTCTTTGATACCCTGACTGTTCAAAAAGGTGTGCCCAAGATCTTGATGGATTTCTCCACAGCCACGCTTCAGATCTTTTTTGGCCTTATCCTGATTGCTTTTTACCATCCTTTCTTCGGCCTTTTTGGTTTGGCTCTACTTTTATTTTTGGGCGGGATTTTTTGGTTAACGGGTCCTGGTGGTCTGAAAACCAGTCTTCAAGAATCCAAATACAAGTATAAGGTGGCTTCCTGGCTGGAGGAGATCGGCCGCAGCATGAATACATTTAAGTTAGCTGGTGGTCAATCCTTGGGTATGGATCGGACCAACAATTTGGTTTCCGGTTACCTGGACCGAAGGGCCAATCACTTCCGAATTCTAATCGGGCAATTTGGATTTCTAGTTGCATTCAAAACGGTTGTCACCGCGAGTCTCCTTTTATTAGGTGGTTTCCTGGTGATTGAGAACCGAATATCCATTGGGCAGTTTGTAGCAGCCGAGATCGTAATCATCCTAATCTTATCCTCGGTGGAAAAAATGATCCTGACCATGGATGCGATCTATGATACCTTGACCGGATTAGAGAAAATTGGTGCAGTTACTGACCTACCCCTGGAAAAGGGAGGAGGACAAAAATATGCGAGTGTAGACGACGGCAAGGGAATGACCATTATTGCGCGCAATCTGACCTTCAAGTATCCGGATGCCCAGGATCCGGTACTCGATAACCTAAGCCTTCACATTGACTCCGGAAAGCGAGTTGCGATTTCAGGTTATAATTCATCTGGGAAGTCTACGCTGCTCAAGTTGATTGGAAGCATGTATTCCAATTACTCTGGTCAGATCAGCTATAATGGAATCCCAATGCAAGATATGAACCTCACAAATCTCCGGGAATACATCGGTGATTACAGCATGAGTGAGGATATTGTGGAAGGTACTGTATTTGATAATATAACCCTTTGCCATCCAGAAGAGTGCATGCCTGAAGTCCTTAAGGTGGTAAGGGAGGTGGGGCTACAAGAAGCTATTCAAAACCTACCTGAAGGATATGGAACGGTTTTATTACCTGCGGGAAAGAATATTTCTCGGAGTGTCCGGACCCGATTGCTGATGGCCAGGGCAATATTATCCCGGCCACGCCTACTGCTTGTGGAAGGCTATTTTCCCGGATTAGAAGCTGCTGAACGCCAACGCGTATACGAATTACTGACTGAATCTGATAACCCATGGACCTTGGTCACCATTACCGATGATTCAGACCTGGCCCAGCGATGTGATGAAGTAATTATCCTGAAAAATGGAAAAATCGTCCAGCGTGGACCTTGGGAGGAAATTCGTCAAGGGCAGCATTTCCCTTACGTGTTCAGAGCTGCTCCTGTGAGCGTCTGGTCGTAAGTAGGTTCAACTTTTTTATAAAGTTTCAACGGATATAAACATATGCTAAACATATCTCCAAATTCGATTCTGGACAAAGTAGATGAAAGTCAATTCAACTCTTTCTCCAAGACGGACTTGGTCCCTGCCCACGTCATGTTTGTGCGTTGGCTATCAACGGCAATGCTCGTTCTCCTCATCTTCATGTTTCTTCCCTGGACGCAAAATGTACAGAGTGAAGGCATTGTGACGCCACTCAATCCCCAGGATCGTCCACAAACTGTCCAATCTACTATTGCTGGTAGGATCGAGCAATGGTTTGTGCAGGAAGGGGACTTCGTTCAAAAAGGCGACACCTTGCTCTTTCTTTCGGAGATTAAATCCGAGTACTTCGATCCCAATTTAGTACCGCGGACTCGGGAGCAGGTAACAGCCAAGGAAGGAGCGGTGGGTGCTTATCAGGATAAGATTGGGGCATTAGATCGCCAGATTGAAGCGCTTTATCGGGAGCGAGACCTTAAAATGGAACAGCTGCGAAATAAAATCCAGCAGTCAAGGTTCAAGATTGCAGCAGATAGTATTGATCTTCAGCAAGCCCAAATTGCCATGAGTATTGCCGACACTCAATTTCTGCGCCAGCAGCGATTGTTCGACCGGGATATTGCTGCCCGAAAGACAGTTGAAAATGCCCAAAACAAACAGCAGGAGGCTCTGGCCAAATCCATATCGGCCAACAATAAACTCTTGAGCAGCAGAAATGAACTGATCAATGCGAAACTGGCCCTAGAAGAAGCGATCTACAGCTATGGTGAGAAAATTGCGAAGGCGGAGAGTGATCGCCAATCCACCTATTCTCAAATGTATGAGGCTACAGGACAGGTAAGTAAAATGCAAATTGACCTGTCAAACTATGAACAGCGTTCTCGGTTTTATTATATCCGAGCTCCTCAGGATGGGTACGTGACGCAGGCAATTATTCAGGGAATTGGGGAAACCGTTAAAGAGCAGCAGGCTATTGCTTCCATTGTACCTTCCAATTTCAACTTGGCCGTTGAGATGTACATAAAAGCGATGGATCTTCCTCTGATTAAAAAGGGTCAAGAAGTTCGGTTCTTATTTGACGGCTGGCCTGCAATTGTCTTTTCAGGATGGCCTGGTTTCTCATTCGGTACGTTCACTGGAAAAGTGTTTGCGATTGATAATGTTCCAAATGAAAAGGGCGAGTATAGAATCCTGGTGGCACCGGATGAGGAAAATGAGCCGGAATGGCCGGAAGCACTGCGGCCAGGTGGTGGTGCAAGAGGTATTGCCCTTTTAAATAACGTACCTCTTTGGTATGAGCTTTGGCGCCAATTGAATGGTTTCCCACCGGACTACTATACCGGCCAGGACGGTGAAGCCCCCAAATTGAAAGCCCCCATTAAATCGGTAAAATGATCAGTAGGTATTTCTTATTGTTGGGAAGCTTGTTCTTAGTGGTTCGAGCTTTCCCTCAAGCTAGTTTGGATGATTTACCCATTTTGGAATGGCCCATTTTTCAAGAAATGATCCTGGCGGACCATCCACTGATCGAAAAAGCAGATCTTATAGCTGCACAGGGTGATTGGACTGTGCGTGAGGCGGGTAGCTTTTTTGAACCCAAGCTTTTTGGTGACTGGGATCAAAAGACTTTTGAGGCCAAGAATTACTATCGCGTATTGGATGCCGGTTTGGGTATTTCGTTGCCTTACGGTCCCAGACTGAAAGTAGGTTACCAATGGACGGACGGGATCTTTTTGAATCCGGCAGATAACCTACCTGAACGAGGGCAGGCAGTCATAGGATTGGAATTACCTCTGATCCAAGGGCTGGTTTTCGACCCAGGGCGTGCCGGAGTGCAGAAATCCCGTTTTGAGCAAGCCGGACTAGAGGCCCGACGTCGGATGCTGATTAATGACCTCCTTTACGAAGGCGCATCCCACTACATTTACTGGGTGATTGCGGAAAACCGTCTTCAATTAATGGAGAATGCCCTGCAGGTTACTCGGGTTCGTCATCAGGCTATTGTATCCAGTTTCTTTGCTGGAGATCTTCCGGGGGTAGACACCACCGAAAGTTATTTGCAAGTGCAGAATCGGATGCTCGATGTTCAAGATGCAGCGCTAACCCAGCAAAAAGCCCAATTTGCTTTGCTCAATTTCTTTTGGGGACAGAATAATCCTGCTACTCCAACTTCCTTTCCCTGGAATTCCCCGAGCCTTGATCAGGCCTGGATGGAAGACGGCGGTGGCTTTCCGGCTCCTCCAATCAATCCTGCCTTGAATCAACATCCAAAAATGCTGGAACTTGCAGCCAAAGCGGGATCTCTTGATGTGGATGTGCGTATGAGCCGCCAGGAAATGCTCCCGCAACTGGATGTGAACTATTTCCTGTTAGGCGATGGATGGACATTCTCTCCAATCCCTACCTCGGAAGGGCCAACTAACGGGTCGGTATTTGCTCAGAACTACAAATGGGGGATCAAATTCGGTTGGCCTATACTGATGCGAAAGGGAAATGCCAAGCGGCAAATCAACCAGATAAAATTCGAACAAAATCAGCGCGATCAGCAAGCTATTTTCCGAGATATTGAAAACAAAGTGGCTGCCTTTCAAACCGAATTTGATATTACCATGGAACAGATCCGCTTGTTTGAGTCTGCAGTGGAAAATTATCGCTTTCTATTGTCTGCTGAGGTAGAGAAGTTTCGCTTGGGAGAGAGTTCTATTTTCCTGATCAATTCACGGGAGCAAAGCCTGATCGAAGCACGCAACAAGCTGTTTAGCCTTTATGGGAAGTACTACCTTTCCCAAATCGGCATGACCTGGGCATCTGGGCAATTGGGGATCTAGCTAGCACTGATCAGCCTCGTGTTGAGCTGCCAGTTCTTCGAAAGTGTCGCTTTTATCTTCTTCCCTATCTTTACAAGGGAAATCCTTTTCAATTAAGATATGGAGTTGCTTTCCTCCGGGAAGAATCAATTCTTCTTCTATGCCTACCTGGTCGGAATAGATCCATTCTTCAGCCCTGGAAATGGGAAGCGATATCAGAATTCTGCCCTTATCGAAACTAGCCGTCAAATGTTTGCCCGGTAGCATCATCAGGGCAAACCGGAATACGGTATCTTGACCGAATTCTACCCGCTCTTCCACCTTATGACGGTCTATTAATAGGTTTATATCAGATTTGCGCAACCGAAGGCGCACACTATTCGCTACACATCGTAGTTTCATTCGTAAAGGCATTAAACTTCTACAAAAATAACGGAACATTTCATTGTTAGCTTACACAAAGGGTGAAGGACTTTATCCTCTGTTTAGGTAGGGTTTGGATTCAAGGTGTGCCTGAACAGCCTTCTAATCCAATTTGAATATGAAAACTGTAGAAGCAAAATAGTTTATACCGTTTTAAATTGAGAAGGTCGCAAATAGAAACGAGCTTATTTTTCTGCTAATCAAGGCAAAAAACGTAGGCATAGCCTGAGCTACGGCGAGGCTTTTTAACGCTGAGTAGGGGAAAAAGAAGCCGTTTACATACGTCATTTTCATTTTAAAACGGTATTATCACCAACTTTAATACCATTTTAAACTTGGTCAGAAGTAGTAGGAAAAGCTTGTTCTGCCATTAGGTAGAGATGAATTGTTTTCACAACCTCTTTTTCGTATTTATGTAATTTTAAAAGATCCTAAAATCCCTTGATATGAGAGCCTTATTGGCTTTTCTTTTCTTTCTGTTGTTTTTCCTTACAGCACGTTGGTTTTTCGTCTGTGAGGTACTAGGCGAATGCACTTCGGAAGTGCCGATCATACGATCAGCCACTTTAGTAGTGCGGGATACCAATGGGCAAATCCTCCGTGGTTTTCAGGAATTTGGATTTAATAAGGACAGTGCTGCACCAATTCTCTCCAGGAACAATCGCCTTTTTTTAGATTCGCTAACCGAATACCTGTTGCAAGATCCTAAGACTACCTTGTTGATCACCTCATTTTATGAGGAAAGTGAAATGGGGTTGTCGGAAGGTAGATTTGAAAACCTGGGATTGGCCCGGGCAGACCGGATTCGGCAACAATTTGTTCAAAGAGGATTGCCGGAGGAAAAGATTTATCTGGATTATTTCCTTTCGGATAGCACCTCCAAGTACAGGCCTGTGCATTTTCAAGTTGGCCATCCTCCCAACTGGGGTAAGCCTATCCATCCGGAACGATATACACTTGTTGACATGACCTACTCGGGCGTTAATTTTCCGATTAACGGCGAATCTTACCTTCCTAGCCTGGCATTTGAATCGTATACCAGGCAATTAAAAGCCTATATAGCGGGTCATTCCATTGAAAAAATCAGGATAACAGGTCATTCTATCGCCGGAGAAACTGATCAGGATTGTGCCCGTCTTGGTTTGGCGTTGGCTGAAAGCGCAAGGAATCAATTAGCAGAATTGGCTGTAACTTTACCAGTAGAGGTAGAAAGTATGGGAAATAATCGATTATTGGTACCCTTGGATTCCCCACAGTCTGCAGAGAAGAACGACCGGGTGACTTTTGAACTGACACCACAAACACGCTAATCATGAATAACCTCCAAGATTTTTTCGCTGGCTTGTCCAACGAAGCCAGCCTCATTTTTATGAGTTTTATTCTAGTTGGACTTTTATTTGGAGTCTTGATCGGCTATCTACTTCGCGGTGCTGCTTATGCCCGTTTAGCAAAAGGTGAAAAGATCTTACAAGACGAGATTGCCCAGAAAAAGGTAGAAATAGACCAATTGCGCCAGAATAGTAATGTTCTCGAACGCAATAAAAATGAGTTGGAGACTGAATTGCAAAAGGCAAAAGACGACCGCACCAAAATGGCGGCCCGGATCGGCCCTGTGCAGAAAGAATTAGAAAGTTCCCAAAAAGAATTAGAAGAAGCTAAAACAGCTATCCAGGGCTATCTGAGTACCATTGACGATATGCATGACCAGGTGATGGGTTTAAAATCGCGGAATGAACGACTTTCGGACGAAGAGAACCCTGAGCTACTTGCTGTAGAGGGAAATGACGGCAACATCACCAAAGCTTTCGAAGTATTGAGCGCCCAGCTTCGTGAATTGCAGCGTTCCAATCAAAAGATCACAGAAGAACTATCCAGTCTAAGGAGTGCCGGCCCTGTTTCTTCCGATTTGTCTTACAGTCCACAGGCATCTATTCCCAGTGAAGAAAATGTGAGCTTTCCGCAGGCCTTTATCCCACCGGAAGTGAAGCCATTGCAGAGCCTGGAAAACAAAGAGGATCAAGATGACTTGACCCGGATCAGCGGGATTGGGCCATTTCTACAGCAAAAGCTGAGCGAGGTCAACATCACCACTTTTCAGCAAATTGCTGATCTTTCGTCAAGTGATATCCAGGTGCTTACTCAAAAGATTGGTTACATCCCTGGTCGGATAGAAAAAGATGACTGGCCAGGACAAGCCAAGACCATTCTTTCAGAATCCGAATAAACCTGAATTGCTTGCAACAAAGGTGTTAGGCAGTTTCTCACCTCTTTACTACCTAAGGAATCTTGATTTGAAAGATCTCTAAACGGTCCGTAAACAAGGCAAAAAGTAGATTCTGTTCAAGCCTGAAGCCAACAGCCTTTCCCACTGTATTAGGTAGAAGCGCCTCTTCTTCTGCCAGATTTTGCAGAAGCACCTGCTTTAACTTGTGGTTCTGAAAAAAAATGATTCGCTGATTTCGAATCTGAAAAGAGGGCAAGCTGAGGCCAAGTAAGGGTAGAATGCGATCAAGTCGGCCAAAATTGTCAAGGATGAAAAGTCCTTTTGTGGAATCGCTCAAAAAAATTTGATTTTCACGGGCTACCAGAAAACCCACTTCTGGAGGCTGTGGAAGGCTTAGTGCCAGGTTTTCACTTTGAAGATTTACTTCCCCCCGGATGTTTAATCGCCTTAGTTGGAAACGAACGGGATCGTATACCCAAATAAAGTTATCACTATCAAGCCCTATTGCATTCGTATTGGGCAAGTCCAATTCGAGAAGGTTGATTTCACCCACCTGACTTAGGGTGCGATCTAATAAAACAACAGCCTGAAAGTCAGGGTAATATAGTAAGACTGAAAAAGGGTTTGTAGCGTCTATATGCCCTAAACGGCCTAAAGTGAAATTACTATACCGAAATAACTCTTTTCCGGAGGCATCGTACTTGATCAATTCTTCTGATGAAGTGACCAAATATAGGTGCTGCAGCGGATCAGTAGTGAAAAACCTGTAATCCCCTTTCAGAGTAGCCATACGCCTTAGCTCCAGACTATCCTGGCCGACTGCACCATTAAAAATAGATGTCCATAGCAAGGAACACAGGAGTACTGACCTAAAGACTTTGAAAGCTGGTTGTTTGATTTCCAAATAATATCCCTTTGTCATTTTCAAAAAAACGGACCGACAACTCTTCTCCATCAAAAACCGCATATGAATTGTAATTCAGCCATTCTCCAAGATTGATGTATCGGCTTTTATTGTTGCTTAAAGGATAATCAATAGGTAAGTGTCGGTGCCCAAACACGAAGAAGTCTGCGTAGGCTCGAGTGAGGTATTCTTCACAAAATTGAATGAGCCATTCCTTATCCGGTCCTAAGAAATCTGGAGGAGAAGGATTGGTAGATCGAGATCGTTGTGACCAAAACTCAGCAAGACCAATACCAAAAGAAGACGGAATGGCAGCAAACAGGCGTTGGCAAACCGAATTGGCAAAGATTTTTTTAATCATTTTGTAGCCGTGATCGCCAGGCCCAAGACCATCTCCATGCCCAATAAAAAAGCGTTTTCCATACCACTCGGCGGTGATAGGTTCCCGGTAAGTGGGAATTCCCAACTCGTCTTCAAAATAGGAGAATATCCACATGTCGTGATTCCCGGTGAAGAGATAGACCGGAAGCCCTCCGTCAACCAATTCGGCTAGTTTACCCAATAACCGCACATAGCCTTTTGGAATCACTTTGCGATACTCAAACCAAAAGTCAAACAGATCTCCTACCAGATACAGGGTTGCTGCATCTTGTTGAATATGATCCAACCAGCGGATAATTTGTCGCTCCCGCTCTGCGCTTGAATGACGGGCATCCACACCCAAATGAAAATCTGAGGCGAAATAAACTTTCTTCATAACGGATTGCGTGAACGGCACGCAGGATAAAAGTACACTTTCTAGAGAGCAATTGGAGGGCTTCCTGGCCGCTCAGTTGTAGACGCGGACTTTTACCTTTTAATTGTACATTAAGGGGCTAAATTAGGAAGTTGGATAATCCAAACAATTTATGGACCTAGACTTGTCAGGAAAGAATGCTCTGGTTTGCGGTGGAAGTAAGGGTATCGGAAAAGCCGCAGCTCAGGAGTTGGCCGAACTCGGAGCCAATGTAATTCTGTTGTCCAGGTCAGCTGTTCATCTAGGAGAAGCTGTCACATCCTTGGCAAATGTAGCTGTACAAAAACACGACTTTCTGATAGCTGACCTGCAGGATCTGGCAGATCTAAAGCGGAAGGTTCAGCTGCTCGTTAAATCCAGGCCGATCCATATCTTGGTCAATAATACTGGTGGCCCTCCTGCTGGGCCGTTATTGGGCGTTGGAACAGCTGATTTTACAAAGGCTTTGGAAAGACACTTGTTTGCTTCCCATCTGTTGGTACAACACGTATTGCCAGCTATGCGTAAGGAAAATTATGGGAGAATCATTAATGTGATATCCACCTCCGTAAAGACCCCGCTTGACAATCTAGGTGTTTCTAACACTACACGCGCGGCAGTAGCCAATTGGGCTAAAACGTTGGCCAATGAGATTAGTCCAGGAAATATAACCGTCAATAATGTACTTCCTGGTCTTACCCAAACCAGCCGCCTGGAGGAGATTATCGAGCATAGTGCTCAGCGGCAATCGGTTGAACCTGAAGAAGTTGTTTCCAGATTAAAGAATACCGTACCGTTAGGGCGGTTGGCAGATGCCCGGGAGGTGGCTGCTGCAATTGCTTTTCTGGCAAGCCCTGCAGCAAGCTATATTCATGGGGTCAACTTGGCGGTTGATGGGGGGCGAACACCTGCCCTGTAGTCTATCAGGCATCCATGTGCGCTTTGTCATTTAGACCTGGTTCATATGCCTTTACCTTTATAAAAAGCAACACCCAATGTATAAACTGGAACATATCGGAATTGCCGTCAAAGATTTATCCACCTCCAATACGCTCTTTGAACGTATTTTGGGGGTAGGGCCTTACAAGGAAGAAGAAGTGGCTTCGGAAAAGGTGAAGACCTCCTTTTTTCAAACCGGCGAAGCAAAAATTGAGCTTCTGGAAGCGACCGGTTCTGAAAGCGCCATCGCTCGGTATTTAGAAAAAAAAGGAGAAGGGATCCACCATATGGCTTTCGAAGTACCTGATATTGAGGCTGAGATGGACCGCCTTCGTCACGAAGGGTTTCGCCTGCTAAATGAGCAACCTAAGCGAGGAGCTGATAATAAATTGGTTTGCTTCGTCCATCCCAAATCTGCTAACGGAGTTTTAGTAGAACTCTGCCAGACCATCCGGGAATAGTGAACTGGATTGAATTATTGATCGCTTTGATTGGAGGGGCATTTGCCGGTGCGATCAATACTTTGGCTGGAAATGGTTCTGCCATTACCCTAACTATCTTCACTGAAGTGCTGGGTTTGCCCGGCAACTTGGCTAATGGAACAAATAGGGTAGGTGTATTTGCCCAAACCTCTGCGGGAGCATGGGCATTCTATCGGCAAGGCAAACTGGATTATGCCAGAAGTAAGCAAATCATTTGGCTTACAGTGTTCGGTGCTTTTGCCGGAATGGGGCTTGCTTTGATGGTGAGCAATGAGCAATTCATGGGCATTTTCCGATTTTTCCTAGTCGCCATGCTAGGTGTAATCCTGGTACGACCAAAACGTTGGTTGAGGGATACGGATCCCAATTTTCGCCTCTCGCCATGGGTAAAAGTACCCGTTTTTCTGGCCATAGGCTTTTATGGTGGTTTCATCCAAATGGGCATGGGGATTTTCTTTCTCGCGGTGATGGTGCTGGCTGCTCATTACAGTATTATCGAAGGAAATGCCGTAAAACTTCTGGTTACCGGGTTATATACAGCGGTGGCTGTTATCCTGTTTCAATGGAAGGGATTGATCCATTGGGAGTTCGGAATAATTGTGGCGATCAGTCAGATGATCGGAGGCTATTTAACTGCACATTTAGCTGCGAAGCATCCAATGGCGAATGTGTGGGCTCATCGCCTGTTAATTGTGGTAGTTTTATTAGCTATTATCAAGCTATTTGACTTGCATTTGTTGTTCTTTGGAAACTGATACAGATTAAGTAAAATTGTCATTCCAATTATGGCAATGGTTTTCAATAATTCCTGCATTAGCGAAGAGAAGGCTTGCGAGCTCTCGGGTTATCCCATTTTTATTTACAATAAATAAACCAGCGGACCCATGGAAAAGAAGGTTTGGTATTTTGAGGATGTAGATTTGTATACTATCCTTTGTCCCTATAAAATGGCCAATCATCTGGAAACACACCCCTACGCCTGTTTTCATAAAAATGAATTTATTTTTTTACAGGATGAGATAGCCAATGAGATTTATCTGGTAGCTGAAGGAAAAGTCAAGTTGGGATATTACGATACGGAGGGTAACGAATATGTTAAAGCTTTCCTGCACAAAGGTGAACTATTGGGCGAGGTATCTTATTTGGGATCTTCCCGGCATAAAGATTTTGCCCAGTGTGTAACCAACGATACTCGTATTTGTAAAATGTCCGCAGAAAAGGCACGTAAATTATCCAGGGATTATGTGCCCTTCGCGCTAGAGATCCATAAAAAGATAGCGGATAATGTTCAGCGTTTGGAACGGAAGCTCGAGATTCTTTTTTTCAAGGATGCTCGGCGCCGTTTGGAAGAATTGCTCAAAGACCTGCACGATTTATACCGGGCCCAAGATCAAGACCGGCAGGATGGGTGGGTTTTTCATGATTTAACACAAGAGGAACTCGCTAGCCTGATCGGAAGCTCCCGAAAAACAGTTTCCCTTTTGCTCAATGAATTTGAACGGCAGGGAAAAATTGAATTAGGTAGTGGAAAGTTCAAATTACTGGACCCCAACTTGCTCCAAAGAGTAGCCTCCTAAGCTACAAGCAGTGTTTTTAGACAATTCTTAAAGTCATCCTAAATTTTTCGAGCTTGTTACCTTGGTAACATCCTTCTGGTTGTGGATCAAATTACTTTGTGTGAAAGAAAAAGTACCATGACCCATTACGATATCATTATTATTGGAACCGGTGCCGGCGGAGGCACACTAGCCTACAAGCTGGCCTCCACGGGGAAGAAGATTTTAATTCTAGAAAGAGGAGAATATATCCCTAAAGAAAAAGATAACTGGAGTACACAGGCTGTCTTTCTGGATGCCAAATACAAAGCCAAAGAAAGCTGGCTGGACAAAAACGGAAAAGAGTTCCATCCGGGAATACACTACTGTGTGGGTGGAAATACAAAGGTATATGGGTCCGCACTGCTACGGATGCGCGAGCAAGACTTTGAAGAAGTCCATCACCACGGTGGTATTTCTCCAGCTTGGCCAATCAGCTACAACGAGTTGGAATCCTATTACAATCAGGCAGAAAAGCTTTACCATGTACATGGTGAACGGGGAATAGATCCAACAGAACCGCAATCGAGCGAACCTTATGCATACGGCCCATTGCCGCACGAGCCCCGAATTCAGGAGTTATTTAATGACATGGAGGAATTGGGCCTGAACCCGTTTCCGCTTCCAATTGGGGTGCGCACTGCAGACGGAATTCCAGGAGAAGCACCTCCCGTATTAGATCGCTTTGATGGTTTCCCGGATCCTTCTGAATCAAAAGCCGACTCCCATGTGATTGGAATCAAACCAGCTGTGCAGCACCCAAATGTCACTTTACTGACCGGTAGTTTCGTGGAAAAACTGACTACCAGTGCAGACGGTTCCCGAGTGACAGAAGTGGTAGTGCATCGGCATGAAGCAACTGAAATCTATTCAGGAGATATCGTTGTGGTCGCTTGCGGGGCTATTAATTCAGCAGCCTTATTACTCCGTTCTGCAGACGATAAATATCCCGAAGGTTTGGCAAATGGTTCGGGCGTGGTAGGGCGTCATTATATGGCTCACAACAATTCAGCACTTCTGGCTTTGTCTAGAAAGCCCAACTCAACTTTATTCGGGAAAACGATCGGGTTGAATGACTTCTACTTTGGGAGCGATGACTTTGAGTACCCACTCGGCCACATTCAAATGCTGGGGAAATCGGATCAGCTCATGTTTCGGGAGGATGCCCCGGGTTTTGCTCCCGGATTGGCACTGGATTATGTAGCCAAGCATGCCCTTGATTTTTGGATGACGTCAGAAGACCTTCCCGATCCCAATAATCGAGTAACGCTCCAATCCGATGGACGCATTCAGTTGCACTACACGGAGAATAATATGGAGGGACATAAACGGCTGAAAAAGAAGCTTCAGTGGATACTGGAGCATGTAGGTTGTGAAACCCATTTGTTACCCAACAATGTATACCTGGGCAAAAAAATCCCCCTCGCCGGAACGGCCCACCAATGTGGAACGGTACGGTTTGGAAATGACCCGAAGACCTCAGCCCTCAACCCTTTATGTCGGGCCCATGAAGTCGAAAACCTCTATGTGGTGGATGGCAGTTTCTTCCCGTCCAGCTCGGCAGTTAATCCTGGTTTGACCATCATCGCGCAGGCATTACGAGTTGGTGATCACCTGATTCAGAAAGTGCTGTAAGCAACAAAACGAAGAACCAACTTTTCTCTCAATTGAATTTTTCAGACATGAAGAAGGTGATCCAGCTGATCTTTCTGCTGCTGCTAAGCTTCGGTACCCTGATCGGCCAATCAGCCCGTCAAGTGCACCGGGTAAGCTTGACGGTATCCAGCCTGGAGGAAATCCTTCCGTTCTACGAGGAGGTCCTGACTTTTCAGAAAGTGGATGAATACGAATGGGCTGGGCAAGAGCTACAACGCTTGCTTGGATTTCAGGATGACGGACTAAAAGCCCGGATAGCCGTGTTGCAATTGGGAAATGAACAAATCGAACTTATCGAATTTCTCCAAGAGGACCGGCAATTGCCTATCCCGGCTGACTCCCGAAGCAACGATCTCTGGTTTCAACATATAGCTATTGTGGTAAACGATATGGAGGCGGCTTATGAGCGACTCAGGGATTATAAGGTTCAGCATGTATCCACGGCACCACAAACATTGCCGGACTACCTTCCTGCCGCTGCCGGGATCAGTGCCTTCTATTTCCGGGATCCGGATGGGCATAATCTGGAGATCATCCACTTTCCGGAAGGAAAAGGGGATACTCGCTGGCAACAGCCTACTGATAAACTCTTTTTGGGGGTCGACCATACCGCGATAGGTATTTCCGACACAGACGAGTCTACCCGTTTCTATGAGGATCAAATAGGCTTGAAGGTGGCCGGGAATAGCGAGAATTACGGTACAGAGCAGGAGCACCTAAATCAAGTGTTTGGAGCCCACCTGATCATTACCGGTCTGCGGGCACAAAAGGGGGTTGGAGTAGAATTTCTCGACTATCTCGCACCCCCCGGAGGTAGGCCCTTTCCTGTCGATAGCCGGGCAACGGACCTATGGCATTGGCACACCCATATCCAGGTGTATGATCTGGATGAACTGTATCAGGAGTTACAAAACCAAAACGCAGATATTATTTCCCAAGGCATAGTCATCCTTCCTGGTTTTGGGAAAGATAAGGTGCACACGCTGATGATACGCGATAGTGATGGGCACGCTTTATTCCTTTTTGATTAAACCAAATCTAACAACCATGAGACCATTGTTCATAGCCTTTCTTTTTCTGTTGACCGGCATTTTTCCAGCTATAGCTCAAAAGCTGGAACCTTCCCCGGATCCGGATACTTTTGCCAACCTGAATAGGAAAGGAGTCATTTTGAAAGGGTATGATCCTGTTGCCTATTTCACCGAGGGAAGGCCTGTTAAGGGACAGTCTGAGTTCCAATCTGATTACAAAGGAGCCATTTATCAGTTTGCTTCTCTGGATAACAAAAAACGATTTGACTCCAATCCCGAGAAGTACAAGGTTTGGTTTGGGGGCTACTGTGCGTGGGCAGTCTCGAATGGATACACCGCCTCAATCGATGTAGAGGCTTGGGATATTGTAGATGGCCATTTGGTGGTTCAATACAGTAAGGGCGTTCTTCGCAAATGGAAAGGAGATCCGGAGGGTAATTTTAAGCGGGGAACAAAATACTGGCCATTCGTATCCGCCAACAAAGGTAGGGCCATCGATAAAAGTGAGATAGATTAAAGGCGTGAATGCCAAAGCAATTTTTAAAAAAATATAAATGGAAAAAGCCAAAATCAGCCTGAAAGGGCAAACTGCAATCGTTACCGGCGGAAGCTCCGGTATTGGAAAAGCTTGTGCTATAGCTCTTGGAGAGGCAGGTGCAAATGTGGTTGTAAACTACGGAGGAAACAGCAAAGGGGCTGAAGAAACGGTGATCGAGATCGAAAGATCCACCAGCAAGGCTTTTCCTTTTCAGGCAGATGTGAGCCAGCCAGAGCAGGTGGAAGCGATGTTTAAGAAAGCAATTAACACTTTCGGAACAGTCGATATTTTGGTCAACAATGCGGGCTTGCAAAAGGATGCTCCATTCGTTGATATGACCCTGGATCAATGGAACCGGGTGCTCAGCGTAAATTTAACGGGCCAGTTTCTTTGTGCCCAGGAAGCTACCCGGGAGTTTTTGCGCAGGGGCCCTCGGCCGGATGTTTCCTCTGCTTTGGGAAAGATTATATGTATGAGCTCGGTACACGAACTTATTCCTTGGGCCGGTCATGTGAATTATGCTGCCTCCAAGGGAGGGGTCATGTTATTTATGAAATCCATTGCCCAGGAATTAGGCGAAAAGGGAATCCGGGTTAACAGCATCGCACCTGGCGCCATCAAAACTCCCATAAATCGCATGGCTTGGGAGACAGAAGAAGCAGAGAAGGAGTTGCTCAAATTGATTCCATACGGTCGGGTGGGTATCCCAAAAGATATCGGAAATGTGACGGTATGGCTTTCTTCGGATGAAAGTGATTACATCCATGGACAGACGATTGTAGTAGATGGCGGTATGGCCCTGTATCCAGGGTTCAGAGACAACGGATAAATTTTTAGGCACTTAAGACCAAGTAGCAATATGAACCAAACACAAGAACATAAACGCCTGCAGGAAACCTATCAGGAAGGAAAAAAATGGCTGAAGTGGGGCCCCTATCTCAGTGAACGCCAATGGGGTACGGTACGAGAGGATTACAGTGAGCATGGCGAAGCCTGGGACTTCCTTCCACATGATCATGCCCGCTCTCGGGTGTACCGTTGGGGAGAAGATGGATTGGCGGGTATCTCGGATGAGATGCAGCGAATCTGTTTTGCTGTGGCGCTTTGGAATGGAAATGATCCGATTTTAAAAGAGCGGCTATTCGGACTTACCGGGCCAGAGGGCAATCACGGGGAAGATGTGAAAGAGTTGTACTTCTACCTCGATAATTTGCCTACTCATGCCTACATGAAGCATCTCTACAAATATGCCCACGAAGCCTTTCCTTACGACGATTTGGTTCATACCAATCAGCACCGGTCAAAAGAGGAAGCAGAGTATGAATTATTAGATACGCCGGCTTTTCACACCAACAATTACTTTGATATAGTTACTGAGTATGCAAAGGGCGCAGAAGAAGACCTATTGATCCGGATCAACATTCATAATCGAGGTCGTGAGCAAGCACCTATTTGGGTACTTCCAACCTTATGGTTCCGAAACCTTTGGACATTTGGTCTGATGGAGGAAAAACCTCACCTAGAGTGGGCAGAAGAAAACGGGAAGGCGTTTATCCGGATAAAACATCCGGAGATCGGCAATTACAGGCTCTATTTTTCAGATCCTGAACGGTTGTTGTTCACAGAAAATGAAACGAACGCTGAGCGTATTTTTGGCTTGCCCAATGAGAGTCCTTTTGTGAAGGATGCTTTTCACAAGGCAATAGTAGAGCAGGATTTTGACTGGATCCAAAGTAAAAGAGACGGTACGAAAGTAGCACCCGTTTATCGGTTCAATCTGGTTTATCAGGAACAAGCTCAGCTAAGCCTGCGACTGGTAGCTGAAGAAAGTGAAATTTCTGATCCATTGGGTTCCACTTTTGAATCCATCTTTGATCAAAGGATTCAGGAAGCGAATGCCTTTTATCAATCCCTGCAAAGTGGAGATCATTCAGAGTTAGTAAATGTGCAACGTCAAGCATTTGCTGGAATGCTGTGGACCAAACAGTACTACAATATTGATATACCCCGCTGGTTGGATGGTGATCCAGGTATGTCACCGCCTCCGGAGGGAAGAAAAAGTGGACGAAACAGCAATTGGAAGACGCTGAATAATGAGGATATCATTTCCATGCCCGACAAGTGGGAGTACCCTTGGTATGCTGCATGGGATTTGGCTTTTCATTGCATCCCTTTGGCGATGTTGGATGCCGAATTTGCAAAAGGTCAATTGGTCCTCTTCCTGCGGGAATGGTACATGCATCCCAATGGGCAATTACCTGCCTATGAATGGGCGTTTGGTGATGTCAATCCTCCGGTGCATGCATGGGCTTGTTTACAGGTTTATAAAATAGATGCGGAGCAGAATGGGATAAAAGACAAAGATTTTCTGAAACGGGTGTTCCAAAAATTGCTCATCAATTTTACCTGGTGGGTAAACCAAAAGGACCACAACGGCAATAATGTATTTGAGGGTGGCTTTCTAGGCCTGGACAACATCGGTGTATTTGACCGGAGTAGCTTTATCCCTGGAGGTGGGCATTTAGAGCAGGCAGACGGAACTGCCTGGATGGCCATGTATTGTTTGAACATGCTGGAAATAGCGCTGATTCTGGGTGAGGATGAAGTCGCCTATGAGGATGTGGCAACCAAGTTCTTTGAACACTTCGTGTACATAGCAACTTCACTGAATCAGATTGGGGAGGATTGGTTTGGTGCGTGGGATGAAGAACAAGGGTTTTTCTATGATATCCTCGCTATGCCCAACGGGCAATATATTCCATTGAAGGTCAGGTCGTTGGTAGGTCTTTCCACCTTGTTTGCGACCCTGGTCCTGGACTGTGAAAAGCTGGAGAAACTACCGGATTTTCAAAAGCGCCTAAAGTGGTTTATGACCTATCGAAGAGAGAATAATGAGAACTTGGTCATTGAAGAATTTCACGAAGGGAAGGATATCTTACTTTCTTTGGTCCCTAGGGATCGGCTTTCTCGACTTTTAGAGGCTTTATTGGATGAAAACGAATTCTTGAGCCCAGGTGGCATACGGTCGATTTCAAAAACCCACGAGACACCCTATACGGTCAACATCAATGGAGAAGAGTTTGGCTTGAAATACGAACCCGGTGAATCTACAAACCGATTGTTTGGAGGAAATTCAAATTGGAGAGGACCAGTTTGGATGCCTATGAATTATTTAATTATTCAGGCACTCCGAACCTATCATTACTATTTTGAAGACGGCATGAAAGTTGAATGCCCGACTGGATCGGGTAGATGGGTGACCTTGGAGGAGGCTGCAGACGATATTTCCCTGCGCCTGATTAATATCTTTATGCCAGATGAAAAAGGGCAGCGCCCTGTGCATGGTAGTTATAATGAATATCATTACGATCCTCATTACAGGGATCTAGTGCTTTTCTACGAGTATTTTCATGGCGACACGGCCAGAGGAGTGGGGGCATCACATCAAACTGGGTGGACAGGCTTGGTAGCCGAGTTGATTGACCGGGTTGGTTTCAAGATGTATGCGGAGGCATCTCAAACAAGTTAATCCATATTTCACCAAACCCATGCAATACTACAACAACCCTGACCTCCAAGCTCTGATCAATCGAGAGTGGCTGGTAACCAATGGTATTGGAGGATATGCCTCCAGTACTATATTTGGAGTCAACACCCGTCGCTACCACGGTTTATTGGTTGCTGCGCAAAAGCCACCTGGCGACCGAATGGTATTCGTATCCAAAATAGAGGAATCAGTCGAGGGAAAAGCCGGCCAAGTTGCCTTCTCCACCAATAAATACCCAGGAGTTACCTATCCGGAAGGCTATCGATACCTGTCCAGTTTTGATAGAAGCAGCTTCCCGAAGGCTGTGTTTCAGGCAGGGCCGTATAAAATCGATAAGACGATTTTCATGGTATATGGGTCAAATACTACGGTAGTATCCTATAGAAATACAGGGGAAATCTCGTTTCAATTATCCTTAAATCCCTTATTTGTTTATCGGGATTACCATGCCTTGTTTCAGGCTAATGATTACTTCGATTTTTTTCATAACCAGATTGAAGAAAGGCAATTGGAGTTGTTTGCTCATTATGGAGCAATACCCTTGTACATCAGCTTTTCAAGAGGTGATTTTCACTCGAACGAGGCCTGGTTTTACCAATTCCAGTATGAAAGAGAGGAGGCAAGAGGGTTGGATTTCCAGGAAGATGCCAAGAGTATTGGGCAAATAAAAGTATTGTTGGATCCTGGCCAGGAAGTCCATTTGATTTTTTCTACTGAAAAAGAGAAGCTCTCTGAAGACCCCGAAAAGTTACGGAGTCAGGAACAAATCCGGATCGACGCTTTGGATATTGGTAAGGAACCGGTTTTGAACGACTTTGCAATTAGCGGAGACCAATTTTTAGTTTGGCGCGCGTCTTCAAATAGCTATTCCTTGATTGCGGGTTATCATTGGTTTATGGATTGGGGAAGGGATGCCATGATTGCCATGCGCGGACTCACTATTGCCCTTGGGAAAGCAAACGCATCCAGATCGATTTTACGCACATTTCTTCAATACCTGGACCAGGGGATGTTACCCAACCGCTTCCCGGACCAGGGTGAATTGCCTGAATACAATACCATTGATGCTACTTTGTGGCTCTTTGTAGTTTTATACGAGTATTATGAAAAGTTTGAGGATCTAAGTTTTGTAGAGGAGGTATTTCCTCAGCTTGAAGAGATTTTGGAAGCCCATTTTAACGGAACGCGATTTCAGATCCATGTTACTGCGGAAGGATTACTTTATGGAGGTGAGGGGATTGCTCAGCTTACCTGGATGGATGCCCGGGTAGGTGACTATGTGGTAACGCCCCGGCATGGATGTCCGGTCGAGGTGAATGCCTTATGGTATAATGCGCTCTGCATTTACGAAGCTCTTGGGAAAGAACTGGGAAAAGATGTAGGTACATATAAAACAGCAACTAATAAATGTAGAGAAGCTTTTCGGTCCTATTTCTTCAATGAACAGGGTTACCTGAACGATGTAGTGGTTCCTGGCCAACCTGCCGATGAATCTATCCGCCCCAATCAGATTTATGCTGTAAGCTTGCCCTTTTCCCCGCTTACAGCCGAAGAGGCAGGTAGTGTGTTGTCGGTTGTAGAGGAAAAACTATACACAGACGTCGGTTTGCGTTCTCTTGCAATGGATCACCCGGACTTTAAGCCGATTTACCAAGGAGGTGTCTGGCAACGGGACACGGCTTATCACCAGGGAACCGTCTGGGCTTTTCTCTGGGGGGAATGGGCCTTAGCTTATCTGAAGGTCCATCAGTATTCAGAAGTAGCAAAGTACCATGTTCGAACCCAATCTGCTGTCTTGCGGCACCATTTTTACGAAGAAGATTGCCTGAACGGGATTTCTGAAGTATTTGATGGAGCTAATCCTTCGATGGGGAAAGGCTGTGTACAGCAAGCCTGGTCCATTGGAATGTTGATCAAAGTTTGGACAATGCTGTCCTAGTCCATTCGACTCAAAGTAAACTAATGAAAGCCAGCCTATCTGCGATCGGAATCGTCTATTTAAGTGGATTTTTACAAGGGGTTTCCCTCATCCTTTATCCAGCCGCCGGACCTATTTTCACGAATCCGGAATTTCATAACCTCTCCGGTGGACAGTACGGGTTGCTATTTACCCCTCAAATCATACTGGCAATCCTTTCCTCCTTTTCGGTGCCGGTTTTGGCTAGACAATGGGGAATGAAAAGGGTCCTTCAGGCAGGATTGGTTGCCAATGTGCTGTCCATGGCTCTTTTTGGAGCGAGTCATTTTGCGCTTGGCACAGGATTTTTACCCTTTGGCCTATTGCTTGCAGGTACGGCAGCCTTGGGCACTGGTTTTGGATTGACTATTTCGGCCATTAATCCGTATGCGTACAGTTTCTTTCCCGGGAAAGAAGCTTCAGCAGTTACCGGATTACACATTTTACTAGGTCTGGGTACTGCAGTAAGCGCACTGATTCTTAGTTATTTTTCCAGTATTGGCGTATGGTGGGGAGCAGGTCTTGTAATAGGAATTGTTTTTTTGCTGACCTGGATTTGGTCCGTCCCGATTTCCATGCCCTTGAAAGAGGCTGTTCCTTCAACGTCTACCGTCAAGCAGAAAGGTATTCCCGGTCGCTTGTGGCTTTTCTTCACCATTGTCTTTCTCTACGGGGCATGTGAAGCAACTTTTGGAAATTTTGCCCCCATTTATCTTGAGCAACAAGCCGGCTTGTCTCTGGCAAGTGCTTCTTTAGGACTTTCTTTATTCTGGGGGGCTATTGCTGTAGGGAGGCTATTATTTACATTAGGAGCCTTGCGGTTTGACCTCAGAGTACTACATTTTTCAGTGCCGATTGTAGTGGCAGGGGTTTTTGTTTCCATCCCATTCCTCCAGGGAACTGCATTGAATTATACGGCCCTGATCATCGCGGGCCTGGGTTTGTCGTTTTACTTTCCCTATTCCATAAGTCTTGGTACTGATGAATTTCCTCATCTGTCCGCGACTGTTTCGGGGATGTTAGTAGCTGCTATACAGCTGGGTACAGGTGTTAGCTCAAATATAATAGGTTCGCTAGGGGAGGCAATTCCATTGGGCTCCATAATCCAGTTTTCAGGAGTATATGCCATCCTCATGGCAGGTATTGCCTGGTTTTTGTATGCCAGCAGGAAATCGAATAAGATTCAACTGGAAAACGTATAAAATCCATACACATGAAACCATCTGTAATTGTAACTGGAGGGGGAGGGAATCTAGGATCTGCTGTGGTAAATAAACTGAAAGCAGAAGGGTATTCAATCATAGGTACGGCTGTATCTGATAGAGAATTCCATCGGCTAGAGGCCTCAGGTGTTCAAACAAGTATGCTTGATCTCACCGATGAGGAGGCCGTTGCGCAATTTGTATCCAAGCTGGAAAATGATGTTGAGGCAGCCGTCTTGATTGTAGGTGGTTTTACTGCCGGAGGTTTTCAGGATACTACTGGTGAGGACCTACGCAAAATGTACAGCCTTAACTTTGAAACTGCTTTCTTCATTTCACAAGCTCTCCTGAACAAGTTTGACGCCCAAGGAGGCGGGCAGCTCGTTTTAGTAGGCTCTCGACCCGCCCTTAACCCGGAAGAAGGAAAGGAACTCGTGGCCTATTCATTATCTAAGAAACTGGTTTTTTACCTGGCTGAGCTTATTAATGCCTATGGAAAGGAAAAAAACATTCATGCTACGGTTGTAGTGCCTAGTGTTATTGATACAAAGCGAAATCGGGAGGCAATGCCGGAAGCTGATTATTCGAAGTGGGTAAGCCCTGAAACCCTGGCCGATGCTGTCCATTTCATGCTTTCGGACACTGGAAAGCAGATTCAGGATGGAGTGCTCAAGGTTTATAACCAAGCTTAAATATTGCCCAACGAAATAGAGTAGCATTGTACATGAATTGCAGTTACCTTCGCGCGAAATTTTTTGGCCTTAAATCATTTTGCGCATGGTGTTTGCAACTGAATTGCTGTCGGTATTCCTGATTCTGTTCTCTGTGATTGATATCATCGGAACGATCCCAATTCTATTGGATATGAAAAAGAAGGGATACAAGTTGAATGCAGCTCGAATAGCATTCGCCAGCCTCCTGATTATGCTGGCCTTCCTTTTGGGAGGGAAACCTCTACTGGGGTTATTTGGCGTTGATGTGGCTTCTTTTGCAGTGGCCGGGTCTATCATCCTTTTTTTGATCGGGTTTGAAATGGTGTTGAATGTTCAGATCTTCAAAGAAGACCAATTAGGAAGCCATAGTGGGACTATTGTTCCTGTAACGTTTCCTTTGATTGCAGGCGCCGGGACTATGACAACGATCATTTCTTTAAAAGCAAAGTATACATCCGAAGTAATTGCTTTGGCAATCGTTCTTAATCTACTGGTTGTTTTTTTCGTAATACGTGGAGCGGCTTTTATTGAACGCATTCTAGGGGATGGGGGTACTGCTGTACTGCGCAAGGCTTTTGGGATCATTATTCTAGCCATAGCAATAAAGCTATTCAAGGAGAATTTTCAATTGGGTACTACAGGAACGGGCTCAGTGGGTGGTTAATTAACCTTTGGGACGTAGTGTAACTCCGAGCAGTTTTCCTGGGTGAATATTTCCAACGCAACCCGTTGGACGTCCTCTTTAGTCACCTGTTGGTACAATTCTGCTTCCCGATTGATCAATTCTACATTTTCCAGTACTTCAAAATAAGCCAGGTTAATCGCTTTATTGAGCACGTTGAGTTCACTGAACGCCAGATTGCTTTCCGTCTTGTTCTTAACTTTTTGAAGTTCAGCTTCCTCCAATAGATTCTCCTTTAGTTGAGTCAGCTCCGCCCAGATCACTTTTTCAGCTTGCTCAAGGGTGAGTCCTGCCGCCGGCTTTCCTTCCACAATAAATAAGCCGGGATCCATACTGCCGGTAACGTAGGCATCTATTGAGGTGAACAAATGTTGTTCTTTTACCAAACGACGATACAAACGAGAGGAAGGGCCGTTAGCCAGGATATCCGATAGCAGATCTACCACGTAGAAATCAGGTTCAGTCCTTGCCGGCATATGAAATGCCAGGTAGAGCGCATTGGTCGGTACTTCTGCTTCCTTTATTCTATGTTGAAATCGATTTTGACGAGGTTCCTTGGGAAGTTTCCTGGGCAGGATCTTTCCAGCCGGAATATCACCGAACCAAGTCTCTGCCAAATCTCGTGCCCGCTGAGCAGAAACATTTCCGCTTACCGAAAGGATAGCGTTGTTCGGACGATAATATCGTTGGTAAAAGGCCTTAACATCCTCCATCGTTGCCTCTTCCACGTGTTTGGGAACCTTGCCTATAGTGGGCCAGCGGTAAGGGTGTACCTGATAAGCCATCTCCGTAAGGTGATGCCAAACATCCCCATAAGGCTGATTCAAACAGGTTTCCTTGAATTCTTCCAACACCACTTTTCGTTGGACCTCCAATACCTGATCATCAAAATTTAAGGCAAACATTCGATCGCTTTCTAACCAAAAAGCAGTCTCTATATTTTCGGCTGGGAGGATGTCGTAAAAATTGGTGACGTCGTTATTTGTAAAGGCGTTATTTTCTCCACCAGCAAGTTGGATAGGTTCATCAAAATCCGGTGCATTTAGGGAACCGCCAAACATAAGATGTTCAAAAAGGTGGGCAAACCCTGTTTTTTCGGGAGATTCGTCTCGGGCACCTACGTTATAAAGCACATTTACTGCTACTAATGGGGTGCTTTTATCCTCGTTGACCAGTACCTTGAGACCATTGCTCAGTTTGAATCGCGTATAAGCTATCACGTTGCGTCGAGTTTGAAGGGGTCAAAAGCAAAAATAGGATATTGTTGCTGGAATTGAATACTTTAGGAAACAAACAAACCACCAAAAAAGATGGATCGGGCATCTATTGAATAGATTCCGACAATAAAAAGCTAGTTATGCAGCCATCTAGATTTAATGGAATTTTCACCGGACTAACCTGCTTTCGATTCACTCGGGTATCACCAAAAGAACGGATACGACCTTTAGTGTACCGGCTTGGAATTGCCTTTTCTCTTTTCATGGGCTGTGTATTATTCTCGGGTACTTGGCTCTCCATTGATCATTTCCTGGATAAGGAAGCGTTTAAAAGATTTGAAAACAGTCTTGGACAAAATCTAATTCAACCATTCTCTGGATTCCATGTATGGCAGCATGAGCAGTTCCGAAGGCCTTCCAAAGCAAGGCCCTGGGTTGAAAAATGGGAAGAACTGCAGTTGGAACGCACAAGTAGCCCCCTTCCCAGTTCGAAAATAAGAACATCCATTTGTCCTCCCTCGAATTGTGGGTATGGGGAATTAGTTCCTCCTCCGGTTTCGGAAGAATAAGTACCTCCTACATAGGGGTGTGAAAATCCCAACCTTTATTGGATTATCTATTAAATGAAAGCACACTATACCACATTTGCCTAGAGGGCTTACAGGAACATTATTTATTTTAGACGCATAAAATGATCTGTCATGTCCAGGCCCGATTTTAGCAAAATTCCGTTTCGAAACCTGTTTCCTTCTATCAAACAAGAACGTCCTAATGGCAGTTGGGAAACACCAGAGCATATTCCGGTTCACTCGGTGTTCAATCCTGAGGATAGGGAAGGGATGGATCATCTCGACTTTGTAGCTGGGCTTCCACCCTTTCTGAGAGGGCCATATAGCAGCATGTATACGGTAAGGCCGTGGACGATCAGGCAATATGCTGGCTTTAGCACGGCGGAGGAGTCCAATGCTTTCTATCGAAGGAATTTAGCTCAAGGGCAAAAAGGCCTGAGTGTAGCTTTTGATTTGGCTACCCATCGTGGTTATGATAGTGATCATCCCAGAGTGTCGGGGGATGTTGGAAAGGCAGGGGTTGCTATTGATTCGGTAGAGGACATGAAGATCCTGTTTGATCAAATTCCACTTGATCGGATGTCTGTTTCCATGACCATGAATGGAGCTGTAATTCCGGTAATGGCCTTTTTTATTGTAGCTGCTGAGGAGCAGGGAGTTGACCGGAAGTTATTAAGCGGAACGATCCAGAATGACATCCTCAAGGAATTTATGGTCCGGAATACGTTTATATATCCTCCGGCTCCAAGTATGCGTCTTATAGGAGATATTTTCGCTTATACTGCCGAGCATATGCCCCGATTCAACTCAATAAGCATTAGCGGCTACCACATGCACGAAGCAGGAGCAACTGCAGATTTAGAATTGGCCTATACTATTGCTGATGGGTTGGAATATATTCGTACTGGCCTGGAAGCCGGATTGGGGATAGATGATTTTGCGCCCCGTCTTTCGTTTTTCTGGGCGATTGGAATGAATCATTTCATGGAGATAGCCAAGATGCGGGCGGGAAGATTGCTTTGGGCAAAGATCGTCCAGGGGTTTAATCCTCAAAAGCCCAAATCAATGGCTTTACGTACGCATTGCCAGACCAGTGGATATAGCCTGACCGAGCAAGACCCTTTTAATAACATTACCCGAACGGCTGTAGAAGCATTGGCCGCTGCTTTGGGGGGAACTCAAAGTCTACACACCAATTCCTTGGACGAAGCGATTGCCTTACCCACGGATTTTTCTGCTAAAATTGCCCGGGACACTCAAATTTATTTACAAAAAGAGACTGATATCGTACGTGCGGTTGACCCATGGGGAGGATCCTATTATGTAGAATATCTTACCAATCACCTGGCTCACAGGGCGTGGGATTTGATCCAGGAAGTAGAAGAATTGGGGGGAATGGCAAAAGCAATAGAAGAAGGGTTACCCAAGCTTAGGATTGAAGAGGCGGCAGCTCGAAAGCAAGCAAGAATAGATAGTGGTCAAGAACAAATTGTGGGGGTGAATACGCTTCGACCAGAAACAGAAGAAACGATCGATATCCTTGAAGTCGATAATGCTGCCGTACGGGATGCACAGATCAAGCGGCTTAATGAGGTTCGCGCTAATCGAAATGAGGAACAGGTTCGGGTCGCTTTGGAGGCGATCAAAATAGCAGCCAGTTCTGGCCAAGGAAACTTATTGGCCTTGTCGGTAGATGCTGCGAGAGCGAGGGCTAGTTTAGGGGAGATAAGCTATGCGATGGAAGAGGCCTTTGGTCGGTTCCGACCTTCCTCCAAGACGGTTAGTGGGGTATATTCTCATGAAATTAAGGCGGATGATGATTTTCATAGAGCCAGAGCCTTATCGGATCAATTTGCGCAGCAAGAAGGGCGTCGCCCCAGAATTATGGTGGCCAAGCTGGGCCAAGACGGTCATGATCGAGGGGCGAGGGTAATTGCCACCAGTTTTGCGGATTTAGGGTTCGATGTAGATGTAGGCCCATTGTTTCAAACGCCCGAAGAAGCTGCCATGCAGGCGGCTGAAAATGACGTCCATGTATTGGGGATTTCTTCCTTGGCAGCAGGTCATAAAACGTTGGTTCCCGAGACGGTTGAGGAGCTTAAAAAACTGGATCGGGATGATGTATTGGTCGTAGTCGGGGGTGTAATTCCAGCCCAGGATTATGACTTTCTTTTCAAGTCAGGTGTAGCTGCTGTATTTGGACCTGGAACAAAAATCCCCGAAGCGGCCAGCCAGATTCTCAAAGTGCTGTTGGGAGAAAAAGTAATGGAATAAGCGAGTACTTGAAGATTTAGAAATATATTACTCCGCCCAAGAGCTCAGCCGCTCCCCATACTGGTAGTGCCTAATTTCTTCGGCGGTAGTTGGATTCGCCTGCCCTTCAAAAAGAGACCCGCCTTTTCGGTCGTCTACAATTTCCAAGTTCAGTTCTTTGGCAAGGGTTTTGGCTAAATCGCCCAGGTTACGTGCGTAGCCTTCGCTTTTCCCCATAGCCATAAACAAATCGATGATACCGGTACGGATCATTTCATATTTGTCGGTATTGAAAAGAATTTGACGCCCATTTTTCCCTTTGGCGGTTTTCCCTTTTAATTCCAGTTTACGCTTGAAATCCTTCAAGGAATAGCCTAAGATGTTGGTACGATATTTCCACCAATTAGAGGGTAGGCCCCCGTTTCTGGACTTATAGGTTTTCAGATGCTCACGTTCGGCACTTTCCTGACAACTAACTAGCCCCATTGCCTTGGTTAGCTCCAGGACAGCAACTACCTGATCTTTACTGATAAGATCCCCATTGGCAACCTTTTCCTCCAGGGAAAATAGCCAGCGGGCATATTTCATCTTCTCTTTGCTATTTGAATTCAGCGTAATCAGTTTTGCCAACTCAATACTCAGATAATAATCGTTGATAACCGGAGCGTCCTTGATTTTTCTTCGAGCATAGTCCCGCATTGCCTCAGGCTTTCGTATACCATCTTTAAACTCAAATACATCCTGGAGCCATTTAGCAACATTGGCCATGTACTGCCGATCAGGCAGGCCAAGCGATTTGTGCAGATTTGAGGCTGTGACCACTCGGGTACCTTTTTTGCTGACAAGGATTTGAAGATTCATTGTAACAACAATTTGATTACAATATAAAACAAAATGTTTTTTAAATCAACTTAAAAAACAAAAAATCTTTTTTGGGAAGAAAAATGCTAGTGGACCATAAGTCGGTAGGAAAATTCAATCGATCTCACATCTGTGTACTAAGCATCCCCAAAACGTAGATCATTATTTCACAAACAATCCTTACTTTTCGGAGCGCCGCGTATCATGATTAAATTATCCGGGATCACCATAACCTATAATGAGGAACAATACATTGGAAAATGCTTGTCCAGTATGGGCGAAGTGGCTGATGAATTATTGGTGGTCGACTCTTTTTCAACTGATAAGACCCAAGAGATTGCCGATGCGTTAGGGGCCCGCGTAATAGAGCATCCATTTGAGAGTTATGGGCAGCAACGCAAATTTGCGGTCCAACAAGCTCAATATGACTTCGTCTTGGTGTTAGATGGGGACGAGGCGTTATCTCCTGAGCTCATCCAGTCGATCAATGATGTAAAAGAAAATTGGATGGCAGATTGCTATGGGATAAACCGGCTCAGCCGGATAGGCAGCAGGTGGATCCGTCACGGTGCGTGGTATCCGGATCGTAAGTTTCGATTATTTGACCGGCGCAAGATTGTATTTGGAGGAATAAATCCGCACGATAAGCTAATTCCAGCTAAGGGAGCAACAACTGCCTTTCTAAAAGGGGATATCCACCATTTCACTAACGATAATTTTCATGGGCGAATGGAGTCTGTAAACCGACTTAGTTCTCATGCGGCGAATGCCTTTTTTGCCCGAGGAAAACGAGGGTCGTTTGGCCGGTTGCTATTTAAACCAGGGCTCCGTTTTATCAGTGAATACATTATTCGCGGTGGATTCAGAGACGGGTTTTACGGCTTCTTGATCGCGAAGAGTTCCGCCCAATATGTGTTTCAGCGTGAGGCAAAGTTGATGGAAATGTCGATTAAGCGAAAAGAGCCGGAAGAACTTGTAGAAGGTTAAATAGCCAATAAAAAATCCTGCTCAGCAACTATTTGTAAATGCCTTTTTTGATCAACCACAGCTTAGCATACCGGGTCAATACCGCATAGGCTTGTAGGATACTGATCATGAATCCAGGAAACCCATCCAGGAAACCAAGCCCAATGAAATAGTGCTTGAAAAACCGAACCGGAGGTTTAACCAATATGTGAAATAGCGTGATTCGGTTTATTTTTTTGTCGTAGTCCAGCGCCTGAAGCCAGGCGTAGCGATTTAGCTTTTCTACATAGTGGTCAAATGCCCGATAGGTATTGTGTTCCATCCGGTTTTGCAACAAGCCTATTTCTCCGTCTGTCACTACTTCCTCATGGACCCGCTTATCATCATATCTGCAAAAATCGCGGTGGAATAACCGAATAACCCGGTCGTGCTGCCAGCCACTATACCGAATAGGTTGGCCCATGAAGGTGTTATTTCTTCCGATCCAAAAGGCAACTTCTTTTGGTTGCGCCTTAATTGTTTTTTGAATTTCTTCCTGGAGTGATTTGGGCAACCATTCATCAGCATCCAATAAAATGATCCATTCGTGCGTGGCCTTGGGGATTGTCCAGTTTTTTTGGATAGCAGCAGTTTCGTATTTCCGTTGGAGGATTTGGGCTCCAAATTGCTGAGCAATTTCCAGGGTTCGATCCGTACTGAATGAATCTACAACGATGATCTCATCTGCGAATTGAACGGATTCAATGGCCCGTACCAAATTCTCTTCTTCATTAAAGGTGGGAATAATGGCCGTTATCCTGGCAACACCATTTTTCAATGCGGGATTTTCCTCTTTCCCATTGGGATGCTCGGACAGGGGCGAGAATGACTTCTTTTCAGGCAATAAAGGTATCGTATTAGCCATGCCAATAAAACCCTTCTGGGGTAGTTTGGGAGTTGCCTCTTTGGAAATTTTCTTTCCCATCGGTTCTTGTTTGGGGCTCTTCGATGATTTCATGGATGGGTCCCATTAAAATGTTGACCGGAAAACCTCTCTCGAACATCCTTGAGAATGCCTCTTCCTATTCATAAGGAATGAGTGGTATTGCATCCGGGATTAGCGGCACTCGCCTAATTAGAACTCTCTTTTAAAAGGGCAATTGCCCGGTAAATTTAGAAAGTCCTCACTTTAACCGTTTTTGGTCTGGCAAGAAGCAAATAACAGCCCCAAAATAATGGAAAGGTACAATTAACCCTTTTATTGGGTCAAAAGTATTTTCAATGTGCCATTTTTAGCGACCTGGCTTGTTCCCAGCGCCAGGCTGATTCCATAATCTGGTTAATATCGTATTGGGGTTTCCAACCCAGCATTTCCTCCGCCAATGCTTTATTTGCATAAACAGCAACTACATCCCCGGGGCGGCGGGCTCCTAGCTCGTAATTCAGCTTCTCACCTGAAACGAGCTCAAAAGCTTGTATGGCTTCTAAAACAGTCACCCCTTCTCCTATGCCAAGATTATAAACCTCACAACGATCATCCTGCTTTTCCTGAAGCAGGCGATCTAAGGCAAGTGTATGAGCGTGTGCCAGATCCATAATGTGAATGTAATCTCGTATACAAGACCCATCACGCGTATCGTAGTCCGTTCCAAATACGGTCATTTTTGCTCGTTTCCCGATGGCAGTTTCCGTAATAACCGGTACGAGGTTGGTAGCCTTATTCGTTGGTGATTCGCCGATAAAGGCGGTATTATGTGCCCCGGCCGGATTGAAATAGCGAAGCAGAATGGCTTGGCAGTTTTGGGCAGCAGGTATAAAATCCTGGATGATCTGCTCGCCCATTTGCTTAGTTCTGGCATAGGGCGATTCGGCTTCTCCCATGGGCGTGTGTTCAGTAACCGGCAGGTCGGTCGTGTTGCCATATACCGAACAGGAAGAGGAAAAAATCAGGTTTGGAACCGAATACTTTTCCATCCCAGCCAACATATTCAGCAGGGAGTTTAAATTATTTCTAAAATAATTCAATGGTTTTTCTACTGACTCTCCGACTAATTTTAGAGCCGCGAAATGAATAATGCCGACCAGGTCTGGATTTTCCTGAAAAAGGATTTCCACCTGGCTCGCGTCGGCGAGGTCAATGGCATAATTCTTTACTCTTTCACCTGTAATGCGTGCTATGCCATCCAGGGCTTCTTCGCTCGAGTTACTTAGGTTATCAGCGCTGATTACCTCGTACCCGTGTTCGATAAGATCCACTACGGTATGGCTACCTATATAACCGCAACCGCCTGTAACTAATACTTTTTTCTTCACTGGATTCATGCAATTTGGATTGTAAAAGAGTTGTTCTCAAAAAACGCACATTTTTGCCATTCGCGTTCATACTTATTCTGCCATTTCGCATTCTTCCTACCTTTGGCAAAATTCAAATCCTATGAACGTTCAGGCGTGGGTAGAACCACTAAAGGAAATCGCTATTCGATCCGGAGTAGCCATTTTGGATATTTATGCTCGAGAAGAGGATTTCGGCATAGAAGCGAAAGCAGACCATTCACCGCTTACTCGGGCAGATAAGGCAGCCAATCAGGTTATCTGTGACGGATTAGCAGAGCTTGCACCGGACATTCCCATCATTTCAGAAGAAAATAAGCAAATTCCTTATCCGGAAAGAAAGGGATTTGAACAGTTTTGGCTGGTTGACCCTTTGGACGGGACAAAAGAATTTATCAAAAGAAATGGGGAATTCACAGTAAATATAGCATTGGTAGAAGGGCACAGCCCGGTTCTTTCTGTGGTTTATGCTCCCGTTTTGGAGGAGATGTATTGGGCCGTAAAAGGAAGCGGAGCCTGGCGGAGTAAAAATGGAGGTACAGAAAAGCTGGTTTCCCCAGCGTTTACGATGGACGATTCCGGGCTTAAGGTCGTCTGCTCCCGCTCCCATCTCAATGAACCAACTCAACAGTTTATTGATCGATTAGATCAGCCGGAAAAAGTATCAAAAGGGAGTTCACTTAAATTCTTAATGATTGCTTCCGGAGACGCTCATGTATATCCAAGATTAGGGCCAACCATGGAATGGGATACGGGTGCTGCTCAGTTGATATTGGAAGAATCCGGAGGAAAGATTGAGGTGGAAGGGAATGGAAACCCACTTCAATACAATAAAGAAGACCTATTAAATCCTTACTTTATCGCCTACGGAAGAGTTTCAGGATAGTTCCTTACATATGGCTTTAGATCCAAAAAAGCTATTGAGGCTCCAACAGGCGGTCGGGTTATTGGGTATATTTTGTTTGCTAATTGGGATGCTCAGCTCAAGGGCACTTCTGAGTATTGGTATGTTCGTTTTACTAGGGAATTTATTCCTCAATCCCAAGGCATTACCAACCGTATGGAAACGTTTCCTGGACTGGAAACCTTTGCTGTTTCTAACTACCATTTTTTTTGTGTACGCCCTTAGTGGACTTTGGTCAGAAGATACCTCCGAGTTTTTGGTTCGTATGCGGGTGAAACTCCCCTTCTTAGTACTTCCCCTTGCTGCTATGGCAATTCCGACCTTTGAAAAAAGGGTTTGGCTCGGTATCCTGTACTTTTTTTTCGGATGGATGACGCTCGCCTGTTTGTATACCCTGGTAAAGATGTTGCCCGATCTGCAAGATATTGCGGCAAACTATGCCAAAGGGCAGGTATTCGAGACACCGATCAACCATATTCGATTCAGTTTATTGGTCGTTCTGGCTGTAGCGTCGGGCTTTTATCTGATCGGGAATCCATCGAGCCGGTTGATGGAATGGAGAAAATGGGCATTAGGGTTGGGCATTCTTATCATGGCAGCTACTCTTCACATCATCGCTGTTCGAAGCGGCTTGCTTTGTTTTTACCTGCTTTTGGCTTACAGCTGGTTTCGGTTTTATTTTAATCGAAAACGGATCTTGCAGGGGTTGGGCCTGCTGCTGGTTTGCCTTGTGATTGGTTTCCTTGCTGTACAATATGTCCCAACCTTGAATAATCGGGTAAAATATACGCTTTGGAGTTTGGAGCAAATCGGCAATGAAGAATGGTTGAAACATACCAGTGACCCAAAGCGGATCGCTTCAATTCATGCCGGATGGCAAATTGGAATGGGGCATCCTCTGACAGGGGTCGGGGTGGGAGATGTGAAAGCGGAAGCTGAAAAGTATTTTGAGCAAAAGTATCCGCAGCTAGTAGGGCTGGAGTTGTTGCCCCATAATCAATACCTCTTTGTATTTGCTGCAATGGGTTGGATCGGGGTGGTATTTTTTGTGTGGACGGTATTATATCCGATATGGTTTCGAAAAGGGTACCAGGATTATTTTTTAGTTGCCTTTCAACTTATACTATTAACCTCTTTTCTGGTGGAAATGACGCTGGAAACCCAATTCGGAACGGCCATATACTTGATCTTTCTATTATTGTCTATTCGATTTCTGGTGCATCAATATGAAGCATCCCTCTCAAAGGAGGAAGGCTCTTTTCCGCCTTAAGAATAAATAGCCAGGCTGGTTGAACTCTGCACACTTTCTTTAGGAAAGGGTTGTGGACTTTATATGGATTCAGCCTGCAGGTTTTCCAAGTGAAACATAGAAAACACCGTTTATAGGCTTGAGGTGATCAGCAAGTCCAGAGCGGTAAATTTAATCTCAAAGCGTTCGCTGAGATAGGCGTTGGTCAGGCATCCTTTGTAGGTATACACGCCGTGTCGGAGTCCGTGGTTCGAATACAGCAGAGGTTCAATACCGCCTGAATCAGCAGCTTTCAAAAGAATAGGAGTCAAGATATTGCTTACTGCTACAGAGGCAGTCCGAGATACCCTGGAGGCCATATTGGGAACACAGTAATGGATAATCCCGTGTTTCACAAAGGTAGGTTTGCCTAGGCTAGTAACCCTGGACGTCGCAAAACAGCCACCTTGGTCTATACTCACATCAATAATCACGGCGCCAGGCCGCATACGAGTCACCATTTCTTCGCTTACCACTACTGGTGTACGACCACTTTTAGCATGCATAGCCCCGATTGCAACATCGGCATCCAGAAGCTCGCGCCCCAAATAGACCGGGTTGATTGCCGAGGTATACAACTGCTGTCCTACCTCATTTTGGATCCGTTTGAGCTTATAGATGTTATTGTCAAAGATTCGTACTTCGGCCCCAAGGCCAAGTGCTGTCCGCGTTGCATATTCTGCGACAATGCCCGCTCCGAGGATAACTACTTTGGCAGAAGGTACACCGCTGATTCCGCCCAGCAGCACTCCTTTTCCTCCACTGGTACTGGCTAGTAGTTCGGCAGCGGTCAGCATGGCGCTCAATCCAGCCATTTCACTCATTATCCGCACGACAGGGAAGGTGCCGGACTCATCCATGATGTATTCCATTGCCAGTGCAATGACTCGCTTCTGACGAAGGCGCTGAATATAATCAGCTGATATGATTGGTAGTTGGAGGGGAGAGATCAAAACCTGATTGGGATGCATGATTTCAATCTCTTCCAAGGTTGGAGGTGCGACTTTCAATAGTACATTTGCTTCGTATACCTGGCGAGTATCGTAGGCAATTTCAGCACCGGCTTCCGAGTAATCGTGATCCGAAAAATGGCTTTGAACTCCGGCTTCGGTCTCCACAACCACCCGGTGTCCATGAGCGACCAGGGTCGCCACAGAAGAAGGTACTAATGCTACTCGGTTTTCCTGCAAGGTCGATTCCTTCGGAATACCAATAAAGAGTTTGTTTTTCTTTTTTCCGACGGCAAGTGTCTCCGTCTGGGTGGCCCATTGAGCGGCTAAAACTTCTCCGGGTAAGGGTATGCGTCCTTCCTTGTCACTCATATTTAGAATCCTGGTTTTAGGGGCCGACATGCCCTACAAAAATATAACTTTTCGATCTGAGTTGGGAAGAACCTCCAAAACTACCTGAAAGGTCTCCTCTGGAAGCCATGTTGAAATGAGCTCCGGCCATTCGATGAAACAATAATGCGAATCATAGAGGTACTCTTCCAACCCGATTTCCCAGGCTTCTTCCGGGCTTTCTAGCCGATATAGATCAATATGCCGGATAAGGTGCCCTTCCTTACCCGGAATTTGGTATTCATTGACCAGGGCAAAAGATGGGCTGGTCACCTCCTCCTTCACACCTAAAACACGGCACAAAACCTGAATTAAGGTAGTCTTTCCAGCACCGATCTCCCCAGAAAAGGTTATTTTGCGATGCTTACCCAGAGCGTTCATTATTTGTTGTGCGACTTCCGGAAGCATTGCTTCTGATGTAACGATAAATTCGGTTTTTTTTTCGAGTTCCGACATTAATCTATTGCGTCAATTATTTGTTTATATTATTGGTTTTCAATCGTTTTCAAAGTGATTTTTAAACTTTGAAAACAAGGCTTTTTCGTAAATTTGTTAGATGAGCGAAGTAGAAGATATTCAAAATACTGCGGTTTCCAATGCAGCGTACAGTGCGGACAATATTCAGGCACTTGAGGGATTAGAGGCTGTACGGAAAAGACCCGGTATGTACATTGGAAGTACGGATTCCAAAGGACTACACCATCTGGTTTGGGAAGTTGTGGACAACTCCATAGATGAACATCTCGCCGGGTTTTGTGATCGAATTGACGTTTCCATTCACAGTGACCTTTCGCTGTCGGTTAGAGATAATGGCCGGGGTATTCCAACGGGTATTCACAAAAAGTTGAAAAAATCAGCTTTGGAAGTGGTCATGACGGTCCTGCATGCAGGTGGAAAGTTCGATAAAAATACCTACAAAGTCTCCGGAGGGTTACACGGGGTTGGCGTTTCTTGTGTGAATGCACTTTCTTCCCATCTACGGGCCGAGGTCCATCGCGATGGTCAAATATTCCTGCAGGAATACAAAATCGGCAAGCCTTTGAACGACGTAAAGGTGATTGGAGAAGCTTCGGATACCGGCACGCGTATCAGGTTCTACCCGGACCAAAGTATTTTCGAGTCAGTAGATTTTCAGTTTGAGGTCTTGGCTACCCGCCTTCGGGAGCTAACCTTCCTCAATAAAGGGCTTACCCTTACGCTGAAAGACGAGCGCGTCAAGAATGGACAGGGAGAATTCAAATATGTGGAATTCTATTCTCAGGGAGGGTTGGTTGAATTTGTGCAGCACATCGACCATAACCGCCAAGCTTTTATCGAACCAATTGAGGTTGCAGGAAAGGAGGATAATGTGGAAGTGGAGGTAGCCCTTCAGTACAACAATAGCTATAAAGAAAACATACATTCTTTCGTCAATAACATTAATACCCGCGAAGGAGGTACCCATGTCAATGGATTTCGAATGGCGGTTAGCCGGCTTCTCAAACGGTACGGCGACGATAATGGCTTTTTTAAGAAGCTCAAATTCGTTCCTTCTAGTGAAGATTTTCGGGAGGGGCTCACTGCTGTTGTTTCAGTAAAAGTGCCGGAACCCCAGTTCAAAGGACAAACCAAAGGAGAACTCGGAAACTCTGAGGTGACCGGTATTGTTTCGAGAGCCGTTGGGGCTTCGCTGAAGCACTTTTTGGAAGAAAACCCACAGCAGGCAAAGCGGGTCATGGATAAAGTAATTCTGGCTGCTACAGCACGGAATGCTGCCCGAAAAGCCCGTGAGATGGTGCAGCGCAAAAACCCAATGACCGGGGGAGGGTTACCAGGTAAATTGGCAGACTGCGCATCCAAGGATCCAGGAGAGTCAGAAATCTTCTTAGTAGAAGGAGATTCAGCAGGTGGTACGGCCAAGCAGGGTCGTGATAGGCACTTCCAGGCTATTCTTCCGTTGAGAGGCAAGATTCTGAACGTAGAAAAGGCTTTGGAACATAAAATATACGAAAATGAAGAAATCCGGAATATGTTCACCGGGCTTGGGGTGAGTATTCGGGAAAATGATCTGGGGGAACGCGTCCTCAACATGGACAAGCTGCGCTACCATAAGGTAATCATCATGTGTGATGCCGATGTGGATGGGAGCCATATCGTTACCCTTATCTTAACCTTCTTCTTCCGTTACATGCAGCCGCTGATCACCAACGGGCATGTATTTATCGCTCAACCTCCTTTGTATTTAGTGAAAAAGGGAAAGAACTTCCGCTATTGCTGGAACGAAGAAGAACGAAAAGAAGCCATTGCTGCCTATTCCTCCGGCCCGAATGACAACTCAGTCAAAGTGCAGCGCTACAAGGGATTAGGGGAGATGAATGCGGATCAGCTTTGGGAAACGACTATGGACCCGGATACGCGCCTACTTCGGCAGGTCACTATCGAAGATGGCATGATCGCTGATGAGGTATTTACCATGCTGATGGGAGATGAGGTGCCACCTCGACGGGAATTCATTGAGGCCAATGCGCTTAATGCTAAAATCGATATATAGAGTCAATTAATCCGCACTATTCGGGTTGGTTTTCTGTTCAGGGGAGTTGCCATTTTGAAATCGGATACCCATTTTTTCCATCAAAATCGAAGCATTGAAACTTTGGGTTACACCTCGTTTCAATAGATAATCAAAGTGAAGTTCGTCCCCCTCGATCTCTACTTCCAAACTCCAGTTTTCAATTTGCTCCGGATAGGAGGCTTCAAGTCGACCTAATTCAATATCGTGCGTAGCTACTAAGCCGGCTGAGGGATATTGAATCAATTGTTGAATTAGAGCTGCCCCGCCTTTATGCCTGTCTCGGCTATTGGTGCCTTTCAGGATTTCGTCCAGAAGATAAAATATGGGGATCTCCCTATTTTCTATCCATTGAATCAAAATTTGTAATCGCTTTAACTCTGCAAAAAAGGAAGATGTGCTTTCCGACAGATTATCCTGCGTACGCATACTGGTAAAAATCTGTATAAGGGGCAGTTGGAGCCGGTTACCACAAATAGGACCTCCAGCATGAGCCAGCACCAGATTCAAGCCAATCGTTCGAAGGAAAGTACTCTTTCCGGCCATATTGGAGCCGGTGATCAACCTCAAATGGTAAGCTGTCGGCATATGGAGATCATTGGGTATGCGTTGCTCCTCCGGAATTAACGGGTGCCCCAGCTTTTGTCCTTGGATCATTTGCTTTTGATAAAAACCGGGCAGCGTCCAGGAGGGATTGTTGTACCAGGTAGCCGCCAGGCTCTGTAGGGCTTCTATTTCGGCCATAATTTCGAAGGCTTCGGGAAGCTTGGCCTTTTCCTGACTCTTCCACCGCTCCAAGCGCCTAATCCAGTGTAAATCCCAGAGCGATAGTAGGTTTAAAATCAAAGCAAATGCATTGTAGCGAACATCTAATTGAGCCACATAATAGCCGAGCCGATTTAAGGACCTGGAGAAGGAAAGGTTCCCCACCAAAAGCCCGGATTGGAGTTCTTGAAGCCAGGGATCCTCGAAGGCTGGTTTTTCCAGGTGGCTTAGCAGTTCACCCATACCCGTAAGCATATCGGATGCTTTGGCAGTACGCTGATGAATTTGATCGATAGCGTTATTATGCCTGGCTAGTATCGTACCGGGAATCAAAATATAGAGTAATAAGATGCTCCACGGCATTCCGAAAAATGCAATGGCAAAAATACATATAGCCCAGCCCAATGGAATAAGCCAAAGACTTAACCTCAGAAATGGGGCGTGGAGAACCAAATACTCGTCATTCAACCAATCGGCCAATGCTAACTCAACACGGCGATCATCATGGATGCGTTCTGCCCGTGCTTGCCACTCCTGCCTCCAGTCCAACGCTCCTGTTAAGGCTTGAATCGCCGCCTGACGCCTTTTTAGTATTGCTATTGGTGCTGCTTGTTTCAGCCAGGAGGCCAATTGATCTTGCCCTTTATCCGTAGAGGCCCGGTTAATATATTGGAAAAGGGATTGAGGTCCGAATACATCCAAATCACCCACATAAGGGTGTCCCAAGTCTTGATACCAGGTTCCGGAGGGTCGTGTACGATATTGGTGCTTTAAGAATTGGATCTCCTGCTTGTTTAACCTGGCCAGTACATGAAAATGTTTCTTCTCTTCCTGCAGATGCTGAAAACGCCGGATGATCCAATAGAAGAGCAGGAGAAATAGAATAAGCCCAGCCAACCCTAGCTTCCAATTCCAGTCCAGGGTTAGGATTAGAATCCCTACTCCAAACACGAAGAAGAGAAGTCGTACTAGGCTAAGCCGAGCAATGGCCTTCCCGCTGCGCACGGCTTCTTGTTGAAACTCCGATTGTCGTTCTGTGTACTGTTGGATGAGGTCCATGGAAGTCTAAACGCCTGGTTGTTGTCTTGTAAAACTGTAAAATAGATGTGGATTAGCGGTGCTTCCACTATTTTGATTTGGTGATTTAATACCGTTTTAAATTGAGAAGGTCGCAAATAGAAACGAGCTTATTTTTCTGCTAATCAAGGCAAAAAACGTAGGCATAGCCTGAGCTACGGCGAGGCTTTTTAACGCTGAGTAGGGGAAAAAGAAGCCGTTTACATACGTCATTTTCATTTTAAAACGGTATAAGTACACGCACAAGATGAATGTAACCGATGGAGTTTAAAGAATTGCAATGGAAACATGTTGAAACCATAAATGTGCACGACATGGCCTACGGTTACATTTTGTTTGTCCGTATACCAGCCGGATAACCTAAAAGTACTGACCAAATCCGATGACCAGGCCGCGTTGCTGAATACGATACAGGTCGAAGCCGTAATCAATTCTGAAAATGGCGTTGTGCGCTTTCTTGTAAATAAACCGTAGACCAGGACCGACGAAATGCCTGAAAAAATCGGGGTTGACAAAGTCTTGTAAAGGCCCTCCGGGTGTGCGCCAGGCTCCCGAGTCTGAGAATACAATCCCTTGTAGGGCAAATGCTTCTCGCTCCCATAGGGTCTGCCGGTATTCCAGGTTTAAGACAAGCGTGCCAGTTCCCCGATCAATTCGGTTTCCCGCTCCCCTGATGTTAATCCGGCTGTCCAGGACAAATGGTGCAAATGGGGTATTGATGTTGTTCGAAATGCCAATTCGAAGGCGAAGACCTAGGTTGCCTTTTTTTCCAATGCGTCTGAAGTAGCGTGTTTCGTTGAGAAACATGCTGAAAAAATTGGCTTCCTGGATATTGTAAACCGTCTCCAACAAGGTAATATTGGAAAAGCCGCTTTGATAAAAATAGTGATAGTTAATTCGGTCAATACGATGGGTAAGCTTACCTAGAAGTTTTGGTAAACGCAGTCCTTCCGGACCCGGGGGATCTAAAAAGTCTTGTTGTGCGCTCTTTTGATAGTCTTCAATGAAATAGACGCCACCCAATTCGAATACATGGCCGGGGTTGAATTCGTAGCTCAAACCTAATTCCGTGCTCAGGTTGGTATATTCGTACCAGACCCCACCTTCAGGAAAATAGAGCGGCTCCACTGAAGCATATCGATGAATCCCAGCTGAAATGCCCCATTGGGTTCCCAAGAAATAAGGCTGGCGAAAGAAAATCTGGTAATTATTTCGGCGGTCGATGTTGCGGTATACCGCCAACAGGTTCATTCCTCTTCCCAGCAGGTTAATTTCGTTAAATCCGATTTCGTACCATACATTTCCTTCCACCCCGCCTATGGATAAGACAGGAAACAGCGTCCAGGCTTCTTTAACAGAGAAAATCAGCCGTGTAGAATCCGATCCTATTGGATCCAGCCGATAACTGGCATCACTAATGCTTGGAAGGTTTTTTAGTCGTTGTACATCCAACTGGGCTTTCTCTTGTTGCAAAGGTTCTCCTGCTTTGCTGGTAAGAAAGCGTTTAAGGTAGCTTTCTTTATTTGCCTTTAGTCCTTCCCACTGAACTGAAACAATAATAGGACCATCTTGCGCCTTTAACCCGGCTAAAGAACAAAGCAAGAACCCCATTAAGACGACCCAATTTCTCATTTTGCTTGAATAAGGGGTCGACCCGATTGAATTCGACCACCTACAAGTTAAATCGAATACCGAGGTTGTATGTTGCAGCACGACCCCGGTTTTGAATGAGGAATTCGTTCGTAAAGTAGGTGTAAGAGGCTTCTAATTCCAAATTGGGGTTAAACTGATATTTGGCACCTAGCCCAAGTTGATAGAAATAATCATAATCTTCTTGCCAGAAAGGAGAATAATTGGCCAGGGTGTACAGCGTGGTTTTAGGATTTGGGAAATAACTGAAAATCAAGATCACAGGAGTAGAAAAACGATTGATCCTTCCGTTATCTCTCGAACCGATATCTTCCAACAGGAAATCCAATTCCGTAAATAAAGAAAATTTGCTTCCTAGTGAAAAATCATTGAATACCTGGGTCCACCAGGTTGGACCGTCCCAATCAATAAAGCGCTGGTCTCCGCTACGGCCTGCCAGGTCATTTCCGATCGGAAACCAAAAAGCACTCTGAATGGAAAAGTTTGTCCATTTTGGAACCGGCGCATAGCGAATCTTCGGGCCAATGGTGGTTACTCCAAGCCGCGTTGGGTCTGTGAAGGCACGGAAAGGAGAATCGGATTCCGCTCCATATCGAACCATTCTATACCGGAGGTCGAAGCCAATGTTGAGGCGGTGACTGGCTCCGTATAAAAAACTGGCAATAGTTGTGAAAAAGGTAGCCCGTTCATCAAAATCCCCATTGCTGTTGCGAGTGCGTTGGGTATACAGATTATTGAAAATTTTGGCCTCAATACTTCCCTTAGGAATGGTAGAAGATACCACATATCGTGCCGCGTTATTGGATTGGATGTTGCCGGAAATATCTGCCATCGTACCATTCAGCGACCAATCGTAATCGTAGTAACTCACTCGATAACCTTCAGGTATAGGCTGCTCCCGATAGGTATTGATAAAATTCAGCTTGTTGGCAGTACTTTGGCCAAAATCCGAAGCATACCATTGGAATAGAGCGGAGAGGGATACGGATTGCTCAATTGGATCGATTTTTAAAAAATCAGCCCTGTTTAATGCCAACCGGGTTTGTTGATCGAATTGTTGATCCAACGATTCCGGACGATAGGCAAAAGGGACGAGGGGCGGGCAACCTATTGCACCGCAAACCAACACGAAATGCAATCGGGCGTCCTGGTAAACATCCAACAGGTAATCCTTTTCGAGTTCGTTCAGGGTAACGGATTTTCCATTTACTGAGTGTCTTTTACGATCAAAAAAACCGGCTACATCCTGGACGGAACCGATTGGATAGGCTTTGAGAACACCATCAATAACCAATAAATTATAAGCATTTACGAGGAATGCTTTACGCTCGAGTGAGGTCCAGTCTTTCGGGAAAGGTTGACCGACTTGCCGGATTAAGGACGGGAAAGTTGGATCAGACGAGACTGCCCCATAGTCTACCAAGCCATTTGGGGCTACGTGCCGTTCAAAAAAGGTATCGGCATCCTGAAAAAAAGCTTCCAGGGCTGGATTCTGGCCTTGAAGTAATAAAGTGGGAAACAGAAAAATAGCGAATAAAGGGAAAAACGTTGAATTGGGTCTCATTAGCGGCTCAACTTGAATGGGTTATGGACAAAATAAGTGTACCGAGCATTTTGTTGACTCCAAATTGAGATAGTGAGCGGATAGATGTTGTCACATTGAAGACATCGAATTCTTACCTAAATCTTAATGGGTATGAAAGGATAGCTTTTCCTTGTACATGGAATGGGCTCGTCTTATTGCTTATGCCTGGTTGGGTACTTTTCGCCAGGTGCTCCGCTTGCTAGCTTTTAATTTGCTTGGCAATATTGAGGATAATCGGTGAGTTTTCGCTCAAGACAGCATATAGTGATTCTGGTAGCTCATTTTTATTGCGAAAATTCGCTTTTTATTGCTTTATTTCGAGTTATGGGCGTCAAATCGCAAAACGAACGCATAATTCTGGGGTTAAAAGTCAAACAACTTCGGCAGGAGCAGCGATTATCCTTTGCCGAACTTTCTACAGCAACCGGTATGTCGATTTCTTACCTGAATGAAATCGAAAAGGGTAAAAAGTTTCCCAAAGAAGAAAAGCTATACATCCTGGCTGATTGCCTTGGGACCACCTTTCGGGACCTTACCTCCGGTAATTTACAAAAAGGGCTTTCACCTATTTCAGATTTGCTAAAATCCAATTTTCTGAATGAGCTTCCATTGGACCTTTTCGGCATCGAACTGGGAAAGGTGGTTGAGATCATCGCAAACTCACCGGATCGGGTAGGGGCCTTTATTTCTACCCTGTTGGAAATTTCACGTAATTATGCGCTTCGAGAAGAGAATTTTTATTTCGGCGCATTGCGTTCGTACCTGGAAATGAATAATAATTTCTTTCAGGACTTGGAGGATGCCGTTAATGCCTTTACGCTCAAGTTTAAAATTTCAGTGGAGCGTCCCATCCCTATACTTCAATTAAATGGGCTGCTGGAGCGTCACTATGGTTATACCATTGTTGAAGGTGGATTGGATAAATACCCGGAACTCAACAAGCTCCGGTCGCTTTACATCCCCAAAAAGAGAAATTTATTGCTGCACAGTCGGCTCAATAATCGGCAAAGAACCTTTCAGCTAGGCAAAGAACTTGGTTTCCAATGGTTGGGGTTGCAGGAACGAGCAAATACCTCTTCCATTCTGCGTGGCAGGGTATTCGAAGAAGTACTCAACCATTCAAAGGCAATCTATTTTTCTGCAGCACTTTTACTGCCTCAGCACCCCTTTCGACAAGACCTTCAAGCGTTCCTGTCCCAGCCTAAATGGGAGGGAGAGGCTTTTCTCAATATCATGCGGAAGTACGATGTTACTCCGGAGACCTTTTACCACCGGCTCACCAACATCCTTCCCCAATTTTTCGGACTAAAAAACCTTTTTTTCCTGCGGTTTCTCCACGATCCTGAAAAAGGCTACTTCACCATGGACCGCGAATTGCATCTCAACCAAAGGCATCCGCCCCACGGCAATCAGCTGCTGGAGCATTATTGTAGACGATGGGTCGCGCTATCCCTGCTCCACGACCTGAATCACCTCCAACAGGAAGGTAAGTTTGTAGAGACTATTGTCCGTGCCCAGCGGTCCCGCTTCCATGGAACAGAAGATGAATATCTTTGTATTACCTTGGCCCGACCCGGTTATCCTTCTCCCGATAAAAATGTAAGTGTGACCTTGGGCCTTATGATCGACGAGCAAACCAGGAAGATGGTCCACTTTCTCGATGATCCATCAATATTGCACCGAGAAGTCAATAAAACCTGTGAAAGATGTAGCTTGGAAGACTGTACAGAACGAGCTGCTCCTCCAACGATCATAGAAAAAAGAAGGGAGTATCAAAGTATTCAAGAGCGCCTGAAGAAACTATTGAAATAATACCATTTTAAGTTGAAAACGGCCTGTCACTTAAATACAGCATTTCTTGAAATGGTATAATGTCCTTGATCCCGACACTTGTCGTCGGGGCTGACCAAGTTTGGCTGTTTTCTCCGGTTTTAAATAGGTCATTTTAAATTTGTGTCAGTACAAGTCGAATAGTTGCCAGATAGTATATGTATGCTTCTTCTAATTTTTCAGAAATTTTTTCCAATGCACACAATCAAGTTGACTTTTGGGCTTCTTTTTTTAGGAGCGATTTCCCTACTCACGGCTCAAAAGAACATTGACCTAGAGACAATCTTCAAGGATAATACCTTTTCTGCCCGAACCGTTCCCGGGTTTAATTTCCTGCAGGACGGACGGCATTATACCCGATTGACTTTCAATTCAATCGTCAAATTTGACTTAACTACAGGAGCACCTGTGGACACCTTGCTTGATGGAAGCGCGTTAGCTGGAATAGATGGGTTTTCAGGCCGTTTATCCGCTTATTCCTTTGGACCTCAGGAAAAAAAGATCTTGATCCAGGCCGAACGTGAACGGATTTACAGGAGATCTTCCAGAGCCTATTTTTTCATATTTAATACTGAAAATGGAAAGCTCGATCGAGTTTTTGAAGACGGAAAAATTCGCTACGCCACACTTAGTCCGGATGGGAACAAGATCGCATTCGTGTACGGAAACAATTTGTACTGGAAGGACCTATCGAGTGGAGAACTGGTACAAATAACATCCGACGGGAAATCAAATGAGATTATCAATGGTGCTACCGATTGGGTGTATGAGGAAGAATTTGCCTTGGCCAAGGCTTTCGAATGGTCACCCGATAGCCGTCGCATTGGATTCCTTCGGTTTGACGAAACCAATGTTAAGGAATTTACCATGACCTTCCACCGAGGTGGAACTTATCCCGAATACGAAACTTTCAAATACCCTAAAGTAGGAGAAGAAAATTCGACTGTGACGGTCCATTTATATGATCTGGAGAAGAGGCGCGTACAAAAGTTAAAGGTAGAAGGGTCGGATACTGAGTATTTTCCAAGAATCAGATGGACCAAGGACCCCAATCAGTTGTGTGTCACCCGGATGAACCGCCATCAGAATCACCTGGAACTGGTATTAGTAAATGCATCCAGTGGAAATTCACGGGTTTTGCTCGACGAGAGAAATAAATACTATATCGAGGAAGCGCAACTGGATAATATTGTATTTCTCGAAGGAGGAACGCGTTTTATCATGACCAGCGAGATGGATGGTTTTCGGCATATTTATTTGTACGACATGGAGGGAAAGGTCAAACGACAATTGACCCAAGGGGAATGGGAAGTGACCCAGTTTTACGGATTTGACGAAGCGAACCAACGAGTCTATTTTCAAGCGGCCGAGGCTTCTCCAATGGAGCGCCAGATTTACAGCTTTGGTCTTGATGGGGGGAGTAAACGAATCGAAGCGGGTGAACCGGGTTGGAACACAGCTCAATTCAGCAGCACCTTTGATTATTACGTGCTCAATCGAAGTACCCTCAATACTCCTAGCACCTATGCAGTATATGATCGAAAAGGTCAACTGGTCCGAATGATTGAGGACAATGATCAGCTCGAAGAAGTCATCGAGGAGTACCAGCCACAACCAGCTGAGTTTTTTCAGTTTTCTACTTCTGAAGGGGTGGAACTGAATGGGTATATGATTAAGCCGCCCAACTTTGATGAAAGCAAAGAGTATCCAGTGTTTATGTATCTATACGGGGGGCCGGGAAGTCAGCAGGGGACTGACAGTTGGAAGGGAAGCCGATACTGGTGGTTTCAATACCTGGCCCAACAGGGGTATTTAATTGCTTGCGTGGATAATCGAGGTACTGGAGGAAGAGGAGAGGAGTTTAAAAAAATGACTTATGGCCAGCTGGGGCATTATGAAACTATTGACCAAATTGAAGCGGCTAAGTATTTGGGAAGCCTTCCCTATGCGGATTCTAATCGAATCGGGATTTTTGGTTGGAGTTATGGGGGGTATATGTCCTCTCTTTGCTTGTTTAAAGGAAATGATGTATTCAAAGCTGCCATCGCTGTAGCACCGGTAACGAATTGGAAATGGTACGATACGATCTACACCGAGCGGTATATGCAGACGGTACAGGAAAATCCAGAAGGATACCGCGATAATTCTCCCGTCAATTTTGCGGATCGCCTGCGCGGAAACTATTTATTGGTACATGGGACCACAGATGATAATGTACATTTCCAGAATTCTGCCGAAATGGTGAATGCACTTGTGGAAGCAAACAAGCAATTTGACACCTATTATTATCCCAATCGGAACCATGGAATTTACGGAGGTAATACCAGGCTGCACCTGTATACTAAGATGACCAATTTCTTGAACGAGAGGCTCAAGACTGGAAACCTGATGAATTCCAACCAGGAGCCTTCCAGGCCATGATCCATAAATTACTTTACAGCTGAAAGCCGGACCGGTTCTAAGGAGTAAGTAGCCCGGCTCTTCAGTACCCAAACATCACCCTATTATGATTATCAGCAATACCGAATCCATCCCTGGATATGAAATAATTGAAGTGCTGGATATCGCACGAGGGAGTACTGTCAGGGCAAGAAATATCGGTCGTGATATTTTTGCCGGACTGAAGAATATTGTAGGGGGGGAAATATCTGAATATACCCGATTAATGGCAGATGCCCGCGAACAAGCCATTGCTCGAATGCGTGCAGATGCCGAACGGATGGGAGCCGATGGCATTGTGAATGTCCGTTTTACTACGGCGATGGTAATGCAGGGATGCTCGGAGATTTTGGCCTACGGCACGGCAGTGCGGCTTCAAAAGGTCTAATGGAATGGAAATAGTTCCTGATCTGAGGGCATTTCCGCCTTGATCGAACGATTGTATCCGTTTTGAGGTTATTGATCCGATAGCGAAAGGAAGGGAAGAGCATATGGCAAAGAAAAAGAAGCAATCCGAATACGCAATTGATATTCCGAACAAACGTGCTTCGTTTGAGTATCGGTTTTTAGAGGTAGTGGAGGCTGGAATTATGCTCCAGGGTACCGAGGTAAAATCCATTCGGCAAGGAAAGGTCAATCTGCGAGATGCCTATTGTGTATTCAAAAAGGATGAACTCTGGGTAAGGAGCCTGTTTATTGCTGAATACGAAAATGGAAACTATGCAAATCACGAGGCAAGAAGGCCTCGCAAACTTTTACTCAAAAGACAGGAGCTGAAGAAACTGCATAAAAGGGCCAAGGAAAGAGGGCTCACCATCGTTCCCACTCGGTTATACATGAATGAAAGAGGGTTGGTCAAAGTAGAGATCGCCCTGGCACAGGGTAAAAAGTACTTCGATAAAAGGGAGTCCATTAAAAAGAAGGATCAGAAACGAGATCTGGAACGCTTGAAAAAGGTCCGGATCTAGAGCCGTATTACTTCAGTTTAACAGATTTGACGTTTGCGCATTGGGCCTTCCAGTATTGAAGAACCAAGGCTTCTGCTACCTCTACCCGACTCTTGGCTTTAACTGGAGTGATGGTAGTTTTGCTATTCTCATAGGAACTCAAAGAACCATCCTGCCATAGCAGAGGCTCTCCCTTATTTGTACGAATTTCGTAATCATCTCGTCCTAGATCCTTAAATTGAACCTCCAGGAAATCGGAGTCGAACATTTGGCCCGAAGGATAAAATACTTTGAGGTAAACATTGGACCCGCCATCGGAGAACAGGTGATAGGTACAGTCAGAGCGATTGATATCCGTAACTATGATGTCTGAGTTGCTGGAATAATATTTCCATTGTCCGCCTTCTTTTCTAAAACGATCGATACGAGTTTCTTTGGCTTTGTAGATAACCAGATCGTCCTCTTTATAGGTAATATCAACTTGGAAACTAGCGATTCCCAAATCTCCGGTCACCTGAATAAAATCAATTTCGCCTAATTCAAGTGCCTCATCGGAAAGTACTTGCGAATCCTGATCATCCAGGTCTTTCAGGTAGCTCGACCGGTCTACAATATCATTTACCAAAACTTCCCCATTGTAAAATACCCGTTTGTGCACCTTGTAATCATCCGTGAGAAAGGTATTTCGTTGGTAGGACAGGCCGGTCTCCGTATTCAGTGAACCCAGGTCTTGATAGGAGCGGATAATCATATCTTTCAGGACCGCAACCTGGTCTTCTTGAGCTTGCAGGAGGATAGTTGTTAACAGAAAGAAAATGGCAGTCAGAAAGGAGACGCTTTTCATGTTAGGATCGATTTGAATAGAAGATATAACTTGGTTTGAGATCAGGAAATTAACCTGAAAAGCGACATTATCAAAATCGGGCTGGCAATTATCTGAAAAGCGAGATCAAAGGCCTTTTTGCAAGTGCTGATCATTCAAATTCCAATCGTAGTCCAAATACTTAATTTTTGCATCTGAATGGATTGGCACCTGGGTAAATCGGTTGAGAAAATCGATCAGCCCTTGTTCCTTGGAAACGAAATCACCTCTGAACCATTTAAAAATGGAAGAAATTTGCACTAAATCCGGTTCTATCTTATTTCTGGAGGGATCTCTTAAAAATGTATTCCCGGCTTCCTCCAACTGTTGATCCAACCGATCAGCGGAATAAGCTTCTCTTTTCAAAACAGGACAGGAAACAGACGCGCAATTTAGGGCAAAATGTATACGAGGATCCTCAAAGCGTTCCCGAAGAATTCCGTGTTCGATATTATTCAGATCGTAGGTTTTTCCTTCAATTTCAATAAACTTGATATCCCAGACGGAATTGACAAAAGGTAAACCGGGTCGAATTTTTTTGATTCCAGATATGGGGTAGTGGTCGCTGACCAGCTTAATCGTAAAAGCATTGTACGCATTAATCCAATAAGCTTTTCGTTCATTGTCGGTCCAATAGGAGGTGTTTGGATGATGGGTCCTTAATTTCTGTAAATACTGATTCAACAATACGCTATCCTGTTGGAATCCAATATAATCCACCCACCCTTGCTCATCTACATGTCGCTTCAGCAATTTCGTCCATTCGGTATGACGGATAGGGGTTGCGTTGGAAGTTACTTCCTTAATACGGCAAGAACCCGCTAGAATCACCAGCAAACCGATAACCAATATTTGGGAAAAGTGTACCAGATTCACAAAAGATGTGTTTTTTTATGAAACTGTAAATCCTCCATTCAGTTGAAGAGCCATTGTCCGTATCGAGACAATGTAAGATTCCTAACGCTTTGTCTTCAAACTTTTGAACTTCATGCCATCCTCCTTTATCGTACCGGCCGTCAACCATGGGGCAATGCATGTAGCAGTTTTGGGATCCGGAAAGCACTTGATAATTGGGATACATGGCTACGCTCGCTCTGGGGCATTCTTCAGACCATTGGTTACCCCCGGCATCAAGATTATGGCTCCGGACTTACCATTCCACGGGCAAACGCAATGGATGCAACCCAAATATTCGGTGGGGCAGCTTTTGGATGGGATTGAATACATACGCAAAAAAAATGGAAGCGAGCGCTTTACCTTACTGGGGCACAGTATGGGGGCTCGCTTTGCCCTGGCTATGGCGGGCTCCTTATTGCCAAGGCTTCATGCAGTCGTGCTCCTTGCTCCTGATGGATTGGCTACCAGTGGGTTAGGGGGGCTAGATTATGTACCCGAGCAACTAATTCGGATACTTGAACGATCAGCAGGCAGCGAAAAAATATGGTTTTCTTTGGTTGCTGCTTTGCGAAAGGCGAAAGTGATCAATCCTGTGCAAGAGCGATTTATTCGAAGAAACCTTGGCGACCCGAATCGAAGGGCTGCACTATTTGGTACTTGGCGGGCGGTGCAGGAAGCGGGTCTACAAATGGAGTCTTCAAGTCAGCTATTAGCAGCTTCCGGGTTGCCTATCGGCGTGGCCTGGGGGAATACAGATCCTCTAATCCAAGAGAAAAAACTTTGGAATTGGCTGGCAGGTATTCCACAGATACAGCCGTTTATTTATGAAGGGGGGCATATTCCGAATTGGGAGGAAGTAACACCTTTTTTAGATCGATTCATTTACGGTGGATTCGAAGGCGGAAACCACTTTGTAAACTGATCGTGTGGATTCTATCCCGATCGGGACCAATTCCTTTTCTCCCGATTGGCAAAAAGGGTTGTGCAGAGGCTCTGGTGTAAAAGCTGAACTTCCTGGAGAAAAAGATTTCACCTCCTACATTCAGATTAGCTGAAAGGAAGGTGTTTTCAAAGAAAGGACCGTTATCCAACCAACCGCTGGCATAGTCTTTCTCCTCCAGGGCTGTTGGCTTTACCTCGGCAGTACCATTTATAGGAACAGGTGGCTCTCGGAGTGGGAAGTCCGGCAGGAAATAATCTGCCGTGGCGACAGAATAATTAGACCTGAATATGGAATTTATTCGAATTCCGGCACCTGCTGAAACAATCCAGTTTTCTCCAGAAAGTACCCGATAGCGCGCCCCAAATCCCAAATTGAAAGCATTCAGTTCGACTTTGTTAACTCCTGCACCATAAACTCCGTCCACTAGGCTGCCTTCCAGGTAGAGGATCTGTTGGGGTAAGTACTTATAATTTGTGTATCCCAATTCGCCCTCAATCTCCCATTTCCTAAATCCCAAACCCAGGGAAAGTCCAGCGGAATAACCCCTATGGTATCGAACAACAGGTGGAATTTCAAAATTATTTTGAGCTGGTGTGATTACCTGATTATAATTAAAAGCCCCACTAACACCTATAAATAGCGTATTCCGGATCTGATCACGCGGATATTCCTGTATAAAAATGGCTTTCTTCTGCAAGACTATTGATTGGTTTGCTGAACCGGGAATCAGAGGGCTCGCTTCCAATTGTTTTGAGTCGGGCACCGTTTCGAGAATATGGGTGCCAAATCCTTGGGATGGTGCAACAGCAGCCCATAGGTTCAATGGGGCCGCACGCCTGGCTTTGCTGGAGGAAACCTCATAAAACGGAGTGCTTTTTAGCAGCGCTAAAGCGTTTTCTTTAGGGGTAGATGTATGGAACGCTTCTCTTTTCTGCTCGCCTAGGATAACCTCTCTTTCAACCTGTGGGTCTGGCTTGGAGGGGGTATGCTCGAAGGGAAGAATTTGAGCAAGGGCAGGTTGCTTTATATGGTTTCCGGGTTGTTGGTGATGATCGGCCCTGGGTTGTACAACGGGGTCTTGGGTGGTGAAAGGGAGTAAGAGAAATAGCAGGACCATCAGCTCTAATACCTTGAGGCGCAATAGACGGGAAGGCAACAGCACTAAATCCATTCTCTGGGCTAGCGACTCCCATTGGGGTTCGATGGGAGGCCCTTGGTAGTTGTGTAATTTTTGAAACAGAACTTCATCAAAGTCATCGACAGAAGGAGGCTGACCGGCATCCATTCGAGCAGTTAGCTCCTCCCATCCGGAGACCGGACCAGGAGTCTGGATGTTGTCCAGTTTTTCCCGGATGATATGATCAAATTCCTTGTCCTTCATAATTATCTTTTCCGGATTGGATCAATTCACGTAGTCTCATCCGGGCTTTTACCAAATTAGATCGAGATGTACTCTCTGATATTTCAAGTATTTCAGCGATTTCTTTGTGGGAAAATCCTTCTACTACATACAAGTTGAACACCGTCCGGTAAACTGTGCTCAATTGTTGGACAGCTTGTAGGATTTCCATCTCGGACAACCGGCTAACCGCATCCGCATCATCGGACTGTACAGTGTAAGCCTCTTCAATATCTTCTGTCCGCCTGCGCATCACCTTTCGATAATAGTCAATAGCCGTATTGACCATGATCCGCCTCATCCATGCCGAAAGCGAAGTTCCCGGTTCGTACTTTCCAATATGCTTGAAAACCTTTATGAATCCCTCGTGAAGAATATCCCTGGCATCCTCTTCGTGGTTGGAATAGCGCAAACAAACCCCCATCATAGGCCTGTAAAACTCCTCGTAAAGAATTTTTTGAGCCCACCTTTCCTGTCTGGTACAAGCGTCCAACAGGTCGCGTTCACTTAAATGAAGGGGTAGTGCAATATCCATCCGTACTACAATTGCTTAAAAATACCGCTTATACATCAAGATCACAACGTCTAAATTGCACGATGGATTACAATTAGAAAACGCTGAAAGGATAAAAGCTGCTGCCAGACATTTTTATTGGTCCACATTAAAAGGCTGAAAAAGATTATTTGGAGGGCCAAGAAGGGTTAAAAGGGGCAGCTCATAAAATAAACAAATTGTTTTATAGATAAAATAATCTTTGTATTTTTCAGATTAGCCGAAATTGAAACCTCAAAGAGGCCTTCTGAGTACGGCTAAGAATATATTTGTGATCAATTTTGCAGCGGATATGCAAGAAGAGCCTAAAGATCAACAGGGAAATGGCCTGATTAGCCTTTCCGGCATGTACGAGGATTATTTCCTGGACTATGCTTCCTATGTAATTCTGGATCGTGCCGTACCGGCTGTCAAGGATGGGTTAAAGCCGGTCCAGCGGCGTATTCTGCACGCGCTCTGGGATATGGACGACGGCCGCTTCCACAAAGTGGCTAATGTGATCGGTCAAACGATGCAATTTCACCCACATGGTGATGCCGCTATCGGAGATGCGTTGGTCAACCTGGGTCAACGAAACCTGATGATCGATACCCAGGGCAACTGGGGGGACTACCGGACCGGGGATAGTGCGGCTGCATCCAGGTACATTGAAGCTCGGCTCACTCCATTTGCCCGGGAAGTTGCTTTTAATCCTCAGACTACCGAGTGGCAACTTTCCTATGACGGTCGAAAAAAAGAACCGATCGCACTACCTGTTAAATTTCCATTGGTTTTAGCCCAAGGGGTAGAAGGTATCGCCGTAGGGCTGGCCACACGCATTCTACCCCACAATTTTAAGGAGCTGCTTGAGGCTTCCATCAAAATCCTGCAAGACAAAAAAATTAAGATCTATCCGGATTTCCCCACGGGTGGTTTGGTAGATGTTTCCGACTATCAAAACGGAAAACGAGGTGGTCGGGTAAAGGTCCGTGCTCAATTGGAGGCCCTGGACAAAAATACCCTGGTCATTCGAGAGTTGCCCTATGGTGTCACTACCGTTAATTTGATCGACTCCATTTTGAAGGCCAATGACAAGGGAAAAATTAAAATTAAGAAGGTCATTGATAATACTGCAGCCGAGGTAGAGATCCTGGTTGAGCTGGCTCCTGGTATTTCCCCTGAAGTTGCAACGGACGCGCTGTACAAGTTTACGAATTGTGAGGTTTCCATTTCGCCCAATGCTTGTATCATCATTGAGGAGAAACCTCATTTTGTTTCGGTCGAAGAGATCTTGCGCACTTGTACCCAACAAACCATGGACTTACTCCAGCGGGAGTTAGAGATCCGCAAGCACGAGTTGGAAGAGAAGCTGCATTTCGCCAGTTTGGAAAAGATCTTTATTGAGAAACGGATCTACAGAGATATCGAAGAATGTGAGACTTGGGAAGCAGTTCTCGAAACGATTGATCGAGGTCTGCGCAACTATGTGCGGGTACCAGGAGAAGAGGCGGATAATCGACTGCTCTTGTTACGAGACCTTAACGAGAACGACTTGGTCCGGCTCACCGAAATCAGGATCAAACGAATCTCAAAATACAACACCTTTAAGGCAGAAGAGCTCATGGTCAAATTGGCCGAAGAGTTAGAGGAAGTAAAACATAACCTGGCGCACCTGAATGCTTACACGATACAGTGGTTTGAGCGACTTCTGGAAAAGTATGGTTCAGGCCGCGAGCGCAGGACCCGGATCACCACATTTGAAGAAATTGAAGCTACGCAGGTAGTAGCGAATAATGCCAAGTTGTATGTGAATCGGAAAGAGGGGTTTATCGGTTATGGGTTGAAAAAAGACGAGTATGTGTGTGACTGTTCGGACATAGACGATATCATTGTTTTTCGGAAAGATGGAAAAATGCGGGTTTCCCGAATAGCCGATAAGGTATTTATGGGAAAACATATTCTGCATGTGGCGATTTGGAAAAAAGGAGATGCCCGTACTACTTATAACCTTATTTACCTAGATGGAAAAACGGGCCGTTCATTTGCCAAGCGATTTAATGTAAGTGCGATTACCCGAGACCGGGAATATGACCTTACTACTGGCGAGAAAAATTCCAAATTGCTTTATTTCTCCGCGAATCCCAATGGGGAAGCCGAAATGGTCCGAATTACCTTAACTCAAAGTGCAAGAGCCAGGAAAAAGGTCTTTGATTACGATTTTGCCGAATTAGACATCAAGGGAAGAGGAGCCAAAGGAAATACCTTAACCAAATATCCCGTCCGAAAGGTAGAATTAATGGAAGTTGGCAAATCTACTTTGGGGGCCATGAAAGTTTGGATGGATGAAGTAAGCGGCCGTTTGAATACCGATGACAGGGGAATCTTTCTGGGGGCATTTGATACTGGAGACCTCATTCTGACTATTTATAAAGACGGATCTTATGAAATGAATGAGCTCGACCTGAATCGTAAATACCCTACAGAAGAAGTGATGTGCATTGGTAAACTTGATGAGCTTGACGCTATTAGCGCTGTTTACTATGAAGGAGGAAAGGGTTGGACAATGGTCAAACGCTTCATGATTGAAACGGCTAATTTGGATCAACGCTTTCCTTTTCTGACCGAACACAAGGATACCAAGCTGTATTTTGCCACAACAGCATCTGCGCCAAAGCTATCCTACTCCTTTATGGCGAATCGCCAGAAGCAAACGCAAACAGTCGACTTAGCCGATTTTATCGATGTAAAGGGCTGGAAGGCAATCGGAAATAAGCTGGAAGAAGCAAAATTAATTGCTGTAAAGGAAATCGAAGAGGAAGAGACCCCGCTAAAGCAGGGCAATGAAAAGTTTCACACGGGAGACCAGATCGATTTTGATCTTTGATTTATTTAAAGATTAAACGAAAGGTGCGCGAAACCATATCGTCCGGACGTTTCCTTTGTTCCCGGTAAGTCTCCAAGTGTACATATACCGTATTCAGCAGTAAATGGTCGTAGGGTTTGTTAGTGAAAAAGAGCTTTAGATCAATAAACCACCCTTTTCCAAATGCATGGAATAGCGGGGCAGTGTAAGTGGATGCACCCGGCGCAAGTCCATCCCGATATATCTTTTCATTATCAGGATAGTCCTGGTGATGCGGAAGAAGCAGAATGGGGAAAATGTCACCCGATTCATCAACAAATAAGGCGTATGGGTAGATGGGCTGAGAACTTTTGTTTCTGATCTTGAACGAGTACAGGGTTTCGTTAGGTAGGTTGTATTCCACTGCCAATTCATCCTGTTGAACCGGACTTAGTGTAGTGGTGTCCATACCTAGCAGATCGATTTCGATGGAATCCGGATCAAGGTTGGGTGACTCAAGTAGGTCGGCCCAGTGTCTCAGGCTGGGAATGCGTTCCGTAAAGGCTTCTTCCTCCTCTTCACTCAGAGGTGCAATACCGGCTTGAGAGTCTGATAGGCGCTGCTCCATAACCTTAAGCGCCAAGTCAATATTTCGGGTCAAGATGGCATAGCGATACGTGAGATTAGCTGTTTTGTCAATGGGTAAATCGAGTTGCTCAATCTTGCGATAAGTCTCCAGAAAACGATTGACTTGTCCATTCCGCAATTGATTGTAGGCGTTGGTCAGGAGAAAGGAAGGGCTGTTGCTATTGAGTTCAAAGGTCATTTCTCCTCTCTGGTCTAAACCAAAAGAACCGAAGTCGGGGATTTGCCGACCTTTAGAAAAGTCGCTCACGCTTTGTTCCAGGTAAAGACCAAGTTCTGAAGTTGTGATCAAACCGTTTTTATCTATGTCGGCTTTCCCGGTTTGCATGCCGTCGACCAACATTCCGGTAAAAAGCGAATGGTCGCTAAGAGGTCCCACGTCCGATGCTAGTTGCTCGGCCCGAGCGGAAGTAAGTACCCGCCGGCTGATTTTAGATTCTAATTCCATTTCGTACATGACCTCCGCCCGGTAGCTGCTGGCTTCTGACCCCAAGGCAAGCCCGCTGTGGCAGGCATCCAGGACTAAATTGATGTGACGGGCAGGAAATAGGGAGATCCTGTTGAGAAAAGGATCAATTTTGAAGTACGTATCCCGATCATCGGATTCCAGGCCGGCCCCATCTACGGGGACAATGTATCCTGATTCGATGATTTGGTCTCCAACCGTATCCGTCAGGGTAACACCATGGCCGGCAAAAAAGATAAACAGATTATCCTCCGGTTTGAGCATTCTTCTGACCTTACCCAGGCTTTTGGTGATGTTTGCCTTTGTTGCCTTTTCATTAAACAGAGGCTCTACCGGGGTTTCGAAACCAAAACTTTGGGTCAGCAGTTCCACAATGCCTTTAGCATCATTTACAGCATTTCCCAGCTTCAACCACTTTGTATACTGGTCTATTCCAACAGCAAATAAATAGTTCTTGCCTTCCTGCATTTCCGAAACCTCCGCGTTGGCCCTTTTTAAGCCGCGCATATTTTCCTGAGCTTTCAAGGGGGAAAGGATAAGAATAAGAAATATGAACAAGCAGCCTAAGCGTTTCATGAAATTGGCTTTTGGTATTTGAAAATACATATTCGATTAGAATATTCGAATACCTGAATTTTGGCACTTACAAATTATTTTACCCAAAAGCATTCCATGGCAATTCGATCAGCCATAAACTTTCCTGCTCTGGTTAAGACATATGTGCCCTCCTGTTCCAGCACCTGACCTTTTTCGAGGAAGGTCTGTATTTGTCTGTAAAAATGTTGCCAAAGTAGTTTCCCAAATTTCCGGATATCTTCTTCGGTGCAGCCCCATGTCGTTCTCAACCGGGTCATTACATATTCATTGTATTGGTTTTCCACAGTTAAAAATTCTGATTCTGTAGGAAGTTCTTCATTTTCCAATATGGACCGCGTGTATAAAGCGTTATTGGAAATATTCCAACTGCGGTTTTTTCCATTAAACGAGTGTGCTGAAGGGCCTATTCCCAGATAGGGAATCCCGAGCCAGTAATTACTGTTATGAACGGCCCGACTACCGGAAAGGGCAAAGTTGGATATTTCGTAATGTTCATAACCGGCAGAATACGTCCAATCCATTAGCAGACCAAGTTGTCGAACACTTTGCTCTTCTAACACCGGAGGAACCTTTCCCTCTGTAATTTGATGAGCAAGGGCGGTGCGGGGTTCTACCGTAAGTGCATAGCAACTCAAGTGCGGCACTTTCCACCCTAACACCTTAGCGACGTTCTGTTCCCATTGTTTATCTGTAGTAGTAGGCGATCCGTAGATCAGGTCGAGCGTCAGTTGTTCAAATCCGGCATCTCTTGCCAGGTGTACACATCGTTCAGCTTCCTCGGCATTATGAGCCCGATTAAAAAACTGAAGATCCTGATTTGAAAAGGATTGGATACCTATACTTAATCGGTTAACCGGACTTGCATATAGCATCCGAAGTTTATCATGGGTTAAGTCGTCCGGATTGGCTTCCAATGTGATTTCCGGCGAGGAGCACACGTGAAAATAGCGGTAAACCTGGTCCATCAACTCCATTAGCTCAGCGTGATTGAGTAAGGATGGGGTTCCACCTCCCAAGTAAATGGATTCGATGACCTGGGATTGGTTGTCCAGGTAAGCAGACCGCAGGGCTATCTCTTTTTGCATGGCTTTTAGAAGGGGGCCCTTGTGCTTGGTAGAGGTGCTAAAATGAAAATTACAATAATGGCATGCTTGTTTGCAAAATGGGATATGCAGGTAAATGCCGGCCATGGTAATCTAAGCGGTAATTTTGATGCGTTAAAATCGTTTCATTCTAACAGTTCAACCAGCAGATCGGTTATTTCGGAAGATGCGAAAATACGAGAATACGCGAATTGGGGAATATGAGCATACCGGGACAATAGGTTGTAAGTACTCCCGCTGGCAATTCTTACCATGGGTACAATACGGAATAGGTGGGTTGATGGTCTGTTTTTCCTTGCTTACGTTACAAGCTCAAAATGACACCCCCAACCAATTTTACCTGGATATTATTCCAATTGATAAGGATGAGAGCTTTCTCCGAAATCAACTTCGATTACCAAACAAGCTGCCGGATAGCCTTTCGGTCATGGCTGCGATTGAGGATCTCCGCAGCCAATTGATAGAAGATGCCTATTTGGCAACCTCTATAGATAGTATGCATTGGGAAGGGCGCCAGGCAACGATCTGGCTTTATGTGGGAGCGCAATGGCAGTTGAATGAGCTTTACCCCTTACCGGAAGATGATCCCATCTGGGAAAAAGTGCGTATCCGTTGGCGGAATTATAGGAACAAACGGCTTGTGCCGGAAGAAATTGAATTGGCCAAGGAAGCGGCATTAGTAGGAGCAGAGAATAATGGCTATCCTTTTGCCCAAGTTCAGCTTGACCGCCTTCTGATTCAAGAGGGAAAGGTCTCGGGAGCTTTGGCGATCAACAAAGGTACCTTGGTACTTTGGGATGGAATTTCTACGAAAGGAGATCTTAAACTGAGTAAGTCTTTTCTACGCGCCTACCTGGGAATTAAGGCAGGAGAACCATTTAGCCGGGAGCGGTTATTGAAAAGTGCACGTCGGTTGAGGGAATTGCCATACCTCCAATTGGTGGAGGAACCCAGTATTCTGTTTGCCGGTAATGAAGCTACTTTAAATCTACATTTAAAAAAAAGGCGGGCAAGTCGCTTTGATTTTCTTATTGGTGTACTGCCCAACAGCTCCCAAAATGGAAGGCTTATCCTGACGGGCGATTTTGAAGGGGAATTTATGAATCCGTTTGGATTGGGAACGCGTTTATATGCTCAGTTTGAGCAACTGCGTCCGCAGACCCAACAACTTCATTTGGCTTTCAATCTGCCCTATCTATTGGAGTTGCCTCTGGGGGTAGACCTCGACTTCCAACTGTATAAAAGAGACACCAGCTACATTGACCTGGACGTAACTTTTGGCATCCAATGGTTATTTGAAGGAGGAGACTACCTGAGCACCTTTTGGAACCTGAGGTCGTCGAGTCTGCTCAGCCTCGACCCAGAACGGTTGAACAGCCTAGAAACCCTGCCTGATACGCTTGATTACAGTACCAATTCCTTTGGTATTGCCTATGCAGCTGATCGATTGGATTATCGGTTTAATCCTCGACAAGGATGGCGTGTTATGTTCCGAGGAGGTGCAGGCTTTAAACAAGTGCGCCGTAATTCCAAGATTCTTGAATCGGATCTGGCTCCCCAATACGATAGCATTCCACTGCGATCTGTCCAATTCCGGATGGTGGTGGAGGGGGCGTACTTCATCCCAATTTTAAGGCGGAGTACATTATTAATCGGTTTCAAAGGAGGTTCCCTGATCGCAGACAATCCGGTTTATGCCAATGAGCAGTTTCGTATCGGAGGCACGCAAGTTCTCCGAGGGTTTGACGAGCAGCAGTTCTTCGTGACCCATTACGCAATCGGAACCCTGGAGTATCGATTATTGCTGGATACCAACTCGTTTTTGTTCACCTTTTTTAATGGGGGTTGGATCAGCAGTGAGACTACACAAACCGATCGGCAGGATATTCCATTCGGGTTTGGTGCCGGTTTGGCTTTGGATACCAAGGTTGGGATTTTTGGTTTGAGCCTGGCATACGGTAAACAGGAAAATCTCCCGGTCAATTTTGGAGCCCCTAAATTGCATGTGGGCTATGTGAGCCGGTTTTAGGGGTAGAATTCTGAATTCCTAACTTTTCCATATTTTACTTTTCTAATAAAAGACCACCTAAACCCTCATGCCTTTCAACTGGACAGATACGCTGGGCGCCCTGAAGCGGGAGAAGAGTGTGCTTTTCCTCGGGCCGCTTTCCTATCGGGTCGATGCCGACACCTCCCTGCTGGCGCATGTACAGGAGCAGCTCCAGGTAGCACGCCAGCCACATCCCCATATCCGAAACTTCTTTCCCGAAGACGGTTTTTACCTGTTTCACGATAAGCCGGCCCGCAATAAATTCGTTCTGCGGATGCAGGAGGTCTACCGGCAGCTGGAACGGCAACAGGAGGGATCCTACCTCTTCCGGCCCGATTCCATGCTGCGTCAGATCGCCCGCATCCCCTTCCGGATGATCATCAATCTGGGCCACCATGACCTGCTCAAAACCGCCTTCGACCTGGAAGGCATGCCCTATCTCTACGACTATTACAATTTCCTGGAGCCCTACGGGCCATTCCAGAATACCGGCGCTCAGCAGCCCCACCTCTACAATATGCTGGGCGACCTGCAAAAGCAGACCAGCCTGCTGCTGACCCACAAGGATCTCTTCGATTACCTGCGGTCGGTATTCGAAGGGAAAAGCATGGCCCCGGAGATGAAGGGCCTGCTCAACGAGATGGAGCATTTCATCTTCCTGGGGATGCCTTTCGAAAAGTGGTACCTGCAGCTGTTGTTGCAGGTGCTGAGTTTCATGACCGACAAGGCACCCGCCCTGGAGCGCTTTGCGAGCCACCCCGACCAACGGGTCCTCGACAAGGTGCAGCAGCAGTTCAACATCCATTTCATCCCGGACAATCCCGATGCGGTAGCCTTTATCGCCGAACTGCACCAACGATGCGGCGACTTGCTGAAGGGGGGTAAAAATGAACTCTCCGAGGAGCAAAAGGCCGTGAAGGAGCAGGTGCAGCAAGTGAAGAAGTTGTTCATGGATGGCTATTACAAGGATGCCATGGAGCTGTTCTGGCCGGTGCTGGAGGAACGGGGTACCCACCTGACGGACCTGCAAAACAACATGATGTTTCGGCGGGCCGAGTACAACCGGCTCAACAAGCTGGTAAAAAACCAGATGGCCAATGATACGGATCGCGCGGAGCTGGCTAAGGTCACCTTTAGCCTGCTGGAAGGCGTGACGGAGTTTGAAAAAGCCCTGACCGCATGAGACGCAACCGCTATCCCGGTACCAAGCCTTTCTCCACCGAGCAGGAGGCCCTCTTCTACGGGCGGAAGCAGGAGGTGGACGATCTGTTCCGCGAAATACAGCTCAACAGCCTGACCGTACTGCACGGAAAATCGGGGCTGGGCAAGAGTTCCCTGCTGAATGCCGGACTCATCCCGCGCCTGACTGGGGCCGCGTTTAATCCCCTGTCCGTGCGCTTCGGCGCCCGTACCGCCCGCTCTGAGCTGAGTCCGCTTGCCATGGCCAAAGCCGCGCTGACCGCCGAGGACCCCGACGAGCAGCTCGATCGCCTGATGCCGCCGGAGGAGAACTCCCTCTGGTACCACCTGCTGCAATACCGCGAGGGGGTGGCTGGATCGGAAAAGCCGGTCTTGCTGTTCGACCAGTTTGAAGAACTCTTCACCTACCCGCCGGAGGAAGTGGAAGCTTTTGCCCGGGAAATGGCCGAAGTACTGCGCGACCGGGTACCCGACCGGGTGGAACGCATGCGGCAGCTGGTCTCCGCCACCGGGCTGGAAGAGGCGGAGGGAACGGAGGAAAAGCTGTACCGGCCGCTCGATATGCGGGTGGTTTTTTCGATCCGCTCCGACCGGATCCACCTGCTGGACCGGCTGGCGGCCTACCTGCCGGATATCCAGCGCAACCGCTACCTGCTGCAACCGCTCAGCGAGGAAGGGGCACGGCAAGCCATCGTGCTGCCGGCCGGCATGGAGGGCGACTATGACACCCCCTCCTTTGCGTACAGCTCTGATGCCCTCCAAAAGATCATCGGCAAGCTGGCCGACCGGGAGGGCCGCGTCGAAGGGATCCAGCTCCAGATCCTCTGCCAGTCCTTTGAGGAAAAGGTGCGGCAGAGCGGTGGTGCTTTGCGCAAGCTGGGCGCCGGTGACCTGGGGGACCTGGACGACCTGCTGGGCAATTACTACCAGGATCGCATCGCCGCCCTGGGCAACCGCCAGGAGCAGCAGGCGGCCCGCAAGTTGATCGAGGAAGGGCTGGTGGTGGAGAGCGAGGGGGCCCGCACGCCCATGGCCGAGGGGCGGATCCGAGAGCAATACGGGGTAGGGCCCGACCTGCTGAAAAAACTGGTGGACAGCCATCTGCTACGTATGGAGCCTTCCCGCCTGGGCGAGGGCTATACTTACGAGCTTAGCCACGACACGCTTGTGGAGCCCGTGCTGGAAGCTAAAAAGGAACGTAAGGAACGCGCCCGCCGTCGCCGGCTGCTGGGCGTGATTTTTCTAAGTCTGGCGCTGCTGGCGGGAGCGGTAGGGGGAGTACTATGGGTACGGCAGCAGTGGGTAGATGCGGAAGTTGCAAAGCAAGATGCCCAACAACAAACTCTGATCGCTCTGGAAAAAGACAGCTTGTCCCGGATTGCCGCCCAAAGGGCCGATTCTGCAGCCCAGGTGGCATTGGAGGAAAAAACTCGTGCGGATGATGCACTCGAAGACCTGGAAATTGAACAAGTCCGTACCCAGCAGGCCTTGGAAGATGCACAAGATGCCCGGGATGAGGCGGAGGCATTGCGAGATCAGGCCGAACAGGCCCTGGATAAGCTGACCCAGGAACAGAACCGTACCCAAGAGGCCTTGCTCGAGGTGGCCAGACTGCTGGTCCAGCAGACCGAAGAGCATATCTACCACCTCGAGTATGTGGCTGCGGAGCAAAAAATGCTCCTGATCGAGGATGCCGGACAACTACCGGAGTTTCTGGCCGAAAAGAACTTTGAGCTGGCTTTCCTGGAGGGTGAGGCCGGAGCATTTCAGACCGCCCGGAACTTCCTCAGAAAAACACTGGCCCTGATGGATCAGCCTTTACCAGCAGGGATGAGCAGCATGAACGACCTGCCTTCCTTGCGGGACCTGATGCGGGAGGTCAATCCGGACTGGTACAGGAAATACGAGGATCGCTATTACCCGACAATGATTCCTGTGGAAGGGGATACATTCCAAATGGGGAGCGAGAATGGCGCTGAAGATGAACAACCGGTACACACCGTTCAGCTGAGCGATTTTGAGATGGCCGAAAAAGAGACCACGATCTGGCAATTTGGCTTGTATTGCAAAGCCACGGGGCAGGATATAAAGGACTTCTCGCCTTCCTGGGGATTGGATGGAGACAATCCGGTGGTCAATGTCAGTTGGTACCAGGCTGCTCAATATGCCAATTGGATCAGTACCCAATTTGGTTTGGATTCGGCTTATGTTTTTGATAGTGAGGGGAACTTCGAGGCCATCCGGGAATCTATTTCGGCCCCGGCCTTTCGGCTGCCGACCGAAGCTCAGTGGGAATATGCTGCCCGGGGAGGGACGTTCAGGTCCCCGTTTCGTTACAGCGGCAGTGATGAGCCGGATGAAGTAGCCTGGTATACAGATAATAGTGAACTGAACGGGGTACGGCGAACACATCCGGTTGGCCGGAAAAAAGCCAACGCACTGGTTCTGTATGACCTGAGCGGCAATGTCTGGGAATGGTGCCAGGATTGGTATGGTGAGTACCCGGATTCAGTAGCGACCAATCCCCGGGGCCCGGATACGGGTAATACCCGTGTGCTTCGTGGCGGCTCCTGGAGCAACAGCGACTTCAACTGCCGCGTGTCGATTCGCTACAGGCTCTATCCGAGCAACGGGTACAACTACCTCGGTTTCCGTCTCACCCGGTACTAGCCCGCCAAAGCTTTAGCGCAGGTGGGCTGACCCTTTTTTCTTTTTCCCTTTGCCGCCGCAGGCGGCTGAATTTTTTTCAGTCCAGCGTCTTGATCCATCCGCCTACCATACGTCCGATCTCATTGATGCGAGTGGCAAATTCTTTATAGCGGTTGGAGTTGTAGTAGCCCAGATCATAGCCCAGGCGGCAGAAATAGCGGGTTTTTTCCAGCTGGATATTGACTTTTTGGAGTTTTTTCCTTTTCTCATCCCTGGGAGCGTAGTAAGCCTCCAGCAACAGTTCGAGATTGTCGGATAGCAAGCGCTGGATGCGGTCGCCCAGCAAGAACTTCTGCTTTTTGGGCATCAGTTCCAGCAGCGGAATGGCGTATTTGATCAGCTTGTAGGCTTTGGTTACGACGGTCTCTTTGGCCTGGTCCATTTTCGGTAAAAAGTATGAAAACCTATCGGCATTTATATCATGAGGTCTGGGATTGGGACAACCTGATCGGGGCCTTTCAGGCGGCGGTACGAGGTAAAAAATACACGGCTGCCATGGCCCGCTTCGAATTCCGCCTGGAGGAAAACCTGCTGCTTTTGCAGCAAGCATTGCGGGAGAAAACCTACCGCCCGGGGAGGTATAAGACCTTCTACATCCGGGATCCGAAAAAACGGATGATCAGTGCAGCCCCTTTCCGGGACCGGGTCGTGCACCATGCTTTGTGCCGAGTCATTGAGCCCCTGTTCGAGCGTAGTTTCATCTACGATTCTTATGCCAATCGGCGGGGTAAAGGAACGCAAAGGGCCATTATTCGATATCAGCAGTACGCCTGGAAATATCCTTATGTACTCAAATGCGATATCCGGAAATTCTTTCCCAGTCTGGATCATGCCATCCTGAAAGAGGAAATACGGTGGAAGATTCAATGTCCGGACACGCTTTGGTTGGTTGATCAGATCATTGACGGATCGAATCCACAGGAGCCGCACGAGATCTATTTCCCCGGCGATGATCTTTTTACGCCATTCCACCGGAGGAAAGGCTTGCCCATCGGCAATCTCACCAGCCAGTTTTGGGCCAATGTGTACCTGAACCGCTTCGACCATTTTATCAAGGAGGAACTTCAGGTGCCGGGCTATATCCGATATGTAGACGATTTTGTTCTATTCGGAGAGGATAAGGGTAAATTATGGGCTTGGAAGCGTCATTTGGAACGGTATCTGGCGGAGAAGCTGAGGTTGATCGTGCATCCTCGAAAAACCCATATCCATCAGGTAAATAGAGGGGTACCATTTCTTGGTTTTCGGGTGTTTCCGGAATACCGTCAGATTTTGAAGCGGAATGCCCGAAGGCATCGACGTTTTCGGAATAAAAAACTTAAGGCTTTTCGAGCAGGAAAAATGGATACGAATCATTTGGAAGCCAGCCTGAATAGTTGGTTGGGACATATCCGTTTCGGGCAATCGCAACGATTGGAATATCATACCTTCTGGGAAATCAAAAAGAAAGGGGTAAGTCTGTTTCGGCACCCGTGTGCTTCGTGGCGGCTCCTGGAACAACAACGACAACAACAGCCGCGTAACGAATCGCAACAACAACAATCCGAACAACAGGAACAACAACAACGGTTTCCGTCTCACCCGGAACTGGCCCTTGTTTAGGCCGGATTTCCGAAGTCTAAGGATTTCGGGAGTGTGCCAGGTCAGTACGAGGCTTATCCCGCCTTTCGGGGCAAATACATCGAAAGAACCGGCGGCTGGTACCTATGGGGGAACGTCGCCGGTATTTTTGCTATTGCTTTAGATTGAGAAAGGCTCTGAATATAATTGTTCCAGGGTCGGGTACCGGCTAGGATGCCTTTTTCGGTGGATGAATGAGGGGTATTTATTAAACTTTCCATGAATGTGGGAGCTGCTGCTCCTGGCCTGACAAGCGGATAGACAGGATACACCCCTTGGGTTTGGTGCCGGCCTGGCTTTGGATACCAAGGCAGGCATTTTCGGGCTGAGTCTGGCGTATGGCAAACAGGAAAACCTGCCGATCAACTTTGGGGCGTCCAAGCTACATGTGGGCTATGTGAGTAGGTTTTAAGCACCGAGTGGTTGGATGACTCTAAGTCCTCTGACCACTGTCTAACGTCGCTTGTCAGCAAATGAGTCTCAGGTCCTTAAACACGGGTCCAATTTTCCTCGTAAAGGTTGGAACTGAATTCGAGCAGGAACCTGAAGATCATATATAGTGGTTATCTTTAGAAAACGCTAAGGGGCATGGAACAAGAACAAGAAAATCTGTTAAACCGGATCACGCTCAACCCAAAGGTTTCTTTTGGCAAGCCAACCATTCGTAATATGCGCTACCCAGTCGAGTTTATCCTGGATCTCCTTTCTGCAGGAATGACCCACGAAGAAATCCTTTCCGATTATCCTGACCTGGAAGAAGAGGATATCCGAGCCTGTTTACTGTTCGCTGTAAGATTAATGAAGGTTAAGAGTATTCAGGAGGTTTTAGCGGCATAGATCATGGATTTCATCGTTGATGCCCAACTTCCTTATCGCTTGAAGAATTGGTTGGCCCAAAAAGGCCACAATGTCATCCATACATTGGACTTGCCGGAAAAGAACCTAACGGAGGATATTGAGGTCATTCGGATCGCTGAGAAGGAAACGAGAATTGTCATTTCCAAGGACAGTGATTTTCAGAAATATCACATCCTGACCGGGGCACCCAAGCGGATTTTAATACCGTTTTAAAATGAAAATGACGTATGTAAACGGCTTCTTTTTCCCCCACTCAGCGTTAAAAAGCCTCGCCGTAGCTCAGGCTATGCCTACGTTTTTCGCCTTGATTAGCAGAAAAATAAGCTCGTTTCTATTTGCGACCTTCTCAATTTAAAACGGTATAATGATCACTACGGGAAATATCGTGAATGCTGATTTAGTCAGGTTGTTCGAACAGAATTTCGACAAGATTTCTAGCGCATTTTTGGAGGAATCCCTGGTGGTTGAGTTGAATAATCGCTCGATCATTATTCATGAATGATTTATTTCTGCTGAATTTCCACTAGAAGCGCCCAAGCCACATGTGGGCTATGTGAGCCGGTTTTAAAGGACCGGCGACTTGAGTCGCCGATCATCGGCGGATGAATTCGCCGATCCTATCCTTCAACCCCCTCCACAACCCATACCCCCAATGCCAATCCTTCCACACCCGGAAATAGGGAACCTGCTCCGCTCCAAAACGCCGACGCAAAGGCTCTACGCTGGGGAGCATACTGCCTTCGAAGTCGAAAACCGGTAGGTCGAGTACTTCCCGAGTGTACTTAATGGCCTCCCAAACCAATAGTTTACCGGCATTACTGTCCCGGAGATCGGGATCGTCCCCGGCGATGTGGAAGTAGCTGCTCTGGGCATCCCAAATCAAGTAAACCACGGAGTGGATCTGACCTTCTGCATCCACGGCAAAGAAGAGCTCCCGGGCATTATGTTCTACCAAAGCTTCATCCAGCTTTTTCAGGTAGTCGAAGGAGTACGGATGCTTCATCCCCTGCCGCTCGAAGGAGAGCATGGCCACCCG
>CAZXLD010000018.1:60296-80913 GCA_964641965.1 uncultured Saprospiraceae bacterium | reverse complement strand
TAATTTGGAATCCGATTTTGTAAGCACTGAAGAATGGGTTAGCCCAACTGCCCATGTAAATCTAGATTGGGTAGCTATGCTTAAGGAAGTGCACCCCAATATGCCCATGGAGGCCATGGATAAGACTATTGAGGAAACCCGTACCCTGGTGCGTGGAGAACTTTGGAGCAGAAGATTTTCCGAAATGCCCACAAATTAAATCAGCGGTTTAAGGAAATCGGGCACTGGATTGTTCCCGGTTTCCTTATCTATTTAGCACCTAACCAATCTTTTCGGTTCGCTAATGCAGTCGGGTTTACCTCTGTTCCTTCTGTTTCCATCAGATACGTTCTGTAATCGCGACTGCCCGAGAGCTCGAAATCTACCTTTCGTTGTTGCCCTCCGCGCTCCACGACGATAGCTACCTTATCCCCGGGTTTATTTTCCTCCAGCAAAGCTGCAATTTCCGAAACCTCTGCTAGCCCTTTTCCTTTGATGGAAATCAGACGGTCCCCTTCTTGAAAGCCTGCTTTTTGGGCCAGGGATCCCTGCACAGGCGACCTGGAAATCACCCAGGCTTCATCTTCCGTCCGTAGATACAAGCCTAACATAGCCCGATCCGGATTTTCGGGGCCGAAACCAATCCCCATTTGCTCAAATGCGCTTTTATAATCGGGCATCCCAGCCGTATAAATGTAATCGGCGAAAAAAGAGCGGCCCAATCCCTCGCCAGCATATTCGATAAGTGTGCTTTCCAAATCGCGAACCGTGTAAGGGATCTCAGTTTGACCAAATTTTTCCCACAATAAACGCATGTATCCATCCAGCGTTTTACCTTCAGCTCGAAGCAGGAGGTCTAAGGCCAGCCCCAAAGCGCTTCCGTAGGAATAATAAGAGATGAAAGTATTCCCTCGATTGGTAGGGTCAACAGACCGGGCTGCATCAACAAAGGGAGCCTGGTAACTCATCTCAATCACATTGTGGTATTGCCGTCCAGGTGAATTCCACACGTAATTCAACGTACCGGAAAGACCCTCTACATAATCCTGTTCGGAAATTATACCGGCACGACAGAGGATCAAACCCGTATAGTAGCTGGTAAACCCTTCAGCCAACCAGAGTTCGCCGCTCATATTGGCTTCCTCATAGTCAAACGGCTCAAGCGACCGGGGACGAATGCGTTCTACATTCCAACAATGGAAAAACTCGTGGGATGTCGTTCCTCCACCTTGCTCGCCCCACTGCTGGTTGGGCTGCCAGCTATCCGTAATGACGGTCGAATTGCGATGTTCCATGCCATCTCCTGAAATAGTGGGCCCCACATTGTACAAGAACGTGTAGGTATCAAAATCAAAGTTGGGTAACAGACCAAATACTTTTTGTTGCTGTTCTACAATAGGGCGTACTTTCTCCTCCGTAAATTTAGCAAGGTCAATTTCCGGTCCGTTAGCATGTAATACGGTTCGAATCGTCTTTTCCTTTCCATTGTCCTGGACCACAAATGACTCCATCTCGTAATCGGCTAGAAGAGTTGGACTGTCCATGAAGTAATCCAGGTTTGGGGCGTAGTAGGTATTCCCATTTACCTGTTTCAGCTGCGTTGCTACCTTCCAGTTCAAATCCTCCCGAACTTCAAAGGTGACTTGAATTGGCCGTTGTGTAAAGCGAGTGGCATACATAAAAGTCGCGGGTATATTGAGGTGGGCATGACTTTCATTGACCTGACTGTAGGTACCATCAGCTCGGTTGGCAAATAAGGTATATTCCAAATGGACACTGCCTTGATGCCCGGATACCAGCCAAGTATGCGGGTTGGGCCGGGAAATCGGCAAGGCCTTACCGGCTGGATCAGTAGCCTTTACTGAATATACATTCTTGGCAAACTCATGCAAGGCATACCTCCCCGGAGAGGTTCGGCTCATGCGCAGTTCGAGAGGTTGTAATTCCAGCCCGTGAAAATAGGCACTGACTTGTGCTTCATGACCAACCGCATTGGGGAATGCAATCCGGTATTCAATAATCGGTTGCCCGATTGCCAAATCAGCAAAGGTTACTACTACTAGCAGTGTCCATAAAAAAGAAATACGCTTCAGCATAAGGTGGTAGCTAATTCGAGAAAAAAATATGAGTTGGGAAATACAAAGGTATCGATACCCTTTAGCCTTCTCATTCTTCCATTCAATTATCCAGTGCATGGCGAGCAAAAAACTCCCAAATCACCCGGTTCGCCTCAAAATCACGGTTGGTTACGCCCAGGCGTTTAACTTCTTGACTGCCTGGCCAGGTATGCCCTCCGTTCTCTATCCGATAATGTTCCACAGTAGCCTTTCCATCACAATCGGCATAGGTGAAAATTTGAACCGTTGATCCATCTTCTGGATCGGCATCCGGCAAGTCAAATTCCCGCTTTTTTTCCGAGCACTTATTTAATGCCACAAAAAACTGGAGGGTAGAATCTGTCGAAAGGGAATACATGGGAATGCCCGCTGGGGGCACTAGCTTATCGGCCGTACCATGAATCTGGAGAATGGGTACTGAACGTTTTTGCTTCCATTCGCTTTGCTGCAAGATAGGCATATTGCCCGCTACCGGCGCAATAGCAGCAATTTTACCGGGAAGCTCGCAGGCCAACCGATAGCTCATGAATGCACCATTGGAAAAACCGGTGGCATAGATTCGACTAGGGTCTACTGCAAACTCCTGCTGCATCATATCGATCAGGGTATCTATAAAGGCTACATCGTTTGTTTGGGTAAAAAAATAGGCGTCCCACTGGCTACGCTCACCCATGCCAGGAACATTGGCCACCAGCCCCTGGGGATACACAACAATAAACCGCTCCTTATCTGCTACGGCATTGAGCCCAGTATACTCCATATGTTGACGCATATTTCCACCCAACCCATGCAGATTGAGCACCATCGGAAATTTTTTCTTTGGGGAATAACCTGCTGGGAGGTGGATGATATAATCCCGGAAAGTTTCCCCCAGTTTGACAGACTGTTCGATATTCTCTCCGGTTTTTTTCCGCTTATTCTTGGCAGAGGACTGTGCATGCAGACTTAGGCATAGGCAGATGCCTAGGCTGATAAACAAAAATCGGGTCATTTCAAATGAGTTATTTGCTGAATAAAAATAGCATTCTGACTGGTCTGATTCAAACCAGCTTCTGTCAGGACCTATCAACTGGTCCAAAAAATCCTGGTCTGGATATACAACGGTCAACTCTCATTTAAATAGGTAAAGCCTGGCGAATAGCAAATATCTTTTCCTGGTTCGGAACAGATTCGCTGCCCATACCCAAGCCGCTGGGATCTTCAACGACCCTTCGGGCTGAAAAATGGAGTGCATCCACTCCCGTACCCAGGAGTAAAGATGCGTTTTGAGGATTTACACCACTACCCGCCATGATCTGGATGCGACCCTCAGCCCTGAGCACCAACTGGCGGATGGTACTTAGCCCTTGAATGGCAAAAGGCTGCAAGCCTGAGGTAAGCAGACGGTCAAAACCAAGGTTTATTAATTGAGTTAAGCCTTGTTGTGTATCCTCCAGTAGGTCGAAAGCCCGATGAAAGGTACATTCCAGGCCAAGGCCTTTTGCTGTATTCAGTAGAGTTTCATTTTGAGGTAGATCAATCAGTTGGCTTTCTGTCAACACTCCAAATACAACCCCTTTAGCACCGGCATCCCCTGCCAGTTTAAGGTTGTGTTGCATGATTTTAAATTCGGCTGTGCGGTAACAAAACCCTCCGGATCTTGGCCGAATCATTACATGTACTTCCGGACCGTTTAGCGCAACACAGGCTTGTACCAAACCGAGACTAGGGGTTAGTCCACCCACAGCCAAGGCACTACAAACCTCGAGGCGATCTACCACTGCTTCGTGTGCAGCAATAGCCTCTTCAATAGTATCCAAACAAACTTCTAATTGCATAATCCAATTTTAACGAGTAGCTTTTTGAAAGGCCGAAATGGAAAAAGATTTTTCCCAAACGTAACGTAGTACCCAAGCCTGCCCACCATCGGGCAAGGGGTGAATTGTGCGTTCGACAGCTTGACCACCCAGGCGCTCATAAAATCCGATGGCCTGCGTATTCTCTTCCAATACCCAGAGCCAAAAAGGTGCGGTAGACCCAGCATCCGCTACCCATTTCCAGCTATGCCAAAATAAGGCTCGACCAATACCTTTCCCTTTGGACTCCGGTGCTACATGGAGATTATCCAGCAAGCTGCCCCACTTTGAATCTGCATGTAAATGAGTGTATGCCATGCCAACCAATACATGGTCCTGCAAAGCAACAATCAATTTTTTGCTTGTGCTAAGGTGTTGAAGCCGTTTTTCCCAAAGTGTTTGCCGATCCTCGAGGACCGGACCATCCAAAAATTTGGGCGTCAAAATTCCTTTATAATGAACTTGCCAAGACCTGGCATGCAATAGACCGATGGATTCTGCTTCTGACGGAATGCCATCCCTAAATCGGATCATCTTCAGAGCGTTATTTCCATGCCTTCCCGTGCTAATAGTGTATTGGGAAAAGCATTGCGACTTTCTAATTCAATTTGATCCAGAAAATCGTCATCGTGATCCGGATCGTGATGGGTAATATACAATTGTTTAACCTGAGCCAGGCCAGCCAGATCGGTACATTGCCGCCAGCTGCTGTGACCCCAACCTTTTTTCTTCGCTAATTCTTCTGGCGTAAATTGTCCGTCGTGAATTAGGACATCCACACCCCGAACCAGGTCTATAATATCGCGATCCAGTGCTCCATTATGCTCAATGTCCGTACAGACGGCGAAAGATCGGTTGTTCGGCAAATTGAACCGAAAGCTGTAGGCCATTCCGGGATGATTGTGTTTCCGGATAATAATTTGGTGACCCTGCCATTCCAATTCGTGGTAATTCATGTATTCGAACATAAACTTAGCTCCCATTTTCCCAAGGGGTACGGGAAAAAAGGTGGATTGCATTTGCACCTCAAACAGGCTACGAATATTCATATTCTTTCGCTCCTGCCCGATGGCTAACATTCGAATGATCAATTTGGGATCATAAGCCGGCCGAAAAAAGGGAAATCCTTGAATATGATCCCAATGGAAATGGGTAAATGCGATCCAGATCTCTTTATCGATTATGTTCCGCTTGATCAAATCCTTACCCAACTGAACAATTCCGGTGCCCGCATCCAATATGCCCAAAGAACCGTTATCGAACTCGTATAACATAGAGGAGGTGTTCCCTCCGTATCGAGTGAATTCCCGTTTACAAACAGGCAATGATCCTCTAACCCCGTAAAAGGTGATTTTCATAGAATAGCCGCCTAAACTATGGAATTTAAGCATTCCTTGGATAGGATGCAGCGAAAAGGGCACAAAGAGAGAGATAGCATATACATTAATGTATTCCAGTTAAGTAGCGTTAGTAGGCCTTAATTAAATAAAAAGCACTTTCTCCGATGTACAGTAAAATGAAAATCAATAACTTAAATAGTTATTTTCTTTTTTACTTTTCCTTATTCCATTCCACCCCCATTTGATCCAGGTACTCCTTCAATGGGCCCAGGCCAACTTCCTTCCTGCGTTCATCTACTTGGTCCGGATTTTCTAGGTCGTACAATTTCCATTGCCCGGTTTCCTGATCCAATACTATCTGTGAACCGTAGATCTGAGGTTTACCCTGGTACATCAATATCCGGTCTTCCAATAGTGCCAGATGACTTCCCTGGGATTCTCCTTTTTTAACAGAAGCCTTTAAAAGGGGTAAATATTTTTCTTGAAGTTCCACATCGGCATGCTGGATCACCAACCACAATGCCGTATTCGCCTTTCCACCTACTTCACTTTGGCCTAGCCATCCATTGTCCTCAATAATTTGAACCACTTCTTTTTCGTTCAGGCTGTCCTCTTTGGAAATGAGGTACCAGAAATAAGCCATCTCCGGTGAATTATTGCCATAGGTTTCTTCTACCGTTTCCAATAGTTGACGAAGGGTTTGGTCCCGGACGTAGATCAATTCCAACTGTTCTTTCAAAGGTTTATTGAAGTCTTTTTCAAACTCGTCCAGGTTGGCCTGTACCTGCTCCAAGATTTGGCGCCAACCGGGAAGGCCTTGAATACCCTGAAGATCTTCGTCCCGCTTCATCCATTCCAGATTGTACCAGCCCTTGTCAGCGGCAGTTTTCAGATAGCGAAGCGCTTGCGCATTCTGCCCAACCAGCGCCCATGAACAAGCGGCATTGTAATATTGACTGGCTCGCCCTTCCCGCAGCGCAAAGGCAGAATCAAAAGCCACGCCTGAGGCTTCATATTCCTTGGCTTCATACAAAGAGTCAGCCGCATGCATATAATCGTCAAACGATTGACCCATTACGAAGTGACTTAATAAACAACAAACGGTGAAACACAAATTTCGCACACCCATATTGAAAGTTCTTTTTTAATCCTGCCGGAAGATATCATTTAACCAGCTTCACCAAAAAATTCAGCCGGATACTGTACCCTCCCATGCACATCGCCTAGCCCTCCTTCTGTCAATTCAATTGCCATTACTGCTTCAGGGGGTACCTCAAATGGAACCGTAATCTGGAATTGATCGGCCTTCCGGTAACCCAGGCGCGGGTAATATTCAGCATGGCCGACCAGCACCACCGATGAAAACCCCATCTGTTTTGCACGCCTGTGACCTTCCCGAATCAAACCTGTTCCAATCCCCTTGCGCTGCCAATCCGGATGAATAACAACTGGTGCCAACGCCAAGGACGGGAAAGAATCACTTTGATTTACTATTTGAATTGGAGTAAACAATATATGGCCAACCACCTGACCTTCTACCTGTGCAACCAGGGCGAGTTCCGGAATAAATTGAGCACCTTTTCGCAAGCGGTCCACCAGCTTGGGTTCGGATGGAGTACCAGGCGAATCCATGGCGAAAGCAAGCGTCAAAATCGTACGGATTCGCTCGAAATCAGCCGGCTCCTCTTGTCGGATTACGAATGACATACCTGACCCAATGAATAAAAATCAACAATCATAAATCAACATTCTTCATTCATAACTCCCTACCATTCCAACTCTACAAACACATTGGGGGTAAGACTGAGCAGCTGACGGGGTAGAATGACCATTTCGGGCTCCGTTTCTCCCTCCTCCAAATCCGGTCCAAAGATCAAAAAATCGATATCTAAATAATTGACCCGATTATACAGGTTGAAAATGGACAGACCTACTTTGCCTCTCCATTTGGGCCGGGAAAACTTATAGTTGGCCGACAAATCAAGTCGGTGATAAGCTGGTAAGCGGTCATTATTGGGTTGCTCATAAATAAATGAATAATACAGAAATTCATCTTCCGGGTCCCATTCTGCTTCTGCGGCCAAAGGTACGGTAAATGGCTTCCCGGAAGCAAAATTCCAACTCACAGAAAAATCCCACTTGGGTAAGGCCAGCATGTGGGTCCAGGTGAATCGGTGCCGTTGATCCTGGGATGCTGGGAAAAAGGCATCGTTATTTAAATCCGGGTAGCGGTCCTCAACTCGGCCCAAAGAATAGGCCCACCAGATGTTGTATTTTTGCCATCTGTTCTTGAGCAATATATCGAGGCCACGGGCGAAAGAAGCTCCGCTCTGCGTAAAAGGATTTTCAAAGTCGTCCTCCAGTTCTAATTTCCAGGAGGTAAGGTTGGTCGTTTTTCGTTGGTAAAAGTCTACATCCAGCAGAAATTTGGGCTTATGGATCGCAAACCCAATGCTCCACTGAGAGGAATAAGGCGCAGGGAAATAGTCGTCGGCAGTCACCCAAAGCTGTTCTCCGGCACCCAGGCTGTTATAATCAGCAGGAATTTGGTAAATAAACTGGCGATATATGCCAAACTGCCCCTTCAATTGAAAATCGGGATCGATAGGTCGCCAAACCAACCCAAGTCGAGGCTGCCAGGCGCGCTCATTGCGCAGTAAAGCCCCATCCTGATGATGATTCCGGAAGCCATCCAAACGAATACCAATATTCGCTCCCAATTTGTCAGTGAGCTTCCCGTTGTATTCCAAATAGAACGAATGCGTTTGAGGAATCAGCCCCTCTTGGCTGGACTCCCGCTTACTGTTGCGTTCCTGTTCCCAGCTCCTAAATTCAGTTTTCTGATTGGAATACTGCCAACCGACTTGCAGTTTTTGGTATTCATTTGGCGTCCACGATTGCTCAAGGAGAAACGTCAGATCAGACAGTCGATTAACATGCCCAAATTGCCCGTTGAAGGGATTATCGTTTTCGAGAAAACTAATCTGAAAGAGGTAATTATTGAGGAAGCGACTATAGGTCAGTTTAGCGTTGGTTTCCCAATGGCTGTCCCACTTGCGATGGTATTGAGCGCTCATGCCCCAATTCGTCAAATCCAGATCGTCACGGGTAGCATAATCCACGTATTCTTCTTCGTAGTTATAATCAAATCGGTCATCTCCATAGTAACCGGCTATTGAAATATGGTCTTTATCCGAAGCTTGCCAGGTCCATTTTCCATGATAGTCGGAGAAGTGAAAATTGGGGTCTACGTTTATAGCTGCGCCGAAGGACTGCTCAAGTTTATTTTCGAAAAGGCGACCTCTCTGAGAAGCTCTGTTGAACAGGCTTTGGAAAGTATTACTTCGAATGATATCCGTGTAAGACCGCCGGGCAGCAACCATCAGGCTCATTTTGTTTTTGATCAATGGAAACTCTGCAAACACTTGTGCACTTATCAAATTCAATCCGGTACCAATCTCCACCTGTTCCGTTTGGCTTGGTTTGCCTTGAATATCAATAATACCAGAGATCCTGCCTCCATAACGAGCGCCAAAGCCTCCTCTATACACATCTACCTGTTGCACCGCAAAGGGGTTGAAAGCGGAATACAGACCGAAGAAATGACCGGCATGGTAGATGGGAATCCCATCCAACAACAGTAAATTCTGATCGGGCGTGCCCCCACGGATATTGAGATTGGCAGCAGATTCATCCACCGTGCTGATGCCCGGAAGCAGTTGAAGCGAACGCAGCACATCCGGCTCGCCCCATCCTGGCAAGGTGGGAATCTTCTCCGGGCGAAAACGGATTCGACTTTCCGGTGAAGCATCCAAGTCCAACATATCCACTGTAAAATCTTTGATAACGACTTCGGGGATATCCAGCACAGCGGGTTGCAAGCTTATAGTAGGGCAAGCTCCTTTAGTTATTTGGCCTGTAGCAAGGACTTGCTTTTGATAGCCTATATAGGAAATCTCAAGATCAGTGAGTTCCTCAGGTAGGAGCTGGAACGAGAAACGGCCAGACGTATCGGTTTGAGTACCTTTGCTCTTGCCGATCAAAACGATAGAGGCAAAGGGAAGTGGTTCGCTGGTTTGGCCATCAATCACGACACCACACAGCTCCTTGTAAACAGGCGCAGGGGCCGCATTTTTAATCAGGACATACCGCTCCTCAAGCACCTGAAAGGACAAGGCTGTATTTCGAAAAAGTTGCTCTAAAGCCAGACGAATAGGAAGGCCTTCCAGCTTGATGGAGATGCGTTTTTGGTCGAGTATCCCGGATTCAAAGGCAAAGGCCAGATCATAACGCTGTTCCCAATCTTTGAGCACTAGTTCCAACTGTCGGTCTTCACATGCATACTGGACCTGCCCTTCCTGCTGACCAAACAACATCAAAGGAAATACTCCCAGCAGGAATCCATGTAAAAGATTTAAACCCCTTCTTCGCATGCCAACTATTGCGCCACGATCTGTACTTCTTTATCTGAAATAAATGTAAAGGATAAATTCATGGATTCGCAAACGACCCGAAGGGCAAGATTTGGATCTTTAAGGGAAAGAGGGCCATTATAATTCAGGTTTGGCCCGTTATAGTCAATTTTTATACCGAATTGCCGTTCAGCTTCTTGAAAAACTTCGGTTAAGGGGGTATCGGTATAGCTTATCTCACCCAATAACCAATCTGGCCGTTCTTGCAATGGTTGATCCAGCCGACGTTTGGCTATTCCATTGTACAGTACCCCATCCCCGGCTTGCAGCACTTCAGGCTCCGGATCGTTAGCCGTCGAGCGGGTTTCAACCGTTCCTTCGAAACAGGCCACCCGAAAGGCTTTATCCCTGGAAAATACATTAAAGGAAGTACCCAACACCCGCACGATCCCTTGCTCGGTATTCACTTCAAAGGGACTGCCGGAAACTACCTCAAAAAAAGCCTCCCCATTCAAGGTGACCCTTCGAATCCGCCTCCACTGCCCAGGGGTGAAACGCAAAGAAGAACCGGCGTTCAATACCACCGACGAACCGTCTGGAAATGTGAATGCTAGCTGCTCACCAGCGGGTACGATCAAATGTTCCGTTCTGGGAAAGAGCAGGTATAGCACAATCAGCACAGCTACGGCAGCTGCAATCCCGCCGGCAATACGGAGTATTCGCATTTGTCGAATCCGGTGTTGTTGTCCTTGTTGTTTGGATTGTAACCCCTGCCAAGCCTTTTCTTCATCGTACGGCGGAAGTTTTAATCGGTCGGCTTCCCGAATGATCCTTTCCCATTGGGCAAAATCAGGATGAGCTTCTACCTGCTGCCGTTCCTCGGTAGTAAGCTCCCCGCTCAGCCAACGGGCTAATAAGGTTTCATCTTTAAATGGTTCATTCATATTTACCTACCTCATTTGCTACAGTAAAGCGGGCAGAATACCGGATTCTTGCCAAGCTTATTACTACAACGAATTTCCATGCCATTACCCTCCCTTCCATCTCAGATCTTATCCGTTAACTTTCTTAATTCTACCAATGCCTTGTGCATACGCTTTTCCACAGCCTTCTTACTAATACCCAATCGGTCAGCTATTTCCTGATAGGTGAGTTGTTCCATGCGATTCATCAAAAATACGACTCTGCTTTTCTCCGGCAGTTCCCCGATCGCTTGTTCAAGTCGAAGTCGAAACTCTTCTTCCTCATACAGAAAGCTTGGGTCTTCCGCGAGGTAAGGCTGCGTTTCATTTTTTTCAAAAGCGAGCCCCACCTTCCGGTGTTTGACCTGGTCAAGGAATAAATTGTTGGCAACCGTATACAAGAAACTCTTGGCCTTTTCAGGGGCTACTTTGGCACACGATCGCCAAAGCCGTAGAAAGGCTTCCTGGGTTAGGTCCTCAGCTTGCTGGAGGTCTCCTGACTTGTAATACATGAAATTACGAAGCGCCCCTGCCAAAGAATTGAACAGCTCTCGAAAAGTATTCTCTTCACAAACATGCTTGGGCATAAGAATATGGGCTTCCTAATCGGTGGTGGTTAGGCAATAGTACGTTAGGTTTCTTCTATCTATTTTATGAGGACCCCCATTTTTTATACCCAATACGCCGTTTTTGAAAATCAGAAGAACACTAAATCTAATGCGCTCGATAAATTTGACGCTCGCTCAAAGAATAAGGGTCTTCTTTTACAGGTTACGCTCTTCATTCCTTAATTCTCCAGAGCAGCTACCAATTGTTTGGTGCGTTTATCCGCTGGAAACTCTAACCGGTATGCCGTTCCTAAGGCATCTACTTCCTTGAGTTGCCCATCCAGCTGCCGAACCAACAAATTGACCAAATGGGTTCCAAACCCTTCTTTGTGAGGAGCAGGATCACTTTTCCATTTTCCCACCCCATCATCAGAAACTTCTAAAATTAAATCTTCCCTGGGAGAAAGGGTCAAGCGAATTTGGATACGGCCTTTTTTTTCACTCGGGAAGGCGTATTTCAAACTGTTGGTGAGCCACTCATTCACAATTAGGCCGACCGGAACAGCTGTTTCAATATCCATTTCCAATTGAGGCATATCGTATTCGATCTCAATACGATCGGCGGCCTCGAAGGAGTCGAGAATATTTTCTCCCAGATTAATGAAATAATCTCTCATCTCAATAGAAGAAAGGGTTTTACCCTGATAGAGTTTTTGGTGGATGATCCCCATCGAACGGACCCGATTTTTACTTAGTTGCATGGCATCCTGCACACTTGGATCTTTGAACCGGGCATACTGTAATTCCAGCAAGCTGGAAACGATCTCCAAATTATTTTTCACCCGATGATGGATCTCTTTCAGTAGGAGTTCCTTTTCTTCATTCCGGCGCTCAAGTTGTTTGTTCATCCGCTTATTGCGCACAAAGCTCCGGTAAACGCCCAAGAGCAAGAGCACAAGTAGTACAATGAATCCAACGGTAGCAAATTGAAGTCTATTTTTCTGAACCAACTGCTCATGCTGGGACTCGATGACCGCTTCTTTCTGCGCCAGATCAAACTCGGTTTGTAATTCGGCAATCCGGCGGTCAGCCTGTTCTGAAAAAACACGTTCCTTTAGCGAATCGTATTCCTGGAAGGCACTTAAGGCAGGTCGATATTGCCCGGATGTTTCATAGGCTTTGCTCAATTCTTCATAGACCTTGGACAAAAAGAAGGCATCACCAAAGTCCGCAGTAGCTATCTCCAATGAAGTAGTAAGGCTTTTTATAGCTTCTTGGGGCTGCTCCAATAGATTGTAGAGTTTGCCGACGGACAACCAGGAACGCATGAGCAGGAATGCATTATCTAACAGCTCAGCATAACGGATGGCTTCCTTGGATGCTTCCAAGGCTTCTTCATAGCGTTCATTCTCGGTGTGGAGGTCGATCAGCGAAATGTAGATGTCGCTTAAGTTATTGTAAAACCCATAGCGTTCGGCCATCTCAATAGCTGCCTCATAATAGGTGAGTGCTTTGGAGTACTCTTTACGGGCGAGATAGACATTCCCGACAACGTACATAGTAAAATTATAGTCCAAATCCTGAATGCCCCGCTGCTCAAACAGGGCAAGCGATCGCAACCCATAGTCCAAGGCCTCTGCCTGCTTACCTCGTTTCCAGAATAGATTGGAAAGATCACTATAGGCAAGCGCAATCGCTTTCTGATCATGCAGCTCCCGGCCAAGTTCGAGGGAGAGGATAGCTTCGTCTGCAGCTTTGTCCAGCAATCCGCGGCGTTCCATGACATAGCCGAGTTGAGTATGCAGAAAAGGTAGATCCGCTTTGGGTACAAGCATTTCAGCTTGTTGGAGCACCAGTTCGGCAGAATCCAACTTTTCATCGCGCAGCAGGACTGCGCCCAGGGTGATCAAAAGGCGACCCTCCTGAACCTGTATTCCGCTTCGCCGGGCCAGCGCTAAACCTTCCCGAGTAACTCGATCGGCCGTATCCAGGTTTCGAGTATGCCAGTAGTAGCCCAGATCATTCAGCAGAGTAAGGCGTAGACTATCCGAAGCAGTCAACTGTATCCCGGTTTCTAGTTGTTGAAGGTAGGTGGTGTCAAAATTGTCCGTTTCAACAAAAACCTGTACGTAAGGATCGGGTTGGTCCCATTGGAACAGCTGCCCCTGTACAGCAGGAACCATTAGGAGGCTTATCCCAATGGAAAGTAAACTCCCAATCAGTTTGGAAGCCAAACAGGCCTGCAGGTCGCTTGTCACAGTTCGAAATCTTGGATCGACTTAAAGATAGGGAAAAGCGCATGTCGAATGTCGATTTTTGCACGTCCCTGATTAGGTTGGCTGCGCAATGCTTGCGCCCAAGGGCGCGAAGCTATGGATTCTAGATACTGAATGCTTCTAATTCGCCACTTGCCACTCGTCACTCCGCACCCTGCACTCGTAATTCCAAATTTGCCATTTGTCACTCGATGCTGGATGCTGGATGTTGAATGCTGGATGCTCGCTGTACTGATGCTATTGGCCTAGGGCCGATACTGAAAACCTAAAAATTTTCTATATACGAATCTTCCATAATCGAAAATTGGCCATTAAAAATTGAAAATTATTTTCGCTTGGAAACTAGACGCTTCTGACTCCTCACTCCGCACTCGTAATTCCACATTTGCCATGTGTCACTTAATACTGGATGTTGGAATTTAAGGGGCCGGTGATATATTATCTAGGTTTGAGTCACTATAAACGAAGAAAAAATCGAGTTTTAGTGGCAAAGTACAAGTATCAGCCGAAACTTGTGCTAATGAGGCAACAGTCTCCGTCAGTAGGCCATAGCATCACCCCGAAAGGCGAAAGCATCGGGTAGCTAGAATCGAGAAACATATATCAAAACTAAATACACTTCAAAGGAATTAACACCCTATTACGTTGCTATAGCATGTATTTTTGCAAGTGTCTTTATAAGAAGCCATCTCAATAATACCCTTTGGCCTACAAATGTGTCTTTTGGCACCATATTTCGTTGCAAAAAGCGTCACTTAGCTACGGCTAGGCCCCGTTTTTGCGCCTCATCTGGTACCAAAGTCCTTCATTTTCGGCATCAAAAGCATTTTTGAGACGGCTTCAAGTCTATTTGTTATATTTCTTGAAGAACTTTTCAATTAAAACTTGAAACCAACTGTTGGCGAAATATAATACGTATTTTCAGCAGAGCCTGATTTTTCAATAAATCCACCAGCCAAAAAGTACGAACTGATCAATACAAACTCCAGATTTCTATTGATATTCCAGTATACCTGCAAACCGATCACATCACCAATGTGCCGGTCTGATATACCTCCTGCCATACGCGTTTGAAATCGAGGAGGGCTGTACAAACCATCAGCAGGTTGAGAACGATAAAAAAAGGCGTAATCTACATAGATTGAAAGGCCCTTAAATGGGTAAATAGTAAAACTGGGATGGAGGCTGGTAAGATTGGCAGGCGTATTGACTCCAGCTAAACTGTAAATGGCGGGATTGACAAACAAAGGGTTAAATGTTTGTATTTTACCGTCATCGAGCGTTCTATCTCCGCTAGACCAATCTAATTTGATACCTAAAGTGGGCTTCCAGCCTGTAGTAAGGATTTTAAATTTCCAATCTGTTTCAAAGTTAAAGGCTCGGACCAAATTCTTTTCTAATTCCCCAAACTGGTAAATCAATTCTGTATTATAACTAAGACGGCCGTTTGGGCTCCCAAAATGCCTTATTCCAATTGTGTGTCTCGTTTCCTGCCCTACTACATCACTATATTCCGCAAGTACAGTTTGAAAACTAAGGTAATAGATGTCAAAAGTGCTTTTTGCAAGTGGACTTGGTCCCTGAATATATACCCCCCAAAAGGTTGGGCTCCCAACCTGCTTGGTCCCAAAAAGACGAGATCGATTATCAAACGCGAAAAACTTTGTATCAACTTCATTCCCATAAATAAGGTCCATGGAAAAGTTTCCTCTCTTATAAATGAGCCTCCCTAAGTCAAAGTTCCTTCGGATATTGGGCCCTTCCCGAATCCCAATAAGCCTTGAAGCCCCATACCCTATTTCCTGCCTCCCGAGGCGAATGGATAATTGATCTTTCTCATTATCAATTAATTTCATTTCCAGAAAACCCTGGTGTAAATCAATTGCATCATCTTCAAATATGCGATTTTGTGAAGTGGTAAAACCATGATACAGCTCCACAAAAAGTCGAATTTTTTTTCCAAAAACAAAATTGGAAAAAAAGGCAATTCTTTGAGAGTAATACCAATCGTCCTCCACAGTCCAATCCTTATTGGTAAAGTTGTCAAACCGAATTCGATATTGTCCCCCAGTGGAAAAGTATATAGACCTATCCTTATTCAAGCCAATATATTTTACTTTGTCTCCAAAGCTTGGTCGATATGGATTGGTCTCCTCCGATTTTAAGTAATCATAGTTTTCTTCGGCCCGATAGGATTTAATGGATGGCGGATCATTTAAATCGGGCTCTTGCCCTACAGTCATTGAATAGAAGGACAACCATAGGGTAGCTGTTTTAACCAACACCCTACTCCTTTTTGGTAAAAATACCCTTCCTGGATCTTTCATGAATTTAAACAGGAAGCACCATCCATCTACCAAGAAGAATGAATAAGCTCAAGGCCAAGAGCACGAAATTTGGAAGCAGCTTGCTATATTCTTTTCGAGACAGATGCAATAGGATAGCTCCTAACATAGTCATGGTTAGACCCAAAGCAGCAAGCGGGGTCAAAATGGGTAATATCTTAAGGGCCATTGGGAGTATTAGCCCCAAAGCCCCTAGCACCTCCAGTAAACCAATCAACTTCATCCCTTCTCCTGGAATTGACTTGACCCAATCCCCAAAGTTTTCTAGTAATTTGGGTTTAGGTGTGACTATTTTCATTATCCCGGCAAACAGAAATACCAGGGCTAACAGCCCTTGTAGAATCCATAGGAGAATATGCATGACTTTAAATTTTAGAAGTAAAGAAAGAGGCATCCTTACACCTATCCATTAACCTGCATTAAGAACTGTCTGCCGGTCTACTTTCTTCGGGCTCGATCCCCTTTAATTTTACTTAAAGCTTCTGGGGTAATTCCCAGATAAGAGGCAATCAGCCGCTGAGGAATTCGTTGAAGCAAGTCCGGATAGGTCTTTTCAAAATGTTCATATCGATCTATGGCAGCCGCGCTCATCAACATTAGTGTCCGGCGTTGAAGTACCAGCAGTCGATTCACCAAACGTTCGAAAGTTTTTGGGTTACCATCTCGCTGAATATCCTTTTCGAAACTTAGGTATTCAGTATCCTCAAGCACATCAATAAATAATTCACAAGGGTTCGTTTTTTTGCAAGCATCTCCGATCGTCCATCCTTCGGGAGCAAACATAAAAATGTGTTCCTTACCCTTGTGATCTATCCAAAAACTTCGAAGTAATCCTTTGTGGACCACATAAATCTTTGAATTCAATTCTCCACGCTGTTGTAGAATGGTTCCTTTTGGAGCAAAATGCAGCCTGGTTTTCATAAGCCATCTAAGTTAGGACAACCTATTAAAAAACATGCTTAATCTAGATTAAGAAAAGCCCCTTCCAAATTCCTTTTTGATTGCTCTATTTATAACGGATATCAGTCCTCCGTTTGAAATAGCCTGAGTTGATCACTTTTGAAATAAGAATAAAAGCTTAAAATAATTGCAGTTAATGAAACCAAGGTCATCACAGTCCCAGGCATGAACTTTACATATCCACCTAAATCCATGAATAGAAAGTACCCTAAATCAGCCAAGCCTCCGATTATTGCGGCCAGAAAAATGGCGTTCGCATTTTTACCCCAGATAAAAAAGCTACAAATAGTGGTAACTAATCCTATCCAGAACAAATTAAAGCCGTGCTGACCAAGAATTGCGCCTGCTGCTTTTGGATATTCCATTTGAACAAGTGCCGGGTCCACTGCGTCCGCAATTCCACTAATGGCAGCAGCAATATCTCCTGTATTAATAAAGTACATGGTTATCGCACCGGCAAACATGTGCACAAGGCCCCAGATTAGCCAGAGAACCGCTGAGATTTTCAGTAATAGCGAGAGCGTTTGCATTACTTCTGATTTTACCATTTCAAGTTAAAGATGACCTATACTATCGAAGTAGCCTCCTTTGAAATGGAATAATGCCAACCAAGATTATAAGTCTTTTTAAACTTGCGTCAGTATTTGGTGTAAAACTTAAAGGAATAGGACTTAGTATTTCCCAAAAGTCGGGCCTAATCAATCACTTTCCATTAATCTATATTAAGAATCACGCTCTCCTGCTCAACCAACAGATTTGAAGGGGAAGGCTATTTTTTCGCCACATGTCTTTTGACCCGATCGATTAGCCAGTCTCCAATTTTTTCTTGGTCCATCCCTGCCGATCCCGGGCTCCACTGTTCTACAGAGTAAATGCCTTTAAAGCCGGCTTGTTCGGCAATTTCCATGCAACGGTCAAAGTCAAAACCAATATGTTCGCCTTGGGCATTGAACTCGGTTACCTTGGCTGATACTTGGTAGGCATAGGGCATGATTTGCTGTAGGGCTTCGTAGCGATCGTACTCCTCCGGATAATTTCCGTAATCGGGTAAAGTGAAGAAATTGTCTGGTCCGGCTTCCTTAATCATACGCACATGATTTTCAGGATCGGTGGCCAGGCCAAAATGATTTTCTACCATCAGAATTAACCCTTTTTCCTTAGCTGCTTGATTGAGCGTGCGAAACGACTGAATGGCCAAGTCCAGTTCACCTTCCCCCGGATTTACGCGGATGGCTTTGGAACCAACCGCTACTGCCACATCCATCCAATGAAGGACCAATTCCATGCTTCGCTTGCGCTCCTTTTCATCCGGATCGCTGATCTGATACTCTTCGTCGCATTGGATATTGATCAAGGTGGCTTTTGCCGCTTCTACTTTTTGTTTTAGCTCTTGGAGATAAGTCGGTTTAGTGGAATCAAAATGTAGGCTCCAGAATTCTACATTACTCAGCTTGTACCGATCGGCAAAGAATTCAGGCGTTTGCAACAAGGTTAATTCTGAATGGCCAGACGCTTCCTCCCGGGTTTGAGCATAGCGCTCCCTAAACTGGACGGTCGACATACCGATACGATCCATCGGATCACCTGTCCAGGAAGAAGGGGTAGCATAACAGCCTGTTGTCAAGGTATATGCGGATACTAAGCCACTTAGGCGAACGAACTGTCTGCGATCCATGCAAGTCTGTTTTTCCGGTTTGTTACTAGAAGCAAGATATATGGCTTAAGTTAGGAATCGGACCGGAGACTTACAACTTGGACTCATCTACGAGTAATTAATAACCCTACATGAACTAAGCGGTCCCTCATTGCCCTATAGTTTTCCCGGATCTAACAGAACTTTTTCAACGGCATTGATAATGAAATGGCCGGTGTTGCCATTGGTTAAGGTGATGTACCCCATATTCAACGCGTCATAAAACCTGGCAACAGCTTTGAAGTCGCCGTTATTTCCACTGTGTTTAAATACCATTCCATGAGGAGCTTTTTCAATAAAAAAGCCTAAACCCATATACTCTTCATACCCCCAATTATTTTCATGCTGGTCTTCAGGGATGGCAATTTGTGGAGTAAACATCAATTCATAAGTCTCCGGCTTCAGTCCCTTTCGTTCATGGATAGCAATTAGAAACTTGGCTAATGACTCTACATTCGTGACCAAAGAACCGGCCACCCAGGGTTCATCTGGCAGGGAAACCCGGTCCGGATATCCGTTTTGATGCCCATGCGACTTATGTTTTTCGGCATATGGATCGGTCTTGAAATATAGGTGATCAATATCCAATAGTTGGGCCACTTCTTCCTGTAGAATGGTGTTGATGTCTTTCCCGGTAAGTTTTTCCAACACCCGACCCAAATATTGGTAAGCTTCTCCCGAATAATTAAAACCAGTACCGGGTTCAAATACAAATGGCAACTGATCATTTGTACGCCAGTTGGGAAGACCGGTCTGATGGGATAAAACCATCCTGGCAGTGATCAATTTGGAATAGGGATGATGGGCAATGATGTCAAACTCCTGGTATTGGTATAAGGGGGCATCTAAATCAATTATACCTCGTTCGTACAAACGCAAGGTCGCAAAAGCGACAAAAGGTTTGGTGATGGAGGCCACCTCGAATAAAGTGGTCTTTTGAAGCGGTTCTCCGGAATAGGCATTTTCTACACCATAGGTCTGTTGATAGGCTAACTCGCCTCCCTTCAAAATACCTAAAGCTGCACCTTCAATTTCATAGTATTCCATGTGTCGGCGCATGGTGGCATCAATCAAACGAATATCTTCTGCTGCCAATTCCAGAATAGCGCTACCGGTAGAATCAAATTGCGGTGCTTGAACTGGGATTAATTGGTAAGGTGCTATTTCAGTTTTTGAATTGGCTTTAACTTCAAAGGTCTGGGTGTAATTGGTATCTGCTTTTAAGTAAATATTCCCATTAAAAAAGGCGGTTTTTCCCGGTTTTAGCACGTATTCACCTGCAGGCAGGGTAACTTTAAAATAGCTCGTTCCACGATCTACAGGCAGATGCATCCAAAAGGAGGGATTTGATGTGGAAAAGATCTTTACCCCTTCTACGCGAGTAGGAATTGCTGGATCATTCCAGGACACCATTCCACTGGCCTCCCCTACCTGCATATTGGGATCTGCAAAAATCAACATGCCGATACGGCCGGGTTGGGCGGAAGAGCTTTTCCCACCTCTACTTTGCCATCCCCAGGCTCTTTCCCTATCTGAATCCTGATCATACACCAAATGGCCTAATCCAATAATACGTCCTGTATAAATAGGATTTTTTAATTTAAATTGCAGTTCATATACAGTCTTCCCATCCATTCGCTGAACACCATATTTCAATTTATCCCCATCCAGGTAATCGCCCAACAAGGGATCCCACCCAGGGTCAGGGTCCGTCATTTCCTTAAAATTTTGGCTTAGGGTAAAACGAGCAATGCCAGACCCCTCCGGATGGAATTGTTCATTGACGTAAAAAGTATAGCCGTCCTGGTTATTCCAGCTTGGATCATCCGATTGGACCCAATAATCATCCTGTACGATTACCCCGACATACAATACATTTTCTTTTGTATCGTAGGCGACCTGGAAGTTGGCCGATAAATCCTGGTCGTTTGCAGGATCGGGTCCCCACAACCTTTTGGCGATGGGATAGGAGTTACTGCCTTCAGGCCAGTCGGAGAGATCACCGTCTACCATAATGCCCTGAACCGGAAATGCAAAAAGGACTCGATCGTTGACTGAGGTAAGCTGTGCCTGGCACAAGCTGTACAAAGAGATAAAGGAAAGTGTAAGGGTGAGTCGAGTGAAATGCATGACTTGGTTTTTCATTTATC
>CAZXLD010000018.1:0-60196 GCA_964641965.1 uncultured Saprospiraceae bacterium | reverse complement strand
CATTTATCTCCAGCAATGTTGCCATAGCTTTGTTGGATTCACCCGGACTTCAACTTTTCCAGTTCCAATCTGCTCGTTGGATTGTGGTTGAATTTTCTTTCCACAGGTTGAATTACCCTTACAACTAATATTTTCCCAAAATAAAATCCTTCTGCCCGATCCAAACCCCATTTTGATCTTGACTTAAATCAATAATATTGGATGATCCGCCTGTACGGGTAACACGGGCTTTCAACTCTGGCGTGATCAGCGGATCTCCGGCAAACCAGATGGCATCCAACCAATATTCCGGGACACCTTTAGCAGAAAGGGTCATGTGAATGTGAGCGGGCTCCTCATGAGATGGATAAGGCGCCGGCTTTATCGTAGTGAATTCATATTGCCCCATTGCATTTGTCTTTACCCAAGCCCGCAAATAACCATGGCGCTGCCCATTCCCAGTCTCATCGCCTCTTTTAGGATAATCGCCCTCGGCATTGGTATGGTAGGCATAAACCAGCACCCCGGAGGCCGGACTCGTTCCCTCAGCCTGATATATTGTGCCTGACAACACCAGGGGCTCACCTGGTTCGTTTACCGAGGCAATTCTGGCTTTCCAGTCCAGTTCGTTGGGGGCGTCCATAGCACCGCACCATTCACAGTCCGGTACCGAGTCCTTAAGTGCTACCTGGGTTAGCTTGGATTTGGTTTGATCCCTGGAAGAACAAGAGACCCCAAGCAGGAATGCCACAGCACCAAAAATCAAGATCTTTTTCATAATCGATAGTGTAGCTAACCATTAAAAATCTTCTTCCCCCATAGCAGCCAGATTATCCGGCAACGCATCCAACATCATTTCCTGTTGATGTGCTTCAAAGAGGCTCTGAAGGCTATCAACAAGCTCGGGATAATCAGCTGCCCGATCATAGCGCTCGCCGGGATCAAACTCCAGATCATACAATTCTGGTTCGGCCAATACTTGCGATTCCCCCCAATCCGTCAGGGATTGCATCTGGCGGACGTGTAGTTTCCATTTGCCTGACCGCACTGCAAACAATTGCGCCTCCGTCCAATAAAAAAACGTTTCTGTTTGGCTTTGCGAATTTTCCCCTTTTAAGATAGGACTTAGGTCAAAACCATCCAAGTGGCGATCGGTAGGTGTATCAGTTCCAGACAGGGCGGCTATGGTAGGTAATAGGTCCATGGTAGTGCCTAGTGCGGTCACTATACCCGGCTGGACCCTACCAGGTCCCCAAAAAATAGCCGGCACGCGTTGTCCCCCTTCAAAAGTAGTCCCTTTACCCGCTTTTAAAGGGCCGGCCGAGCCGCCATGACTGCGGAAGGTCAGCCAGGGACCATTATCGGAGGTGAATACTACCAGCGTATGCTGATCCAGTTGCAGGTCTTTTAGTTTGGTTAGGATTTGCCCTACACTCCAATCAATCTCTTCAATGACATCACCGTATATGCCAGCCTTACTTTCACCCTTGAATTCTGAATGGGCAAAAAGAGGAATATGAGGCATGCTATGGGCCAAATAGATAAAGAAAGGCTGATTCCGATTGGCCTCTACAAACGCTATTGCTTTTTCAGTATACCGACGAGTAATGGTGTGTTGATTGGCAGGCCGTTCGATGATGGTCTCATTTTCCATAAGCGGCACATTATAGGTCTCCAGATCGGCTACAAACCCAGGGTCGTCTACGTGATCCAGGTATTCTCCCCAATCCCCGATCACGTTCATATCATTGGAATAGGGAATACCGTAATAGTAGTCGAACCCTTGCTGGGTGGGTAAAAACGATGGCAGATGCCCCAAGTGCCATTTTCCAATGGCTGCCGTGGCATATTGTTTTTGTTTCAAGACTTCGGCGATTGTGATTTCACCGGGTGGCAGCCCGCCGGTAGAATTAGGAAAAAACACACCCATTTCGGCGGAAGTCATCCCATTTCGAATTGGATATCGCCCGGTTAGCAAAGCTGCCCGGCTGGGAGTACAAAGAGGGGCGGCGACATAAAATTGGGTCCACTTCTGTCCTTCCTCGGCCATTTGATCCAGGTGCGGCGTACGAATGGTTGGGTGTCCATAACAGCTAAGGTCCCCAAATCCCTGGTCATCCGTGAAGATGATAATGAAGTTGGGGGATTTTTGCTCTAGCTGAGCCGGCTTAGTTGAACAGGCACAAAGAAGCATGAGCAGAAAGGCAACAGAAAGCAGATTTTGCATAGGAAGAGTTGATGGATATCAGTAAGATAGTATCCGCTTTTCTGAAATTCAATTTCAGTAATACCACATGGTAACCTTAATGCATCATATCCCCCCTCTTAAATAATCTGTCACGCCGATAACCACCCGAAGTACTAGCAGCACGTAGATCAAATTTGGATTCCGGAAAATGACCATCATGAGGCAACCCGCTACCGCAGCAGCCCGCACATAAAAGGTGTAATTGATCTCAAATTGAACCAACCAATGAGAGGCAATAAACAGGGCCAGCAAACTGAAAACAGTTGGTAATCTGCGGTTGAAATAGGCTCGGATATCGCTGTCCTCATCCGGAGTAAACGCAGCTGCTGCCAACAAGAAAAACATAGGTGGGACCAAGCGGGCCAGGAACTCATTGTACGTCATCTGAGATATGGAGCCCAACTCTTTAAACAGGAGAAAATAATTGCGAATTCCAACTTCTACGATCATGACTCCTGTAATCATATGCGGCAAGTATAACCGCTCCCGCTGGAAATAATCCTTCCAGTGTAAAAGGATATCGCCAATCCCGAGCGACAAAAGCAGGATGGGCATGATGCTGTAAAACTCTTCTTGAGACATGGATACTGTTGAGATTGCTGGAATCGAAAGCAATCTAAATGTTACATTTTACATTCCGCAATCCTCTACTTCTAGTTCTCTTTCCCAAGTCCGATAAGCCAACAACAAATCTTTGGCAGTGGAAGGCATTTTTGAAAATCCTGCTTGCTTCATCAGCCACTGAGCTGCCTTTTCGACCGGTACATCCGGATAATAATGCTCACGCGCCCAATGGGCGTATTTAATGACACGAAATGCATTGAACCAACGGAAAAAACGATTTATAAAGATGGGTTCAGCAGTAGACTGCCGTCGGATTTCAGCTAGCCTGGATACGAAATCTTCCTTCTCCAGGAAGGTGCGAATTACCGCTGGCATACCGGTCCAACTGGGATCTGTTGTCCACCAGGCACCCACATGCGGTAAAACTGTACGCAAATCTTTAAAGGTGGAAGGGGCATAGGTAAATTGCCTACCCGAGCCCTCCAGATGGTTAACAACAGCCCGACCTGTGCCAAAAGGCACCCGATGCGAGGGTCTTGGAGATGGAATTATCCGTGTGGTTGTGAGTTGACCGTGAACGCCCAGCGGGGTAAACTTATGCATGAAGTAAAAGTCTTCACCGGCTTGCCTCCGATTCATACCGCCCTGCTGTTGATAGGCTTTGGACCGAACAGCCATACTACTGCCGATCGTATGGACCGCATGCGGAAAACCCGCCCAGCGTTGAACTTGAACGACATATCTAAGGTGCAATTCATACTGAATCACCGCCTCATAAACCGCCCTTTTGAACGCTGACCCCTCCAGTGGATGCTCAAAATAAATGCCCACAATCTGGATGCTGGGATGATCGGCAAAATAGCTCTCCAGAGCAACCAGGTAATTAGGATCACATTTACTATCTGCGTCGAAAAATACAAGCACCCCTTCTCCTTGGCGAGCCTGTTTCAACCTACGACAACCCTCATCCAGCCCAATCTTCCGAGCTAAACCCACCCCGGCATATTTTGTAGGGAGTCCGGAACGATACAAAGGGAAGCATTTAAACCCTGGTCGCTGGTATTGGACTGCCCATTCCAAGACCGTCCGGTAGGTATCCTGATTTCTGGTGCGAACTGCCAACTCATCCTGCTCGGAATCATTAATAACAACGAGTAGCTCAACTGCACCGACTGTAGGCTGGCAATGCCACAGACTATTCAGTGATCGGATCAAATCTGGTTCATCATAACAGGGTATCACAACCACCAGTTGGAGGTCTGGATTAGGAGGTTCGCCTATAAGTGGCCCAAATAAGCTTTGTTTCTCCAAATAATCCTTCATGACGGCATTTTCCTACATTTGGCTGTTAAGTTAGCTGTTTTCATGCCTACCAATGTCGTTGTCGATTTGCATTATTTGCCAAGCCTCCTGTGGATGAGCCTTTGGTTTTCCATGGATGTAATCTGGATTGAGCAGCAAGAGACCTACCAGAAAGGCAGTTACCGCAATCGTTGTCATATTGCGGGTCCAAATGGCATTCAACGACTTAGCATCCCGCTTGAAAAGGGGAAGCATCAGAAAATGCCCATCCAGGAAGTCCAAATTAGTTATCGGGAAAATTGGGTCGCGCAACACATCGGAGGAATCCAGGCAGCCTATGGGAAGGCACCTTTTTTCTCGTTTTACGCCGATCCTGTGTTCAACATTTTGGAGCGTCAACCCACCTCCTTGTTTGATCTTAACCTGGAATTACTCCGCCAGATAATTGCTTTTCTACATTTGGATGCCAGCAAACTCAAGTTTACCAAGCACTACTCGCCCACCTATCCTTCCGACTTTCTGGATTTGCGATCCAGTATCCTTCCCAATCCTCAATCCCAAATCACCAATCCTCTTCCTCTTTATCCTCAGGTATTTCAGGAAAGGCATGGTTTCCTACCCAACCTTAGTATACTGGACCTCCTGTTTTGTCTCGGCCCGGAAGCCCCTACCATCCTAAAAACTTAAAACCGCTATGTTCTAATGCATAGGGTTTGAATTTGACTCAAGGGCCCTTCCATGTTAAATGGATGTTCAATTGGATCGCTACCAAGTGCATGCTTTAGATGGCTTGCCAACCACTGGATCTACATACAATAGAGCAGCCTCCCTGGCAACATTCGTATCAAGTCATTGCAGTACGAATTATTATCCTGTTTCAGTACCTCAGCCCCTTATAGCTCTACAAAACCAACATCTCCATCCTCCAATGTCCAGAGATCAAATCCGAATTCCTATTTTTAGGAAATCAACTGATCAAACACCTCTGTGCCAAACATCCTCAATCCCAAATTACAAGGCGTCCGAGCCCGGCTGGACGAAGCAGCCAAAGATTTGCACGAATTAGCCCTTAAAACTGGTAATGAAGAGCTAGGGAATACGATGAGCGACCTCCGCAATCGCCTGCACGAACCCTTTATGTTCGTCATTGTAGGAGAGGTCAAAGCGGGAAAAAGCAGCTTTGTAAACGCACTCTTGGCCACTGGCCAGGAGGTGACTAAAGTAGCTCCCCAACCGATGACGGACACGATCCAGCAAATCCTCTACGGGGAAGAAGAAGAGATCATTACGATCAATCCCTACCTCAAAAAGATCCTTTTACCAGTGGATATCCTTCAGGAAATTGCTATTGTAGATACCCCTGGTACCAATACGATCGTAGAACACCACCAGGAAATTACAGAACGATTTATCCCAGCCTCCGATTTGATCGTATTCATTTTTGAAGCTAAAAATCCGTACCGCCAATCGGCCTGGGACTTTTTTGATTTTATAAGCACCGACTGGCATAAAAAGGTCGTTTTCGTATTACAGCAAAAGGACCTCATGACAGCGGAAGACCTCAAAGTCAATGAGGAGGGGGTTCGGGAACAAGCAAAAAAGAAGGGGCTGGAAGATCCATTGGTTTTTTCGGTTTCCGCTCTACAAGAGCAGGAAGGCCATTCAGAGATTAGCGGCTTTCCGGAATTGCGAACTTATATTTCCGATAATATCACAGGAGGGCAAGCCCCCATGCTCAAGCTCCGCAATACGTTCGATACCTGCCATCGCATTGCGGAGCGGATCGGGGAAGGGATCCAAATGCGCCATCAGCAATACGAGGCAGATCTGGATTTTCGAGCCGACATTACTCAAACACTAGACCAACAGGAAATCCGGTCCAAACGCCAGGTGGATATGCTAGTGGAGAATCTGCTGGCCGGCTATGACAGGATCACTCGGGAAAAAGGACAGGAACTTAACCGGGGACTCAACTTTTTCCCTTTACTGAGAAGGAGTCTGGCCTCCGTTTTCACTAAAAAAGCCTCGGCCGCAGAATGGTTGGAAAACCTATCCATCGATCTGGAGCGGGATCTGGAAAAAGAGCTCCGGGCCAAACTCAACGAAGGGGTCGGTGACCTAGCGGAAAGCATACAGGAAATGGCAAAGCTGATTGATCTCAAAATCCGGAACAGTAAATCCATTTTGAGCAATGATCACGAGCTATTCAGTGATATCGCCGAGCGCCGCGAACGCGTTTTACAAGATGTGCAGGAAGAATTTGATCGGTTCATTAATCGGCCCGAAAGCTTCTCCGATGCCGAGCTCTTTCCTGATAAACAGGCTATGAGCCCGAATGTAGCTACAGGAAGTGGTCTGGCAGTGGTGGGAATTATTCTGGCTACGGTCACTCAGGGTGCCGTTTTTGATATTACCGGTGGGGTACTGACCACCATTGGATTAATTTTTGCCGGCTTTTCGAGTACGAGTCGAAAGAAAAAAATCTGGAAACGGTATCAGGAGGAAATCCAGAAAGGAAGAGCCGAATTGGAAACGGATGTAAGCGAAAAACTGAAGACCTATATAGAGCATCTCAAGGAACGCATCGACGGCAATTTTTACAAATTCGATAAGCTTTTGGAAGAAGAAAAGAAGAACCTGGCGCAACTAGACCAGCAAATTCAGAACGTAGAAGCCCAATTGTATGCCATCAGGGATGAACTGGAATAATCGTTAGTCTATGCTACCCTACCGTTTAGCTATACAATACCAAGTTTGGCGGGGTTTTAATTTATTTTAGGTAGTCTAAAAGTACCAGTTTATGAGGAAAAAGGAGGTCGCCGCTTTTCTAGCTTTATTCTTCGGGATTTTTGGCACACATCGATACTACCTGGGGCAACAATTTCTGGGCATTTTATACTCGGTCGTTTTTTTCATAACACTAACGATTACCATTGGGGAGAATGAACCCCTTATTATGATCCCGGCTATTCTGGCTTTCCTGGATTTTATACTGCTAGCCGCCATGCCCAGGCCCGTTTTTGATCGCAAATACAATAAAGATCTAAAAGAAGTTTCGACTGATTATTCTGCGTGGTCAAGACCGGATTATGAAAGCTCAAATAATCAAGACCGCTATAAAAGTCCTTCAAAAGCTGCCCCGATATCCCGGAAAAAGAAACTGGAACATCTCAAACGAGAAGCGATTCAGCAATATCGACAAGGGCAGTATCGAAAATCGATTAACTCCTTTGAACACATACTTGAGCGCACACCCGGCGATCCGATTGTCCATTTTAATTTGGCCTGTTGCCATTCCATGCTACGAGAATCCGAACCTGCTTTTTTCCATCTCCAACAAGCCGTAGATAAGGGGTTTCCAGATCGAAATAAGATCTTCGATCACCAAGCCCTGGCCTGGCTGAACCATCTGGATACCATGGACGATTTTATTCGGGATAATTTTCATAAGTCAACTTCCGCTCCGTCGCAAGAGCCCGAAACCCCTTTGGACCTTACCGCCATACGGGAAAAGGAAGCCGTCGCAGTAGATACCAGTCCGGACTTATTGGAAAAAATCGAGGAGTTGGGCCGGTTAAAGGAGCGGGGCATCCTTACGGAAGAAGAATTCCAAATGCAAAAACGGCGCTGGCTGGATAACTGATTTCTTGATATCCAGCCAATCTTTCCTTTTTGCTCCTTTTCCATTCATTTAACCTGCTTGTTTCCATCTTGGACAGGTATTCATTCCCTAGCTTTATTGCTCCACAAGCAATGATCCCATGCCAACTCAATGGAATTTTAAAAACAAATCCGTACTCATCACAGGAGGCTCCCGCGGAATTGGCGCTGCCACGGCAATTGCTTTTGCCGCAGCCGGTGCACGAGTTGCCCTTAATTTCAAAAGCAATGCGGAGGCCGCAAAAGCTACCATAAAGCAGCTTAAGGGAGAAGGTCATGTAGCCATTAAAGCAGACATCAGCAATCCTTCTTCCGTCCGAAAATTGGTAGATGCGGTAGTCCGGGAGTTCCAGGGCCTGGATATCCTGGTCAATAATGCAGGTGTCTTTTTTGCGCATCCGGTCACAGAGGTTTCGTACGACCAGTGGCAGGAAGCCTGGTCTCGAACTATGAGTACCAATCTCCTGGGCGCAGCCAATGCTGCCTATTGCGCCGCCCGGCATATGATGAAAAACGGAGGGGGCCGCATTATCAATGTGGGTTCGCGAGGCGCTTTTCGAGGAGAGGCAGCTCAACCGGCTTATGGCGCTTCCAAAGCCGGCTTACATGCTATGAGTCAAAGCCTTGCTCAAGCCTTGGCGCCTCATCAGATTTTCGTAGGTGCAGTGGCTCCCGGATTCGTAGAGACAGCCATGGCACGGGAACACCTCACCGGTCCCATGAAAGAAGCCATCATGAACCAAAGCCCCCTCGGAAGAGTAGCCAAGGTAGATGAGGTGGCACATGCTATTTTATTTCTCGCTTCAGATCAAGCGGCCTTTACGACAGGCTGTATCCTCGATATCAATGGCGCAAGTTATTTGAGATAATGCCGGAAGGGAAGCTTCGAATAGCCAATGGCCAATGCCAAGTTGCAAATGGCGATTGCGGAGTGTCGAGTGGCAAATGGTATACGTCCCTGATATAGGTTGTCCGTCCACCGTGTACCGTGCATCGTCCACCGTCCACCGTGCGCCGTCCACCGTGTACCGTCCACCGTGCGCCGTCCACCGTGTACCGTCCACCGTCCACCGTGCATCGTGCATCGTCCACCGTGTACCGTCCATCGAGCATCGCGCCCTTTAGCGCTAGCATCCAGCATCCAGCAACAGCATCCACTTTTACCAATCATACTCAACGCATTTGCGCATCAAGGCACGCTCTACTTTTTTAGGATTAGCCAATTGATTAAAGGCAATGTTTAGGTAGCGGAGCATATCCCTTCGATCCTCCCTGCTTAGATATTCGAAGTTCAAAACGGTCTGTTCAATGGCCTCCTGTTTGTCCAGCACCTGCTGAATACATCGTTGCAGAGTAGCCTCCGACCACGGGCAGCCAATGAATCTACGGTCCCGAATATCGATCATTTTAAGTTTGTCGATCGGTTTTCCATAGGCAGGGTTGACGAATCCGGAGAGATCGAAATCATAACCCACTAAGTACACCGGTTCATCTTCTTCTGGGCTGGGCTGATAGTATTTGATATTATGACCGCTTTGTACATGCCAGTCTACATTGCCCAACAGAAACTGTGCTATGGAAAGGGCAGTGATACAGGTGGTGTCCAGCCTGGCCAATTCATCCGTTGGCCGGTTTACTTCTTCCAGGGCCAGGCGTTCGCCCAGCATATCGTTTTCTTCAATCAGGAAAGCATATTGTTGCCAGGTTTCCCCTTGATTCCCAGTATCGACATAAGTGATTTTGGCGAGTCGGGTTTTAAAACTATAGGGATGTAATTGTTCAAATACCTTATAGGCAAGGTATTCTCTTAGCAGGTAGTTCTGATATAGCGGATAAGGATGGCATTGATTGACTATTTTTACTTTAGAAAGGTGTTTTAATTCCGACACCTCCAGGTTCGATTTTTTGAAGTTGATCCAAAAGGGAGGAGCCGCACAGTAATCCTTTCGCGACTGCCCTCGAGTTTTGATGCGTACCTGACAGCGCATATAGAGGCTGTCGCTGTATTGAACACCTAGTGTGCCGAATTGGTATTCCTCCTCGATCTTATGCGCTTCCAGGTAAGTAAAATCACTTTGCAAACGGAGTTCCAGGATCGTTGTGTCATCGAATACACTTGCCGGCATTTGCTGTAGTAAACCTGAAAGAGGGATGGTTTTGTCTGGATATCGGGGGTCGAAGAACGTTTCCTGACCATCGAGACTCGAGCAAAGCGTAAACAGGAATAAAGTCAAAAAGAATAGGGTTCTTTCGGAGGTATACATCAAGGCAAAATTAGATTAGCATAAAATAAGCATTCCATTTGGATGAATCCAGCCTAAAATTTGCAGATAATTTGAGGATGCCGCTTGTCCGAATGTAGGGGTACAGTTGTCATTGTTCGCCCAAATAGGATTATCTATCTTGGCGCATCTTTCAAAATGCGACCCAAAACGAATTGTTATGCAAACCCTGATTAGAGACCTGGCGCAACAAACCGGCCAACCCTGCCTGACAATAATTTTCAATACGCACCGTCATCATCCGGAAAACCAGCAAGACCGTATTGTACTGAAAAACTTGCAGACCAGAGCAGAGGAAGAACTCGAGCGTAATGTGGAGCCAAGTGCAGCCAAGTCCATCGTGCAGCGCCTGGAGGTGTTGGCCGCCGAACTGGATCATCAATTCAATCTGGATAGCTTGTTGTTATTTGTACATCCGGAAAAAACGGAATTCGTTCGGTTACCGATTCCGGTTCAGGATCGAATTGCAGTAAGCGACCGCTTTTACACTCGGGATTTGTACAGGGCTGAGCAACTCAAGCAGCGTTATTATGTGTTGGTATTGAGCCGGGAGCGAGTGCGCTTGATAGAAGGGGAAGGAACGAAGGTGTTTCGGGTTGATCCAGATCCCTTTCCAATGGATAATGCAACCTTGTTCACAACGGATCGACAAAAACTTTCTACCAATAAAGGACAGGATAACCTGATAGAAGAGTTTTTTAACCGGGTCGATAAGCAGTTTTTAAAGATTTGGAATGCAGATCGGGCACCGCTGGTGGTTTGTACGGAAGAGCGTAATTTTTTCCATTATGAAAAAGTAGCTGATCGCAAAAATTTGATTATCGGCCATCTGAATCAAAATCGACTGGATGAAAAGGTTGAACGTATAATAGAGGAAACCTGGCCAATTGCCCGCGCCAACCAGCAAGCTGAAACAGAAGCGCGTCTAGGAGAATTGATGGAAGCCCAAAACGCAGGCAATGCCTTTAGCGATCTCAATGAAATCTGGCGACGCGCGCAAGAGGGTAGGGGCCGACTCCTTTTTGTGCAGGATAATTATTTTCAGCCCGCTCTTTGGACAAATGATCACTTTGTGACTGTGGATCCAGGAAAACCGTTTCCAGAGGAAAGTGATCCGGATATCATCGACCGTATCATTGAGATGACCACCCTGACCGGAGGTGAAGTCATTTTTACCAACGAAGAACAGCTAGCTGATTTTCAAGGGCTGGGGCTGGTTGGACGGTGAGCTAATGGAATAGTAAATGGATTAATAGCAGGGATGCCAGCAATCCTATTCCAAGGTTTCTAACCCAGGTTGCCTCATATTGGACCAATCCCTTCCAGGGCTGCCACCTCTGATTGCTCCAAGGAGCAGCGATCAGGCAAAAGGCAATCAAAATTACCCACCCGGCTCGCACAAAGTAGTTCATCTCCGGGAAAAAGTATTGAAATAACAGATGGAGTGGGGCGGTTGAGAGGAAGGCAACTAAAGCAATTCGATGATTTGGGAACAGTAGGAAGCCGGCTGCGCCTATCAAAACCACAATTCCGCAGTTGACATAATATCGCAGTTCGTTGAGCGTATGGGTAAATGCAGCTCCGGGATCTTCAAATTTCACGTACAACAGCAATAATCCGGTTGCAATCCCGCTGAATAGGGTCACTAAAATGGTTCTTCTTCCGGCCTTTATCATTTGGCTATCTGTAGCATCCGGTTTAAGGTAACGCTTGTAGATGTCTACCGACCAAAGAGTGGCTAGAGAGTTGAAGGTAGAATCAACCGTACTCATCAAGGAGGCGAAGAGAGCGCATAATATGATACCTCTTAAGCCAGCAGGCAAGAAGTGGGAGACCAAATAGGGGAACGCCATATCCGGTTCGGCCAGGCCCTCTTTTCCCAAAATACCAACCAGGGCGATCCCGGGAATGACGATGATTATGGCCATGGCATACTTTGTCAATCCTCCCACCATTAAGCCAAGTTGTGCATCCTCTAGGCTGCGAGCTGCCAGAGATCGTTGGATTACCGATTGGTTGGCGCACCAATAGTTGATGTTAAGCAGGAATAAACCGAATATATGGGTCCACGGCAAGGTGGGGTGGTCAGCAGGAAGGTGGAGGTGCATAAGTTCAGGAGTCTTCACGTAAAGCTGATCCCATCCTCCCAATTCTCGGATGGCAATAAATAAAACAACCAACCCACCGGAGAATAATATCAAGAATTGGACAATGTCGGTCCGAACTACCGCACCTAATCCGCCTAGGTAGGTATAGGTGGCAGAAAATAGGCCAAGCCCAACCAACAATAAAACGATCCGGGTAATGCGGTTCGAACTAATAACGACCAGGTAGTCGGCAAAAACCAGTTCAGCCGCATAAGCACCCCAGAATAAAGCAGCACCGAGGGTAATGGTGGAAAATAGAAGGATGTTGGAGGAGGTGTAGAAAAGGGCTACCCTTGAGCCTAATTTCTTTTCTAAAAACTGGGTGATGGTTACCACCCGATCCTTCAGGTAAAGCGGAACGAAAATAAAAGCAGCCATTAATATTCCCTGGATGGCATTTATTTCGAGGCTGGCCTGAGCCAGGCCGTACAGATAAGCAGAACCCATCATGCCTAGGAATTGATAGCCTTGTATATTGGTAGCGATGGTTGAAAAGGCAATAGATGGCCAACGCAGATTCCGATTGCTCAAAAAATAACCTTCAGCGGTTTGCTGTTGCTTTCTGCTACCTCTGAGGGCTATTCCCATGATCAGGGTAAAGTAGGTCAATACGATAAGGAGGTCGAGCAAAGTGGGAGAATGGGAATTTGGATTAATGAATTGATTAAGGCTGCTGTCGTTTTAAGTGCGTTTACCTGCTGCCAGGGGTGTGTCCGGAACCTGACCGGGAATTCGCCCTAGAGCGTGGGGCAGGGAGATGGTTTTTAGCTTTGGCAATACATAGCGGGCAAATAACTCGCACTCTTCTAAATGGGGATAGCCTGAAAAGATGAAGGAACGAATGCCCATGTCCATATATCGTTGGATTTTATGCAAAATTTGGTCTGGGTCACCCACCAAGGCTGCTCCACATCCGCTTCTGGCAAGCCCGATTCCAGTCCAGAGATGGGGTTCTATGTAAAATTCAGCATCGGATAGGGCCCGCATTTCGGCTTGTCTAGATACGCCGTAAGATTGGGCATCCAGAGCTCGTTCCCGAATCTCTTTACCCTGACCCAAATCTAGTCTTGAAATTAAACTGTCTGCATAGGCTCGGGCTTCGGATTCTGTTTCCCGCACAATCACATGCACTCTGAGGCCAAAATCAACCTGACGCTGGTAGGTTGCCGCCTTTGAGCTCATATTTTCCATGAGCTCTTGCAATCGGTTTTCCGTTTCGGGCCACATTAGATACACATCGCAATGCTGGGCACACAATTCGATACCAGCTGGTGAATATCCCCCAAAATAGAGTAGTGGACCACCATTGATCTGATAGGGCTTGACCGGTTCGGACGAAAGACGGAACGAATAAAAGTCTCCTTGAAAGTCAATATAATCCCGGTGCCAGCCCTGTTTTAAAATTTCAATGACCTCCCTGGAGCGTTGATAGCGGGTAGGAGAGTCCAGGTTCGTGCCCGGAAGATTTGAGGAAATGATGTTCAGGGTTAGTCGGCCTTGTAAAATATGATCCAAGGTAGCTATGGCTCTTCCCAGCATAGGGGGATGAACCTCCCCGCACCGGATAGCTGCCAATAGGTTGATCTGCTGTGTCAACGGTGCCAAGGCTGATGCAAAAGTTAGCGTATCCTGGCCAACTTGATAAGAAGAGGGGCAAAGTACATTCCGGTAACCGAGTTCGTCAGCCCTCCGAACAATTGCAGAGGTATTTACCCAATTACTCTTAAAGTTGGGGTCCCGGGTACCTAAATAACGATCGTCGCCATTACAAATAGGGGCAAACCAGGAAACTTCTGCAGCTTCCAGATGGCTTGAACGGAATGCATTTAAATTGGATTCAGATGGATGAGTAGCCAAGAAAACGTATTTTCCAGGAAAGATAGAAAAGCCATTTTATATCAAAGCGGTAGGGGAATTCATGAGGGTTAATACTACCTCTGGACTACTCTTCTAAGGCCAGCGTCTGCTTTTGGAAAGCCCCGTTTTCTTTCAACCTGCTCACCGCTTGTACATGCGTACGGCATCGTCCACATACTTCTGAGGATTGAATGCGGAGTCAAACGAACTATTCAAGTTTCCTAGTTTGTCTTCCAGAATTTCGATCCGCTCCCCGATCAATTCGTCATTTTTATATTTCTGGATCAATTCTTCGTATTTACGGATGTTCTCCTTGATTTTGAAGGTGATGTTACCAAAGCGAATTTTAAGAGATTGGACGGTAGTCATATGGAAGTAGATCTTGTCCTTCCAACCGTCTTGATTTTGCCGTTGTTCCGAGGCTACCTTTTGTATTATTTTTTCCTGAATGGATTTTAGATAGTCAATTCGCTTAAGAGCATTCGTTTCATTGATGTAATTTTCCTGAAAGTCGAATTTGTCAATATTCAATTCGGTGAAGAGTTCGGTCAGGGTGGAAGCCTGTAGTTCCTGCAGTCCTTCCAGCTCGGCATTGATCGTTTCCCATCCCGTTTCGACCATACTTTTATCCACGGTGTATTGACTTAAGAGCATGGTCAATTCAAACATTTCCTGGCCCTTTTCCCGGAGGTCCTTCTTCTTTTTACCGAAGGAGTTTATGAATTTATCCATACTTAAAAACAAACCCTCGCTAATGGGGCCTACCAGGGATATTCCTCCGGAAATGCTTCCGGCTGTTTCCAATAGTTTCGAAGTGACAGACAGTACTGCGTCAGAACCTTTGTTTTTTTCCACGTAGTTTTTGAAGGTGGTAAACCAGGCTTGGTAGCCCGGATAACTAGTGGGGTTACTAATGTCCGACAGGTAGGAAAAGAAATCTTTGGAATTGTTGAAAAGGATCAGTGGACGAAGCTCTCGTTCCATGGAAACCAGATTGATGACGGCAGCTTGAAAGTTGTTGTCATAAATATTTAGCTCCTGCTGTTTTTGAGCCATTTGGATCGCTTCCAGCTTGGAAACCCGCTCCTTGAGTTTATCCATAATCTCCTCCGAGCTTTCCGAATTTCGTAGCGCCTCATCAATTTTTTGAATTTCAAGGTCTAGACTTGCAATTTTTTCCTCCAATTCTTTAGCTCGTTTGTCGGTCTCTTCTTCAATGTCGATTAATACTTTTTCACGAATGGAAGATTCATCTAAATTCTGGGCCGAAATGCCTCCTGCGAGAAGCATTACTAGCCAAAGCATACCATAATAAGTTAGCTCTTTCATGAGCAGGGTTGTTTATATCCTCGGTGTAAAATAAGAGGCCAATAATGCTTCCAAATTGGTTCCTTGACCTTTTGGTGCCTTGAGTAGAGTCAAAATCTCATCGAATTTAATACAAGGTCATTATTGCCCGCTTTCTTAAAATATCTTTCCTGAAGAAAAGATGTCTCCAATCGTAAGGAGTGGTGTGAAACCCACTGTATGTTGACCTCTTTTACCAAGAAAGTTGTACATCTAATTCGTCGAACTTGAAAAATAGTATACGTCTTACCATTTTTCTTGCTAAACTTGATTCCATGGCTTTTTCAACCCGAATTTTACTCGTTTTGTCTGTTTTGATGGCCTTATGCTGCTCCCGAAAACAGACCACTGTATTGATTGATTCCTGGTCGGATAGCGAAATTGTAAGTCCGGGATACAACCGACTGCTTGTGATCGGCGTTTCTCCCAACCCGGAGAGTCGACGTACTTTTGAACGCCAAATGCTTAAGGATCTGCAAAAAAGAGGCGTGTTTGCCCTTTCTTGGTTGGATGTGGTAGCAGAAGAGGAAGAAGTAAATGTGGAAACTTTCCGAAAGTACTTTGAATCCGAAGAACTTGACGCTGTATTGGTTACCCGCGTTATTCAGTCTGGCGAATTGCCTTTAACAGTGCCTAGTAATAGGCGGAAATCCCCCCCGAGTGAGTTGTACGACAATTTTTACAATTATTATGAACATGTACGTGTTCAAGCCGGAGACCCGAAAGATTTTCAATCCGGTACAGCGGTTTTTCTGGAAACCAATCTTTATGATGTTGGTGATGCTTCCCTGGTGTGGGCAGGACAGTCCAAATCATTTGTAATGCACAAACCCAAAGCTGTGATCCAGGATATTTCCAAGGTGGTCGTGGAGGTCTTTGCAGCAGAAGGGATAGTGGAGTAGCGAATGGTAAGACCAGGATTTTCAATTTTCGATTATTCATTAATTGGGAAATGCCAAATTTCAAGTGGCGAGTGTTCGTATCGAGTATCGAGCATCCAGCATCTATCAACAAGCATCCACAGCATCGCGCCTTTTGGGCGCCAGGATCGCGAAGCGAGCATCGAATGGCAAATGGCGAATTGCGAGTGCGGAGTGACGAGTGGCAAATTGTGTACGTCCCTGATATAGGTTGTCCGTCCACCGTGTACCGTCCACCGTCCATCGCGCAGCGAGCATCCAAAGCATCGCGCCTTTGGGCGCCAGAATCGCGAAACGAGCATCGAATGACAAGTGGCAAATTGGGAGTGTGGAGTGGCGAATGAGGAACTGAGGAATGTAAAACTTAGAGTGTAATAAAAGGGGAGGATGAACTGAGGAACAATCGAACAGATACCCTGAAGCCATGAAAATCACCATTTTCGTATTTTAAAGGTAAATAACCTACATCTATGTATCGCTCCTTTGGTTTGTTGGTAGCTCTTGTTTTTGCCTTACTATTCGCTTGCCAGCCTGCTGATCCCCAGCAGGATCAAACAGAATTAGGCCAGCTAGGCTATACTTTTTCGGGTAATACAGATGCACTGCCTCATTTTGAGGAAGGGCTCTTGTTTCTGCACAGTTTTGAATACGAAGATGCCCGAGAAGCTTTCCAGCTCGCGGTTGAAGCAGACCCAAATATGCCAATGGCCTACTGGGGCGAAGCCATGAGTTATTACAAAGCACTATGGGGTAGAGAGGATGTGGAGCAAGCCCGAGCTGCATTGGAGGGATTGGGTGCTTCACCGGAGGCGCGCCTGTCCAAAACGGAAGATCCATTGGAACAGGGATTTCTGAAAAGCCTGGATGTATTACTGGGAGAAGGGAGCAAGGACGAACGGCACAAAGCTTATTCCAAGGCAATGGAAGCCTTGTACAGTGCACATCCGCAAAATCAGGAGGTAGCCGCGTTTTATTCGCTCTCTCTGCTGTGGATCGATGAGGCTGAGGCAAATGAGAAGAGTGCGCGTGTCGTTCAAAGTGTGCTGGAAGAAAATCCCAGCCACCCGGGCGCATTGCATTATACTATTCACGCCTACGACAATCCGGAATCGGCCCCGAAAGCCTTGAATGCAGCTAATGCCTACGGCACAGTAGCTCCGGCAGCAGCACACGCGCTGCATATGCCTTCCCATATCTACGTGGCCGTGGGTATGTGGGATGAAGTAGTAGCCTCTAATGAGCGGGCCTATGCAGCCAGCGTCGATCGTATGGAGCGCAAAGGATTATCCAACGATGCGCGTGATCTGCATTCTTTTCAATGGCTGATGTACGGCTACCTTCAGCAGGGGCGATACAAAGAGGCTAAAGTCCTAATGAAAGAAATGATTGATTTGTACCCCACCCTTGAAAGGCGCAACTATGCGAATGAATATATAGCCCGCATGCAAGGCGCCTATTTTATCGAGTCAGGAGATTGGGAAAATAAGGCGATTGCTCAGGCTCCCTTCGATGGAAGCTCTGTAAGCATAAACATGAATGCCATGTATGCCTACCCATCCGGTTATTTGGCTTTTTTAGCCAAGGATGAAACCGGCCTGGGTCGAATTCGAGCCGAATTGGAGGAGGCCATTGGAAAAGCGGAAGTGTTGGTTTCCGACGGTGGCCCCGCCATGTGTAGCGCTCCGGGGCTTTCTCGTTATGCGCCCACGGAGAATGGCGTACGAAGCGCGAAAGTAGTATTGGCCGAATTGAAGAGCTTGGAAGCGCGATTGAAAGGGAATGTGAAACAGGCAGAGGAGCAGATGCAGCGCGCGGTTTCATTGGAGGAGGAAACCAACTATTCATACGGTCCGCCCCAAGTACTCAAACCATCCTTTGAACTCTATGGAGAATGGCTGTTGGAACAAGGCCGCGCAGAGGAAGCCATTCAGCAATTTGATAAAGCGTTGGAAAGAGCCCCAAAACGGGTGGCCGCCCTTCTTGGAAAAATGAAGGCCCTGGAGATACAAGGCGATACAGCACAAGCTGACCAAATTCGAGAAGAGTTGAAAGTAATCTGGAAAAAGGCAGACCCTGATGTTAGGCAATCACTAGGTGAAAATCAACTCAAAACTCAAAACTCATAACTCAAAACTCATAACTCAAGAAAACACGGTATGGCCGATTCGGAAACCCTGGTAGCGGGAATTGCACAGATCGCTCCGGTTTGGCTGGACAAAAAGCGCACGCTGGAAAAGCTAATTACCTGGATTGATCAGGCAGCCGCAAAGGGTGTTCAATTACTCGCCTTTGGCGAAGCCATAGTGCCTGGGTACCCCTTTTGGGTGGAGCGAACCGATGGAGCACGATTTGACTCTTCTGTGCAAAAAGAATTGTTTGCGCACTATTCCCGCGAATCTATTTTAATAGGATCGGGTGATCTGAATCCGATAAAAGAACGGGCTGCTCAATACCAAATGGCTATTTACTTAGGTACCATCGAACGAGCCGCAGATCGCAGCCGACATAGCTTGTATTGCAGTTTAGTGTATATTAACCCAAAGGGCAAAATTGCCTCCGTACATCGGAAATTAGTACCTACCTATGAAGAGCGCCTGGTTTGGTCGAATGGAGATGGAAATGGACTCCAGGTCCACCCGCTGGGTCCCTTTACTGTTGGCGGACTGAACTGTTGGGAAAACTGGATGCCACTAGCTCGAGCTGCCTTGTATGGCCAGGGGGAAGATGTGCATGTTTCCGTGTGGCCCGGGAATCGAGTCAACACGGAAGAACTCACCCGCTTTATTGCCCGCGAATCACGCTCCTATGTCCTTTCCGCTTGTGGGATACTTCGACCTGAGGATGTACCGGACACTATTCCATATCGAGACCTTATCCTCCGGGATGCTCCGGTATTTTTTGGGAACGGTGGGTCCTGCATTTCGGGTCCGGACAGCAAATGGATCATTGAACCTACCGTGGGGGAGGAGTACCTACTCGTAGCAGAATTGAACCACGCAGCGATTCGCCAAGAGCGCCAGAATTTTGATCCGAGCGGACACTACTCCAGGCCGGACGTCCTGCAAGTAACCGTAAATCAAGAACGTCAACAGGTAGTGAAGCTGTTGTAGCGAATCTATTCATGGAGTTAGGAACCGTTTTTTTCCAAGGGTAACTGGGTATTGACAAAAGACCATTTTTAGCCTAATACCGTTTTAAAATGAGGAGGTCGTAATTGTAAACTCGCTTATTTTTCGGCTAATCAAGGCATGAGCGAGCGTAAGCTCGTGAACCGCGAAGCGGGTGGGCCGGCAAGGCATAGCCTTAGCTACGGCGAGGCTTTTTAACGCTGAGTAGACGAAAAAGAAGCTGTTTATATACGTCATTTTCATTTTGAAACGGTATAAAATGGTATAACCCATCCAACCACCATCTGAGCTATTGGGCCATGTCAAAATCAAAATATCAAAACCTTTTCCTGTAGTTTGATCTTTCTTTTTCATGAATACGACTACATCCCCCTCCCTGCCTATCGAAGACGTCTTGAAGCGGTATTTTGAGGCTACACGCCTAGTGGAGAAAGAATACGATGGAATCGAATTACCGGTAACGGGACAATTACCGGAGGAACTGCAAGGTACTTTGTACCGAAATGGAAATGGGCGATTTGAGCACCAAGGTATTTCCTATCAGCATCTTTTTGATGGAGATGGGATGCCACTGGCTTTCCGATTCGAAAACGGGAAGATCAGTTACCGCAACCGGTATGTTCGTACCAGGGAGTTTGTGGCTGAGGAAAAAGCGGGTAAAATGATGTACCGCAGTTTTGGTACCAATATTCCAGGGGGAATCTGGTCGAACCTGGGCAAGATGCGATTTAAAAATGCCTCGAACACAAACCTAATCTGGCATGCCGGAAAGCTCTTGTCGCTTTGGGAGGGTGGCCTTCCTCACGTGCTGGATCCCGATACGCTAGACACCTTAGAGCGGTATGATTTTGAAGGTGTCTTGCAAAACCCTTTCGGTGGTATCGAAAGGCTCATTAATCCCGAGCTTCCGTTTTCAGCTCATCCCAAGCTACATTCGGGAACTGGCGTTTTACACAATTTTGGGACGCTGGCAGGAGTCAAACAACGCTTGTTATTGTATGAGGTTTCTCCGGAAGGTCAGGCCAGGATCAGTCAGGTTATCCCGCTCGAGCAATTAGCCTTTACCCACGATTTTGTGCTTACCGACTCGGGCTATAAGGTCTTTTTTTTGGTCCCGGTTGCCTTCAATATATGGAAAGCATTCTCCGGATTGGAATCAGCGGTGGATTCCATTCAAGTGGACCGGAAGCGGCCAACCCAGATTTTGATTATAGGTCCAGATGGAAGCCAAACTACGCTGGAGAGTCCTTTCTGTTTTCTGTTTCACTATGTCAATGGATTCGAATTGGATGCCCATACCCTTGTGGTAGATGCACTTGCACTGCCGGATTTTCCCACGGGAGAACAAACTAGTCGGCTTTTAAATGGGGAACCCTTCGATGGGTTGAAGGGGCAATTGTGGCGCTATACCATTTCAGTAGATCAAAAAAAGGTAAAACGAGAATTACTGACGGACTACGGAGCCGAATTACCAAATATTCACCCCGAGCTGGGCGGGAAACCTTATCGATATCTATGGTCTATGTCTAGTCCGGGCCAACCCGATCGGCCCTTGCTAGATGGATTGGCCAAAATGGATATGTACACCAAGAAGGTTAAATTTCTGGATTTGCAGGGGAGCCTGCCTGGTGAACCCGTGTATGTACCTAAAGCTAACGCAAAAAGTGAAGACGATGGCTGGCTATTGTACATGTTGTTTCAGGCGACCAACGAGGTAACCGAGCTGGTGGTAGCGGATGCTAAAGATCTGGGAACCGTTGCAACAGCGCGCTTACCTCACAATGTGCCCCTGGGCTTTCACGGCTTTTGGAAAGAAGATTAATAAGGGTTTGCATTTGTTACAATCAGACTGTATTTATTTTTGAAAAGGCTTTTCAAAAGTAACTTTTCCTGGCACCAGATCCTTTGTATCGGAATCGAATACCCAGCATTCATCCATCACGGAACAATAGCACACCCGGATTCGTCCCTTGTTCATTTGCTTGGCGATATCATACGGCTCGGAATCCGTTCGGTACTTGTCGGAGTTCCATGGGATCTTAAATAGGATTGACTCGTCTCCGGCTTTCATCACAAGTTTGTTCAGCTGTCCGGTCTTTAGAATATCGTAATCAATCTGGTGGCCTGGAGCGATAAAGTCCAAAATAGCCTCCCAGCTTTCGAAGTATTGACCTTCCAGGGATACCTCCACGGAATGCACCAGCGCAGGACCGATGCCGTTATTGTTGGTAATGATGGAAAAGCCGGTATTATCATATTTGGGAGACACCGTCAGGTAAGGCCATACGGAGGCGCGTTGCTGTTCTTGCAGCAGGTTGGTTTCTCGTATGGAAACCACGAGTGCCATAACGCTAATGAGCAAAGCAAGCCCAGTTCCTAGCGATTGTACCAGATCAGTTCGAGTCATAAAGTGAAAAGCCTTGTTTCCAAAAAAAGAAGGAGCGCGTTGTTCTCCGAATATGAGTTTTGGAGCTAATGAAATCCCTATATTCCCTTTTTAGGAAAAGCTGAATTTCTACATGAAGGACACCAAACAGCGCATACTGGATGCAACGCTCAGTCTATTCAATCAAAATGGAATGGTAAATGTTCGCCTTCAGCATATAGCCGATGAGGTGCTTATTAGCGTTGGTAATTTGGCTTACCATTTTCCCAATAAATCTACCCTGGTTCTTAACATCTACCAACAGCTTGCAGACCGGCAACGCCTGGTATTGGCGGAATATCGAATGGTGCCCCTATTCGAAACGATGGAAAGGGTATTAAGAAATACCTTCGAGCTTCAGCAGGAATATCGATTTTTCTATCTGGATACGGTAGAGGTCATCCGTGCCTATCCGGATATTAAACACAGCCATCAACAGCTGGCCAGGTGGCAACAACAGCAAATCTTGCTCTTATTTGATTTCAATATTTCAAGAGGAGCGTTCCAAAAGCCTGAATCTATGGGAGAGCTGAAACAAACGGCCTCTGTGATCCGGATGACAACGGATCTATGGATGACCGAACAATTAATCCTGGATCAGGATCCCTTACAGTATTCATCTTTTAGAGATACCCTCTGGAGTATTTATCAGCCCCATTTTTCCTCCATGGGTGAGTTGGAATTTCAACAGTTAGTAGCCGGATGGAAAAAGGATGCCAATCTAGACATTCTCTAAATTAGGGCAACTTTCGGGTATTTAATGTTAAGGAGATTTTATTTCTAGAAAATCTTTTCTATACTTATTTCAGAATATTGTTAGGGTACAGCTAATTCTTTCAATTTTTCATTGGGTAAATCTGCCAGGATTCCCAAAATTATAAACACACAAAAAACAGAACCGATGGCAAATGTCCTTTGGCTTCAGGGTGGAGCCTGTAGTGGTAATACCATGTCTTTTTTAGATGCTGAAGAGCCCACCGTAGTGGAACTCATCACCGATTTTGGCATCAATATTCTCTGGCATCCTACGGTAGGTCTTGAAATTGGGGAGCAGGTAAGCGACCTGATGAATGATTGTATCTCAGGGAAAACCCAATTGGATATTTTCGTCTTCGAAGGTTCTATCGTTCAGGGTCCAAACGGAACCGGCAAAATGAATTTCTTTGCCGAGCGACCCATGATGGATTGGGTTAAAGAGCTCTCTGCAGCCGCCCAGTTTGTAGTTGCCATTGGGGACTGTGCTACCTGGGGAGGCATACCAGCTGTGCCGCCGAACCCGAGTGAATCTACTGGTTTACAGTTTCACAAGAAAAAGAAGGGCGGGTTCTTAGGGTCCGATTTTGTTTCCAAAGGTGGTTTGCCAGTGATCAATATTCCAGGTTGTCCGGCGCATCCCGATTGGATAACACAGATTCTGGTAGCGATTTCAACAGGCCGCATCGGTGATGTATTGATCGATGATTACCACCGACCGAAAACCTTCTTCACCGATTTCGTCCAAACCGGTTGCCCCAACGCGATCAGCTTTGCGCAGAAGGTGGATGGCCATTTTGGAAAACGAGGCGGTTGCCTGTTTTATGAGGTTGGCTGTAGAGGGCCTATGACCCGAGCGAGTTGCAATCGCATCCTCTGGAACCGCCAATCCAGTAAAACCAGGGCCAATCACCCCTGCCTGGGATGTACTGAACCTGGATTCCCACACAATGATCTCAAAAAAGGAAGCGTGCTAAAGACCATGACTTACCTGGGCTTTTTACCGAAAGAAGTGCCGGCAGGCAATAGCAAACTGCTCTATTATACCCGGGCGGGCTTTGAGAAAGTTATGGGAACAGTGGAAGGAGCCCTGGGGCAGAATAAAGAACACTTTGAAACCTCTAAATAATCGAACATGTCTACGACCAAAGAACTTAATATTTCTCCCGTTGGCCGGGTAGAAGGCGACCTTGATGTCAAGGTATTTATGGAAAATGGTGTAGTCACCAAAGCGCATACCCAGGCAGCCATGTTTAGAGGTTTCGAACAGATCCTAAGGGGTAAAGACCCCCAGGCGGGACTGATCGTTACACCGAGGGCTTGTGGTATTTGTGGGGGTTCTCATTTATACTGTGCCTCTTCTGCGCTTGATACTGCGTGGAAAACCACACTTACCCCAAATGCATTGTTATTGCGTGCTATTGGTCAGGCGTCAGAAACCATCCAGAGTATCCCCCGATGGTTTTATGCCATTTTCGCTACGGATATGGCCAATAAAAAATTTGCCAATAAGCCGCTCTATCAGGAAGTCGTTAAACGATTTGCTGCCTACGTAGGCACTTCCTTTCAGAAGGGAGTTACAGCAAGCGGCCGGCCAGTGGAAGTCTATGCCTTGTTTGGCGGTCAATGGCCGCACTCCAGCTACATGGTACCCGGTGGAGTCATGTGTGCGCCTACGCTGAAGGATATTACCCGGGCACATTCCATCATGAACCATTTTCGGAATGAATGGCTGGAAACCGTATGGCTGGGATGTTCCATAGAACGCTATTTGGAAATACAATCCTGGGATGATCTCTTGGCTTGGGTGGAAGAAAATGAATCCCACCGGAATAGCGACCTCGGGCTCTTTATCCGGGCGAGCTTGGAATTCGGGCTGGATAAGTTTGGGCAGGGCGTTGGGAAATACCTGGCCTGGGGTACCTACCTGCATAAGGACATGTACAACCATCCCACCATTGAGGGACGAAATGCTGCGGTGATCAGCCCTTCCGGCTTTTTCGATGGAAAAGCATACCATCCAGCCGACCACCTAATGGTTCAAGAAGACATTACCCACGCCTGGTATACCCAACAAGAGGCTGCGCTGCATCCATTTAATGAACCCATCCCTACTCCTGTCAGCGATAGTTCGTCACTTGAGTATGCGGATGTTTCCGGAAAGTATAGCTGGTCAAAGGCTCCCCGCTTTGATGGAGTTTCTGCGGAGGCAGGACCACTGGCACGGGTGATCATGGCAGCAAATCCGGCAAATGCAGAGCATCAATTCCGCGATCCCTTATTTGGTGATATCATGGAAAAAATGGGTCCAAGTGTATTTACGAGAACACTCGCCCGGATGCATGAAGCGCCTAAAATTTATGAGATGATTAATACCTGGCTGACTCAGGTAGATTTGGATGGTGAATTTTACATCAAGCCGGAAGAAATAGATGGTAAAGGCTGGGGGGCAACCGAAGCGGCACGAGGTGCTCTTGCCCATTGGATCGAGATCGAAAGTGGGGTGATCAAGAACTATCAGATCGTTGCTCCAACCACCTGGAATGTAGGTCCTAACGACACCGCCGGCAATCCCGGGCCCATTGAGTCGGCCCTGGAAGGAACAGAGATTGAGGATCCACATGATCCGGTCGAAGTGGGTATGGTAGCTCGTTCATTTGATTCTTGTTTGGTCTGTACGGTTCATGCCCACGACAACAGGAGTGGTAAGGAGCTTGCCCGTTTCAAATTGTAAGTTCTCTACGCCCAATATATTAACAGCCTGTTTCTCTCTTTGGAGACAGGCTGTCTTCTCTGTCTGATAAAAACCAGTAGCGATTGAATTCAGTATTGGAACAACAGAAAGCCATTGCCATTTTAGGCTTTGGAAATCCCGTTAGGGAAGACGATGGTGTAGGTGTTTACGTCGTTCAGAAACTGAAAGACCACTTGCCGAAAGATTCAGCTGTAGAGGTGTTCGATATGGGTACTTCTGCCTTCGAGGTTCTGTTTCGTCTGAAGGGAAAGCAACAGGTAATCTTGATTGATGCAGTCGTCAATTCGGGAGAAAAGCCAGGAACGCTGTTTCGGCTCCCGGCCTCAGAAATAAAAGCTAGTATTCAGGAGGATCCTTTGGTCTTTTTGCATGGCTTAAAATGGGATCAGGCGCTTTCTTACGCCAAGAAAATGCTTGGTGGGGATTACCCCGAGGATATCACGGTGTTTTTAATTGCGGTAAACGATACGCGTTTTAATCTCGACCTGTCGACTGAGGTGCGGGCAGCGGGAGACCGGTTGGTACAAATACTCACCAACGATTTAATTGAATAAGCTATGTTTATTCCTCCACCAGGCTACAAGAATCGCGAGAAAGGTCGACCGGAAGTAAAGACTTCGGTTCGGCTACAATCCGCACACTTATGGATTCAGGGTTCAGTAGCCGAAAAGGTATTTGGCGGAGTGCATAACGTATACCTGGCCTATTATGCGGAACGAAAGATGCTTTTGATTGCGCCAGTTACACAGAAGGAATTCAAGGCGATTCATAAAGCGTCCCAACATATCCTGAAAATGCGCAATGCCGCAGGAGATCGTTCGATTGCGCTACACGAATTGTTGGTGGATCAACAGTTGGATCAAAAAGATCGGGACTTGAATTACGAATGTGAACCTGGATTAAATATTTTAAAAGTAACTTTTGGCTAAGTCATTTCTTCCAGCTTTCATGATTTATGTCTCAGACGATATTCCCCAATTCCCTTCTCCGGAAAAAGCAGGTATGCCCGAGGATCTGGAGTGGTTAAAAGATGACGGTTGGCTGGTCAATTCGGAAGTGCGTTATTATTTGCGCTTGTATAGAAGCCAATGGCATCTCAGTATGGTATTCATCGATCTGCGAAATTCAATGCAATTCCTTTGTCGCTACATTGATGCATATCCCTCGGAGAAAAAAGCGCTTACCTATGCCCAGATTATGCAACGAGGTATTCGAAAGGACGCCAGAGGAACCTTAAAAGGAAGAAAAGATGCTTTCCATATTTGCAACAACTGAATCAAGGAAAAAAATAGAAGACTGGGTACAAAAAGCAGACCCCAGATTGTTTGAACTGCTGCATGTTGAACCTTTGGAAAAACGTCCTTCGGTTCTTTCATTCCCCTCTTTAATGGTACAGTCCAGCCAACTTTTAACAGGGGTGGATTGGGGGTCAAATATGCCGCCTTATCTCTTACCTCAGGATTTACCTTTCAATGAATCCAATGCGATTAGTCTGATCTATTTTTTATTGGGAGGCCATGAAGAGGCATTCACCCATCTGGATACTACTTCTGAATTAAGGCTGGATTTGCATAACCTGGTTGCTTTAACACAAGGACTACCCGTTTCCATTCCAAACAGAAATGGTACATCCGATTTGCCTCCCTTCGATCAATACCGTGCCCTCCACAATCGAGCGATCCTGATGCATTATGGTATCCTCTCCGAGGGCGTAACGGAAAATCAGGTCAAACGTGCGTATCGCAAGGCTTTGGAGGAGGCACCTAACGATCTGTGGAAAGCGTACACAGCTCGGCAAATGGCTATCTTACTGGGTGACTTAAACCAATCGGTGGAGGCGAGGACGCTTATCGAGCCTTTGGTTGAAATCGAGTTCCCGGAAGCTATTCGAATGGCTTTGAAGGCAGATTTGAGCCGAATACTCATGGCTTTCGTTCAGGCCCCACTGGATACTCAATTGGTCAATCAACTAAAATCGCACCTTTGGGATGCACTGACTTATTTTGAGCAGGGAGGGCGAAAAGTAGAGGCTGGTCTGTTGTTGTCTGATGCCACTCAAATAGCCAGTATAGAGGAAAGCTTCTCAGAGGCCTTGGGATATATCAATAAAGCAATCACCTTTTTTAGTGAGGAGGGCTTAGAAGAACTGCTTGCAGACGCCCAAATCAAGAAAGGGACCCTTCTCTATACTTGGGGACAAGCCGGGAATCCCCAGTTTTTTCAGGCCTCAATTAAGGCTTTTCAGGAAGCATTACACTTTTTTCGAAAGGATTCTCGACCCGATGTGTTTGCGGAAATACACCACCGCTTGGGCGTGTTGTATGCCGAATTACCTGCAGAAAATAAAAAAAGAGGTATTTGGGCAGGGGTTTCAGCTTCTTCCTTCCAAGAAGCACTCAACTACTACACCAAAACGGCGCATCCCCTGATTTATGCCCGGATTTGTTCCAACTATGGGAATGCCCTATCCCGGTTTCCGCCCTCCATCCATTCGGACAACTACGAAAAAGCCTTGTTCTATTATCAGGAAGCCTTGGATGTGCGCCAGGAGGAACACCCTTACGAACGTGCCATTACCTTGCTCAATTTCTTGGAAGCCTCCTGGAATGTTGGAAATTCGGACGAATCCTTTAATGAGCAACGTTTTACTGAGATGATAGCAAAAGCTAATGAAGTGAAAACCCTGGTAAAAGATCCGGAATTGATAGCCGAAGCAGATAATCACCTCCATCAACTGGCACAGTTAAAGTCGCTTGTAAATAATACTTGACCCGATGCACGAAATTTCCTTGGTTCGGAATATAGTTGCCACTTTGGAATCCGAATTTTCACCGGAGGAGTTGAAGCGGTTGGAACAGATCGACCTGCAGGTAGGGTTACTTTCCAATGTAGAACCCCTTTTGATGGATAATGCGTTTTCTGCCGTTCAGGAAGCGGAAGGTAAATTGATTGGGGTAAAACTGGTGATCGAAACCATACCGGTGGAAGTCTATTGTGAAGACTGTCAAAAACGTTCACCTATTACACAATATCGATTTGTTTGTGCTGGTTGTGGCCTGCCCAACAACAATGTGGTTGCAGGAACTGAATTACTGATCCATCGAGTTCATTTTGCAGAGCCATCTGCAATTCAACTTTAGAAAATGTTTTCTAAAGTGTTCATTTTCTATGTGTTGTAAGTTTATCTTTCTATATTTCTTATTGTAAAAGATAAACAAACAAAAAACATTCCTCCCAAGATGAAGGTCCAGAAATCTTCGCGTACTGCTCGAGGTACCATTACCTGCGATAATACCACCATGCATTTGCTCAAAGCCAATGACTTTGTAGCTGAATCCATACGCAAGGAGATGGCTAAGCGGAATATCCTAATGTTGAATATTACCTCTTCTGCAGGAAGTGGAAAAACGACCTTGCTCCAGGAGACCGCTAAACGGCTATCCGGGAAAGTACAGATGAAAGTACTGGTAGGGGATCTCGAAACGGAGCGGGATGCCGATCGAATTCGCGAAACCGGGATTGAAGCTATGCAAATCGTAACCGGAGGTATATGCCACCTGGAAGCGCAGATGGTCTGGCAGGCTTTAGATACCCTCGAATTAGAATCCACCGATCTATTGATCGTAGAGAACGTAGGAAACCTGGTGTGCCCCGCTTCTTTTGATCTGGGCGAAGATTATCGCGTTACTTTGATTGCCACCACAGAAGGCGATGATAAGCCAAAGAAATATCCACGGATGTTTCTCACGAGTGAATTAATGTTGATTTCCAAAGCGGATTTACTGCCCCACCTTCCTTTTTCGGTAGAGGCCGTAACAAAAGATGCACGGGAGGTAAACCCCGATCTGGAGGTCCTCCAAGTTTCAAGCACATCCGGAGTGGGATTGGACGCCTGGTGCGAATGGATCCTGGAAAAAGTTGAAGCAAAAAAAGCTGCAGGCGTCTTACAATCCGCCCAGGGGTGAACCGGTGGCGCATTCATATTCAAGGTCAGGTACAAGGGGTTGGATTTCGGCCTTTTGTTTTTGGTTTAGCCCAACAATATGGGTTAAATGGATGGGTTAGTAATACGCTGGAAGGCGTGCAGATCGAATTTGAGGCAGAAGAAGCTGTTGCTCAATATTTCTATAAAGACTGTGTGGATCTTGCACCCATTCTGGCACATATTACCAACCATAGTTGTCGCAAACGACCTTCAGGGTCGAAACCCTTTTCCTCCTTTCAAATCGTGCAAAGCTCCGATCAAGGAACGGGCAGCTTACTCTTAAGTCCCGATTTTGGCCTTTGTGATGCTTGCCGAAAGGAACTATCGGAGGAAGGTAACCGGAGGCGCGGTTATGCTTTTACTACCTGTACGCGTTGTGGTCCACGCTACTCGATCATTTCGGCTTTGCCCTATGATCGGGATAAAACCAGTATGGATCCTTTTGACATGTGCCCTTCCTGTAGGGCTGAATATCAGAACCCATTAGATCGGCGGCATTTTTCGCAAACCAACTCCTGTCCTTCATGTGGAATTACCATGACAATGCACTGTCCTAATGGGGTTGATCCGTATCCACTTGATACCGATCAATTGGTAAAAGTGCTTGAGATCTGGGAAACAGGAGGTGTAGTAGCCATAAAAGGGATCGGGGGGTATTTGCTTACTTGTGATGCTGCTTCCCCAACTGCTTTGCAGCGCCTGCGGCGGCTTAAAGATCGACCGGCCAAGCCTTTTGCCCTTATGTACCCGGACTTGAAGAGCTTGGAAAATGATGCCCAGCTTTCCGCTGACCAAAAGAAAGTACTTGGCTCCCCTGCTGCACCAATTGGAATCTTCCGACGTAAAAATCCATCTGGTAACCCGCTTGCCTGGGTACAAATTGCTCCTGATTTGGATGAAATCGGTGCCATGTTACCTTATACACCGCTGTATGAATTATTATTAAAGCAATGGGATAGGCCAATCGTTGCAACCAGTGGAAATGTGAGTGGAGATCCTATCGTGTTCAAGGACGAGGAGGCTCTAAATCAGTTCTTGACCAAAGGGATTTTCGTATTAAGCAATAACCGGGAGATAACCATTCCGCAAGACGATAGCGTAGTTCGTTTTACCAAAAATGGAGAACCTCTGTTATTAAGGCGATCAAGAGGCTATGCTCCAACCTTGATAGTTCATGATTTGCCTTGGTCTTCAGAAACTCAACTGGCTTGTGGTGCACTGTTGAAAAGTACGGTATCGCTTCTGCATAATCGGAATACGTTTGTAAGTCAATACCTGGGAAACCTGGAGGGCTACAACACATTTTGCCATTTTCAACAAGTAGTCGACCATTTACAAGGGGTTCTGCAGGCTACTCCCGATCGTATACTCGTCGACCTGCACCCAGCTTATTTGTCTACCCAGTTTGGAAAAAAGCTGGCTGATCAACTGGAAGTTCCTCTGGTGGAGATACAACACCACGAAGCTCATTTTGCTGCGATTCTCGCTGAACATGCATTGGTGGAAAGTGAAAAGCCAGTACTTGGAATGATTTGGGATGGTACTGGACTCGGCACCGACAGAGAGGTTTGGGGCGGCGAGTGTTTTAGCTATCAAAATGGATCTATTGATCGAATCGGTCATATCGAACCATTTCCCCTACTGTTGGGCGACAAGATGGCCCGGGAGCCACGCATTGCTGCACTGGCCCTTGGCAGCCTGATTCCAGGATCTGCCCAAAGGCTGAAAAACCAATTTTCAGATCAAGAATGGAGTTTGTATCGACGTCTGCTCGATCGGGAACAACAGTTGCAAACAACCAGTGTGGGGCGATTATTTGACGCGGTGGCTAGTCTGCTTGGGCTTTGTGAGCGAATGGAATACGAAGGTCAGGCTGCTATCTTTCTCGAACAGGAGGCTAGGCGATTTGCATTAGCCCATACCCCTAAATATCGACCTTTTGAATTGGGCTGGGACTCTAAAGCAATGGTCTATTTCCCTACGCGCCAGCTAGGGCAAGCCATTTTGAATGCCCTTGAAAAAGGTATGGACCGAGCGGAAATCGCCTTTCGATTCCACCTAACGCTAGCCGAATGGCCTGGACGAGTGGCATTGGCATCCGGGTATGAAAAGATAGCCTTTAGCGGAGGGGTATTTCAAAATACAGTACTGATGGAGGCACTCCAACAACGTTGGGGTGATCGTTTTCAGCTCTTCTTTCACCAACAGCTATCCCCTAACGATGAGAATATTTCGTTTGGGCAATTGGCTCATTGGTGCATTCAACAAAATCAGACTTTTAAAACTCAAGAACAACATGTGCTTAGCTATTCCGGGAAAGATTAAAAACATTGAGCACCGCTACGATGGTCAGGTTCGAATGGCCAAAGTGAATTTTGGGGGCATTATAAAAGAGGCAAGCCTAGAGATGGTTCCCCAGGCTCGGATCGGCGACTACGTCTTAGTCCATGTAGGCGTAGCCATCAGCGTGGTCGACGAGCAAGAAGCGGAACGAACATTTACCTATCTGAAAGAGATCGGTGAATTGGATGAGTTGAAAGAGATCAACGACTATCTGCCTAAAAAAGACACAGTCGCAAAAAGCTAAGCCAACCATGAAGTACTTATCGGAATATAGAGACCCTCAAGTAGTAGAGCAGTACCTGGAATCCATTCGACATACCGTAACCCAACCATGGACGGTCATGGAAGTTTGTGGCGGGCAGACCCACAGTCTGGTAAAAAATGGCTTACTGGATTTATTACCGGATGAAATAACCATGGTCCATGGTCCAGGATGTCCGGTTTGCGTAACCCCATTAAACCTAATTGACAAGGCGATTTATTTGGCTGAGGAAGAAGGCGTAATTTTATGTTCGTTTGGGGATATGCTTCGCGTGCCGGGTTCTCAAAAAAGCCTGCTGGAGGCTAAAGCCGGGGGGGCGGATATTCGAATCCTCTATTCTCCACTGGAGGCGGTTAAGCTGGCTCAGGAAAACCCGGAACGGGAGGTGGTGTTTTTTGCCGTAGGCTTCGAAACTACTGCTCCTGCCAATGCCCTTTCCGTACTGCATGCTCAACGAGCCGGCCTTTCCAACTATTCCATTCTGGCTTCCCACGTACTGGTACCGCCGGCTATTCAAGCTGTTATGGATGATCCCGAAAGTCATATCCAGGCTTTTCTGGCTGCCGGTCACGTATGTACAATAATGGGAACGGATGAGTACGACCCCCTGGTAGCATCCTACAAAATCCCAATCGTAGTTACCGGCTTCGAACCGGTGGACCTACTACAAGGCATTTTAATGTGTGTGCAGCAGTTGGAAAGAGGGACTGCCCGCTTGGAAAACCAGTATACCCGTGTGGTCAATCCGGAGGGAAACCCAAACGCTAGAAAGGTAATCGAACGTGTATTTGAAGTTCAGGACCGGGAATGGCGCGGTATTGGTACCATCCCGGCAAGCGGCTATGAGGTTCGGGAAGCATTGGCTGCTTTCGACGGCCGAAGAAAATTCGACATCCAGGTGGAAGAGGTGCCGGAGAACGAGGAATGCATTGCCGGTCAGGTACTAAAGGGGATTAAAAAGCCATTTGAATGCCCTCAATTTGGAAAAAAATGTAAACCTGAGTTTCCCCTTGGTGCACCTATGGTTTCTTCGGAAGGAGCCTGTGCCGCCTATTACCATTTTCATCAGATGGAAAACAAACTGGAAGTAGCAGAATGAATGGAGCCTCCTCACTAACTACAGAACCATTAAGCATGCGGCTGCAATGCCCAATGCCAAATCTCGATTTTGACCTGATCACACTGGGGCACGGAAGTGGTGGCCTACTCACCAATAAATTGCTCGACGGCGGGGTGTTCAAGCTATTTGAAAGTCCCGCCTTACAAGAACGGCACGATGGAGCCATTTTACAGCTGAATGGTCCGACGGCCTTTACCACCGACAGTTTTGTGATCGCTCCCATTTTTTTTCCAGGAGGAAATATTGGTGAATTAGCGGTAAATGGAACGGTTAATGATCTGGCCATGTGTGGGGCAAAACCCATGTATTTGTCCTTGGGCTTCATCTTGGAGGAAGGGTTGAGCATGCAGGAATTCTGGGAGGTACTCGTTGGGATTAAATTTGCCTCCGAACAAGCAGGCGCGGAAATCGTCACAGGCGATACCAAAGTGGTAGAGAAGGGTAAAGGAGATAAAATCTTTATCAATACAACTGGGGTGGGTGCAGTTCATCCAAAGGCAGACCTCGGAATACATCGCCTAAGATCCGGAGATAGGATATTGGTAAGCGGTAACCTGGCCACACATGGCATCGCTATTTTGTCTGTTCGGGAAGGACTGGAATTTGAAACGGATATCGCAAGTGATACACAGAGCCTGCATGAACCTGCTTTGGAATTGGTGGAGACTTTGGGTAGCCACTTAAAGTTGATGCGGGACCCAACTCGCGGTGGAGTGGCTACTGTGTTGAATGAACTGGCCAGGGATGCCCAACTAGGGATCGAGGTGAACCAGAAAGCATTACCAGTGGATGAACAGGTTAAAGGAGCGTGCGAATTATTGGGGCTCGATCCGCTTTACGTGGCCAACGAAGGTGTTTTTCTAGCCATAGTTTCAGCGGAAGGGGCGGAATTAGCCTTGGAAACGCTGAAAAAGAATTCCAAAACCCAACAAGCTGCGATTGTGGGTGAGGTTGTGGAAACCCATTCAGGACAAGTAGTGCTTCAAAGTTCGATCGGAGGCAAGCGCATTGTCAATATGTTGGTCGGGGAACAGTTGCCTCGGATTTGTTAATAGCCACTGAATTGGGTACATGTCGACAAAAGAAGTCTCACAAATAAATAAGTTGAACCTGGTTTCGGATCCTTTCATTTTCAGGGGGGCGCAGAAGAGTCCTTTTCTGGCACCCAGAGGCGTTTGCCTGAGTAAGGGCCGAATGATGGTAACAGATACCGGTCAGAATCGAGTTTTTGTTTGGAACACTATTCCAGAGGGCGAGTGGAAAGACCCTGATTTAATTTTGGGCCAGCAGGCAGCGGAAGAAACCGGTCGAAATGGCGGCGGAGAAACAGGTCCTGATACCCTGCATTACCCTTCCGGGGTCTGGTCGGATGGAACCAAGCTGATCGTGGCGGATGCCTGGAACCACAGAGTGTTGATCTGGCATTCTTTCCCCACTCAATCCGGGCAGGCTGCGGACGTAGTGCTTGGACAAGCTCATTTTTCAGGATCGGAACCCAATATACAAGGGCTGGGAAGTGCCCCAACTGCATCCAGTATGTATTGGCCTTACGGGGTGCACTCAGACGGTACATCCCTCTGGATAGCTGACACCGGCAATAGACGGATCTTGTATTGGCAGGACATCCCTTTTGAGTTAAATCAGCCTGCCGATGAGGTGATCGGGAAGGCAACTTTTACTGAAAGGGACTATGATCACCAGGATGCCATTTGGCCCTATTCCGTAAAAATCGGTCCTCGAGGGCAAATGGCGATTACCGATACTCAATATTACCGAGTCTTGTACTGGAACCACTGGAAAGATGCACTTTCCGAGAAGGCGCACTTTATTTTTGGACAGCCAAATTTGGAGGCGAATGGAGCGAATCAATTTGGATGGTTTCCGAAAGCAAATACCCTCAACTGGTGTTATGATACTTGTTTTTTCCAAACAGGTTTATGGGTTGCAGATACGGGTAATTCCAGGGTGCTTTGGTTTGATCGGGAGCCTGATAAAAATGCGCCGGAAGCCGTGGGCTTGGTAGGACAAAAAAATTTTGAAACCGGAAGTGAAAACCCTGAAACCATCAAAACAACAGAAGGTAGTTTGTATTGGCCCTTTTCCATTTCCATAGCAGGAAATCGAATGGCACTAGCCGATACCGGCAACCACAGAATTGTATTGTACGACATAATTCTTTGATATGGATTTATCAATGCCTTTTATAGTGGCAGGTTTTATTGGATTTAGCCATGCTTTTGAAGCGGATCACCTGGTAGCCGTAAGCAACCTGGTGACTCGAAGAGAAAAAATTATGGAGGCAGCCAAAGATGGTTTGTTTTGGGGGCTGGGCCATACTTCCACCATCTTTTTCATTGGTATATTGATGTTGCTGATGGGGGTAAGCGTACAGGAACATCACTTTGGGGTGATGGAAGCTTTCGTGGGATGTGTCCTGATTGGGTTGGGAGTATTCCGGTTGATTGGATATTATCGAAATCGATCTAAAAATCCCCAGGAAGAAGGGCACCGACTCGCCTATGGTGTTGGTTTGGTGCACGGTCTTGCCGGAAGTGGAGCGGTTGTATTGTTGGTCATGACAGAGGTGCAAGGCAGCATTAACGGTTTATTGTATTTATTGATATTTGGGCTAGGATCGGTCTTGGGAATGCTTGTTGCCGCCGGTTTATTTAGTTTGCCTTTTTCGAAAAAAATAAGCCGAAATCAACGGCTACAACAAATATTGGTGCTTGTATCTTCCTTCTTGTGTATTGGCTACGGGGGATGGGTACTAGCGGAAAACTTGATGTAGTTCCATTGTCCTCCTACACCATTTTTAAGGAAAGAACAATCCTGGGAAATAGGATGATCTTTCTTTGAACGGTTTGACCCTCCAATTTGCCAAAAGAACTCGGCTGAAAAGGTGAGGATGAAAGCTACCGGCTACTTCCCCAAGGGGTAGGTACAAGATCACTTGGCAATTTGCCTATTTTCTGTAAACCATTGATCCTCCAGGATCCAGGTTTCAGTTCGTTGATCAATCCAGGAATTTTTCCGCTTGCGATCTTCATCCAGTACAATGTCCTTGCCACTTGGCCGTTGGTAGCTGATCATTTCCTTCTGGTCGGACCAATTCTCTACAATGGCAAAGTTATAATCCCAGCCTGAAAGGTCTGTGGATACTACTTCCCATACGGTTCTATTCTCAAAGCCTGATTGCATGGAGGAGCTATCTGAAGCCTGCTCTTCAAATTCCAGGAACTCTTCGATGTTTCGTCGAGGAACCTGTTTGGTCTGTAGGAAGAAGTAGGTTCCTTTTGGTATATTTTTAGCCGGATAACGCCTTTGTTTGAGTTCGAAAATCTCCGTGTACACTACCGTTCGTAGGCTATCGGAGTGTTTTAAAATGGCACTGAGGTCTTTCTCGGGGTGTGCCTGTTCGAAGGCGCGTTCCAGCCCTCGACGGGTCAGATTCAGCTGATCCAGGGTCGTATAGTAATGCACGAGTACATAATTATACTCCGGGCTGGACTGGGCGGGATTTGTCACGGAAAAAAGTTGCCAGCCTGTACTGAATCCGTTCTCGATCAAGGATTGATAGATAGGCTTCCAAATGGTACTTTCCCATCGGACCAGGTTCGAATCCGAAGATTGAATATACAGGACCTCTGCGTACAGTCGAGGCAGATCATTTGTTTGCTTTTGTGCCGATAAGGTGCTGGAGCAATACAGGAACCCCAACAGCAAGGGTAACGTAAGCAAGATTTTCATTTGGTCTTTCATTGGGCGGCATCCTCATTTGAATCGAATTAGGAATATAGTCCCTTTTGACCATTTTTTGAAGAGTTTGTAGGGGTGCCTTTTCATTCAAAGGCTTCCGGAGGATGGGTACTTGGATTTAACCCTGACAAGGATTCCCAAGAGGTCGTTGAGAGGGATGGCAGGAGATTCATGGATATGATACCCCTTGAAAAGAGATAAGCTATGGGATAATACCCTGCTTCAGGTGGTAGACAGGGGATTTAAAGAAGTAACATGGGTGGAAAAGATCCTAATTCGCCTCCAGACTCACAGCCACCTGAGTTTGATCCCACTCCAATAGCAGCCGGCTTTGCTCAAAGCGGATGGTAAATTGTTCAACCACCTCTGGCAAATTGTCGACGGGTACCGTTACGATTAGCGCATCGAAAGCAGGATCACGGCTGGCTTTGGCTCCAAAGCTCACGCCCCAGGGGTAATCGTTAGTATTCCAAACCACCTCCCATTGATCCGGACCGGGTACGGTCCATAACGTGTAATGTCCGGCTGGAAGCGGTTGCCCTTCCACAGCAAGCGCGGTTTTAGTGTCGAAGGTGGTCGCTTCATTAGCCCCGGTTCGCCAGGTTTCTCCATAGGGAATTAAGCCGCCAAAGATCTCCCGACCTTTTTTGGAAGGCTTGTTGTAGAATACCGAAATATCCATGCCCTGTTCGGTATAGGTTACCGTTTCTTCCGGACTGAATGATTTGGTGTAGTTAATACCTACCCGATACAGAATAAAAAGAACGACAAAGAGCCCAAGCAGGATGCCCAACGTCCATTTAAGCCAAGGTTTCATCTGTGATTTTTTATTTTATCGATAAAATATAGTTTTCTCAACTTGCTGTAACCTAACTTTCGACCAAAGTCTTTTTTCACCTTACCAAAAGAGAATACGGATAAGTTGGGAAATAAATCCAATAAAATCGTTGTGGCATGAATCGTCTTCTGTTGTGTTATACCCTGGTAGTAGCTAGTTGTCTGTTTTCCTGTTCAGATCCAGCTCCGGCTAAAGTGGAATGGGAGCGGCCCAATATTTTGTTCATCATGGCCGACGACCACGCTTATCAAGCGATCAGTGCCTATCAGGACCATTTAATATCCACCCCAAATATCGACCGGCTCGCCCAGGATGGTATGTTGTTCCGAAATGCATGTGTAACCAATTCCATTTGTGCCCCTGCTCGAGCAACCATTTTGACGGGCAAGCACGCCCATATCCACGGTAAGATCGACAATCGGATGCTTTTCGACACCAATCAGGTTACCTTTCCTCAACTGTTTCAGCAGGCAGGTTACCAGACAGCCATGTTTGGCAAATTGCATTTTGGAAACAATCCAAAAGGGGTGGACGACTTTATGATCCTTCCAGGGCAAGGCAGTTACATCAACCCAGACTTCATCACGCCCGCAGGGGATACTACTATCGTGGGCTACGTGACCGATGTGATTACAGACTTGACCATTAACTGGCTCCAGGAAGACCGTAATCCGGAAAAACCGTTCCTGATGATGTACCTGCACAAGGCCCCACATCGACCTTGGTGGCCTTCGCCGGAAAAATTCAAAGCATTTTCAAAAAAAGAGTTTCCAGTACCGGAGACCTTGTTCGACGATTATGAAGGGCGAGGTTCGGCGGCTCGAACGGCAGAGATGAATCTGTTGGAGCACATGCGATACGGGCACGATTCCAAGATTCGACCGGAGACCATCGCTGAAATGGGCGGAGTAGAACCTCATGTGCCTCCTATGCAATGGGGAAAATTCGATGGATTTAGATCGCCTTACCTCGATCGGGTCAACGAGGAGCAGAAGGCGTTGTACGATGTCATTCTCGATTCCATTAATGCGGATTTTAAAGCGAATTGGCCTTCCATGACTGATCGTGAAAAGATGATCTGGAAATACCAGCGGTACATGCAGGATTACCTGGCTTGCATTTCATCCGTAGATGATAATATCGGTCGCGTCCTGGATTACTTGGAGGAAAGTGGATTGGCTGAAAATACGCTGGTGATCTACACCTCCGATCAAGGCTTTTACCTGGGAGAGCATGGGTGGTTCGACAAACGTTTTATCTACGACGAATCCTTTAAGACGCCTTTGTTGGTGCGCTGGCCAGGTCAGGTTGCACCGGGCCAGGAAAATACCACCATGGTTCAAAATCTGGATTTTGCACCTACGCTACTGGAAGCAGCTAAAATCGATGTACCCGAAGATATGCAGGGTGAAAGCCTGATGCCCTTACTATTTAATCAGTCCTCCGAATGGGATCGAGATGCCGTTTATTACCATTACTACGAATACCCGGCCGTCCATATGGTGAAACGGCATTATGGAGTCGTGACCGAGGATTATAAATTGGCGCACTTCTACTACGACGTGGACGAATGGGAGCTTTACGATCGAAAAAAGGATCCACAGGAACTCAATAACGTCTATAATGATCCCGACTATGCAGAAGTGGTCGATGCCTTGAAAGGCAAATTAGCGGAGCTCAGGACTCAATATGGTGATTCCCGGGAATTGGATGAGAAATATATTCAAATGACAGGGAATAGATAATTCTGTAATGCTGTAATCCTATAATGGGATAATTAGGAGCGGCGACTTATTAAGATTCAGAAATTAAACGTTCCAGGAAAAATGGATCGGTTGCTCGGGTGATGACAAGCAACGCTTCGTCATTATTAGCTACCGGCTTAGGTACTCCTTTCGATGGATGAATCCACCGGTCCTCTGTGGAACGAATTATTTTTGAAAGTCCATTAGTCGCCGGGGATAGATTTCCGCCACCATGCAGCTGTTGTTTTTGCATCGGAAGGTTTTTGTTCGCTGTGCTCGCGATATTGCCCAGCGTGGACCTGGAGGTTGGATTGCTTTTTATACCGTTTTAAAATGAAAATGACGTATGTAAACGGCTTCTTTTTCCCCTACTCAGCGTTAAAAAGCCTCGCCGTAGCTCAGGCTATGCTTTGCCGGCCCACCCGCTTCGCGGTTCACGAGCTTACGCTCGCTCATGCCTTGATTAGCAGAAAAATAAGCTCGTTTCTATTTGCGACCTTCTCAATTTAAAACGGTATTAGGATGAGGCGATATGTCAGCTTCTTTTTATATTTGAATAAACCCTGATTCATTCCATGCCCGAGGAATCCACCACCTACTTCATCAGCTATGCTCGGGAGGATGCCGACTTCGCACTGAAGTTGGCACAGGACTTGAGGGATTCCGGTGCTGAGGTTTGGATTGATCAATTGGATATCAAAACGGGAGAACGTTGGGCAAGAAGTATTGAACGTGCGCTCATATCCTGTTCAGGTCTGATCTTTATCCTTTCTCCTGACTCAGTTCATTCGGACAATGTAATGGATGAAGTGGAGTACGCCCTGGATAAGGGAAAAAAGGTCCTACCACTAATGTACCGACAGGTGGAACTGCCTTTTAGAATCCGGCGTCGACATTACACGGATTTCACCTCGAATTATGAGAAAGGATTGAAACGCTTGAAACGGGACCTCAAACTGGCCGCTCCTTCACCCAAACCCGATCCGGAAGAAACGAGAGATCAGGAAGAAGAACAAGCTTGGAAGAATGCGGTTGCTAAGAACTCGATACCAGGTTTTCAAGCCTACTTGAAAAGGTATCCTTCAGGTACCCATGTAAGAGAAGCCCAAAAGCATATCGCTCGTTTGAGAATCGTCGAAACTCCTCTTGGGGAGAAGAAAGTAGAATCCCAAAAAAATACCCTTCCCGATTCAAATCGAAGGATTTGGATCGGAGGGGGAGTTGTAGTAATTCTTTCTATTCTATTTGGCGTTTGGATGAGCCAGCCCGTAGAAAGCGATCCGGGTACTTCTCTTTCTGAGCCACTGTCGCGCTCAGGTAGTAAGGAGGAGACAGACCTTCCCGACATGGTCTTTGTCCAGGGTGGCACCTTCACCATGGGCTGTACGGCCGAGCAAGGTGGCGACTGCGATGAGGACGAAAGCCCCACCCGGCAGGTGACCCTGAGCAGCTTCTATATCGGGCGGCATGAGGTGACAGTACAAGAGTTTTCTTATTTCATCAACGACAGCGGCTACCGGACCGATGCGGAAAAAGGAGATGGAAGCTACCTCTTGACCGGATCAAATTGGGAGAAAAAGGCTGGTATAGATTGGCGCTTTGATGCCGAAGGAAATCGCCGCCCAACTGGCGAATACAACCATCCGGTCATTCATGTGAGTTGGTACGACGCGGTGGCCTACTGCAACTGGCGTTCGGATCAGGAGGGCCTTCAGGAAGTATATCACATCAATGGGACCAATGTATCGGCCGACTGGAGTGCCAATGGCTATCGGCTGCCCACGGAGGCGGAGTGGGAGTACGCGGCCCGCAGCCGGCAAAACCGGGATAAATGGGCCGGCACTTCCTCCGAAAGCCAATTGAGCAGTTATGCCAATATTTCTGGAGAAAGCGATGGATATAAATGCACAGCACCTGTTGGCAGCTTTCGGTCCAACGGCCTGGGCTTGCACGACATGACAGGCAACGTCTGGGAATGGTGCTGGGATTGGAAGGGGGATTATCCGTCCGGTTCGGAGCGTGATCCGAAAGGGCCCTCCAGCGGTACATCCCGTGTGCTTCGTGGCGGCTCCTGGAACAACAGCTCCAGGCTCGGCCGCGTATCGAGTCGCTTCTGGAAAGTTCCAGTTTTCCGGTATTACTTCTACGGTTTTCGTCTTTCCCGGAACTGACCCTTTAGCTTTTGAATTTTATTCATGCTGACATCCGTACGGAGCGTCAGTATGCCCGACGTAGCGGAGCGGAGTCGGGTCGAAATTTTTTCACCTGAGGCTACGGAAAATGGGACCGGCGACCTTCAGTCGCCGAACCACCTACCAAAGATCGGCGACTGAAGGTCGCCGGTCCTGGTTAGTCCTTTCAAATCATCATTCAAAAAAGAAACGCTACCCAAAGGTAGCGTCCCAGCACTTTCAAATCTAACTAAAACTCAAAACTATAGTCCCATAGCCTGGCGTTAGTCGCCCGAACTTTTGACTGCCTCCTTCAGGATGACAGCATCAATGGCTTGTTCGCGCACCATTTGGTTGAATTCGGGGATATCGTTGGATTTGATTTCGTTAAAGCGAGCCAATTCCTGATCAACCGCTTGTTCCAATTCCTCTTTGACTTTATAGGATTGAGCCGTGGGTTTAAAGTTGCCCATAGATGCCAATCGAGCCACACCACCCAGTTTGTCCGTCAGTTTAATCGGAAAGTTAAGCGGATCCTGACGACTTCTGTTTTTGGTCTGGTACAGGTTTTGTTCGATCTCCGTCATCATGGAGTCGATCATTTCCGCCTTGGCGATTAACTTCTTTTTGTTTTCCTGACCTTTCCATCGGTCGGTAAAGTGCTTCAGTTGTTTGCGTGTATCACGAATATCAATGATGGCACCGTGAGCCTCACTCACCTTATCATTGATTCCCTGGATCAGGTCAAATTGGGCTTGAAGGTCCGCCATGGTACTTTCAGATCGAGGATCTTTCAAGATGGTAAACGACTGAGTCATGCTATCTTGTCCAACCTTGAGTTGGACTTTGTACTCACCAGGAACTGCCATAGCTCCTTGCAAACTACCTCCTGCCCATAGGATCATACCGTCAAACCGTTTGGCATTGGGATAGCGCATATTCCACACAAAGCGATTGCCCCCCTTTTTCAGATCGGGCAGTTTTTCGTTTCGCTCTTTGGCAGTGCTGGAATAGGTCCGAATTTCTGTTCCATCCTCCTCCATAAGTGTTATGCGAACCTCCTCTTTTTTCTCTGGTAAGTCCTTCAGAAAAAAATGAATCATTACGCCTCCCGGATGGTTCATACCGGCCGTTACACTATTCCTGCGCTGCCCTCCGGACATGCGGTAACTTTCCATGGGCTTATACAAATAATAATCACTTGCCGCCACGGCATCCGACAATTGGTGGAGCGGAGTCAGATCGTCAATCATCCAAAGGCTTCGACCTTGGGTGGCAGCAATCAGATTGTTGTTTTTAACCGCCAGATCGGTAATCGGAACAATAGGCAGGTTGAGCTGGAAAGCTTCCCATTGGGCTCCATCGTCAAAGCTGATATACATACCGGTCTCCGTACCCGCATACAGCAGGCCTTCGCGCTCCGGATCTGCACGGACAACGCGGGTAAAGTGTTCTTCATCGATACCTGTGGTGATTAGCGTCCAGGTTTTTCCGTAATCCTTGGTACGATACAGGTAAGGGGTATAATCACCCAGCTTGTAGCGGGTACCTGCCACATAGGCACCTCCCTTGGTGAATGGGTCGGGATCAATGCTATTGATCATCATCCATTCCGGCATGCCGGCAGGCGTCACATTTTCCCAGTTTTCTCCTCCATCGCGACTGATGTGCAAGAGGCCGTCGTCAGAACCGGTCCAGATCAACCCTTCCTCATAAGGACTTTCGCAGGCAGCAAATATGGTACAGTAGTATTCTACACCTGTATTATCCTGGGTAATCGGGCCACCGGAGGACTTCAGCTTCGTACTGTCATTCCGAGTCAGGTCGGGACTTATAATTTCCCAGCTTTGGCCGCCATTCGTGCTTACATGCAGGTGATTGGAAGCGGTGTACAGTTTTTTCGGATTGTGCGGAGAGAAGAAAATGGGGAAATTCCACTGAAATCGGTATTTCATACCTTCTGCTCCGTACCCCATCGGATTATCTGGCCATACATTGATACCCTGCATCTGTTCAGTTGTATGGTTTACACGGGTTAAGAATCCCCCATAGCTTCCACCATATACGATATCGTTGTCCAGTGGATCGATTGCCAAATGGGCACTTTCGCCCCCGGCAGTGGGTTGCCAGTCCCGCTCTCCAATCGAGGAGCCGGAGGTCCGATGGGCGATTCGGACGGTACTGTTATCCTGCTGAGCAGCATAGATGCGATAGGGGAAATGATTATCTGTGGTGACCCTGTAGAATTGCGCCGTTGGTTGGTTGTAATAGGTCGTCCAGTTTTCACCTCCATCAAAACTAACTTGGGCACCGCCGTCGTCGCCTATAACCATTCGTTGTGGATCTTCCGGGGCGATCCAGAGATCGTGGTGATCTCCATGCGGCGCGCCATTAGGGGTAAAGGTTTTACCCCCGTCGGTACTCTTGTGGTAACGCACGTTCATCACATATACCACATTTTCATCCTTGGTATCGGCATAGATCCGGGAGTAATACCAGGCGCGTTGGCGCAAGGCTCGGCTGGAGTTGGTCTTGGACCAGGTGTCTCCACCGTCATCTGAACGGAATACGCCGCCGTCCTTATTTTCAATAATGGCCCAGACCCGGTTCGGATTGGCAGGTGAAACGGTAACGCCAATAATTCCAACCGGTCCTTTTGGCATGCCTTCCTTTTCCATCAGGTTGGTCCAGGTATCTCCACCATCCGTACTTTTCCATAGCGCAGAGCCTTCACCTCCGCTTTCCAGGCTGTAAGGGGTACGACGGATACGCCAGGTGCTCGCAAAAAGGATCCTTGGATTAGTCGGATCAAAAGTAAGATCTACTGCTCCGGCATCTTCATTGGTAAATAGCACCTTTTCCCAGGTGGAACCACCATCCATAGAACGGTACACCCCCCGTTCTTCTGTGCCTTTGAACAAGTCGCCCATCACAGCAGCAAATACGACATCCGGATTTTTGGGGTGGATGCGAATTCGTCCAATATGGCGAGACTGGTTTAACCCCATGTTGGTCCAGGTCTTGCCGGCATCTACGGATTTCCATACGCCGTAGCCGAAACTCACATTCCCTCGCACGGTCTTTTCGCCGCCTCCCACGTAGATCACGTTAGGGTCATATTCCGATACGGCGACTGCTCCAATGGAGCCGCCAAAGTAACCATCTGAAATATTTTTCCAGGTGTTTCCACCGTCGGTAGTCCTCCAAACGCCGCCGCCGGTGCCACCAAAGTAAAACAGATTAGGATGGCCTGGCACTCCGGTAACGGTACAGGAGCGGCCTCCTCTAAAAGGCCCCACATTCCTCCATTCCAATGCATTGTAGAGAGAGTCTGAGTAGGTAACCTGGCCTTGCAGGTCGATGGTCGGCCCAAAGGTGGCTGTTAGACAACAGACAAAAATGAATAATAAGGTATTCCGATTCATTAAAGAAAAATTTTGAACTACTGATAGTCTGCAAAATATAAAACGGCCGCTCCTTTGCAAAGAAGTGGCCGTTCTCTTTCTGCCTGCTACCCAAAAAAGGGTAGGGTACACCCTGTTGGATTACCTAGTTTCGCAGCTCTATTTCATAGACACTGCTTTCCCTGTCTTGTAAAATTTCCAAAAAATAAACTCCGGGACCATTAGAGGAAATGTCTATACGATCAGAGAAATCACCAACAAATTCGCCCAGGTCGTAAGCATATACCACCCTGCCTTTGTCATTGAATAATCGAAGCTGGGTATTTCCTTTTTCCGGAAGGCTGAATTGGATCCGGTATTCATCCTGGCCTCTATCCATTACCAGACTGAACTTATCTACTTTTAACGAAACCTCTTCGGATAAATTGAGATCCAGTCTGGAGTTGACCTCCTGAACCTGTTGTTCAGAAAGGGTGGATAATCGGGTATGCATCCCCTTTAAACTTTGATCGGAGAAAGTCATCACCTGCTTGTCGTCCTCGTCAATATATATTTGACTACTTCTGGAAGAGCCTTTGGTGTCACAAGATGACTTTATGGGCAGCGTTTTAGCGTTCCTAGCCCCATTGTGCAACCAGGTTACCTCTACCTGGTCTCCTGCTTGAACCATTCCCAAGGCTATGGTAATATCTTCCCAGTCGATCATAGGATAGCCATTGATCTCGGTGATAATATCTCCATCCTCGATTCCCATGGCTTCAGCAGTTGAATTTCGAACTGGATTGACTTGCACGCCCCGTTCGTTTTGGCCATATGCTTGCTGTACTCCCAAAAAGGGTTTCTCGCAGGGGTCACCATTGTAGTCTTCGTCGCTATCCGAGCGCTGACCAAATACGATCGGGAGTTTTTGGTTTTTGCCTTTTCGAACAATGTATAGCGTGGCTTTTTCCCCGGCATAATATTTGGAGAAAATGCTGGTGATGCTTTGTTCCTTTCCCACCCGGTACTCATCGACTCCGTAGATGTAGTCAAACGGTTGCAGGTCATATTTTTCAGCTGCGGTTCCCGGAATTACTTTGGAAATATATACTCCATAAGGATTATCAAACCCCAGTCGCTCTGCTTTTCGCCGGGATGGTCGATCGGAATAAAATCCGAGGTACGCCTTTTTATTTTCGCAATCCCTACAATTGGAGAGCGCCTCGCGTTCCTCTTCGCTTAAGAGGATAGACTTCAAGGTTTTGCGCTGCCCCTCGCGTTCCAGATCGACAGCAACGGTCTCGCCCGGCCGAAATAACTTCATAGCCAGAGATATATCGACCCAGTTGACAATAGGATATCCGTTGAGGGCTAAAATAATATCTCCACTTCGGACACCCATTACCTGTGCAGTAGAGTTGCGCACTACGGATACGCGCATGCCGAGTTCATCGCCATTGTTGTTGGAGTGAGGGCTAACGCCCAAAAAAGCATTTTCATCCGGGGTATCTTTCCGATAGGTTTGGTTGCGAGAGACAAATGTGGCGTATGCGCTTTGGGGTTTCCCTTTTCGATAATAATGCAAGGTTGCCCGGTCCCCCGTTTTATACGACCGAAGTAAATCACCAATATCTTTGAACCTACTGGTCCGTTTGTCATCGATTCCAAACAGATAATCCATCGGTTGTAAGCCGGCGTTATCTGCGGTGGAGTTTCCCAGTATATTTGTGATGTAGCTTCCATTCGGCTCTTTGATGTTTAGCGCACGCAATTTTCCTTGGGATAGTTGATCGTATTCGATCCCCAGGAAGGCACTTCCTTGCGCTAATGCCAGACTACAACTGCCCAGGAATACGATGAGAATACTTCCTAATTTGTAAGTCATTGTGTAAATCCGTTTCAAATAAAGACAATCGGGCTGTTCATGGGTTGCATCTTTCGATTTGGTGTAAAAGGAATGCTTGATATTTAAATTTATAGCATTTTTGTGGCGTCTGTAGCTGCAATTATTCCGCTTAAAAATACTTCTCTATGTACGTCCGAATCCAGGTCGTTATTATATTTCTTTGTGTATTGGCTGGTATTAATCAGTCGTGTAAATCTCCACAAGGAAAGCAATCCATGGAAGAATATCTTCCTTACACGCCAAAGGAATCGATCATTAGGCTACCTCTAACCGCTCATCTGGATTCACTGGGGCAGCTATTGGATCAACAACTGGATACACTATTGCAAGCTGAGGGTGGAAATTTCTCTGATGGAGACCTGGAGGTGCAAGTAAAAAAATTGGGCACCTTGTATCTTTCAGTTGACGGCAGCCAATTGAATTATCGTTTGCCTCTGGCGCTGGATCTGGCTTACGACGCAACGGTCACTACTTTGCAAGCTATTGGAGAAATTGAGCTGGATTTTTCTACTCAATATGAGATTGATAGCACCTGGAACCTGGCTACCCAAACTACCCTGAGCCAATACAACTGGCTGAAGGAACCCAAGTTAAAAGTCGGTTTTGTTTCGCTGCCAGGAAGCCTGGTGGCCGATTGGGTGATTCAGTTTGGAAAACAGGAAGTCGCTCGGCTAATTGATCAGCAGGTCCGGGAAAATGTACCCCTGCGAGACTGGATTACCGAAGCCTGGAATGTCATTCGTGAACCGGTGCTTCTGGAAGAAGAATTATCTGCCTGGATGATCGCCAACCCGCGTAATCTGGCCATTACACCCATTAGCACTACGGATCGGCAGCTCAAGATGATCCTGCAAGCCACTTGTAATCCATTTGTACAGGTGGGGCCGAAACCGGATTCTCTATTCAAACACGCCCCTCTTCCCCCTCTGGAATTTATCGAAGACCAGGGCGAGCCAACCGGCTTTTCCCTCTTTGTGCGCACTGCCTTGCCTTATGAAGAAGCCGAAGCTATTGCTCGCGAAAACTTGCTGGAGGAAGAGTTTAGCGCAGGAAAACGATCTGTAAAAATTGATGCGCTTTCCTTGTACGGTGAAAAGGATAAACTCATTGTAAGTGCCGATATGTCTGGTAGCTATACCGGGAAAGTAGAACTGAGTGGGAAGCCTATGTACCGCGAAAAAGGAAATCGCATTGTTCTCAAGGACTTGGATTATACCTTGAAGACCAAAAACTTTCTACACAAAACCGCAGGCTGGGTTATGAAAAGTACCCTCCTAGATCGAATGCAAAAGGAACTGGATTTCTTCCTGGATTCCAACCTGACCGAATGGAAGGAGCTGCTGCAAAATCAATTAGACGAGATTGAAATCGAGGAAGGTATCGATCTGGGGGCTACCGTCAATAAACTCGAAGTAGAAGATACTTTCCTTACAGCGGATGCGATTGTGGTAGATGTAGGCCTATCCGGAGATATAGCTCTGAATCTGCGACAATTTTGACTGGATTCAAGGTTGCCTGAACAACTTCATGACCCGCTCCCGTCCATTTTCGTGCATGCGAAAATGAAGAGAGTCCGAGTCCAGATGTAGTATTTCGACCAGCATCTCTCTGCTGGCAGCATTCAGGGTATCCCTTCTATATAGCAGGTCCCCATCCAGGTAGTACGTTCCAGCTTCTTTGTACTTCAAAGTACTGGTATAGGAATAGGTCCCATTGGGCGTAAAGACAAGTTGGATCTGATTGGCGTTGATGGGTAGGACAGCTCCTTCTTCTTCAAGGCTTGACCCTTGCCACTCACCCAGAAGGAGCTTATCATTGAATTTGCTGCATGCAGCAGAACAAAGGATTACGAGGCTTGTCAAAACCCACACATTTTTCATAGCCTTCATTTCTTTACAGCCGGCAAAATAGGGTTTCCGTTGTTGCAATCCGAAAAAAATACCTGGTAAAAGTCCAAGAAGTATGGCTTGACTCGACCTTTCCCAGTCTTGAGTGTATGCCTACGAATGCAGGAAAGGGGATATGAGCAGATAAACTCCAGCACCGGCTAAAAATCCAATGGCTGCTAGCCAGGAAATCTTACGGAGGTACCAAATGAAATCGATTCGCTCCATTCCCATGGCGGCTACGCCCGCTGCAGAGCCGATGATTAACATACTGCCGCCAGTCCCTGCTGCATAGGCAATGAAGTGCCATAATTTGGAATCCGTCATGGCATCGTACATGCCCATAGAGGCTGCCACCAGTGGTACGTTGTCGATGATGGCGGAGGCAACCCCAAGCAGAATGACCACCAGATCTTGGCTTGGAATGATTGTATCCAGCCATTCGGCCACATAGCGCAGAGTACCTACCATTACAGTTCCTTCCTCGGTTTCTACAGAACCAAATACCAGGCTTTCCAATGCGGCTACCGCCATCAGGATACCCAGGAAGAATAAAATACTGGACATCTCGATTTTGGCAAGAGCCCGGTGAGCAGAATAATGATGGCGCTGTTCTTCGGTAAAGTTGTCCACCGGGCGGATGTATTCGGAAACCAGCCAAACGACACCCAAACTCAACATCATACCCAGGTAGGGGGGCAGGTGGGTGAAGGTTTTAAAGATGGGCACAAATACAATCCCACCCAAGCCCAAGTAGAGCATGGTCCTGCTGCTAAGCAAGGGCTGAGATTCCATGGCAGATGCATCATCAACTTGAAGTTCACCTTTGAACACCTTCGTGAAAGAAGCAATAGCGAATGGAATAATGAAACACACTATAGATGGAATGACCAAATTCTCGATAAGGCCAAGGGTAGTCACTTTATTGCCGATCCAGAGCATCGTGGTAGTCACATCTCCGATCGGCGACCAGGCCCCTCCAGCATTGGCTGCGATTACAATGAGAGAAACATACCAGATCCGTTCTGTACGGCCAGGAATCAGTTTTCGCAGTAGCGTAACCAGAACAATGGTAGCGGTCAGATTGTCGATGATAGCGGACAGGATAAACCCTAGTACACCTACAATCCAAAGGAGCTTGGTCTTGTTCCGGGTTTGTACGTAGCTTTTTAGAATATCGAAACCTCGATGAAGATCAATGATTTCAACGATGGTCATAGCGCCGATAAGGAATACCAGGATTTCTGCAGTTTTCCCCAGGTGATGCAGCAAGGTATTGGTGAAGCCTTCCTCCGCTTCCTCGTGATTCATATGCGCATCCTCCATCAAACTAAACACATGCTCGTGAGTATCGATGACAGCAAGCTGACCTCCATTGAATCCTATGGCCAGGAAAGCCCAACAGAGGGAGGCCATCATCAAGGCGGGAACTGTTTTATCCAGTTTCAGGGGATGTTCAAAAACAATAGTGAGATAGCCAAGTATGAAGCAAAGGATAACTCCGGTAACCATCAAGTTGGGTTTTTCGTTTTGGTGTTCGGACCAAAGGGAACTATAGTGGTAAATTTATCATTTTTACCGTGTGGTTTATGTTTTTCCGCTTTTTTCCTTGGATAGAATTTACACAAGGAGTTACGAGTGGGTTCCCCAATCGGGTATTTGTATCTTTGCAATCTGTCTTGAACGCGTACGATTATGGTTTCTATTGGAGGTGTAGAGTTTGAAGAGTTTCCGTTGTTGTTGGCCCCTATGGAGGATGTCAGCGATCCTCCTTTTCGCGCTTTATGCAAGGAGCAAGGTTGCGACATGATGTATACCGAATTTATATCGGTAGAAGGGTTGATTCGGGATGCCACCAAAAGTGTGCAGAAGCTGGATATTTATGATGCTGAACGGCCAATCGGGGTTCAGATATTTGGAGCAGAACTCGATTCAATGATGCGGGCGGCGGAAATTGTGGAAGCTGCACGCCCTGAAGTATTGGACATTAATTTCGGCTGCCCGGTGAAAAAGGTGGTGTGTAAAATGGCAGGCGCCGGCATTCTGCAAGATATTGATCGAATGGTAAAGCTGACCGCTGCCGTAGTTCGGTCGACCAACCTTCCTGTTACCGTTAAAACGCGGCTCGGATGGGATGAAAAAACCATCCGTATCGTTGAGGTCGCTGAACGGTTGCAGGATGTCGGGATTCAAGCTATTTCCATTCATGGGCGTACCCGAAAGCAGATGTACAAAGGCGAGGCCAACTGGGAGCCCATTGCTCGGGTGAAAGAAAACCCTCGCCTGCACATTCCGGTTTTTGGTAATGGAGATATCGATAGCCCTCAGAAAGCAGCTTTGTACCGCAGTCGATACGGGGTGGATGGGATTATGATCGGCAGGGCCAGCATTGGTTACCCTTGGATCTTTCGGGAAATCAAACACTACTTCCAAACCGGAGAACTCCTGGACCCGCCCACACTGGAGGAACGGATAGGTGCAGCCCGGCAGCATTTACGGCATTCGGTGGATTGGAAGGGGGCAAAGCTAGGCGTCTTGGAGATGCGCAGGCATTATACCAACTACTTCAGAGGCCTACCCGGAATCAAGGCCTTTCGCAGCCAATTAGTTGCTGAAATGGACCCAATGGCTATCGAAGAAATATTAAATGAAATTCAACTCCATTACAGCGAACAACCGATAGCCGTAATTTAGACTAAGAAAAGGATTGAAAAAAGGAGGCACAAGTGATTTTTAATATTCGTCCCGAGGAGCGAAAGATTTTCAGAACCATTGGCCAAGTGGGCTCGGAACTGGATTACCCGGTTTATCTGGTAGGAGGGTATGTAAGGGATCGGTTGCTCGATCGGCGATCCAAAGATATCGATGTAGTGTGTGTAGGAGATGGGATACGGCTGGCAGAACACCTAGCCTTGCAACTTCGACCTATTCCTAATGTGGTAGTCTATCGCCGGTTTGGAACTGCCATGCTGAAGCACAATGGGATGGAGATCGAATTTGTGGGGGCCCGAAAAGAATCCTATCGCTACGATTCCAGAAAACCGGAAGTAAATCCCGGAACCCTGGAAGATGATCAGCATCGACGAGATTTCACCATCAATGCACTTGCCGTAAGCCTGAATCCTGAGACCTTTGGTTCAATTATCGATCCGTTTGACGGTCTGCAAGATCTGGAAAAAAAGGTCTTACGTACGCCCCTGGAACCCGGGAAAACCTTTTCCGATGACCCGTTGCGCATGATGCGAGCCATCCGCTTTTCTGCTCAGCTGGATTTTTTCATTGAGCCCAATACCCTAGCAGCCATAAGTAAGCACAAGGGCCGCATTAAAATTGTCTCTCAGGAACGCATCACCTCCGAGTTGAATAAAATCATATTGTCTGATAAGCCTTCCAAAGGCTTCAAATTATTGTTCAAAACGGGCTTACTCGAGTTAATACTACCTGAAATGGCGACATTGCAAGGGGTAGAAGTCCGTAATGGGGTCGCCCACAAGGATAATTTTTACCATACCCTCGAAGTATTGGATAACCTGAGCCGCAACACCAGTAAGCTTTGGTTGCGCTGGGCAGCCATTCTACACGATATTGCAAAACCCCCAACCAAGCGGTTCGATCCCAAGCAGGGATGGCTTTTCCACGGCCACGAAAATCTAGGCGCAGCCATGGTGCCTCGAATTTTTAGAAAACTAAGGCTTCCGATGGATGCCAAAATGAAATATGTTCGAAAACTGGTCCAGTTGCACCTCAGGCCAATTTCCCTAACCAAAGAAAATATTACCGATTCGGCTATCCGAAGGCTAATCGTGGATGCCGGTGAGGACCTGGAAGACCTAATGCTACTTTGCGAAGCTGATATTACTTCCAAGAATCCCAAAAAGGTCAAGCGATACCTCGAAAACTACGAATTGGTCCGCGAACGATTGAAAGAGGTAGAAGAAAAGGACCAATTGCGGAATTGGCAACCTCCTATTACCGGCAAAATCATAATAGATACCTTTGGCATAGCCCCTTCCAGACAAGTGGGAGACATTAAAATGGCGATTCGAGAGGCTATTTTGGAAGGGCAGATTCCGAATGAGTATGGTGCTGCTTATGAGTTCATGGTCCTAAAGGGTGCTGAGATGGGTTTAGCGGTTGCTTCTGACCAACATGCCCCCCAGGTGGCAACCCCTTCTTCCAAACCACCATTGTCTTGAAAAACCGCCACGGTTACACCTGAATTTCACCAGGTCCTGAGTCAGGAGGCCCATTACCTAAATACCTTTCAGGGGGTATGTTCAGAAGGGTAATTTTATTTATTTTTGAGGTGTAGCACGTATTGTCTCCCAATTTAAAACAGCTTTTGCGAAACACCGGACGGTTCGACTCTTAAAGAGTCAGCCAATATCTGTTAGCTTCGCGCCAAGAATTTAAGTTCCCGACCAGGCCAGGGTGATCGTGAGTTTTCCTAAAGCAATTGGCCTGGACATACTATGAGAAAACCCACGGGAAAAATTCTTTCTCGTTTCGGATAGTTTAAAAATCTTGAAATGAGACGAAGGCTACTATTTGGGGTGCTTTGGGCCCTGGTTACTTGTATTTCCATGCCTGGCAAGCTCTTTGGTCAGGACCCATCCTTCACCCAGTTTTACACGAATCGGATTTATCTGAATCCTGCCTTGACAGGCCTAGAGCAGGGACTCACCTTTGCAAGTGTTTCCCGGGTTCAATGGTTTCGGGCAGATCAGGGGTTTCGCACCCTTTCCTTTTCTGCTGAGCTTCAGGACGCTTTTTTGAACAGCGGTTTTGGGCTTCATGTGCTACAAGACAATCAAGGGTATGTGAATCTGGCGACTACCTCCGTAGGGCTTTCGTACAGTTATATCATTCCGGGGCCAAAGCACAATTTTCATTTTGGTCTCCATGCCAGATGGTCCCAAAGGCGCATTGATTGGGAAAAGATTGTTTTTTCCGATCAGTTGGATCCCTTGTACGGTGCCATTTTTCCGACAGCTGCCATTCCCAGGAATGATCGTACTTCCTTCTGGGACGTGGATTTTGGCTTCGCTTGGCGGTTTAATACCGGTAAGCGTGCCAGCGGAAACTCCATTACCACCAGCCGGTATATCATTGGATTTAACCTGTCTCACCTACCCAGCCTGTTTGGCTCCAATCAGTCCAATGAATCATTTCAAGGTTTGGAATCGATCGTACCTCCCCGCTTTACGTTCCATGCGGGAGGAATCATTCCAATCACCTTTCTGTCGGGCACGAAAAACACCTTCAGTATTTCTCCCAATTTCAAGTTTGATATCCAGGGTGAAAATCTCTTCAATTTTGACCAAAGCCTTCAGGTGTTTTCACTCGGTGCCTACATTCTATACAATCAACTCTACGGCGGGGTATTCTACCAGGACCGCTTCCCCGTACCGAATAGTACCAAGCATACCAACTCCATTATTGTAGTAGCCGGTATGTCTATGGAGTTTGGGCAGTCTCGTCGACCTCAGACGTTCTTCTTTGGTTTAAGTGTCGATATCAATTCTACAGGCTTAGGGGTAGAAGGTGGAAACGTGTATGAATTGGCTATGCGCTACAACTTGCCAACGGCATTCAATGTCAATTCCAGAAAGAAGAAAAGAAGAAACTCCGGAAAACGAATCCTGGACTGTAAGAACTTTTACTAATCCCAGCACTACAACTACACCAATTCCATGAAAAACAACACATATACACACTTATGTTGGGGCTTGATAGGCATCTGTTGCCTATTATTCTACCATACCGGATCAGCGCAGTGTACCATTCAAAGTCCCAATAACGCATGTGCCGGTGAAGAAGTGACCTTTGAAGTAGGAAACCCGGAACCGGGCAGAACCTACGAATGGGACTTCAATGAAGACGGCATTGTAGATGCTCAAGGGTTGACTGCTACTTTTCGATTTCCGGGTGCTGTGAATGCAAGGACCTACGAGGTTGAATTGCTTCGGGATGGCAACCCATGTGCTAGTCGTAACATCAATATTTCGAGAGGGCCAGACGCTTCTCTAGGCGTAAACCCGGCGGACGGAGAATTCGAGGATGGAGAAATCCGGGTTTGTACAAATGAGAGTAGGGTAACGGTCGGGTTTTTCAATTCTTCATCTACCATCTCAATCAATGAATCCTATGAAATCGCCTGGGGTGACGGCAGCGTAGATACTTACACTAATTCCACCTTTACGGCTACGCGTCTTATCCAGCACACCTATACGGAGCAAGGATACAAGGAGATTACCCTTAGGGTCCGTTCAGTAGACGGATGCGAAGCAGAGCAAAAATATCTTTTCTACTATGGTGGAAACCCTTCAGTAGGCCTTGTAAATCCGGGAAATACCACAGGACTGTGCGTGGGGGAGTCCATCACCTTCCCAATATCTGAAACGGCAAATAATCCCCAGGATACCAAATACGAGATCTATATCAACGATATGTTGGTGGGAGATTATGATCAAAATAATGTGCCCTCCACCTTTACGTATACTTTTGATGAGTCCTCCTGTGGACTTACCACCCCTTCCTCTAATTTCAAACATGCCTTTGAGGTAAGAATGTTGGCTCGCACGCCTTGTGGTACCTCTTCCGCCACCATTGCCCCCATCGAGGTGAGCGCTCCACCTGAGTTGGAACTTACCATAGATGAACCCTCTTCTTCTTGCGTGGGGGAGGTATTTAAATTTAAAAATACTTCATCTACCCAGGAAATCTCTACTAAAGGTAATGTGACCCAATGTGTCACGGAGTTGGATGCAAGTTGGGCTATTGATGGTCCTGGCGATTTTGAGGTGATTAATGGGAACGTTTTCAGTTCTGAAGAGCTGGAAGTTTCTTTTGATGTACCTGGCACCTATGGTGTTACGGTGACAGTAACGAGTTCGGTTTGCGGGGCTTTTACCCTAACTGATTCGATAGAAGTTAGTCGGGAAACCCAAATCCAGAATGGTGATATACGTATTAATTATGCAGGAGCTACTGCCTGTGTTCCCTCTGTAGTTCCAATTGATAATGACGTTCAGAATGCAGATAATTTCAGGTGGAGGATTATCCCAAATCAAGGTTGGGAATTTGAGACTGGTTCCGCCTCATCGAGGGAGCCTTCGATTCGATTTACAGAAGGCGGAGAATATGTGATTGAACTGACTGCTTCCAATGCCTGCCAGTCGGATACCTGGCGTGATACCATTGAAGTACGAGGTGCTCCTGCTGTTGGCCTGAGAGGAATTCCAAACTTTTGTAATGAAGCAGAGCTGAATTTTGATAATGACGCCGTTCAGTTTCGCCCAAATGGAAATACCATTACGGGATATGAATGGTCGTTTCCGGGAAGTAATCAGGCAACTACCCAAAGCCAGTTTCCCACCAATGTGCAGTTCAATAACCCGGGTACGTACACCGTCACGGCTACGGCGACCAATAGCTGTGGAACCGGAGTGGCAACCCGAACTTTCACCGTGGAGAGCCCTATTGACGCTACCATTCCGGATACCATTGAAGTTTGTGGTAACGGCGACCCGATTTCGCTTACTGCTGCACCGGGCGGAGGTGAATGGACAGGTGTAGGGATTTCTTCCGATGGCAACTTTGATCCTGCTGAAGGGGCCTTAGGAGCAAATTTTGTCTATTACGAAGTTGGTATCGGTGCCTGTGCCGATATAGATACCACCTTAATCCAACTGTTGGATTATCCGATTCTCGACTTGGGAGCTGATAGTGCCCTTTGTGTAACGGAAGATACATTCCGCCTCACGCCCAATTTGACAGGGGGAACCTGGGTCGCTCTGGATGGTGGGCAGCTCTTGGGCGATCAATTTCTACCCAATGCCTCAGGTCCGGGGAGTTATGCCTTTCGATATGAACTGACGAATGTCAACGCCTGTACTTCCTCAGATACGCTACAACTGCGAGTGGTCGAGTCGGCCAATATTTCGATTCCGGACACAGCCTACTGTGATGTGCCAGGCTCCTTTGATCTTCCGACGCCAAATTTGAATGGCGGGATATGGTCCGGACCTGGAATTAATGCGGATCAATTTGAACCTCGGGCTGCAGGTGGGCCAGGGTCTTACCAAATTCAATATGCTTTTTCCGATCCCAACTTTTGCCCAACGGTGGTGCCTATTACGATTCGGGTCGATTCACTACCATTGGTCGATGCAGGGCCCGAAGACTCTGTCTGTGTGAGTGAGCCTCAGATAGAACTGGTAGGCTTACCGGCAGGAGGACAATGGAGCGGACCCGGTATCGACCCTTTTCAACCCGATATTTTCAAACCCGAATTGGTAGGAGCGGGACGTTTTATCCTCTTCTATTCTTTTGGTGAAGGATCGTGCAGGGTGCAGGATTCTACCCGAATCAATATTCTGTCGAATCCAAATGTATTCGCAGGGCCGGATCGACAAATCTGTGCAGACGATACTACATTTGTTTTATTAGGCAACACCCCAGTTGGGGGCGAATGGCAGGGACCTGGAATCACGAACAATTTTTCCGGAGAATTTGACCCGGATCTTGTTCCGATTGGTTCGGTAGAACTCATTTACTCGTATACTTTCCCCGGGGTAGATTGCTTTGGTCAGGATACGATTAGACTGACCAAGCATCCTTTGCCCAGCCCTATTTTTGACCTGCCTCCCACCTATTGCCTGGGGGATACCATTACCATAATTGATCGGTCTATTGGTGCTTTTGCCTGGGATTGGACATTTGAAGGAGCCGGTAGATCCAATCGGCGAAATCCGTCTATTGCTTTTGACAGTGCAGGTATCTACACTATTTCCCTATTGGTGGAAAGCGATTTTGGCTGTACAGATACCATCTCCAATCAAATGGAAATCATTCCTCCACCAATTGCTGCCTTTGGCATGAATTTCGATCAGGATTGTGCACCGGTCGAAACGGTATTTGAAAACAGGAGTTCTGGAATCGATGTAACGTACGAATGGGATTTTGGGAATGGGGAAACCAGCTCAGAAGAAAACCCAACCCCAGTGCTATTCAATAGCGCGCCGAGAGATACCATCTTCGAGATTAAATTAACCGCCAGTAATCAATGCGGGGAGCAGGAGTTTGTAGATACGGTTCAAGTACTTACGGTGCCTACGGTTGGCTTTGGTTTTTCTGTAGATACCAGTTGTTCGCCGCTAACCACCCAAATCTTAAATCAAACTTCCGGTGGTGTGGTCAGTGTGTTTTGGGATTTGGGAAATGGAAATTTCTCAGACGACTTTAACCCGCCTCCCCAGACTTACATCGCCAACGATCAGCCCATCACCTATGATGTAACGATGGTTGCCAGGAACGCTTGCGGTGTTGACAGCCTTACGCGGCCAATGTATGTGAAACCGGCCAATGTGGAAGCTTTTATTAGTCTGCCCCAATCGGAAGGGTGTGCCCCTTTTACGATCGATTTTCCAAATTTTACAACCATCGGGTCCCGTTTGGTTTGGGATTTCGGAGATGGAACAACCAGTAACGAGCTCACCCCTTCACATACCTACCTGGAGCCTGGTGATTATCGTGTGATACAATATGCAGAAAACGGATGCGGCATTGATTCTACCTCCGTTTCCCTGAGTGTGCTTCCACCGCCCACGGTTGCCTTCGATATGAATATGCCGGGTTGCCTGAACCAACCTTTGGCCTTTGAGAATTTATCGGCTGATGCAGAAGGGTTCCAATGGTGGTTTGATAGCCTGGGTACGTCTTCTATCCGAGAGCCCATCTTCGCTTTTCCGGATACGGGCACTTTTACCGTCACCTTGGAGGGCACCTCACCCTTCAACGGATGCAGCGCCCGTTTTTCAGAGGATATTTACATTCGAAATATTCCCGATATCCAACTTGAACAGGATGAGAACGAAGGTTGTGAACCTTTAACGGTAAGCTTCAATGCCATTTCCAACCAGGATGTGCGAATGGAATGGGATTTTGGTGATGGTAACTCTTCGTCCAGAACTAATCCGGAGCATCTCTTTGTAAATAGTGGAACTTATTTGGTGACAGTGACCGCCATGGATACCTTTGGATGTCGGCAAGCCTCTGACCCGGCATCTATTCAGGTAAATCCCAAACCCGAGGTACAATTCACGCCAATGGTGGAGCAAGATTGTACCTTACCTGCTCGGTTCAACATGAATAATGAAACCGAAGATGCAGATACCTATTCCTGGAATTTCGGGAATGCGACCAATTCCAGTTTAAATAATCCAATAGGAGAGTATCCGGAACCCGGAGAATACAAAATCTTTCTGCTGGCTGAAAATATTTATGGGTGTGTTGATTCCGGAATCAGTATGGTTTCCATACCGATCGTGCCTTTAGCTGATTTTGATTTTGAGCCCGGAGAAGGCTGTGATCCCTTGGATGTCCAATTCACCAACCTATCGGAGAGTGCTGATGAGTACCTCTGGAGTTTTGGGGATGGTACCTTTTCTGCGGAAATGGACCCTATTCACCGGTATTATGATCCCGGTCAATATGATGTTCAGCTGATTGCAAGTGCCGATAACTATTGTAGGGATACCTTCACCTTACCCGGGATCATCCGAATCTATGGAACCCCGACAGCCAGTTTTGAAGCCATTCCAGTGAGTACAGATCCATTCGACGGTAGATACTTGTTCAAGAATCTCAGTGTGGGTGCAGAAACTTTCTTCTGGGATTTCGGGGATGGTAATATTAGCCGCGATTTCAGCCCTCAGCATCGTTTCCGAAATGATGAGGTACGGCAAATTTACCTGGAAGCCATCGGAGAGGCCGGCTGTAAAGATGACACCTTACTGGTGCTGCAACCCCCTGCTTTAAAAGGCTTGCACATTCCGACCGGATTTAGCCCGCAAAATGGATTGGGGGATGTTCGGCTATTCAAACCTACTGGAATCGGTTTGAAGGAATATCACATGCAGATATTCAGTTCTTACGGCGAGTTGCTCTGGGAAACGACCTTGTTGGATGATGGCCAACCGGTAGAAAGCTGGGATGGCACGGTCAATGGCCAGCTACAGCCCCAGGATGTGTATGTCTGGAAGTGCAGGGCTGTGTTTAAAGACGGAACCATCTGGCGGGGACAAAAAGCAGCCAATGGGAAGCTCAAAAATATTGGCTCTCTGGTCTTACTCCGGTAGCAGTTACCTGCTTTGAGCATGAAAATTCCATGTTTTACTTGTAAGGAAGGATAGATTTCCTTTATATTTGCATTCCCGTTTGAAGAAATGGTTTTTTGCGGATGTAGCTCAGTTGGTAGAGCGCAACCTTGCCAAGGTTGAGGTCGCAGGTTCGAATCTTGTCATCCGCTCCAGAGGTCTTCTTCTAAGAAGGCCTTTTTTATTGGTTTTTTCACCCTACTTTTACAGTAGTATTGCCCGGGTGGTGGAATTGGTAGACACGCAGGACTTAAAATCCTGTTCCCATTAGG
>CAZXLD010000017.1:0-82618 GCA_964641965.1 uncultured Saprospiraceae bacterium | reverse complement strand
CATTTGCCACTCAAAACTCGCAGCTCGATATTGGATGCTGTGGATGCTCGATACTAGATGCTTGATATGTGCAATTTGCTATTTGCAACTTGAAATTTGGCATTCGCCCTTCGTCACTCGACACTCCGCACCCCGCACTCGCAATTTGCTATTTGCCATTTGCCATTTGCCACTCGCAACTTGCCATCAAAGAGATGCTCCAAAATCTTTTTTCATTCAATTCCTGAAAACTAAGTCTGTTTTTAGAAACGAGTATTCCCAATTTGGGGCAATATGGTTAGTTTTCAACCTGGATATATGTATTTCGAACGTATTCGTCAAAACCATCTAAGATCCATTGTAATGAAACAACTAGCCTGGTTTAGTTTTTTCCTTTTTATTTCCTTTTTGGCCTCATCTCCTTTGTTAGCGGTTCACCCTACACCCGTTGAAAGTAGTACCATCCAGGAAGGGCCACTTGCCGGCCTATCCATTGAGCAAGCCTTGACCACAGATTATAAAACTCTAAAAGCTGAAAAGGGTATTCGACTTTCCTTTTTTCAACGCATAGCCCTAAAATCTGCCCAACGCAAATACAAAAAGGCTAAGAAGCGGGGGGAGTCCATTGATTTTTCGGTTACCAAGTCGGGCAATGCACTTAGCATTACTAGTCTGGTATTAGGCCTCACAGGTTTTGTTTTTGCCTTTATTCCCTTCATTGCCATTTTAAGTCCGTTTATGGCCATTACAGCTATTATTCTGGGAGCCATTGGATTAAAACGGGAAAGCAAAAGAGGAATGGCGGTCACTGGTATTGTCATGGGCTCATTGACCATTTTGCTCTTCATCATTGGTCTTGTTGTGCTCTCCACCCTCTGATCCTGAATCCAAAAAGGTGTGCTTGGCTCTTGTTATCCGGCGATGGATAAGGGGAGTTCTAAACCAGAAAATTGAACTGGGAAGCCTGTAAATAGGGAAAGATTAAGTATACTTATGGCATTCGAAGTAATCCTTTCCGAACCTAAAATCGTTGCTCTATGAAAAACCTACTTTACTACTCTCTACTTGTAGCTTTTGTTTTTTGCATCCTTACGCCTGCCAGTGCCGTCAACCCGGTGACTACTCCTGTAACGGCAGATTCTTATGTTATTCCGGAGGGTCCTCTTGCAGGATTGACTGTTGCAGAGGCCATGACCATGAAGCCCAAAGAAATCAAGGCCAAAACCGGTCAAAAATTAAGGCTCATGGAACGATTAGGCCTTAAAATGCTTCAAAAGAAATACCGTAAAGCCAAAGAAAGTGGCGAGGAGTTTTCTCCGGAAGATGCCCGTGACAATCTATTTGGAATTATCGGGATCAGTTTAGCCGGCTTTGGTTTGATCTTTTCATTCCTTTTTTGGCCAATTGGGTTCATTTTTGGAGTGGCTGGACTGGTTATGGGTATTCTTGGGTTGAAACGGGACCAGGAAACCGCTATTTCCTGGGCAGCAATCGGGGTAGGTGGACTAACGGTTCTGTTATCCATTATTGCCATCTTTGTAATCGCCTTGTAAAGCAGTTAATTACTCAGGATACTCTTCTAAATCCAGGGCTGAAACAGCTCTGGATTTATTCGTTGGAGAATTTGCTTTTGGTTAGTTGCTGAAGGAGCCATTCCCGTGCCACTTCGTGCACTGGTTTCCCCTCTAAATGGGATAACCTGACACCCCCTATTCCAATCCGGACCAATCTCAGAACCGGAAACCCTACCTGAGCACACATGCGCCGCACTTGCCGATTTTTGCCTTCTGTCAACACCAGTTCAATCCAATGATCAGGCACGGATTTTCGAAATCGAATGGGAGGATTTCGCTCGGGAAGCATTTCGACAGCCTGACTATCGAGAATCCTGGCTTGGGCAGGTCGTGTTTGATAGTATTTTTTTTGGATTCGAATCCGAACGCCGGTGGTAAGCTTTTTAATAGCAAGAGGGTCAGGAGATCCTTCCACTTGAGCCCAATACGTCCGAGGATGATAATTTACAGGGTTGAGCAGGTTGGTTTTGAGTAGGTTATCATTAGTGAGCACCAACAAACCTTCACTGTCCTTATCCAGTCGCCCAACCGGATAAACGTCTGTCGGGAAGTCGTGTACATCCTTTAGCGTAATTTGCCCTTCCTGTTCGGGCGTGAATTGGCTCAGCATGCCAAAGGGCTTATAGATCAGAAAGTACCGCAACAAGCTAGCGAGATTTAGACATTGAACCGGAAGTGCATAACATCTCCGTCTGACACCACATATTCCTTACCCTCCACACCCAGCTTTCCGGCTTCCTTAATCGACTGTTCTGAGCCATAGGTTAGGTAGTCCGCATATTTGATGACTTCCGCCCGAATGAAACCTTTTTCAAAATCGGAATGGATAACTCCGGCAGCCTGGGGAGCCTTCGTTCCTTCAGCTATAGTCCAGGCGCGCACTTCCTTTTCACCAGCCGTGAAATAGGTGATCAGATGCAATAACCGATAACAAGAGCGAATTAATTTATTGACTCCCGGTTCGGTAAGCTCCATCTCCTCCAAAAATTCTTGACGCTCTTCTTTGGTTTCCAACTGGGCAATTTCGGCTTCGATATCAGCACTCACCAGGATGACCTCTGCACGTTCGTCAGCTACTGCCTCCTGAAATGCTTTTGTAAATGCATTTCCTTCGTTTACGGATTCTTCATCCACATTACAGACATACAGGATCGGTTTCCCTGTTAACAGCATAAAGGACTGCACCAAGGCTTCTTCCTCTTCATTCTCGGCCTGGAAAGCACGAGCAGACTGGCCGCTGTTTAAATGGGCCAGTAATTTTTCGGCGCTGGCCAATGCCTTTTTATCTTCTTTCGCTGCACTTTTGGCTTGTTTGCGCAATTTTTCCACCCGTTTTTCCAGGCTGTCTACATCCTTCAACAAAAGTTCAGTATCAATGATTTCCTTGTCTCGTACAGGGTCAACCGAACCGTCTACATGAATGACGTTGTCATTTTCAAAGCATCGTACTACATGCACAATGGCATCTACTTCCCGGATATTCGCCAAGAATTGATTGCCAAGTCCTTCCCCTTGACTGGCTCCTTTGATCAGGCCGGCTATATCAACGATTTCGATCGTGGTGGGGAGCACTTTCTGCGGTTGGACCAATTCAGCCAGTTTATCCAATCGTTCATCCGGAACTGTAATCACGCCTACATTCGGGTCCTTTGTAGCGAAAGGATAATTAGCCGCCAGCGCTTTTGCCGATGTCAGGGCGTTGAATAAAGTAGATTTTCCTACATTGGGTAGGCCCACGATGCCACATTGTAGTCCCATATTGGTTACCTAGATTTTATAAGGAGCCGCAAATATAATCCTTCCTACTGGGTAAGCCTGGTCTGTTGAAGAATTGAATAGATACCCCTTGAGTTGGCAGAACTAGAAAACCCTTGAATCAAATGAACTTTCTGGCCCACCTCTTTCTATCCGGTGATGATATTCCTTTGCTCTTGGGGAATTTTATGGGCGATTTTGTGGATAATCGCCAGCTAGGGACGCTAGTTCCCGAAATTCGGTTTGGTGTTCGGGTGCATCGGGAGATTGATGCTTTCACCGACCCGCATCCGGAAGTCCTTTCCGGAAAGAAGCGACTCTACAACAAGCATGGAAAATATGCTCCCGTGCTGACCGATATATTTTATGATTACCTGCTGGCTAAAAATTGGCATCTATATTCAGAGGAAACGCTGGATGATTTTGTAGATCGAATGTATGAGATTCTAAGCTCAAACAGTGGTGCTTTTCCCCCTCGGTTGCAAAAACAATTGCCGCACATGATCGAAGATGACTGGCTACGGGCTTATGCTCGCTATAGTGGACTGGAAATAACGTTTCATTACCTACAGCGGCGGGTCAGCCGACCGGTATTGATCGAAGGTGCTGTGGAGAGCTTGAAGGAAACCGAACCCTTGTTTACCATGGAATTCAATGCCTTTTTTCCGGATCTACAGGCACATGTTTCCGATATCATACAGCAATCGGCTAACCTTCGAAATGGAAAGCAATCGTAATAGTTCTGGACAGTAACTTTTGAATAAAGGTGGATTCCCTTTTTTCGTTATTGAAAATCAGTGTATTGCCGATACCATGAGAGATTTTAATCTCGGGAGAGAATATGAAAAAGGGTAGGAAAAACTGAACGCCTGCGCCATATTCAATGGCAAAATCGGTAGAGGAAAGGTCAACCAGATCAGGGTCCTGCCGACTGCGCGCCTTAGCAGCCACGTCGAAGCCATATTTGATCCCTGCCAGCAAATAAAGCCGCTTGTCCTTGAAAGGGGCAGATTTATATCGGATCTGGAATGGAATTTCTACCCAAACTGAAGATAGACTTTGTTCATCGACAGAATTGTTGTTGCTGAAATTGAGCCTACGATCGGTAAATGAAAGGGTAGGTAACAATCGGAAATCGAAATATTCTCCGGCTTTTAAGTTGGTGATAATACCCAAATTGAATCCAGGGCCTGCCAGAGACTCGATGGTTTGGAGGCTATCTGTATTCAGAAAGTCGGTAGCTCTTTTTACTCGAAATTTGGACACATTGACCCCAAGTGTAATCCCAAAGTAATAGGGCTTTTTCTGGTAGTCAAAGTAGTTGAAGTTGCCTTTGATCGCTTGAGCCCCAGTCTCGACAGGGCTGCAAAACAGAACTAAAAGGAAAGCCAGGATTATTTTTGTGCCCAATAAATGGAGCAGATACCGAACGTTAATGGTTTGCATGTAGTTGCTGAATATCCAGTTTTCTTCAATTCCGCTTCAAAAGCCTTTCCATCAGGAAATGCTTGAACAGATTCATACAAATACGAATAGGCCCTAGGGTCCTTTGAAGTAAAACGTCCGATCAATGGCAAAATATTTCGAAAATAAAAATGGTAGATCTGTTTAAATGGAAATACGGAAGGTTTGGAGAATTCAAGCACGACTAATTGCCCACCGGGCTTCAACACCCTGAAAATCTCATTCAGTCCATTTTCCAGATTCTGAAAATTGCGTACACCGAAAGCAACGGTGGCTGCGTCGAAGGTATTGTCTGAAAAGCGCAAATTCTCTGAATCTCCCTGCTCCAAGCGGATAGATTGATGCAGTCCTTTTTTTCGAATTTTATCCCGACCCAAATCCAGCATATTGTTGGCTATATCAACACCAATGATCTGATGAGGCTGGTGTTGCTTTATAATTTCCAAAGCTACATCAGCTGTCCCGGTCGCAACATCAAGCACTGTACTCCCGGATTCCACCGTAAGCTGGGCAACTGCTTTCCGCCTCCAACGTATGTCTATGCCCAAGGATAAAAAACGGTTGAGCCCATCGTAATGCGGTGCGATACGATTAAACATATCCCGTACCTGCTCTTTCTTTTCTCCGCTCGAATCATATGGTTTTACCTCTTCTGCCATGCATTTCCCGATTTTCGGCAAAGATAGTAATTCCCGTTTTTTGAAATGGACTGACTCGAGCGGCCTAAGTAATTGATTTGTAACAATTTGCAATACGCGGATAAACGGACCAATTGTAGGCAAGAGGCAGACGAAAGGCTAGGGAATACCCTTGCCAGCAAGTCGAAAAACGGTCAATTTTTCTTATTTTTGCTCAAATAAGAAGTAAGCCGCTCTACGCTTTGGGAAAACGGTATTTGCAAACTAAAGGGTAATCTGCCTTGAGTCAAAGAATTACGCCTGTCAATATTGAGGAGGAGATGAAATCGGCCTATATCGATTATTCGATGTCGGTCATTATTTCAAGGGCGCTTCCAGATGTTCGAGACGGTCTAAAGCCGGTACATCGCCGCGTATTATACGGCATGTCCGATCTCGGCCTTTCTTTTAATAAGTCGCACAAAAAGTCAGCACGTATCGTAGGGGAGGTACTTGGTAAGTACCATCCGCACGGAGATTCATCGGTATACGATACCATGGTCCGTATGGCCCAGTCTTGGAGTCTCCGGTATCCCTTGGTGGATGGCCAAGGGAATTTTGGCTCCATGGACGGCGATAGTCCAGCTGCCATGCGGTACACAGAGGCACGTTTGCAACGTATTGCCGACGAAATGCTGGCAGATATCCAAAAGGAAACAGTTGATTTCCAGCTAAATTTTGATGATTCCACTTTAGAGCCTACCGTTTTACCGGCTCGCTTGCCGAATCTTCTGATTAATGGGGCTTCTGGCATCGCTGTAGGTATGGCAACCAATATGTTGCCTCATAACTTGACCGAGGTGGTTGATGGAATCCTTGCTACGCTGGATCAACCGGATATCGAGATACAAGAATTAGCCCAGCACGTCAAAGCGCCAGATTTTCCTACAGGCGGTATTATTTATGGGCTCAAAGGAGTAATGGAGGCCTTCCATACCGGCAGAGGACGGATTGTAGTGCGAGCCAAGGCTGAGATTCAGACTACCCCAAGCGGTGGAGAAACCATTATCATCACAGAGATTCCCTACCAGGTCAATAAAGCCTCACTGATTGTCAAAATGGCCGAAATGGTCAACGACGGCAAGATTGATGGCGTACGGGAGCTTCGGGATGAATCCGCCAGGGATGAGGTTCGAATAGTAGTGGAAGTAAAAAATGATGCCATTGCTCAGGTGGTGTTAAGCCAGTTCTACAAGTATACCCCGCTACAGACTTCATTCAGTGTGAATAATGTAGCCTTGGTTGACGGGCGTCCGCGCACGCTCAACCTGAAGCAGATGATCGAGGAGTTCATCAAATTCCGTGTGGAGGTTGTGGTCAGGCGTACGCGCTATGATTTGCGCAAAGCCCTGGAGCGCGCACACATTTTAGTCGGTTTGTTGATCGCACTCGATTATTTGGATGCGGTTATTAATTTGATCCGGGCCTCAGCCACTCCCGAAGAAGCCAGAAACGGCTTAATGGCAGGGGCATTCATTGACGATCGAGTTGCTTTCTGGAATCAGTTCAGGCCGTTGATCGAAGAAATGGCACCGGAGGAAGGGGCTGAGTTAGAACAAGATCAGGTATTAACCGAAGTCCAGGCTCGAGCGATCCTGGAAATGCGCCTCCAAAAACTGACCGGCCTGGAAAGGGAAAAAGTCCGCGAAGAATACGAAGGGCTTAAAAAGCAGATCGAAGAATTCAGGGCAATTCTGGCCAGCGAGGAAAAGCAGAGAGCTATTATTCGGGATGAATTAATAGAGGTAAAGGAGAAATACGGGGATATTCGCAGAACTGCCATCAGTTTTAGCGACGGGGAAATCAGTATTGAAGACCTGATCAAGGATGAGGAAGTTGTAATTACCATTTCTCACCTGGGATATATCAAAAGGACATCGGTAACCGAATACCGGACTCAATCCAGAGGTGGAAGGGGGTCAAAAGGCACCCGGACCCGGGAATCCGATTTTGTAGAGCACGTATTCATTGCTACCAACCACAACTATCTGTTGTTTTTTACCGAAGCTGGCAAATGCTATTGGTTAAGGGCGTATGAAATTCCGGAAGCCAGCAAAAATTCTAGCGGGCGTGCACTTCAAAACATTCTTTCCATTCCAAAAGATGATCGGGTCAAAGCTTACATAATTGTTAAAGATCTGAACGATGAAGCATTTTTAACCAACCATTACATCTTGTTTGCTACTCGTAATGGTATGGTGAAGAAAACGTTGGTAGAGGCATTCTCAAGGCCACGACGGGATGGGATCATTGCCATAAGGATAAATGAAGGAGATCAATTGCTGGAGGCCCGGCTCACAGATGGCAACCGGCAGGTCTTTCTGGCTAGCCGTACCGGATATGCGATTCGTTTTGAAGAGGCCAAGGTACGCGCTATGGGTCGGTCGGCTGCTGGGGTTCGGGGAATGGACCTGGGCGATGCCTCCGGTAATGCAGTCGTAGGCATGGTGGCTCTGGATCCTTCGGACCAGGAGTACACCATTTTGGTCGTTTCCGAAAAAGGGAACGGCAAGCGTTCTGAAATAGAGGACTATCGACTGACCAATAGAGGAGCAAAAGGTGTTAAAACCTTGCAGGTGACCGACAAAACAGGAAGCTTGATCACCATCAAAGCGGTTAAAGAAGACGATGATCTAATGATTATCACCCGCTTTGGAATTAGCATTCGACTACCGGTTTCCGAGATGCGGGTAATGGGACGCGCCACACAAGGGGTCCGCGCTATCCGTCTGGATGAAGACGACGATATAGCTGATGTAACCGTGATTCGAGAAAACGGTGAGGAAGAAGAGGTCCATGAGGGAGACATTGAATCTTAACACCCTCTGCCTTTTATATTATCATGATTGTAAAAAACAACTAACAATTCGTTCAACATGAAAAAGTTATTTGTGCTTCTTTTGGGTGCAATACTGGTAGTTTCTACTGGTTTTGCCCAAGATAAGGAAGCAAAAAAAGCCTTAAGCAAAGCCAAATCCGGGCTGAACACCTTTAACCTGGACCAAGGTAAGAATGACAAAATCGCAGAAGCATATGCCAACATCCAATTGGCTACCAATGACGATGTACTGGCAGCTGAATCATCTACCTGGAACCTGAAAGGTGATATTTTTTCAGCTCTGTCCTCCAAAATTCTCCAGGCTAATGATCCGAATATGGCACAATTCACACAAAGTGAAGGCTTGCCGGAAGTGAAGAATCCTCCACTGGATGCATTTGAAGCCTACAAAAAAGGTCTGGAGTTAGCCGAAAAGGGTAGGGATAAGAAAAATGCCTTAACTGGTCTATTCGGACTACAAAATACACTCGTCAACTTCGGAGCTCAGTTTTTCTCTCCGGCCACTGCAGAGTACGATCTCGCATTTGCTAATTTCCAAGCTTGTCTGGATGCACATGATATCTTGAAGGAGAATGGTGAAGATAGTGCGCTGGATGAACCTGAAGATCGATACGAACAACAGTTGTATTATACCTCCTTAGCTGCTATTCAAGCCAAAAAGAATGAGGAGGGTCGTCAATTGGTCCAGAAGCTGATCGACATGGAATATGACGATCCGATTATTTACGAAGCCATGTATTCCTTGGTTGCTCAAATGGATGACGACGATGAAGCTTATAAGTATCTGGAAATGGGGCGCCAGCGATATCCGGATTCTACTTCTTTGCTTTTCGTTGAAATTAACCACTTCCTGAGGGCTGGAAAACTGGATGTCCTTATTGACAAACTCAAGCAAGGTATCGATGCGGAGCCGGAAAATGCTTCCTTGTATGCTACCCTGGGTAACGTGTACGATCAGCTTTATCAGAAATCCATTGAAGACGGAGATCAGGAAAAAGCAAATGAATATTTTGATGGGGCAATGTCCTATTTCAACCAGTCGCTCGAAAAGGACCCGGATTATGTGGATGCCGTCTACTCCATTGGGGCATTGTACTACAATAAAGCTGCCCTAATGACCAGGGAATTGGTGGTCTTGGAGGATGATTATTCCAAAGAAGGTACGGCCAAATACAAGCAATTGCAAGAAGATGTATTTGCCCAGTTTGATAAGGCTTTACCCTTCTTCCAAAAAGCGGAAAGCATGAATCCAAGTGATCGCAATACCCTGATTGCCCTCAAAGAGATCTATGCAAAGAAAAATGATCTGGATATGTCTAATGTATTCAAGGAGCGTCTGGAGACCTTGGATGCCGGAGGTTCAATCGATTCCTCCTATTTCGACAAATAACCTATTGGATTAAATACGCTACTTACCGGGCCGTCCGACTTCAAATCGGACGGCTCGTTTATTTAATCCTTATCGCGGGGCAGAAAACAAATGCCCTTTTTCTAATTTCGCCACTCTATCCTAACCAAAGCATCTGTTTATGAAGAATATAGCCGTGATTGGGGCCGGTACCATGGGCAATGGGATAGCCCATCTTTTTGCTCAAAGCGGATTTGATGTGAACTTGATTGATGTTTCGCCGCAGGCCCTGGAAAAGGCTCAAGCTACCATTGATCGAAACCTCGATCGATTAATCAAAAAGGAAAAGATAACTGCTGAGGAAAAATCCAGCACCCTGAGTCGGATTGCTTTTCAAACGGATCTAAAACAAGGTGTTTCTTCAGTGGATCTAGTAGTGGAAGCTGCCACAGAAAATGCTGAACTAAAGTTGAAAATTTTTGGTGATTTGGATAAGGCTTGCCCTTCCAGTACCATTTTAGCTACCAATACTTCCTCCATCTCTATCACCAAAATTGCGGCGGCGACTGAACGTCCCGATCAGGTTATAGGCATGCATTTCATGAATCCAGTACCGGTAATGAAGCTTGTAGAGGTAATTCGAGGATATGCGACTTCAGACACGGTTACCAGTCAAATTATGGAGCTATCCCGGCAGTTGGGAAAGGTGCCTGTTGAGGTAAATGATTATCCCGGTTTTGTGGCCAATCGAATTTTAATGCCCATGATAAACGAGGCTATTATCAGTTTGCATGAAGGTGTAGCAGGTGTAGAAGAAATTGATACGGTCATGATGTTGGGCATGGCCCATCCAATGGGACCTTTACATTTGGCCGATTTCATTGGGCTCGACGTTTGCTTGTCTATCCTAAACGTGTTGTACGAGGGTCTTGGTAACCCTAAATACGCTCCTTGTCCGTTATTAATCAACATGGTCACAGCAGGAAAACTAGGCGTTAAGACTGGGGAGGGGTTTTATGTCTACCAGCCTGGCAGCAAAGAAAAGACCGTAGCTGCTGCATTCCAGTAACTAGAATGCATTCTTGGACTGGTTATGCCGGTATCAAAACCAGTGGCTCTTATTGGGTAAGGAGCTGTTTTGTTGCTTTCCTTTCGGAGCTTAGTTCGGTTTGGTAGAAATAGGTTGTCCCAATAAGTGTGACCAGGAAGTAAAAAGCTACCAGCAGGGATCCCCCTGGAACGAGATTGTCTATAGCAAACCAGGACCCGGTGTAATAAATGAGGCCAAGCCCAATTAAGCTTCTGCCCACCTCAACCCATAGAGATACGCGTTCAAGATCCATCAGGGAAGTGAAGCCGTAAATACTGGCGAAAATAATGGCTCCGTAGGTCAGTAGGCCGGATTGCCCGATCTCACCAAATTGGGCCAACATGTATAGCAGGAGAAGAGTGATACTGAACAGTTGGAACCAGGACCACGCTAGCAAAGCTTTCGAGTCGGAAGTGCGATAGAGGTCAAACTGGTAAACATCTTCAATTTTTTTAACCGGATATCGATCGATCACATCGGCCGGCCGCCAACCGGTAGGCATAAACCAGATTCGAATTTTATCGCTCCAGCTTTGGGTGTGCCAGGCATCTTGAATGAGCAGCCAAAGGTGTTGAAAGTTGATTTTTATAGGATTCCAGGTACTTACTGGACGGGTGACCCCATAAACCGGCGGAACTCCATCCATTTCTTCCTGAAACGTCCCAAATAGCCGATCCCATATGGAAAAGATCTGGCCGAGGTTTTTATCCAAATATTCCGGATTGATAGCGTGGTGGACTCGATGTTGACTAGGCGTAATGATGAGGTATTCCAACCAACCGAGCTTGGGCACGTGGCGGGTGTGGTACCAGAATTGGGCAAATAAATGAAGGGGGGTTAGGACCGCAATTACTATTGATGGCACCCCTATCAATGCTGCCGGGATTAAAAAAATGGAATAGAAACCCAGCAAATTGGATATAGACTGGCGCAGTGCACATGCCAGATTAAACTCTTCGCTGCTGTGATGAACGATGTGGCGATTCCAAAAAACATTGACACTATGACTCAACCGGTGTACCCAATATCCGGCAAAGTCAATGGCAACGAATCCTATTAAGTAGACTGGCCAGGTAGGTTCCAGAGATTGAAATGCGAGCAGGTCAAGTAAAAAGGGGTAAGAGACTAATACCAGCACTAAACCCAGGGAATCCTTTACCACATTGGTAATACCAGAGCTTAGGCTTGAAATGGTATCCATGCCCTTGAAAGTCTGGTTGTGTTTGAAATGTCCATACAGAGCCTCTAGTAGTATGAGAAGCATAAATCCGGGTATGGCATAGAGCAGTGCAGTAGCATAAGCTTCCATAGTGCAGTAGCGTTTTCGAAAGGAATGGAGGCGATTATCTTCTCCTTCTCCGGCGTCCTCCTCCAGCACCGACCCCTCCGCCCATCATGGCGGGAGACTTGCTAAATTGGTGCATCATTTTACGCATCTGGTCAAACTGTTTCATAAAGGCATTGATATCTTCGACCTTATGCCCGCAACCTTTGGCAATACGTTTCTTGCGGCTTGTATTCATGATTTCCGGTCGAGCTCGCTCTTCGGGTGTCATAGAGAAAATGATGGCTTCAACCTTGTTGAATGCATTATTGTCGATTTCCACATCCTTCATCATTTTATTCATTCCGGGGATCATTTTCATTAGACTTTTTAAATCCCCCATTTTCCGAAGCTGGTTGATTTGGCTCAAAAAATCATCGAAATCAAATTTGTTCTTTTTGATTTTCTTCTCGAGCCGTTTTGCTTCCTTTTCATCGAAGGTGGCCTGGGCCTTTTCAACGAAGGAGGTGATGTCTCCCATGCCCAGAATGCGCTGGGCCATCCGGTCGGGATAGAACACATCCAAATCTCCCATTTTCTCACCCTCGCTCACAAACTTGATGGGCTTTCCGACCGTATATTTAATAGAGAGAGCGGCACCACCACGCGTATCACCATCGAGTTTGGTAAGGACTACGCCGTCAAAGTTGAGTCGGTCATTAAATGCTTTGGCCGTATTGACCGCATCCTGTCCAGTCATGGAATCCACCACAAAAAGGGTCTCATTGGGTAGGACCGCTTCCTTGATCTGGGTGATCTCATGCATCATCGCTTCATCTACACTCAATCGCCCCGCCGTATCCACGATCACTACGTCATGACCGTGCGACTGTGCATGCCCGATGGCGTGTAGGGCAATTTCTACCGGGTTTTTATTTTCCGGCTCTGTAAATACCGGCACTTTTACTTGTTCACCCAGCACTTTTAGTTGGTCGATTGCCGCAGGACGATACACGTCTCCGGCAACCAACAACGGACTCTTTTTCTGCGTTTCTTTCAGGTATTTGGCCAGCTTACCGGAAAAAGTGGTCTTACCCGAACCCTGAAGTCCGGCAATAAGCACTACGGCAGGTTTTCCTTTAACATTGATGCCAACCTGCTGCCCACCCATGAGTTCGGTAAGCTCATCCTGCACAATCTTGACCATTAACTGGCCAGGTGAAACGGATTTGAGAATGTTCTCCGTTCCAAGCGCTTTATCCTTGACCCGATCGGTAAATTCCTTGGCAATTTTATAGTTAACATCTGCAGCAACCAGAGCCCGTCGGATTTCCTTTACCGATTGGGCAATATTGATTTCTGTGAGTTTATTGTCTCCCGTGAAGACCTTAAACGCACCTTCCAAACGATCATTTAAACTATCAAACATCTGTAAGCGTCAATTGAAGTCAGTGTACAAAGATAGGGAACCCCGGGTAGAAAGAGTTGGGATGATACTGTAATCTCCTTCGGTTTATGTATTCCTTTGTCAAAAAAAACAGGACAAGTTCCACTTTGGATGTATATTAGGGACATAAAGCAAAATGCCATGTTTAAGGTTTATTAGTACAAACCTTCAATGGTTTTGCGGCTATCAGCACCAAGGATCTAAAACCCATCCTATGTCAACTACATGGAGAATAATCCTGCTTCTTGTCATTTGGCTCCTTTATTGCTTATTTGGATTGCAATTCTGCTCCAACCTTAGGATACATGGGCTCCAGGAAGAGTCAGTACCAAAACCACCTGAGGATCCAGCATTTGCACGCTATCCCATCGACTTTTCATTTTCTGATCCAACGCCCAATATTAATGCGGGTTTCGATTCTGTAAAGCAGTCCATTCTATCTGAAATTGGGGGTGGTGGTGACCTGACGATCACTGGCCTTTACTTTGATGAAGAACAAGCACCGGCCGGTGCTGAAAATATGGGAATCGCCCGGGCCAATGCGGTTTTGGCCTTATTGGAGCGGGACCTGGATGCCAGCCGAATAGCCATAGCATCCGGCATCCTCGATGGTGAGCCTATCAGAGAGGGTTTCTTTGAAGGCGTCCGTTTTAGCCTATCCGACGGCGGAAGTATGAGTCTGGACGAATTAGCCGACCGAATCAATTTTCTGTTTCCCTACAATAGTTCTAAAGCGATAGAGGATCCCCAAATGGAGCAATACCTGGATGAGTTAGCCCAGAATCTGGTGCAATCCGGTGGCCAAATTACAGTGGTCGGACATACGGATTCAGTAGGATCGGACGGTTTCAATATCCGCTTGGGAAGAGATCGGGCCTTGGCTATCTACCGGATGCTAATTGCAAAACAGGTTCCCCAAGGACAAATGGAAATTGAAAGCAAGGGAGAATCTCAACCCTTGGTTCCGAATGATTCCGAAGCGAATCGGAGCAAGAACAGGAGGGTGGAAACCATAGCAGATAACGAATAGTCCAACAACAATAATTGAAATACTACCTCTTATGTATCTCGATATCCTTCTATTACACAACATAAGCCAGTTCCTGTTCTTATTGTTGTACGCATTGGTTCCGTTGCTGATCGGTATCCTGATCGGTTGGCTTTTAGGACAATCTAGAGTTTCCTCCCTGGCCAGTCAGTTAAAGAGCCAGAATGAGGAATTGGAATCTACAAAGAACCAATTGGCTTCGCAAGGAGCCGATTATTCCAGCCTCAAGTACAAGTACGATGAGCTTGAGAAGGACAACCAGGGGTTAAAGTCTTCACTCACAAGTGCCCAAGCTGATATTCAAACCTACAGGTCCCAGATTGAGGAACTCGAATCTAAACTCGGTGTGGAGGGGCCTTCTTCTTCGCCTCAAGCACCTTCTGCACTAGGCTACCTGATGAATTATTCCGCCATTTTACGGAATGATAATCTTCAGATTATTGAAGGTGTAGGGCCGAAAATTGAAGAATTGCTCAAAAGTAAGGGCGTAGATACCTGGGAGACTCTCGCATCTAAATCCGAAGCTGAGCTGGAAGAACTCCTTAAAGCAGGTGGGGACGCTTTTCGGATGCACCATCCAGGCACCTGGCCTAAACAGGCTCAATTGGCGTCTGATGGCAACTGGGAAGCGTTAATTGCCTATCAGAAAGAACTGGATACCGGCAAGGACCTAGAATCGGCTAAACAAAACCCTTCAAAGGTAGAGCGAATGATGGCTTTAATGGTCACTGCGGAAGATGACTTGCAGGTTGTTGAAGGTATTGGGCCAAAAATCGAACGGGAGCTAAACGCCGCTGGTATCCGTACCCTCCGGGAATTGGCAAATACCTCAGCCGATCGCATTCGGGAGATTTTAGCTCAGCATCCACGGTTTAAGTTGGCTAACCCGAACAGCTGGCCCAGGCAAGCTGAACTGGCTGCTGATGGCAAGTGGGATGAGCTCAAGGAATACCAGGATTACCTGGAAGGAGGAGTGGATCCTTCGGAAAAAAAATAAATGTAGAATTTATTTTTGCGCCTGATAAAAGGGTAGGGGATCGGTTTAATCGAATGCTCTACCTTTCTGTTTTTTAGAAAATTAGTACTCTCTATGAAGCGATTGTTGTTTGCTTGCTTTACGTTGGGTTTTGGTCTTTTTGTGGCTTGCAGTACCCCCTCAGGCCCCCCTCCCTCGTCCAATCCCCCAGCCCAGGGGTTTAATGAAATCGGTTCTGATTCGCGAGCAATTGCTTTGGCTGATTCGGTCATGGAGGCCATGGGTGGAAGAAAAGCCTGGGACCAGACCCGTTATTTGGGTTGGAATTTTTTTGGAAGACGGCATCTGATTTGGGATAAACAAGAGAAGCGGGCCCGGATTGAAATTCCTGCCGACAGTACGCTTTTCTTATTGGACCTTGGTCGTAAGCGTGGAGAGGTTTATGTAGGAGGGCATCGTGTTAAGGACCCCGACTCCTTAGCCAACTTGGTGGAACGGGGAATCAGTATCTGGATCAATGATTCGTATTGGTTGGTAATGCCCTATAAGCTGAAAGACAGTGGTGTTACGCTTAAATATAATGGAACAGCGCCCACACAGGCGGGTGTTACCTCCGAGGTATTGACTCTTACCTTCGACGGGGTTGGGAATACGCCTCAGAACAAATATGATGTCTATGTCGATCCCGCCACGCACTTGATTACCCAGTGGGATTTTTATTCCGACCGGACGGATTCGGTACCCAGCTTCTCTACCCCTTGGAGCCAGTATGTCCAGCAGGGTGAAATTTTATTATCAGGTGATCGAGGTCGAAATAAACTCTCTGATATAGCCGTATGGGCAGATCTTCCTGATGAAGTATTTAGTTCGGCAGAAAAGGTGGATCACCTTTTACCCTAACTATCAAGAAGCCACTTATTTTTGCCAACAAAATGCCTGCACTCTCCAGTCGATCTGAACGAGTGCCCGAGTCCCCGTTTAGAAAGCTTGCCCGATTGGGTGAAGCTGTAAAAGCCAAAGGAACTAAGGTCATTCACCTTAATATCGGGCAACCCGACATTCCCACCCCATCCAAAGCATTGCTCCGGTTTAAAGAAAATCTGCCATCCATTGTAGCCTACAATCCAGGAATAGGCGGACTTCACTACCGGACACAGTTATGCCATTATTACAATCGGTTTGGGGTCTCCTTGACCCCAGATCACCTCATGATCACAGCTGGTGCTTCCGAAGCCCTGCAATTGTTGTTTTACGCTCTAGCTGACCCGGGAGAAAACTTCCTTACCCCTGAACCTTTTTATGCCAATTTCCAAGGATTTGCAGAAGTTGCAGGTGTTCAGTTGGTCGGTGTTCCTGCCGACCCAACGAATGGTTTTGCCCTGCCTTCCATCGCCGAGTTTGAAGATAAATATACCTCCGGTACAAAAGGGATTTTGCTAAATGTCCCAGGTAATCCCACAGGAAGCTGTTATGATCCGAAACAAGTAAAAGCCCTATTGGAATGGGCGGTAGAAAAGGATTTGTTCATAATTGTGGATGAAGTATACCGCGAATTTGTGTACGATGGGCGATCGCCTTTTTGCTCGTTGGGGTGGGGCATCGCAAAAGACCACTTAGTTGTCATTGATTCCATTTCCAAGCGCTATAGTGCTTGTGGAGCACGAATCGGCAATATTGCTTCCTTTAATAAATCTCTGTTGGAGACCCTGGGGAAATATGGTAAGCTACGACTCAGTCCTCCTGCCTTGGGTGAACAACTGGCGGGGTATATTTTAGATGAGGAAGGAAACTATTTACAAGAAGTAGTAGCCGAATACGATGCCCGACGCATGTTGGTTTATCAACGGCTTTCCGTTATGGACGGCGTTGAAACCTATCTGCCGGGGGGGGCTTTTTATTGTTTTGCCAAGTTGCCCGTAGATGATGGCGAGGCGTTTTGTCGGTTTTTATTGGAATCTTTTCAATATGATGGTGCTACTGTCATGTTGTCCCCAGGCGCTGCTTTTCATCAAGACGCTAATAAGGGAAAAAAAATGGTACGCATTGCCTTTGTGAAAAATCAGGCAGCATTAAGCCAGGCAATGGATATTCTGGAGCATGGTTTAATTGCCTATGCAAAGGTTTCTTTAGAACCACAAACCGTCCATCAGTAGGATAAGTAGATACAATAGTCGAAGGGGTTCGGGTTTGCAAGGTCAAAATTGTACATTTGCGGTGCTTTACCAGTCGGCAAGTTTTAATGGAGGCCGACAAACCTGCTAAGCATTTAGAATGGACAAGAATTCGTGGATTGGTTTGGGTTTGATTTTTTTGCTGCTAATTGCATGGCAATATTTCACAAGACCCACAGCAGAGCAGATTGAGGCTCAACAGCGTATACAAGATTCCTTGGCCCAGGTCCAAGATAGCCTGGCCAACATCAATACGGCGGTTCCGGATACCTTACCGGAGCAAACAGTTATTGCTGCGCCCCCCCAACAACTGGATTCCGTCACGCTGGCCCGGTCGTTCGGTGGCTTTGCTTCCCAGGCAACCGGAGAAGAAAAAACGTACACTCTTGAAAATGAGTTAGTGGAGATCACCTTTTCCAATAAAGGGGGGCGGATCGTTGATGTTTTTCTTAAGGATCATGTTCAGACCACATTAACGGAAGAAAAGAAACAAGAACGAGTTCCCGTTCGACTCATGGAAGACCCCAAGAACCGGTTTGAATATCTTTTTCCAGGTTCGGATGGTGGGCAGGTGAGTTCCCAGGACCTGTTTTTCGATGTCTACCAAGAGGGTAATACTTTAACATTCAGAATCCCTACAGGTAACGGCAAGTTCTTCGAACAACAATACAGCCTTTCAGAAGGCACTTATTTGGTCGATTACACCTTGGGCTTGGAAGGTTTAAAAGGACTGCCAGGTGTCCAGAACGAGCTCACCTTGAATTGGGAAAATTATTTATCGGCACTCGAACTCAATACCCGATACGAACTACAGTACAGCTGTCAATACTTTCGGACGGTTTCAGAAAGTACGAGTTATTGTAGCTGTACCAAGGATGACGAAGAGGATTCGGGGGGAGAGCGTTTGCAATGGGTTTCCCAGACCAACCAGTTTTTCAATACCAGTTTGATTGCTAAAGAGGGTTTTAGCTCCGGGCGAATGGTCCATCGGATTTTACCTGATGAAGACGAGAATTTGAAAGTCATGGCTGCCCAGCTGAAGATTCCCTTAAATAGCTCTTCGTTCGCGATGCAGTTGTATTCCGGGCCGAATGAATTTTCAAGACTTCGGGACGTAGGCTATAATCTGGAGGAAGTGATCCCCTATGGCTGGAGCATCTTCGGAACGATTAACCGATGGGTTATTCGGCCGATATTCAAGTTCTTGAGCAGCTTCATTGGTAATATGGGGATAGTCATCCTCATGTTGACACTCCTGGTTAAGTTGACCTTATACCCGTTGACTTATCGAATGCTCTATTCACAGAGCAAAATGGGAGCATTGAAACCCCAGTTGGAAAACCTGCGAAAGAAAACCAAAGACGATCAGCAACAGTATCAGGTAGAATCGATGAAGCTTTACCGGGAGTTTGGAGTAAGTCCACTCGGAGGATGTTTACCCATGGTGGTGCAAATGCCTATCTGGTTTGCACTGTACCGTTTTTTTCCGGCCGGCATTGAATTTCGACAGGAAGGATTTCTCTGGGCAAATGATCTTTCTTCTTATGATGTCATCGCTTGGTTGCCTTTCGAGATTCCCTTCGGCTTTGGTTCCCACATCAGCTTGTTTACCCTTTTATGGGCAGCGACCACCCTGGTTTATACCTTTTACAACACACGGCATATGGACATGTCAGCCAACCCGGCCATGAAGTATATGCAATACATAATGCCGGTGTTTTTCATGGGCTTTTTCAACAGCTTTGCTTCCGGGTTGACCTGTTATCTGTTATTTAGCAACCTAATTAATATTACTCAGACCTTGGTGACCAAAAACTTGGTTATCAATCAGGATAAAGTTCGGGCGGAATTGGAAGAAAATCGAAAGAAACCCAAAAAGAAAGGTGGCTTTCAGGAACGCTTGGAGAATGCCCTGAGGGAACAGCAACGAATGCAGGAGCAACAAAGTCAGAAAAAAAAGAAACGGAAATAGTTCCAGAACGTATTGGTTCAAAGTACGTTCCTGTTCATTCTTTACCCTTCTCCAAGTTCTCTTTCTCCAGTATGCCAAGACTGCGGGCCCGTTGTTCCCATTTTTTACGTGCCCAGAGTTGCATATCATCCACCCCATCAAATTCATCAATAATCTCAATGCCAAGTAAGGTCTCGATCGCATCTTCCATGGTCACTAAACCGGACATGCCGCCGAATTCATCGACGACTAGCATAATATGTTCTCTTGTTTCCAACAGCTGCTCATACAATTCCGGAAGAGGCAAGTACTCATTTGCCATTTGAATAGGTCTTCGAATGCTGCTTAAGGGGTGATTTCCTTTTTGCTGGATGATAGAACTAAGCACTTCATCCTTGAGCACAAAACCGGTGACTAGATCTTTATTTCCACTAAAAACAGGAATTCTTGAAAAGCGAAGGTTAGGGTGCTGATCATAAAACTCCTGGATATTCAACTCTTCGGGAGCTACCAATGCTACTGTCCGGGGCGTCATAATATCCTTGGTCCGGATGGTATGACTGCGCATCAGGTTGCGGATAATCCGAGACTCACCTTTCTTGACCACGCCATGTGCTTCACCTCTTTCGGCCATAACCGAGAGCTCGGCTCGGCTAAATACACTTTTCCGATCCTTACCTTTGAGCATCTTTGTGATTAGCAGACTCAATTGAACCAACGGCCAAAGCGGTATTAAAATGAATTGGATGGACCTAATGGTAAATCCGGTTAGGGATCGCCAGTAAATGGCTCCTAATGTTTTCGGGATGATTTCAGATAGGTATAATATTGCCAATGTCATACCTGCAGCTACGAGGAATTCAGCGCTCAACGACAAGCCCAGAAACTCAATGGCATTTTCTTCACCCCAAATCGTAGCTGCTTGTGCCCCAACGCCTGTGGCTCCGAGTGTATGCGCGATGGTATTTAGGGTTAGTATTGCGGCAAGAGGTTCGTCAATGTGCTCGGGATCCTTGAATTTCTTTAACAGGAGCCCTGTCGAACTGCCTTCCTTAGCTTTTAAAGCAACAAATGAATCGGAAGTACTTAAGAGGACGGATTCCCAAATGGAACACAGGAAGGAGACGACAATGGCCAGTAAGAAATAGAGTACTAATAAGAGCATAAACGGAAGAGCGAGGGATTGTATTCGCCAATCCGAATATACAATGCCTTATAATTCCTTCAAGAAGTTATTGTACATAAAGACGCTGGAAGGGTACGATTATATCCCCATTTTTCAGATTATTCATTTGCCGAAGCTTATTCACACTTAATCCATACCGCTGGGCAACGGAAGCCAGGCTTTCTCCTGGTTGAACTACGTGCGTGCCGGGTACTGCCTGATTGGAAACACCGCGAGCACTTGGGGCCACATTCACGGGTTGGGAAGTACCGTAATTGGTAACTCCGCCGGTACCGTAGGAAGTTGAAGGCGTTGGGTTACTTGGCGAAGTCGAAGTAGGAAGCTGAGAACTTCCCTGAGAAGGATTATAGGGAAATGGAGTACCACCTCCCCGGGTGGTACCTGAAGAAGGGCTGCTTATGGTCGGCAGGGTGTAGGGATTTGAACCGGAAGGTGCCGGAGTGCTAGTTGCAGGAGGAGGTGTTGTAGTGCTTGGAATGGAAGGCTGCGTATTGGTTGGGTAAGTTGGAAGGCCATTATTGGGATAAGGTTGAGCCATTCCCTGGCTTCCGGTAGAAGGGGGATAGGATGTTGTCGGATTAAACCCGCTGGGTGGATTGTTGTAGGAAGAAGGGATAGAAGTGGTAGGTGGAGAGACGTTGTCGAAGGAAGGCCCGGATCCTCCATAGGGTTCAAAGGGAACATTCCCACTGCTACCCTGAGCATAATACGAATCGTATGGGTTGGAGAAGCCAGGTCCGGATCTTGCAGGTGTGCTGGTTCCGTAAGTGGTATTGTCCAGTTGCCCAAGTCCACTACTGGTAGGATTGGTTCCATAGGGGGCAGGCAGGGTGCTGGTACCGGCGAAGCTATTTGTGGTAGATGGACTATTGTCCATGGTTCGTACTTGTTGGTTTACTTGTACGATATCATATGGGCCCAGGTTGTTCATATCCCGAAAACGCTCCTCGGTATAGCCATACTGCATGGCGATGGATGCCACTGTTTCTCCTGGTGCTACTTGGTGAGATCCATTGGTAGTACGCCAGGCGCGGTTACTCGCTTGTGCGATATTCTGTGGAACCGGTGGAGGTTGGTTCCAGCTTGGACTGTAGGAGGCGGCTGGAGTGGCGCCGGCAGGTGGTGTGAGCGATAGGGATTGCCCTCCGCCCCTTGTAGTAGGAACAACTGCGGCCGCCTGTGGAGCTCCTTTAGCAACCATTAGTCTTTGCTTTACAGAAATACGGTTGCCAGAAAGTGTATTCATGGACTGGAGATCCTTTACAGAAAGACCATATTTTTGGGAAATGCTCCAAAGTGTTTCTCCTTTTTGTACGGTATGGTATTGCTCTGAAGAAGATGGCGGAGTAGAAACACTCGTTGCGGTATTGGGTAGAGTGGACGGTAGACTGGTAGTAGTCCCTGAGGAAGATGGAGGCGGAGCCATAAAGGAAGAACCGCCTCTGCTTTGCAGTCCGGCAGCAGTTGAACCACAGCGCTGGTTGATGGCCAACGCCAGGGGCTGGTCGTTGACGCGGGCCAATGTACGTGGAGCCGCGCCTGGGGTATTGGATACTTCGGCGGTGATGCCAATTTCAGGAATAACTTTGAGGTCGATATAGGCTCCCTGTTCGAAATTAAAAAACTGCCGAAACACATAGGTAGACAGGCAGCCAGATTGTTCCGTACCCTGAAAAGCGATGGTGCTGCCGGTGGGGCTGCCGGGAAGAGGTTGGCCTATCGGAGTATTCTGTGGATAATTGAAGGCATACTTCCAATGTTGAAACCGAATTCCGGATGCATTCGACTGCAAGACACCTACCGAATGCACAGGAAATACCTGGTACGTACTTGAATAACCCTTGTTATAGGTGGCAAGTGCACTGGCAATGAACATTCGATTGCCTGGAGATTGCAGCTGACTAATCTGACTGGCGTTCAACTTTTGATTGGTACAGTTTATGACTACACCATCCATTTGGCTTACTACCTGACCATTGGGCTGACCTACTTCCAGTATGATCTTTTGATCCCCCACACGATAACTGTAAACCAGTTCAGTGGAAAAGCCCGGACTTCCTGTAGTTTCATATTCCAACTTATCCATACAAGCAGGATCTACAAGAAAGTAGTAGTTGGCAGCAGATGTGAGGGTGGCCATGCCAATGACCAGCACAAGTGTTAAGAATAGTGTCTTCATAGCGCATTTACTGTTACTCATGGGAAGTTTAAACAAAATAAATATACAATAAGTCCAAAGGTCATACAAATTGTTTAATCCTAAAACTCTGATTATGAACTCCTGTATACCAAAAAATAGTGTACTAAACTTCCATCTTAATTCAATAAATCACATTCATTTTTGTTTAACGCAGCTCCATTTTTAGGTGAAGAATTTGGAGATAGTAGGTTTTATTCCTTTAATTGATGAATAGTAGGCTGATTTTCAGCCTATTGAGTAGGTTTTAAATTCTAAAAGTCAGGTTAAAGGCAAGCAAAAATTGTGATAAACCTGAATTGGGTTGGGGCTATAAATTTTGGCAGAAATGGGTGTAAAATCCGGAGAACGTCCTGGTTGAATGAGGCTACGGATAATACCTCGATCGGGTTAGACGATCGGTTTTAATTCCATAAAAAATTCATTTCCTTGCCGGGCGGGGATTGAATTTGAGGCAATTTCAAAGGTGTTGATTGTAAAATAGGGTTTAAAAACAGATCGATACAAAGCCTCTGATCCTCCAAATGGAGGGCGGTCCTTATGCATAGGACTAGCGAATAATACGCCCGCCAATATTCCATCTACCGTCAGTAACTGATGCATCTTGCGGGCGTATTTTCCGCGCCAGGAAGGTGGAAGGGCACTGAAAAAAGTTTGCTCAATAATGAGGTCGAATTGCTGATCCAGTTTGAAAAAATCAGTAATCAATAATTGAGTCTTGGGAAAGGAAGGCTCCCTTTTTAGAACCGTTTCCATTATCGTTTCGGACCAATCACAAATAAATATTTTCCGATAACCCTGTTGGAACAACGCAATTGCCTCATGGGCGTGTCCCGCTCCCGGAAAAAGAATAGGCATATCCTTGCTGAAATGATTGACATAGCTCAGCCAGAGGGGATTGGGATACCCGATATTCCAAGGAGTATGATTTTCCTGGTAAAAAGATTCCCAGAAGGAAGGATTACCAGAATTAGTCATTGAGGGCACGTTCATACCGGTCTGCCACAGCTGCAGCCGAGCTGAAAGAAACTTCGATTTTGATCTTTGGATCAATAGCCATCACCATGGGAGCGAACAAGGTTTTCATTATTTCTTCGGCCTGTACTTTGGCCCGCTCGAATACATCTTCTTGCATGGCCTCTCGTCGAAACTCTGCCCGTAGCGCATTAAAAGCATTGTTCAGGTCTTCGTCTTGCAGTTCACGAAGCCATCCAATACTAAGGTTTTCTAGTCTGGGATATACTTCATGAGATAAAATTTTTGGTTCAGGTAGAATGATGCGGGCGATCCGATTGCGGGTATCCAGGTCAAGTTCAAATTGTTCGTTTAGATCAAATCCCACTTTTAAAATACTGATGGCAGTAACCGTAATATCTGTAGTAGATACCTTAAATCCCAGCACCTCGGTTTGGAGCTGCTTGTTAAGTCCTTTTTTGTCTCGAATTTCCAAGGTGGCCAATTCTGCTATCAATCGTTCTACCTTTTCCTGAAGGAGTTCCCTTGATTCTGCAAAATCCAACATGGCTGCCCGGTCTTTCAACCGGTTCATCATTGGGTTTAAACCTTCCTGTAGTGCAATGCCGCAAGGCGACTGTACATCATCGCCCACCCCCATCAATCGACCGGAAGTACTCTCCAAGGCAGTGCTGATCACGTGAGAGGTGAGAAAACAGGTGTACTTAGAAGCCACCTCCAAAAAGAGGTTGGATGCTCCGGTGTATTGGTTTTCATACCAGAGTTCTGCCATGGCGGCTGTACTATCGGATAAAGCCATAAAATCTCTGAAATACAAGTCGGCGAGATAATTATGATGTGGCTCGTAGGCAGCCAGTACTTTTAACTGGACACTATCCGGAAGCCCCATGCGCTTTGCGGTGTGTTCTAAAAGGGCTTCATTTATATTTCGGACCAACTTATCAAATTCGTCCTTGTATCGGACCGGATGCGTGAGCACTGCCAGGGCAAAGTCATCATCCAGCTTGAAAGTGAAATCAGAAGGTACGTAATTGACCAGAACCTCTTTGGGGATGCCAGAAGCAATGCCACTATCGGTACGAACCCATCGAATTAATGAAACGATCCCGATTAACAATAAAACGCCAACCAACAGGCGCATCCAAGAACCAGAATTTTCAGGCAAGCGTGTCAAACTCATTTTTTTGTCTCCTAAAGCAGCGATGAAAAAACATTGTGCGTTTTGAAGATAGTTGTTTTTGTAGTGCTGTTTCTTTTATTTGAAGGTTAGTTAAAGGTAGGAAGTCAGTCTCTCAGGCTGACTTTCCGCTTTTTTGACCCAATTCTATCTCCTTAAAACAGCTAGTTGCCTGCCTGGTTCCCAGATTAATTCCAGTCTTTTATTGAAATAGCTTTCTTTAAACCGCCCAAACCGGTTTCCCGATGCCTGGAAGGGATCGTCGGGAAATACGTCTTTTACTTTTAGGCAGCTTATTTCAAGACAATAATTGTTGGCTGAGAACTAAAATCTACGTACTATTTCACATATGATGCATCCAAATCAAACCCTTCGATTGGGGGATAGGCTTCTAGATGTAAGTCGGCCGAAGGTGATGGGAATACTGAATTTAACACCGGATTCTTTCTATGAATCCAGCCGAATACAAACCACAGATCGGGCCTTGGAACTGGCTGCCCAAATGCTCACGGCAGGGGCTACTTTTCTGGACCTTGGGGCTATGTCATCACGGCCGGGGGCACAAATCATTTCTCCTGAACTGGAATGGCAACGGCTCCAGCCAGGGCTCACAGCCATTCGAAATGCTTTTCCGGAAGCTCTTTTGAGCGTTGATACCATTCACGCTACAGTAGCGCAAAAGGCTGTAGATGCAGGAGCAGATCTTATTAACGATATCTCGGGCGGCACATTGGATGCTTCTATGTTTGGGACCGTTGCCCGCTTGGGTGTGCCCTATATTCTCATGCACATGAGGGGCACTCCTGAAACGATGCGGCAACTGACTTCCTACGACAACTTGGTAGTGGATATCCTGGACGACCTGATCAAAAAAGTAGGCACCCTTCGCGCACTCGGAGCAACTGATATTATTCTGGATCCTGGTTTTGGATTTGGCAAAACGATTGAGCAGAATTTCGACTTACTTCGCCAATTCCATCAGTTCGGGGTGGTGGGGTTGCCGCTTTTGGCAGGTCTATCGCGTAAATCCATGATCTGGAAAACCCTGAATACTAAACCGGAAGGTGCCTTGAATGGGACAACCGCCTTGCACATGATAGCGCTGCAGCAAGGCGCATCCATTTTGCGAGTGCACGACGTCCTCGAAGCGGTACAGGTGGTCCAGCTGTGGGAGCAATTGGGCAGCCCTCTCTACATTCATCACCATTCAAATCCGAATGAACGGCTTGCTTGACGAATCTATGGTTAGGAAGGCTGCCCTGCAATTCCTGAGGCAGTTTTATTCCCAATGGCAAGCCGAGGGACAACCCATGCTTACAGTTGGCAAGCAAGCTTCACAAGGAATCATTGCCGACGGTTTCCTTCGTTACATGGCTGCTGATGGTAAGGAATACGAGGTTACCATGGAGGCGACTTCACATGGAACACGTGAAGAAATATTGTTTAAGCCTCTACCTTCCAAGCTGAACTGGGATGCCATTGTACTGGCTTCCTGGGGTACGGTAATGTCAGTCGGCATTTTGCTGGAGACCCGCTGGTTGATATGGGAGAAAGGTGGGCCCTGGTTTTATTGGTTGCTGGTATTGAGTATTTGGTCTGCCCTATTTCTCAGCTTCCGCACCTTTGCCCGTTCTGCCAAGCGATATCGGTACATCTATGCCATCGAACAATTCAAAGCTTACCATACCGATGACCAATGGATAGCAATTGGAGAGGATGTATTTACGTATTCGCAAGATCCATATCTCGCCGAACTAAAACGCCAATGCATTGATACCGGGGTAGGTTTGCTGATGGTTAAAGCAAGTGGCGAAGTAGATATGATCATGGCTTCAGCCAGGGGGACGCTGGACTTGGGACAGCGAAAACGGATCAATTTTTTAGAGCGCAGCAGCCAATGGCTTCGGCCCATGGAGCGGAGTGCCGTTAAGGTACTTTCCAGACCCTTTGAAGCTTTAGAGTTGGGCACAGCAAGGGATTTAATGCGTTTTCGCCCCAAACAATGGAAGCAGTTCTCCTTTTCTGTTCTTGCCTGGGTGGTCCTTATCATCTTTACTTGGCGGTTTTACATTCAAAACCCGATACGAGCAATTAATCGGCAGGAATTGAAAGCCTTAGCGGAGCAGGCTGCTTCTCGTCAACCACTAGAGCCGGATTACTTTATAATTGATAGTGCTTTTATCATTCCCTATGGCAGGGAAGTGGGCCAATACCTTCGGTTGCGAGATAGCCTTGAGTATGCCCAGCAGCCCATTCAACTGGACTATGTTGAACCACCCGTTTCGGGTACACCTTTACCCGGGTTGATGGTTTTGGTGGGTGTGGATTCGATGGTCAACTATCCTTGCTCGCGGGTGGCAGGACTGGACGAGGAACAATTTGCGCTGGTAGAAAGTACCGTAGCCTCGCCGGACGAAGCCAGGGTGCGAATGGTAGAATTGAGTGCTATCGATTTGGAAACTAAAGCCTTGCGGCTCTCTTGCGTGCAGGATGAAGCCAAGGGGTATTTGGTGTTTTGGGAATTGGGATTTTCTTCTCGTCAGGAAGCTGAGAATGCATTGGAGCGATATCAAACTTTGCAGAACCAAAATGACCAGCTGCCAAATCTGGCAGTCATGCAACTCCAGGAAGCCATTCCACTGGCCAACCAACGGGATTAAAGATCAGTTAATCTCGGGTTCTAGTGGATGAAAAGGTTTAATTTTACCGTTTGATCTACTGAATTGAAGTCTTCCCAAAACAAAAGACAGGCTCCCCATTTATTAATAGTATGGAATAGTATCGCTATTCGAATTCTGAATTATCCGCTTAGCAATACTGATACAAGTTTAAAATGACCTATTTAAAAAGAGAGAAAACAGCCAAACTTGGTCAGCTCCGACGACAAGTGCTGGGATCAAGGGCATGATACCATTTCAAGAAATGTTGTATTTAAAGGACAGGCCATTTTCGACTTAAAATAGTATAAGAACATGTTGAAATTGAACACTTTGCGCTACACTCACCAAATTTCGTCCTGTGTAGAGTTCCTTTTCGGTTGCGTAGCTGTGGCCATGCGCCCTCAAAGCGCCTTGCGCAGAACAAAAATTTGGGGTCGTTCGCTCCAAAAGCCAAATCTCAACATGTTCTAAGGTGGGCATGGGTCAGCAGACCCGATAAATGTGACCATGGAAGAGCAGCAAATGAACAAATCCAACCCTCAGGCTCCCCTGCGCAGGCGTATTTTTCGCTGGGTCAGGAAGGGATTGTTGTTGCTGGTCGGGTTCATTTTAATCACCACTTTATTATTTCAGATTCCGGCTGTTCAAACCTGGGCGGCCAGGCAGGCTACTCGCTTTCTATCTAAGGAACTTCAGACCACGGTTAAGATAGACCGGATCTCACTCCTATTTTTAAACCGATTTGAATTACACCATTTTTATCTGGAAGACTATTCCAGAGATACCTTGTTGTACAGTCATTCCCTTAAAATTGACCTAAGTATCAATCCCTTTGCTTGGGCAAAAAACGGGATTCAGGTCAACAAACTGGAACTGGAACAAGCGCAGCTCAATTGGGTAAGGAGGGTCGGTCAGGTGGAGAGCGATTTTGAAAAAATACTCGACCAGTTATTTCCTAGAAAAGAGAAGAAAGGCAAGCCACTCCATTTAAAATTGAATCGGCTGAGTTTGTATGATGTGGATTTTAGGAAGGAGGACCTGGTCAAAGGCAGCCTCCTCCATATTTATCTTTCAGAAGGTCAAATCCTGATGGACACCTTCGACCTTCCAGACAAAAAGATAATGGCTACGGGGGTGCACCTGGTGGAACCCTTGATCGAGATTGAAAATTACCCCTCTGTGCCCTTGCCCGATAGTCTGCAAGCCTTGCTACCGGAGCGGAATACCAAAGCCCCTGAGGATAGTACTTTCTTCGAAGCAGGGATTGACCGGCTGACCCTTTCCGGAGGAACATTTCGGCTGCACAATTATCGCAAAGATCCTGTAAAGATGACTCCCGATTCCATACTGGATTACCGCCATATGGATGTGTATGATATCGGCATTGGCATAGACGATTTCAGGTGGAAGGATAATGTATTTACAGGTAGTGTAGATGCCATTCGATTCCGGGATAAGAGTGGATTCATTCTGGATCGGCTATCTGCAAAGGCCGTTACCGTATCTTCAGAAACTGTAACCCTGGACGGGCTTTTGATCGAAACCCCACAAAGCCGGATTTCCAATTTTTTCCAGATGAATTACAGCGCTTACACCGATTTCTCTGATTTTGTAAATCGGGTGCGCATGCGGGGTGATCTTACAAATACTCGTGTTTCCTTGTCGGATATTTTGGTATTCGCACCTGGATTGGGGAAAAACCGCTTCTTTGCTAGTAATCAGAATGAAGTAATCCGAATTTCGGGATCCATGTCTGGCAGTGTCAATCGATTGCGAGCCCGGAATTTGAATGTCCAATTGGCAGATAGTACTATTATACGGGGCCGTTTTTCTACAAATGACATTACAGTTCGGGGAGAGGAACGGTTGAATGTGCGGTTGGATGAATTGAAAACGAAGATGCAAACCCTTCGGGATTTGATACCTGGTTTGCGACTACCCATAAACTTCAACCAACTGGGCAATTTAGCTTTTGAGGGTTCTTATGATGGCTTTTTTGAAGATTTTGTTGCCAATGGATTGCTTAAAACGAATATTGGAGAGGCTCGTCTCGATATGCGCATGAACCTGGTTCCCGGCAGGGAGCTCGCTGAATATTCCGGGGAGTTGGCGCTGTTGAATTTTGACCTGGGCACCTGGACCGGAGATCCTAATTTGGGATTTGTCAATGTTAGTTCAAGGGTTGTCGACGGCATCGGTCTTACGGCTGCCACTGCTGTAGCGGAGCTGGAGGCCAATGTAGCTTCCCTGGAGTACAAGGGCTATCGGTATGAAAATGCACGGGTCAGCGGAGTTCTCAATCAAAATCGATTTGACGGGAGCCTAAATATCCAGGATGACAATATTGACTTTTCATTTGATGGTAAAGCCGACTTGAACACGGGAGTACCAGAATTTGATTTCCAGGCCGATATTCGGCGACTTGACCTGCTCCAGCTAAACCTGAGCAAAGAAGAATACCTAATATCCGGCAGGGTAAAACTCGATGTGAAGGAAACTGATCCTGCAAAAATGCAAGGGACCATCTCTTTGGTGGACTTTTTGATCAATACGCCCCAAGAAGAGCTTCGCGTCGATTCGCTGGCCCTTCAATCCTCCATAGGCGACGACGGTCATAAGGTATACCAGTTGGATGGAAACCTTCTGTCTGGCCGGGTCGAGGGTTTGTTTAATATTGTGGAAACTCCAGCTGTATTTTCTAACCTTCTTCACCAAAACTTTCCAGATCTAGCACAAAGGATAGGACTGAAATCGGATTCGCTAACTCGGCCGCCGCAATCATTTACCTACGATCTATCCATTCCCTCCAGCGGGGGATTTGAAAAATTGGTAAGCCCTAAATTAGGTGCCTTGGACGACACTCGGGTCAAAGGCTATCTGGATAGCGAAAAGGATTCCTTGTTGATCGACCTTGAAATCCCTCGATTACAACTCGATAGTATAGTCGCCTATAATACGGTGGTCATCCTGGATTTAATTGAGCAGGAAGGAGGGCTGGACTTTGCTGTGGATTCCGTTTACATTAATCCAGCTATTCAGTTGGGGCAAACGGTTTTATTAAGCTTTATAACCGGTGATGCCTTTCTCTTTGGTATTAACTCCGAAGAACCTTTCAGTTCGAAAAACAAGCGCCAGGATCATCTGGTGGATAATGTTAACCTCAATGGTTCGTTCATGCTCACCGACACCTCTGGTTTTCGTATTGAGTTTGACGATTCCGATGTCTTCTTATTCCAAAAACGTTGGCAGATCGATCCAGATAATTACTTGCAGTTTGGAAAGAACACGTTCAAGACCCAGAATTTTTTTATGACCAATGGAGTCCAGCTGCTCGAAATGGCAGACTTGCAAAATACGGGGCTCCACCTGCGGTTGTTGGATATTGACTTGGACTACCTGAATGATGTGCTCAACTATGAGCCCCTTCAGTTTGATGGTAACTACGAGGTGGATCTTAAAATTCAGGATGTTTTCAATTTGAAAGGGCTCACCGTTAATCTCGAAGCACCCAGTTTTATTCTGAATGAGGAAGATCGAGGGCGTCTGGACTTTTATGCGGAAGCTCCGGATGTTAAAAGTAGAATGGATATAGATTTCGCTTTGAAAAAGGGTAATCAGGCCATCACTTCCAATGGGTTTTTCAATCTAGCGGATTTGGGGCCAGAAGAAGACTTGCCACCGGAACAGCAGGCCGGGTATTTCGATCTGTCTGCTACACTTATCAATTTTCCGGCCAAGGTTGGCGGGTACTTCATAGCTAATATCGTGGAGGACATGACCGGTAAGGTCAATGCAAAGACCCGATTATATGGTTTGCCCCAAAAACCTAACATTTCCGGTTTGGTTAACATGAATGATGTGGCATTCACCGTATCCTATTTACAGACACGCTATCGGTTGGAGCAGGGAGCTGAATTTAGGATCGACAACCAATTCTTTGATGGCACGGGCAATAAATTATACGATGTTTTTGGCCATCAAGCTGCACTCAATGGCGGGATTAGACATCAAAATTTGAAAAATTTTCGGCTGGATGTTAATCTCGATATTGACCGCATGCAGGCGATGAACACCACGGCACAGGACAATGACATGTTTTACGGGCATGCGCTTGGTACCGGTACTATTCAATTCTCAGGCCCTTTCAAGAAACCCAATTTGTACATATTTGCCTCTGTAGGCGATAGCTCTCAATTGACCATCCCGCTAAATCGGTCTGCCGAAGAGGCCCAGGTCAATTTTGTTGAATTCGTTGATCAGGATGAGGTAAAGGCTCGTCAGGAAAAGTCAATATCCCAGACCGTAGAGTTGAAAGGATTGGAGATTGAAATGGATCTTCAGATTCTACCGGAGGCCGTCGTGGAGATTGTGTTCGATCAGCAAGCGGGAGATGTGCTGAGGGGGAGCGGAAGAGGGAACTTACAAATCAATGTTACCCGGGATGGATTATTTACCATGTTTGGAAATTACAATATTAGCAAAGGGTCTTATCTCTTTACGCTGTATAATGTAGTAAATAAGCAGTTTACAATTAAAGAAGGTGGGGTTATCCAGTTTACTGGTGATCCTTTAAATGCCCAGTTGAATGTCAAAGCAGAGTACCGGTCCTTGAGTACATCTGTGGCAAATTTTATCCAGGAATATCTACAAGTAGCCTCTTCCGATCTGAAAAACGACGCCAGCAAGTCTACCCGGGTCATATTGGAGATGGCGCTGAGCGGTCCGCTGGAGAAGCCGATTATTAATTTTGATATTTTCTTCCCCGACCTGACCGGTGAATTGGCCAACTTGACCGACAGTAAAATGCGTGTTCTGCGTCGCGATCAGAACGAAATGAATCGCCAGGTTTTTGGATTGATCGTTGCCGGGCAATTTCTACCCACCGACCTAAACATCCAAGGCACGGAAATCTTCTACAATACAGTCAGTGAATTTTTATCCAACCAGCTTTCCATGCTGCTAACCGGGCTGTTTTCAGAAATCATCAGCGAGGGAAAAGTATTATCGGGTATCGATATCGATGTTGCTTATTCCAGCTATCAGGCAGCTGATCTTGGAGAGGGGCAAGATTATACCAGCGGTAACGAATTTCAGGTCCGGCTTCGCCAGGATTTTTTCAATGACCGTCTTTCTGTGATTGTAGGCGGAAATATTGATGTGGGCGGGAATATCACCGCTCCGGACGCTAATAACGGGACCTTTGTGGGCAACGATTTGGTGATAGAGTATGCCATCAACAAGGACAGGACCTTAAAACTTCGAGTGTACCAAAGGTTGCAACCCGACATTGGGGGGGGCAGGCGCTTGCAGGTGGGTACCGGATTGAGTTTCCGAAAGGAGTTCGACAACTTCGGCGAGTTTCTGCGAAGCATCGGACAGAAAAAACGAAACCGGAAACAGGAAAAGAAACAAGAACAAGCCGAAAAGGAGGAGGTCAAAAAAGGGAAAGACTTATTGGGCTCCAAGCGATAGAAAGGTAAGATTTTCCATTGCCATTTCAGGATGTCACAGAATCGGTATCAGGACCGTCCTAATGTTGTTCTTAGGAAAGAATAACCTATTCTTAAAATAAGAAAATAGCAAAACCTGGTCAGACTTGACGACAAGTGTCGGGATCATGGACATTATACTATTTCAATAAATGTTTATTTAAGGGATAGGCCGTTTTTAACTTAAAATGCTACCCTGATTATGCATTAGAAGACAAATAAAAGCCTATGATGCTTGAAGCCATTACTGTCAAACATCATAGGCTTGCTTCACCCATTAAGTGCCTGCTTTTCTAATGCATCACATTAGAAAAAAGGTGAAAATGAGGGACTTGCAAACAAAAACCTAGTTAAATCAATTTTCTATTGCATGATTTGGGTGCTATAAGTTTTAAAACTACCTGTACTGGCAAGCGAACTTAGGGTTGATAATTTCTTTTTTGTATACTTGGCGGCTCCTTTGCGCACTTTGAGGTGAATAGGGAACTTCTCATATAAACCGCAAAGAACCCTGCGGAGGCGCTAAGGATGTAAAGAGTTTAGTGATAAATGGACTTTTCCACAAGATGGATTGTCGGTACAGCTACCATCTAGAATTCTCTTATCTGAAGAAATAGATATAGAACAAACAGTGAAGTACGAATATGACACTCCTTTTGTCAATCAAAAAGAAGGCTGTTTAAACCCGGTCTGACCTGCTTCGGAGCAATTGATCGGCCAACACAAGCGCTGCCATGGCTTCCACAATGGGCACTGCCCTGGGCAGTACGCATGGATCATGTCGTCCTTTTCCTTGAACCACCACCGTTTCTCCAGCCTCGTTCAAAGATTCCTGATCGGATACGATGGTTGCCACAGGCTTAAACGCCACGCGAAAGTAAACATCCTCCCCATTGGAAATGCCTCCTTGAATTCCGCCGGAATGATTGGTCGTAGTGCGTACGTGATTGTTTTCGAGTACAAAGGCATCATTGTGCTCCGATCCCCGCAATTGAACACCACTAAAACCAGAGCCATATTCGAAACCTTTAGCCGCATTAATACTCATCATGGCCTGAGCCAGGATAGCATGTAATTTATCAAATGCGGGTTCGCCAATACCTGGAGGTAGCCCCTTGACTCGGGCGCTTACAATCCCGCCTATGGTGTCCCCTGCTTTCCTTACCTCCCGGATCAAGGTTTCCATCGCCTCCGCTGTAGCTGGCTCCGGACAGCGGACCGGATTGCTTTCCACCTGTTCCAGGGAGTACATCTCGGCGGAAGAAGACATACATATGGAGCCTACCTGGCTTACCCAGGCCCGAACGGTTATTCCTTGCTGGTTCAACCACTGTTTGGCAATAGCGCCTGCAGCTACTCGGGCCGCAGTCTCCCGAGCGGAGGAGCGCCCGCCGCCTCGGTAATCTCGCCTGCCGTATTTCGCTTGATAGGTATAATCTGCATGAGACGGCCTGAATTTATCAGCGATATGGCTATAGTCCTTCGACCGGGCATCTGCATTAAAAATGACCATAGCAATGGGGGTGCCCGTGGTCTTTCCTTCAAACAGACCAGATAGGATTTCTACTTTATCTCCCTCTTTCCGTTGCGTTACAATGGCAGATTGTCCAGGCCTTCTTCTATCCATTTCCAACTGGAGAGCCTCCAGGTCGATCTGCAATCCAGCTGGGCAGCCATCTACAATCACCCCAATGGCCTTTCCATGGGACTCACCAAAAGTGGTTATTCGGAAGATCTCTCCAAAACTATTTCCAGCCACACCAAAATACTTTTAGTTAAGTGCGGCGAATATACCAAGGATTTAAGGAAGAAGGTCCCAACCGGTTCCGGTTTGAAACCAGGGCTCCACGGCGTAATACCGCACAATACCTTGGGAGGGCTTATAAGTGGCCGTAAAACCCGGGCCGTCTGCCGCCATCCATGCATTATCGATAAGGGTAGAAAGTCCCAGGTAAGTCTCGCCCAACACTGAAAGGGATTCGGTTGTACCTTCTTGTACACAAACACAATTGGGCGGAGTAGTGCCCCAACCGTCGTAAGACAAATGAACGGCATCCTCGGTCTCGAATGGAAATGCAGTTATAGACTGGCTTGGAAAAAATCTGGATGTTAACACCTGGCTGTAAATCAGCGGTTCTACAACAAGAGAATCGCTGCGAACAGTGAAGTAATACTGATATAGCACATCCGGCATAGCAACCTTGGGATTAGACGCACCTCTTGAGATGGAGCCCGGGGAAAGATATTCCTGAACGCGGAACTTTTCGCCTTCCTGAGCAATTATTTCCAAAATCAATGTATCGGCTTGATACATCGGAGGCGCATCTACTCCATCCTGGAAGTAATATTCACCTTCAAATCGAAGGTAATAGGTGGTTTGCCCTACGGCAAGTTGATCCCACCGAATTGGATTTGTTGTCATGGCATTCTCGAGTAAGGGTACTAAGCCATCCTCTTGCTTCGAACAGGAAATTGCTACCACCGCCGCGAACAGTGCAATGCTTAGCTTTGTTCTCATGCTTTGATTTTTTACGCAAGACGATATCCGATGCAAGAAGGGTTGGGTTTGGAACACTAGTATTTTTAGTAATAATGCTCTAAACCATTGCTTTACAAGCTATACTAATGACATTCTACCCCGAAGATTTATTCGAAAAACTGGAGTATAATAAGGTCCTTGCCTTGCTGGAGCAATATTGTGCAGGCTCGATGGGTAAGGAAGCTGCCCGGTCATTAATTCCTAATTCTGATAAGCGCTGGGTGGATCAGCGATTGGATGAGGTACAGGAAATGGTGGAAAGCCTTTCGGGAGACCATCCTTTTCCACAAGCGGTTTATGAAAATCTGGATGAGGATCTGCGGATGCTTGAGGTGGAGGGATATGTGTTGCCGGAGGACAGTTTGGTCCGGATCGGGAAGTCGATGCAATTGGTAAAGGGGGCATTCCAGTTTTTTTCCCCTCAACGCCAGGAGCGTTTTCCCACACTTTACGCTAAACTGAAAGGCTTTCACTTTGAGGGCACCCTGTTAGAGGAGATTGACCGGGTGGTAGACGAAGAAGGCAACATTCGGCCGGATGCCTCTCCTCAACTACAGGCTATCCGGCAAGCAATTGGCAGTAAGCAGCGGGAGTTGGACAAACAGTTTCGACAACTGGCCAATAAATACAGAAGTAATGGCTGGCTTACCGATAACGTAGAGAGCCTTCGGAACGGCCGAAGAGTGCTCAGTGTACCCTCCGAACATAAACGTAAAATTAGGGGGATCATTCATGATGAATCCACAACTGGGAAGACCGCATTTATTGAGCCGGAAGCAGTTATCGAGATCAATAACGATATCTTTGATCTTCAAACGGAGGAAAAGCGAGAGATCTATCGGATTCTTAAGGAATTGAGTGCTTTACTGCGCCCCTATGTGCCTACGATTCGGGACTACCAAGGTTTATTGGTGACCTATGATCTGGTAACGGCGAAAGGTCGGCTGGCAATCCGGATGGACGCCCAACGTCCGGAAGTGCTTTCCAAGCCACATTTAGGTTGGGTAAAGGCGTTCCATCCTTTATTGTTTCTCAAAAACAAAGATCTAGGTAAGGCGACGATTCCATTTGACCTGCAACTGTTTGGCCCCAACCGAATATTGATCCTTAGCGGACCAAATGCCGGAGGTAAATCAATCACTATGAAAACGGTGGGGGTGCTGCAATTAATGGTGCAATCGGGCTTATTGGTACCAGCAGGTGAACAGTCAAAAGTGGGCATCTTCAATAAAGTGTTCGCCGATATTGGAGATTCGCAATCGATTGAAAACGATTTAAGCACATATAGCTCCAGACTCCGCAACATGAAATCCTTCCTGGATCAGGCCGATGCAGAGTCATTGGTTGTCATTGATGAATTCGGGTCGGGAACAGATCCGAAAATTGGTGGCTCCATTGCTGAAGCGATCTTGTATGCTCTCAATAAAAAGCAAGTTAGTGGCATTATTACCACGCACTATTCCAACCTGAAAGTGTTTGCTTTCAAAACCAAAGGTATCCTCAACGGAGCCATGGCTTTCGATAAAGAGCACCTAACTCCGACTTATACCCTTTCAATTGGTCGGCCTGGCAGTTCCTATGCGTTCGAAATTGCGACCAAAAGCGGTTTAGATGATGCGGTTTTAAGTTATGCCCGAAAAAAGACCGGTCCGAGTGAAAAAGCGGTTGACGAATTGCTGGTTGACCTTCAGCAGCAGAAAAAAGCACTTGAGGAAAAACTGGAATCCATCGGAGAACGGGAAGCCAAATTGGATAAGCTGGTCAAGAATTACGAACAGCTACACCGAGACCTGGAGTACAAACGGAAGCGTTTGAAATTGGCCAACAAGGAACAAGCCTTACAGCAGCAGGCAAGAGAAAATCGGGAGTTAGAAAAAGCTATACGGGAGATCAAAGAAGAGAAAAACCTGGAACGGGCAAGGGAACTAGCCCGACAACAAAAAGAAGAACGAGAGCGTCTGGCGGGAAAAGTGCAGGACTTGCGTGAAGAAGTATATTTCGGGCCAAAACAAAAGCAGGAAGAGCTTCAGCAAGGCGATCATGTGGTAATGATCAGCGGTGATTCCCGGGGCGTAGTTGAATCCGTGAACAAGGGAAAAGCTATTATTCAGATGGGGATGTTGCGCATGACTGTTGCGGTGCGAGACTTGCGGAAAGTGGATTCCCCACTCCAACAGCCTGTTTCCGGAAAAGTAATGACGGATACAGAGAATAACCCAGCCACTTTCAGCCATAAAATTGATATCCGGGGTATGCGCCTGGACGATGCCTTGCGATTGCTGGAAAAGTTCTTGGACGAAGCTTTGCTCTCCAGTGCTACCAGTCTGGAAATTATCCATGGCAAAGGGACAGGTGTTTTACGAAAGGCGGTCCGGAGAAAATTGAAAGAATACCGCGTCAATATGGATGTTTGGCATCCCGAGCCCCAACAAGGTGGGGATGGTGTTACGCTAGTAGAGTTTCAAGAATGAAGAAGGCGAAACCTAGGTTCATCCAGATTTCACCTCGGAGATGAGATCCATTTCCAAGAACAGCTCCTTAAAACATCTCTGTTCCAGCAAAATGGAAATTACCTTCGATGTGTGCATTCTCATCACTATCTGCTCCGTGGACAGCGTTTTCGCCTATACTGGTAGCATATTTAGCTCTGATGGTACCGGGGGCAGCCTCTGCTGGGTTGGTAGCTCCGATCAGCGTACGAAAATCTTCAACGGCATTTTCTTTTTCTAGAATAGCAGCTATGATTGGACCGGAGCTCATGAAGCCGACCAACTCTTGGTAGAAAGGGCGTTCTTTGTGTACAGCGTAAAACTCCCCGGCTTTTTCGCTGCTTAGGTGGGTCAGTTTCATGGCTACGATCCGGAATCCGGCCTCGTTAATCTGCTGAAGGATAGCGCCGATATGCCCTGCTTTTACAGCATCCGGTTTAATCATGGTAAAGGTGCGGTTGCCAGCCATTGCTTTTTCGTTTTTAGATTGATAGAGTAACTCCTGTTGTTTGAGCCCAGCTCTGGCAGCCAGGCCCTGGTTTTCCCTTTTGGTAGGGCGCACCAAAGGTAAGTATTGATTTGAGATCCACTTTGGAGCGGGTAATCATTTTTGGTGGACTGAGCTATTTTTGGCAACTTCGCGGCCGAATTAATGGAAAATCTGCTACAACTAAAACGTCTGCTGAATGTCCCGAAGGACATTGTTATCACGACCCATCGGAATCCAGACGGAGACGCTATTGGATCGTCGTTGGCCATGGCCAGACTTTTGTCAAAAATGGGCCACTCGATTCATGTAATTAGCCCCTCCGAATTTCCTGAATTCCTGCATTTTTTGGAAGGCTCTGATCAGATTCTGGTATGGGATAATGAGACGGAAGAAAGTCAGCGGTATATTGAGAAAGCTGAAATTGTCTTTTGCCTGGACTTCAATTCCCTGGATCGGATCGATAAAGTTGGCGAAGCCATTCAAACTATAAAAGCCAAATTGGTCCTGATCGATCATCATCTATTTCCGGAGCCCTTTGCTGATTTTGCGCTTTGCCGGACAGATGCCAGCAGCACTTGCGAACTTGTCTATGATTTTGTGGTTGCTATGCAATGGGAAGAGTGGTTGGACGAGGACATAGCGGAAAGTCTTTATACCGGAATATTAACAGATACAGGTTCTTTTAAATATAGTACTTCGCCGCATTTGTTTCAGGTAGCTGCCAAACTGCTGGAGCAAGGTGTGGACGATTACCAGCTGCAAGATCGTATCTTCAACAGCCTGGAGGAAAAACACCTTCGCTTGCTGGGCCATTGCCTGCACAATCGGATGGAGATTTTACCGGATTTCCACACGGGTATCATTGCGCTGACCAATGAGGATTACGCCTTTTTTGACATCCAGCGTGGTGATACAGAGGGCATTGTTAATTATTTATTGAAGGTTAAGCAGGTAAAGTTGGCTGTTTTCATTACAGAACAACCCACCATTGTCAAAATTTCCTTACGTAGTAAAGGTGATTTTTCAGTGCAGGAGATCGCCCGTAAACATTTCAAGGGTGGAGGACACAAGAATGCTGCCGGAGGAGCATCGTTTAAAGGCCTCGGGCCCACCGTAAGGCAGTTCAAGGAAATCCTCCACGAATATCAAGCAGAACTTCAACAAGCATAATTCGAAGAATCACAATATCATGAAAGTAAAAGCACTATTATTCGCAGCCCTTATGGGCCTAGGCATTTGGGCTTGCAATACGGATGGTGACCAAGCCGATGTAACTGAAAGCGGTTTCCCATTCGAAATATACGCTTCCGGAGATGCAACCAAAGCTAGCACGGGTGATTGGATCTTTTTTCACATTGCCCAACGGGTAGGTGAGCAGGTCCTTACCGATACCCGAGGTAATCCCAACCCGACCCCCAGCTACCGGGTTACCGGCAAGGAGGAAGAAGTTGAAGGTGGCATGGATCCCATTATTGAGGTGATCAGGTTGATGAGCCCAGGTGATTCTGCCTCTATCTCTATCCCTTTTGATTCCTTACCCCCAATGGCTGCTCAGCAGTTTCCGGAGGACAGCGTGCTGTACTTCGATCTGGAGGTCACAGAAATCAAGACGGACGATGAAGTAACAGGAGGTGCTGCTACCCGTCTGGAAGCCATCAACCAACAATTTCAGGACGGTACCCTGGAAGGCTTGCAATACACCGAAGACAGCCTGGGGTATTACATCATTTCCGAAGGAGCGGGCGAAATCCCACTCGATACAGCTGTAGTCAGCGTAGATTACTACGGAATTTTTCAGAACGGACAGATGTTCGATAATTCACTCACCAAAGGCCGTCCGTTTGAGTTTCAACTGGGTCAGGGTGGCGTCATCCAGGGCTGGGATAAGGGTATTCCCTTATTGAAAGAAGGATCAGAGGCCGTTTTGTTTGTTCCTTATGAACTGGGGTATGGTGAAATGGGAGGACGAGGCATACCGCCGGCCAGCGACTTGATCTTCTATGTAAAATTATTGGAGATCAAAGAATAGATTAAGCTGTTAATCAGGAGTGTACGTTCAGTTATTGAGTGTACGCTCCATTTTAGTTTCCGGATACAGTGGACCTTTAACAGCAGGTGCTCTATCCGGTACAGGTTCAATTGTGAAATCAATTGTTCAACCAAAATTTTATCGTCATGACTACCGATCAACTTAAGAACCTGAAGGATCGCATGGCCTCGTTAAGGAGGTATCTTTGACGTCGATGAACGTCTTATCCAAATTGAAGAAAAAGAACAGCTCACACTAGATCCCAATTTTTGGAACGATCCGGAGGCTGCAGAAAAAGTGATGAAAACCCTTAAAAGCCACAAAGGCTGGGTGCGCCAATTTGAGCTTGTCCATTCCAAAGTAGAGGAAGTTGAGGTAATGCAGGAGTTCTTTGAGGCGGAGGAAGCTTCAGAGGAAGAGGTGGAGTCTGCTTACCAAAAAGCCCTGGAAGCAACTGAAGATCTTGAATTTCGTTCCACGCTTAACAAGCAGGAAGACGAATTGGGTGCTGTGCTTGAAATCAATTCCGGAGCTGGTGGTACTGAAAGTAATGATTGGTCTGCCATGTTGCTACGGATGTACACCATGTGGGCGGAGAAGAACGGCTTTAAGGTAAGCGAACTAAATCGACAGGATGGAGATGTAGCTGGAGTAAAAAACGCTTCTTTGGAAATAAACGGTGATTTCGCCTACGGGATGCTTAAAGGTGAAAATGGCGTGCATCGTTTGGTGCGCGTGAGTCCTTTCAATTCTCAAGGCAAGCGGATGACTTCTTTTTCCTCTGTATTTGTACATCCTATGGTCGATGAACGAATCGAAGTGGAGATTAATCCAGCTGATCTCGAATGGGACACATTTCGGTCGAGCGGTGCGGGCGGTCAGCATGTTAACAAAACTGAATCCGCAGTCCGTGTCCGGCATTTGCCTTCGGGCATTGTGGTGGAGTGCCAGCAGGAGCGTTCCCAACATATGAATCGCGATAAGGCGCTGCAGATGCTCAAGTCCCGGCTGTATGAGCGTGAACTTGAAAGGCAACAATCCGAGAAAAAGGAAGTAGAGGCCGGAAAAATGGCTAATGAGTGGGGATCTCAAATCCGTAGTTATGTACTGGACGACCGGCGGGTAAAGGATCATCGCACCAATCACCAGACCTCTCAGGTGGATGCCGTCCTCGATGGTGATTTGGATGCCTTCTTGAAAGCATGGCTAATGCATGGAGATCCAAGTAGCAATTAGTAACCAATGTTAGGCAAACCTCTGATTCGCGTACGCCCTAAATTCAAAGGTTTTCTTTCAGTGGTTCAAGGCCTCAGATTGTAGGTTCTTGAGCACTACAACCAGGGGCAAAAAATCTATGGTTGATCTTCTATTGTCTGAATCAAGGGTTAGGCGTGTAGTACCGGGTATATTAAATTTTCAATTGCCCGCCGTGAAAATTTATACGATCAAAAGATGGGTGCCATTTTGAAACACAATTGGTAACTATCTTTAATCCATGGCATCTTCGCTTTGCCGGTTCGAAGAGGATTAGTTGGCATAATCTCTTATGGACTCCCTCATTTTGTGAAAGTGTTTATAACCTGCTGCCCGACTTGATTACCTACTTCCAATCCCACTTCATTATCGGTGCGAAAATGTACTCCTCCTTCAAAACGGGATTCCGAGCACTCTTTAGCGAGCTCGGAAAATAATAGTTCATCCCTGGGAAACAGGAACGAGAGCACTCTAGCGATGGATCCGGCGACTGTAGTATGTCCAGCAGGATAGCCTGGGAAATTAGGGGTGTCCACCAAAATGGGTTGGAAAGAAGGGTCGTACTGGAAAGGTCGGATTCCCCAATAATGGTATTTTCCATCCCATGCGGCTATGATAGCATCGAAACGTGCCGTGTGAAAAACTGCATTCGCAAAAGCGGCTTCCAATGGATCCAGGTTGTATTCCAGCACTTTTCGTTCGATCAGCCGATCCCAGACCGGCTCACTTTTCCACTTCCAGGCTATTTCACTGGTTTGATGTGCTGCATTAAATCGCCTGAGCTCCTCCATATCGGAAGACCAGTCTGTAGGAGGTGGATCTGGCCTGAACTGATCAGGCCGATCAAGTGTGAGCGGCTTCCATTGCCTTTTCATGGGGTCCCAGGGGCTAGGATTCCCAGACCAGAGACTATCCGCTTTGGGTACAATCCCTTCCCAGCGGCGGTCTGTTCGATCATTTTTTGCGTATTCAATGTATTGATTGGCTATTTTTTGTCCGATTTCCAAGCCCATTTCAATGTCAGCGGGAAACTGGATCCCCGTGGCCAGACGGGCAGATTTAAAGGCGGTGAGTTGGCTATCGAGCAATTTTTTTTGCTCCGGAAAGTAATGTGCGATGACCCGATGTGCGGCCCCTGCAGCTGCACTCCATTCGCAAATAAATGCGGAATAATCTTGTTCCGACTCGAGTCCCTTTATCCGAGGGTCATACTGGTAGGCCGCTTTTTGGAAATGAGCTTTTTTGTGCTTCCAAACCTCCACCATGGCGTCATAGATCGAAAGATGCATGATGACTACCCGACCTCCGTTTTTATGGCCTTTGTGGTTTCGGCTTATTTGCATGAGCAGCTGATGCCAGCGATAAGAAGGATAAGAGCCATTCCAATACTTTATAGACCAAGGATCCTCTTTTTCCATTTCCTGCTGAATAGCAGCTATTTCCGAAATTTCATCTCGAAGTAGTTTTTCATCAGCCGGATGGAACTGCTCCTGGAGTTCAAACTTGAAAGGCTCGAAGGGGGAGGCTATTCGTTGTCCATATCCAATGGGTGGTTTGATCAGCATCGCCATCAGACAAAATGTGGATAGGAAAAACGTGTTGGAAATTTTATTCGATAATTCCATTTACAATCCTTGAATTTACAGAATACGAATTCAAAATTGGGTGATCGATAAAGACTAAAAGCGTAGGGTCTTCACATTTATTTCAATTTCTGTCGCAGGACCTTCTCAATTTAAAACGGTATAACGGATATTGAAAATGAGCTTGTGTGAGCTTGGAACGTAATGAAGCCAAAACAATTTGAAATTATCTAAATTACTGTGAAATTATCACCCGAAGCTTTTCAAGACTTTGAATCTAGATTGTGGGATCCATTTCTAAACGTAGGCCAGTTGTGCCATTTGAACCCTTCTCTGTGGTAATGCTGCTTCGGTGGGCTGCCATTTTCCAGTTTGTGGGACGCGGTTGGCAACATATCTTTTGGGAAACTCCGTACCGGGCCATCCTTTGGGATCAAAAATTGATGGAACCGGTTTTGGGGCTTTTCGGAATAGAATGGGATCAATTTGCCACCAGTCTTCAAGTTGACCAATTCATTCAAGGGACCATCCAGGGTATGGGCGTTCTCTTTTGGATTTCAGCCTTTGCATTGCTTGTGGGTTGGAGCTTAAGACCCATTCGAAATACTGGGCTAATTGTCGGAGGGGTATTGATGTTTTTTCTTTGGATTGCAAAAGTCAAGGCGGGTTACCCTTCCCTAATCGTAGCCATGGAATTAGCCATACAGGTAACCTTACCGTTTCTGGTTCTTGGCGTTGTGCAAAATGGACTTAAATCCAACTGGTTGCTACTTGGAAAAGTGGCAGTGGCTGCTACTTTTATAGGCCATGGCCTTTTCGCAGCAGGAATACTTCCGGTACCCGGACATTTTGTCAATATGACCATGTCCATTTTGGGTATAGGCGAAGCTGGGGCACGCCAATTTCTTTGGATCATGGGGCTATTAGATTTTGGGGTAGCTTTTCTCTTGTTCAGTGGATCTAGGTTTGGTAAATATGGTGCCTTATATGCAGCCCTTTGGGGATTCGCTACGGCTACTGCCAGGGTAGTGGCTCCCATTGGGGATATGCCCTTTCTCTATTTGATGCATCAATGGGGGCCGGAGACTTTATTTCGGTTGCCGCACGGTATGGTCCCCTTAGCGCTTGCTTTTTGGATGGGGCTGCAGTTTATACCGCCAAGACCTCTGCCAGTCGAATCCAAGTAGAACCCGGTGAAGTTGAGTTTTGGATTACCTCATTTAAAGGAGTGTAAATCAGCTTATTGTTGACCAAGCCGGTCATGGTGTTGTAATGCCCATTTAATAGCCCTTCCACAGCACCATAACCCAATTTACTCGCCAAAACCCGATCGGCACTGGATGGAGCCCCCCCCCGTTGCAAGTGCCCTATAATGGTAACCTTGATTTCATAGGAATCGAGTAGCTCTTGCACCTGGCGGGCAATTTCAGCAGCTCCTCCATTTTTATTCCCTTCGGCAACGACTACGAGACTAAACAGCTTTTTCCGTCGGGCATCCTTTCTAAGCTTGTCCACCAATTGATCAATGGTGGTATCAGTTTCTGGGATGAGGACACTGCTGGCTCCTCCGCCAATGGCCGTATGCAATGCAATATAGCCGGAATGTCGACCCATTACCTCGATGAAAAATAGTCGGTTATGGGAATCTGCAGTGTCTCGAATACGGTCTACAGCTTCAATAGCGGTGTTGCATGCCGTATCAAAACCAATAGTGGAGTCCGTTCCAAACAAATCGTTGTCGATCGTACCGGGAATACCAATAAATGGGATTTCTGGATGTTCTTCGGTAAATACTTTGGCGCCGGTAAGGGTACCATCTCCTCCGATGACGATACAAGCGTCAATTTCGTAGGCCTGCATGGTTTCCAGAGCTAGTTTTCGGCCCTCAACGGTTCTGAATCGTTCACTACGCGCCGTTTTAAGAGATGTCCCTCCCCTGTGTATGATGTTACCAACCTCTCGCACCTCCATCAGATGTATTTTCCCGTCAATTAGACCTTCGTAACCGCGATTAACACCATAAATCTGCAGGCCGTAAAATGCACCTGTTCGGACGGTTGCCCGAATAGCGGCATTCATACCCGGGGCATCGCCACCAGAGGTTAGCACAGCTATTTTTTTAAGCGTTTTACTCATTTCTGTTTTTCGATTTTTTTGTGCGAGTGAAATTGGAGCAGGGCCGAAACAGGTCGTTGGACCCATTTGCCCTCAACCAGGCCATGTTCTTGGAGCAATTCCTTCAGGATGGATTGGAAAAGCCAGGAAACCGAGCCCACAAAATGGATTGGGACCTGCCTGGCACGATCATAGCGCAATACATGTAGTTGAAGGAAGGTGGTGAAACTTTCTTCCAAGATGGTTTTAAGGTCAGGATGGTATTTATGTTCGACAAGGAACGGTACAAACGAAGCTAAGAATCGAGGGTGGGAATCGAGTTTATACAGGTGGTCCACCAGACTGTCTTTTTCAATTCCTATTGCTTGTCGAAGGAATTGATCAAAATCGGCTTCTAGCTCTGATGCAAGCAAATTGTAGTATCGTGCCCGAATCAGTTTTCGGCCCAAGTCCGTTCCGGAGCCTTCATCCCCCAGCAAGTAACCCAGGCTGTACATGCGTTCCTGAATTTGATCGCCATCATAGTAACAACTGTTTGATCCGGTACCCAGAATACAAACAATACCGGGTTGATCTCCACTACAGGCTCTTGCTGCACCTATTAGGTCGTGCTCTATATAAATGTCGGCATAATGGAAAATAGCGGACAATGCTTGAAATACAACCTGCTTCCTCAGGTCTGTAGCACACCCGGAACCGTAGAAAAATACCTGTGTGACAGAATCCCATGCCAGAGCATCAGCTAATTCAGCACGGACCTGATGCTCGATCTGGGGCGCAGTCAACAGAACCGGATTCAAACCAATGGATTGACCCTGAAATATAGTTTCTTCCTTTTCAGTGCCTAACCAATCCGTTTTGGTGGTACCGCTATCTGCTACTAATATCATGACCCGCCAAAGCTAAAAAAAGAACTCAATGTCGGATCTGAAGTAAAGTTACGGCTAGTTGAAGTTTGACTTTTTAAAACAAATAGTTTTATATTTGTGAAAAAGAAACAAAGATGGATGCTCAAATAGGCAGTTGGTTTCCAAATTACCGGTTCGCGGGGGTGGATGTACTCTTTAAGGTCGTCTTATTGGCTTGTCTGACCTGGTTGATTTTTCGAAAGGATGTTTCCCTGGATTTTCGGCTAATGGCCATTCCCGGGGTAGTTCATCAAGAACACCTTTTCCCTTTTCCTTCCATTTTAGGCAATTTGCCTGTCAGATCGCCTAAACCCGCTAGTCGCTTAAGTGCTGCTGAGCAAGAGCAGGCCAAAAAAATCAGGAATCTTAGCGTGATTTTGGGAAAAAGCTATCTGGAAAGGAAAAAAGTGCCCTCAACCATCATCCAGGAAAAACTTCGAGTTGTCCGATCGTACCTGAAAGAATTTGCGCCCGCAGCTATTCGGGAAATGAAATTACACGGTATACCTGCCAGTATCACCTTGGCACAAGGACTATTGGAGTCGGATGCAGGTGGTAGCCGCCTGGCCACGGAGTCCAACAACCATTTTGGCATAAAATGTAAGTCCAAATGCATAGGCTGTACGTGCAGAAATTATGCAGATGATGATGCTTATGATATGTTCAAGGTCTATGCTTCCGCCAGGGATAGTTATACCGATCATTCCCAATTTTTGAAAGGGAAACGCTACAGACCTCTTTTTCGCCTCAATCGGATGGATTATAAAGGTTGGGCCTATGGCCTCAAGAAAGCCGGTTATGCTACTGATCCCAAGTATGCAGAAAAGCTTATCCAGATCATTGAGGTCTTACGACTCCATCGGTATGATCAGCCGCCTGAGTCAGCCTGAAGAAAATCACCATTTACTATTTGTTGCTCTTTCGTCCCTGCATGACCATTCGGCATGCAGGTTTTTTATTTTATCCACGTAAAAGCTTTAGCTTCCCGACCTTATGGTGCAGGAAAAAACGTTTGACTGGGAAAATGCCAGTGGCACCAAGGTCATTGGTTATCATTGGGAGCATCCCCGACCCCGACAAGTAGTGGTGCTTGTACATGGATTTGGTGAGCATATGGGTCGATACAGGCACGTTGCTGCTTTTTTTAACGACCAGTTTCAATCGGCGCTGCTAGGCAATGATCGGGTGGGGCATGGTCGGTCTGGCGGCAAACGTGGCCATGTGCAACATTTTGAACTCTTTTATGACGAAATAGAGCATTTGCTTCAACAAGCTAAAGCTATGTATCCCGGATTGCCCCTTTTGTTGTATGGACACAGTATGGGAGGGATGCTGGTGCTGAAATATGGTTTGCAAAGGCCACTGTATCAAACTACTGCTGTTGTTTCTAGTGCACCTTGGATTCAGTTGGCCTTTGATCCACCTGCTTGGCAGATGCGGTTGGGTAAGATGATGAAGGGGGTTTGGCCAGGCCTGCAGCAGGCAACCAACTTAGATCCTTCCGGCTTAAGCACCGATCCGGAAGTCGCAAAGGCCTACGAAGCAGATCCGCTGGTGCATGGCCAGATATCGGTTACCACCGGGGTTGGCATGTTCGAGGAAGGAATGGCGCTGGAAGAGTATAATCAAGGAATGCCATTGCCCACCTTGATCATGCACGGTACATCCGATCCGGTCACTTCTATAGACGCAAGCCAATCTTTTGCTGCTCATAATCCGGATATTGTTTTTCAAACCTGGCCAGGCATGCGGCACGAAATCCATAATGAACCTGCTTTCAAGGAGGTATTGATATTCGCCCAAAACTGGTTTGACAAGGTAAAAACTGGACCTTTCGGTCCTGCCTAAAATAGCAGCCTTCCCCGATCCAATTTTCAGGTATTTCGGCGTTCCATTTAAAATCAATATTTTTGAAGAATGGCGTACCAGATCCAAAAGGTGATCGGACATGCGGAATAACTTTCCTATATATCAACAATTAGATAGCATGGACTGCGGCGCCACCTGCCTTCGCATGGTTGCCAGGCATTTTGGTCGCAACTACTCTCTGGATTATCTAAGGGAATTGACCTACATTGGTAAACAGGGGGTAGACTTGTTAAGTATCAGTGAAGCGGCAGAAAAACTGGGCTTGCAAACCCTGGCTGTACGCGTACCTCTGGAACGGCTGCTTCGCGACCTTCCCCTTCCTTGTATAGCTCATTGGGATGAAGATCATTTCGTGGTCGTTTACAAAGCAACTCCATCTGCCATTTACATCGCTGACCCCGCCCGGGGTAAACGGAAACTAACCACCGAGGAATTTCTGGAACACTGGGCCGAAATGGATGAAGATGGAACGCCGGTAGGGGTATTGTTGCTGCTTCAAACGACGCCTGAATTTTTTGTGCGGGAAGATGACGTTGTGGATCGCACTAAAATTCGGTATCTCATTCCCTATTTCAAGAGGTATAGAGGTTTGATGGTCCAACTGGGGCTGGGGTTGGTCCTGGGCATACTCTTGCAGTTACTTGTTCCCTTCTTGCTAAAGTCGATTATCGACGTAGGTGTGGACCGGGTAGATGCAGAGTATATTAATATGGCCATCTTTGCCCTTGGAATCCTCCTGTTTAGCCAGCTGACCATAGAATTGTTTCGCAGCTATATCCTGCTCCATGTCGGTGCCCGGATCAATATTAGCCTGGTCTCCGATTTCCTGATTCAACTGACTAAAATGCCGCTGCGGTTTTTTGAAACCAGACTCACCGGCGACCTACTCCAACGGATTTCAGACAACGAACGTGTTCAACGGTTCCTGACTTCCACCTCTTTAATGTCCGTTTTTTCTTTTTTCACCTTCTTTGCCTTTGCAATCATACTTGCTATCTGGAGTCCGGCCATCTTATCCGTATTTCTCACAGGTACTCTTTTAGCCGTTTTTTGGGTGGCGCTTATCGGGCGCCTCCGCAAGAAATCGGACACTCAGCAGTTTGACCAGTTAACCGAAAACCAGGGAAGCCTGATGGAGCTGATCAATGGGATGCGTGAAATCAAGTTGCACAATGCCGAAAAGCAGAAACGTTGGGCTTGGGAACGGATTCAGGCAAAGTTGTTTACCATTGGCCTCGAAACTCGGCAGTGGGAGCAACTTCAACGGACGGGTTCAGCAATTCTAAATGAAGGTAAAAATCTGTTAATCATTGCTTTGGCTGCACATTTTGTAGTTGATGGGCAAATGACCTTGGGTATGATGGTTGCCATTATGTACATCGTAGGTACGCAAAATGCCCCCATTAATCGAATGGTAGAGTTTTTGCGTTCGTTCCAGGAAGCTCGGATGAGCCTCGAACGGATGAATGAAATTCATTTACGGGAAGAACAGGAGGATCCGGCAAATAAAATCACCCTTCTTCCCGAGGATAGTGATTTGGTATTGGATAAGGTAACCTTTCAATATCATGGTCCCGGGTCCAAAAAAGTGTTGCGAAATATCTCTTTGCGGATTCCAAAAGGTCGAACTACGGCAATCGTAGGTACAAGCGGAAGTGGAAAAACAACCTTGATCAAGTTGCTGATGAATCTATACCAGCCAACTGAGGGTGTGATCCGGTTGGGAGATATCAGCTTGGCAAATGTTGACAATCGTCTCTGGCGAAGTAAATGCGGCGGCGTGCTTCAGGATGGTTATATCTTCCAGGATACCATTGCTCGGAATATAGCATTAGGAGATGAAATTATTGATAAGCAAAAACTGCTAAAGGCCGTAAAAGCGGCTAACATTCAATCCTTCGTTGAGTCTTTGCCCTTGGGCTACAATACGGTTGTGGGGCGGGAAGGACAAGGGCTATCGGAGGGGCAGAAACAACGACTTCTAATTGCACGTTTGGTCTACAAAGCTCCAGATTATATTTTCCTGGATGAGGCCACTATCGCACTTGATCCATACAACGAGTTGTTGATCATGGAAAACCTGGACGATATTTTCACAAATGCAACAAAAGTAATTGTGGCTCATCGCATGAGTACGATCCTGGAAGCCGACAATATCATCGTATTGGAAGACGGAGAGTTGGTAGAGCAAGGTACGCACGAAGAACTTTCCTACGTACAGGGAGCTTACTATCAATTGGTTAGGAATCAAATGGAGTTAGGAGGCTAAGCAAATGAGTAATCAAAACGCTTTGTTTGACGATAGGAGTGGGGAGGTGCAGGAGGTACTCGGTACGCCGCCTTCCTGGTTGGTGCGTTACGGTACGCTCATGGCATTTGTAGTTTTGGTTGGAATGGCTTGTCTTTCGGTTATGGTTGAATATCCGGATGTGGTCCCTGGAGATATCACCGTTTTCTCCAGTGATCCGGCGCGCAAGTTGTTTGCCGCTCAGAACAATTATATTGATAAAGTCTTGGTGTCGAATGAAGACACGGTGGAGCGCGGTCAAATCCTGGTTGTATTTCAGAGTAATGCCAATTTTGAGGATATTTCACATTTGGAGGATTTATTGCTCTCTATTGGTGAGCTAAATGATTCGGTTTTGCTCAATCTGGCTCCACCGAAGGACCTTTTACTAGGTGAACTTCAGCCGGATATTTATGAGTTTTTCGATAAGCAAAATGAATTACGGATGCAGTACACCCGGCTTCGGGAACGCCCCTCAGAAAGGGAGCTGAGGTCCAGACTGCGCCAAACAGAGCAATTGTTGTATTCCGAACGTTCGCGTAAAGAGAGTCTTTCGGTTCAATTGGACTTGGTCAAACAAAGGCAATCCTACAGCCGAAACTTGTTTTTACGAAAAGAAATCAATTACTCGACCTTACGGCAAATTGAGGAAGAAATCATAGCGCTTGAACGCGAAATGCAGGGCCTGGAGTCCAGCATCCGAAGCCGTCAATTTGAAATAGACAACATCAAACGCCAAATCAACGGCTTGCAGGTAGTCAATCGGGAATCTTTGCTGGCAGCCTCAGGGCGATTGGAGGAAAGTTTCGTGCGCCTTCAAAATAAAGTTGAACTTTGGAAAAAAGACTACTTGTTGACTTCTCCCATCCGGGGAGTGGTTTTATTTACCAATGACAATCTTTCTCCCCAGCAATACGTCGCTTCCCAGACTCAGTTAATGGATATCCTTCCAACCGTAAAGACTGAAACCGTAGGCCGCATGATGGTTGACCTTCGAAGATCAGGACAGGTCAAGACAGGGCAACGGGTGGTTGTTAAATTGAGCAGCTTTACTTTTTCCGAATTCGGTGCCGTGATTGGTCAGGTAAAATGGAAGGGTACGGTTCCCAATAACGACTCTATCATGATTGAAGTAGGCTTTCCGGAAGGATTGATCACCAACCGGGGCAAAGAGATAGATCCGATCCGGGAGCTGAAGGGAGAGGCGAAAATAATTACCCAGGATAAAAAATTCGTAGAACGGATTTTTGGATCCAGGCGCAGACCTGCTTCTTGAATTCACATCCAACCATCATTAGGAAAAAGAAAAAGGGAGTAGGTGGTAGTCGCCACACTCCTTTTGCATTTACACTAGCATGTGATGGTTTGATCACAAATGGATCACTTCATCATAGGCAGCTGCAGTAGCTTCCATAACTGCCTCACTCATAGTTGGGTGTGGGTGTACCGCCTTGATGATTTCATGGCCTGTCGTTTCCAGTTTTCGAGCGGCCACCACTTCTGCAATCAATTCCGTAACATTTTGGCCGATCATGTGAGCGCCAAGCCATTCACCATATTTTGCGTCGTAGATTACCTTGACGAAACCACTTTTATCGCCTGCGGCGCTCGCTTTCCCTGAAGCTGAATAGGGAAACTTCCCAACTTTTACTTCATAGCCAGCTTCTTTTGCTTGTGCCTCGGTAAGGCCCACCGAAGCCACTTCGGGAACACAATAAGTACAGGAAGGAATATTTGAATAATCAATAGGCTGAGGGCTCATTCCCGCAATCGTCTCTACGCAGTGAATCCCCTCCGCACTCGCCACATGAGCCAGCGCAGGACCGGAGGAGATCACATCTCCAATGGCGTAGATCCCTGCAACCGAGGTGTTATAGTGTTCGTCGACTTCAATTTGGCCTTGCTTGTTGGGGGTGATACCTACGGCTTCCAAGCCGATATCTTCGGTATTAGGCGTTACGCCGGCGGCGGATAGCACAATGTCGCACTCTATTTCCTGAACCGAATCATCTTTGCGATTCTTGACCTTTACCTTACAGCCTTCGCCCGAGATATCAACGGATTCTACGGCATGATTGGCCAATACCTGAATACCTTTCTTCCGGTATACTTTACCCAACTCTTTGGAGATGTCTGCATCCTCCCTAGGAAGTAATCCCTGTGGCAAGAATTCGATTACAGTCACTTCCGTTCCAATGCTATGATAGAAATAGGCAAACTCCGTACCGATAGCACCCGCTCCAACTACTATCATTCGTTTAGGCTGCTTTTCCAGGGTCATGGCTTTACGGTATTCGATCACCTTTTCCCCGTCAATGGGTACAGTAGGAAGCGCTTTAGCCCGACCTCCGGTAGCAATAATGGTATGCTCAGCCGAATAGGTGGTTTTATTTCCTTTCGGGTCTGTAACTTCTACCTTTTTTCCTGGTACCAGGGTTCCGTGTCCTGTGATCAGGTCGATTTTGTTTTTCCGAAACAGGAAATTGACTCCCTTGCTCATTCCGTCAGCCACGGTTCGGCTGCGCTTGATCATGCCATCAAAATCGACATTGGCTTCCTTGACGGTTATTCCATAATCCTGTGCATGTTGGATATATTCAAACACCTGGGCGCTTTTCAATAAGGCCTTGGTTGGAATACAACCCCAATTCAGGCAAATCCCACCAACAGACTCTTTTTCAATAACGCCTACTTTCATACCAAGTTGGGAGGCGCGGATGGCTGCTACGTATCCTCCAGGCCCACTTCCGATTACTAAAAGATCGTAATTCATTTATTCTTTTATGTTGAGGTAATTAACAAAGGTAAGGGCTCAGAGCACGTTTCGGTTTAATCCGTTAGGGTAAAACAGCAAAACGGAATAGGTGCTCAAAACCGGATGTAAATATACCAATAGTGGAGGGAAAGCGCCTAAGAATAAAGAAACTCCGCCACAATTCTGCAGCGGAGCCTGTCCAACTTACTGATACAAAAAATACTCGTAGAGCCCCGGGCTCTTATTTTGAGGCAGGTATTATTTGGTCCAGCCTGCCGGTTTCTTATGTAGTGTATTTATAGGTGCCCATGAAGCGCGATCCATCATCCAGATCGGACTGACCTGTACTGGAATTAATGAATTGGTAGGTTGTCTGAGTCGCGCTCATAAGTTGTCGCTTTTCTTTGGCACTTGTTAAAGGTAATGAATTAAGCCTATTCAGTCAAACCAAAAATTCCACCAACCAGGTATAATCAAATAATTTAAGTCGTTGATTTTTAGGCACTTAAAAAGTTAGTAAAAAACATATGCACATTCAAACCGTCTGAAAACCAGCACCGTATTGGTTTTTTTCCACATTCCCAGGTATTCCTGTTAGGTGCATTTGTCAAGCGAATGATTCAAGTTTCTCAACTGGGGATATCCGTTGAATTTGCAGAAGGCCTGTTGATGGAGTCAAAGTACCAACTTGAACATTCACAGGAGCAGAGCGTTTTCTATGCCGTTCATTTAATCATATTACCTTAATACAGTTCATGTACGCAAGTAACAACTCCAAAAACGGAAGCCTCAATGGTCATTCTCATGCCCCAGCTGCAGAAAGCGAAGTGGTACGTGTGGCTCGGCGGACCGTTTCCCTGGAGACCCCAATAAAGCCAGCCTCCCAACAATTGACTAACGCTGAAAAGATCGAACAAATCGCTGATCACTTTGAGTCGATCATGGATCTGTTAGGGTTGGATCTAAGCGATGATTCGCTGCAAGGGACTCCAAAGCGGGTAGCCAAGATGTTTGTCTCCGAAGTGTTCAAGGGACTCAGCCCAGCTAATCGTCCGAAAATTTCGCTCTTTGAAAACAACTACGACTACAAGCAAATGCTCGTTGAACGGGATATAACGGTAAAATCCTTCTGTGAGCATCATTTCCTCCCCATTCTTGGAAGGGCCCATGTCGCCTACATTCCCGGCGATCACGTAATTGGGCTGTCCAAATTGAATCGGATTGTGGATTATTTCGCGCGCCGGCCTCAGGTTCAAGAACGATTGACCAAACAGATTGGTGCCGAACTTCGGGCTATCCTGGGAACGGAAGATGTAGCTGTGGTCATCGATGCCCGCCATATGTGTGTGGAGGTCCGTGGTGTAGAACACGACCACAGTACAACTGTCACATCTGATTTCGGAGGGCGTTTTCTTAACGAAAATGTTCGGCAGGAATTCCTGCAATCCATCAAGAAATAAAAATAAGCAACATGTTGTCTAGTAAGAAAGTGCTCCTAGTGGGGGCTACCGGAGGTATTGGCCGGGAGACCGCCCGCCTTTTACATAAAAGCAATGCTGAGGTGTTTCTAACAGGTCGGGATCCAATGGTGCTCAAAGAAATAGCCGAAGACATTGGGATACCTATGGACCACTGTTTTGTGCTCGATATTACGAATGCTTCTAAGGTAGCCCAATTGGCAGACCAGTTGCATCAACAAGTCGAGGCCTTTGATATTCTCATTAATGCAGCGGGTTTAGGGATCATCAAGCCCATAGAAAGCCTTGAGCCAGAGGAGTTTTCCTTGGTCATAGATGCCAACCTGAAAGGTGCGTTCTATTTGCTAAAGTATTTTCTGCCTCCTATGAAAGAGCGGAAAGAAGGCTTAATTGTCAATCTTCCCGGCGTTCTTGGGAAAACGCCAATGGCAGGTGCGGCGGCCTATGCAGCCTCTAAGTATGGGCTAAATGGCATGCTAAAGTCAGTGCGAGAAGAGCTGCGAAGAACTCAAATCCGGATTACCAACTTGTATTTGGGAGGTACGGATACGCCTTTTTGGGATGAAATAGATATGCGGGTCAATCGGGACAAGTTCGTAACCGCCAAGGAGGCTGCAAAGTCAATTTGGTTCCTTTGCCAACAACCGGATTCCGGAGTAGTCTCCGAAATGGTACTTCAGCCCTTTAACCACCAGGCGATTTAATGGTAGCTGCATTCCGTTTTTGAAGAAATAGAAATGCTTTCTTGAAGTTTGGTATTCCATACCCGACTAGGTTGTCGGGCTTCGAAGCATGTGAGGCAGTTTTTTTGATCGCTTGGATAAGGTCGTCCACGGAGGCATCTGGATAAGCCTGCATCAAGCAAGCTGCAAGGCCAGCAACTAATGGGGCGGCATAGGATGTGCCATATCCCTGACGCAATGCAAGTCCGGATTCAGTCCAGATCGGGAGGGCTTCTCCTGGGGCGACCAGGTCCGGTTTTGTGCGTCCATCACCCGTTGGTCCTCGAGCTGAAAAAGAAGATGGCCTCCCGTTTAAGTCTACCGCGCCAACGGCTAGGATTCCTTTGGCATCCGCAGGAAAAGTAATTTGATTCCATTTCCGGTCGGAGTTGCCAGCACTGACGATCACCAATAACCCCTTACGAGCGGCAATGGAGGCAGCCCGGCTGCTGAAACTGGTCGCTCCATCCAGACTTTTACCGCTATACCGGCGTTGTTTTTTTGGAAAATGTCCGTACCCCAGCGATGAAACAATGATATCTGCCCCCAAGCTATCGGCATATTCAACGCCCACCGCCCACAAATAATCCTCCAGCAGCTGTTCGCCACGGTCCATTTCGGTTATCAGGCAATGAAAGCTGGCATCAGGAGCTGTCCCCACATAACGTCCCGGTTGGTCCATGGCCATCAACCCCAAGACTGCCGTTCCGTGGTCGGAATAGCGGGTTATCGGAGCATGAGGATGAATCAGATTGTTTTGCCCGATCATTGGCAACTGCTTGATCCCCTGCCAATGGTTCAGCCCTTTATAACCGGCATCCAACATCGTTATCAGTATATTTTTCCCTCGATATCCATTTTGATGGAGAAACGATCCATTCAACAGATTTACAGCTGGGGTAAGCAAACCATAGTAGGCACTGTCTTTCTCGGGAAGTTGCTTTTGAGTTTTAGCTTGCTGTTTAGGTCTGTTTTTTTGTTTAATTCTTCCCAGGTAGCTTACCGCCCTAACATAGGATAGGGACTCCATTTTTGAAATGGAGGAAACATCTCCTGTAACTACCACACTATTCAGCCATTTGGAGGGATGGAACCATCGAAATCCCAGTGCTTCCAAATCCCGGAGGTAGCCTTTATAAACTGGCCGATCCAAAGCGTCAAAGGGGATTTGTTGGTTATTCCTTCGTTCCAGTGCCCTTTTCGAAAGAAGCTTTGTAAAGGAATCTCGAATTGTGATTTCCGTTCCTTTGTCTTTGAATTCCAGTAAATACCAGGATCCATCCGACTGTGCGAATATATCGGGCTTGCCCAGTACCGATAGTATTAGGAAAAAGAACAGGCTTATTCGCTTATCCATCCGTTTAATAGAAAGGTTTTAATAAAACTGATGAGCTCGAATTGAAGTTGCTCTCTCACAAAACGGTGTTGCATATCCAATCCGTTTAAGCCGGATGTTTGCCAGTTTAAATCTTCCATTTGGTTCCGATCCATTTTGCGACGAAAGGGCTTTTTTAGAAAATAGGATTTACGATTTACCTCAGATGGAATAGAGTCGTCCATCGAAATCAGGATACTGAATGTCCGGTCCAGATCTTCCCCCATTTTCCATTTTTGGAAACCAATTTCAGGCCGTAAGAACGGATAAACCGTACTTCCTTTGAGTTGGAAAACAACGGTGCGTATATCGCCTTCCGTGTTTTGTTCCAACATGGCCTCCACAGAAGGATAAGAAACTTTTTTCCACTTTTGAGAGGTGGCATTATCTGAGGCAGCGTAATGAAATAACTGAAAATCAAAATGTGCTTTCTGGAAGAGCCTTTCATACCATTGCGCAGGATGATTGGCCCGTTTTCCTACAATAGCTACAAAGCACTGAGTACCTTCTGGATGGATGAAATCATATACCGCTCTTCCCCAATCCAAAAAATCAGATTCCCATTCTTCAAGTTGATGTTCGAGGTTTGTATCCCCTGAATCAAGTACTACCTGTGCAGTTTCTTCTTCTAAGGCTTCGATGGCTTGGGTATGGCTGTTAAACTCAGCCAGCAGTTGCTCTACTTTTCGAAGCCGAATTGGATTTATCGAATTTGCCCAAAAACTCTCGGATTGGTGCTTGGACTGCCAATCCAGGCGTTTTCGGATATTTTCCATTTGATTCCAAACAGGTCCCTTTTTTACGGCATCACTATACTTGCGACTCGACGTGACTTGATCGGCCAGCGCTACTCTTCCCAGTTGGGCGACCAAGTCAGAAAAGGGTAGTTCTTTCTGATCAGCACGGAATTGGAATCGTTTGTTTTGCCAATCTATTTGAATGTCTAAAGGGTCTTCCGGATCTAATTGGCGTAGGGTTTCAGCTAGTGGCAAGTAAATTTCCCGACGCAATATTCGCTGGAGATGGCGCGCTCCGTATTTAGGGTCAAATCCTTGCTCTGCTAATTGCTCCCGCGCTTCTTTGGTCAGATTTATTTGAATATGGTCTGGGCGAACGCCTTCCCGTTGCAAAAATCGTTTCCACTCCCGGTTTAGGACCTGCTGAATCACGGCTGGAGTCATAGGCGCAAAGGGCACTACTTCATCGATCCGGTTGAGTAATTCAGGTCTCAAGACCTTCAAAAGTTCGCTCTCTAGGATCAGGGATCGGGTGAGGTCAGCATCTTCTTTATTCCAACCAATGGTCTTTTGGCTTAATCTCCGGGCTCCGACATTAGAGGTTATGATTATCACGGTTCCTCCGAAGTCGGTAAGCTTACCTTCTTCATCAGTCAGCTGAGCATCTCCAAGAATCTGCAGCAATAAATCCAGGAACCTGGGATCACCTTTTTCGATTTCGTCCAATAAAACTACGGAGAATGGATTTCTGCGGACGGTTGAAGTAAGCAAGCCTTCCTTCCCTCCCTGGCCGCCCACCAGTCTATAAATAGCAGATCGGTCGGTAAATTCACTCATATCGAATCGGATCAGCCGGTTTCGGTTACCAAATAGGAAGAACGCCAATTGTTGAGCCAATTCCGTTTTTCCCACCCCGGTAGGGCCCACAAAAAGGAAAGAAGCAACAGGTTTTCGTTCGCGCAGGAGACCTGCTTTCAACCGAATTAAGGTGGAAGCCACTGCTTGTATAGCCGCAGCTTGGCCAAACACGTGCTGACCTAGCCGAGATTCAATAGATGGTCTGTCTAGTTGCATCTTCGGATCTAAAAGAACAGCTGGTATCCCCGTCTGCCGAGAGTAGGCAATACGTATTCGAGAAATAGTCAACGGTGCCTCTGGTTCCTCTTTTTGAAGTATTTCCAGAAATCGAATTGCTTTTCCCGGTTGCCCGGAATAGGGCTCAAATCGTTTTTGTAGATACAACAACTCCTGTACTGCTGTCTGGTAGGTTTGAGATAGTGCAGACTTTGGGTGGAGGTGTTGTAAAATGATGGAGCTGTATCTGGATGGGGATATGTCGAGGCGATATTTATAGAAAAGCTGAATAAACCCCGGTGCTTTTTGTTCCATCCATCGTAAGGCTTCAGGAGTACATTCTGCCATTACCGGAACCCGATGGGTTTTCATCAAGGATTTTAGGCCGTCACCCAAACTGGAGGTGTTACCCACATATTGGCCCACCTGATGCAGCGCATCTGCTTGATTCAAAAATAGAATGCCTTTTTTAGACGCAAGGGCTTGCCAGACATTGGGAAGGTTATCCTCCCAACCCGTTTCATTGACTAGCCCTTTCATTAGCTTACCGGCATTCGATTCAAAAAATTGGAGTTCCGGATCGAGGGCGTGCAGTCGCCTCATCAGTTCGTAAATAAAAATCGACTTTCCTGACCCGCTCGGACCAATCACCAATACGTTGGGCAGAGGCTGGCCTCGATATAAGGGTTGTAGTTGCTCGAGTAAAGGATCAAAGCCAAGCCCCTTCGGTAAGCTATGAAGCGCTATGGGGTCGACCGTAGCCTCCAGAAGAGCCTCTTTCTCTGTTGAAATAGAGTTTTCGTTAGATTTCCTGCCAAGGACCTGGATCTTAAGTAGGCGCTGTTCGATACCCAGAACTCTTGCACCGGAGGCGACCAATAAGCTTTGCATCCGCTGATGTGCTACTTCTCCAGCCAGGCTTTCGTGAATTTGCCGAAGAAGTTTTTGCCTCAATTCCTTTTTATCCGCTCCCCAGCTTTGAATTCGGAAACCGGGGCAAATACCCAGCCAACCCATTTCGCCCTGACTGTAGATGAAATCCAGGAGGAAACCATCTGAGGGTGTTTCCGGAATCAGTTCTTCCGGCGGATTCCAATGGAGTTGACCGATTTTCCATTGGTTCGCATACTGATGGTCAATGGCTAGCTGATAGTAGTTGCCAGACTCCTTCAAATAGGATGCCCAGCCCTCCTCTTGTAGCTGTACTAATTGGTCCCATGCATCTCCTCTCCAATGCACATGCACTTGCGTCACGGGGTTTAGCCATTCCAATCCGTCTTGGCTTTGGTATCGGATTGCCTGGAATGGGATGGAGATGTTTTTATGCACGGTTTGATATTGCCTAAATTCGAAAAGTAAGCATTAGCCGGCTTTTCCCTAACCGTTTCTATCCTTGATTTTTAATTTGATAAAGATCCTTACTACGGCTCGACTAGCCAAAGCCTAGCGGCCTTGGATTCCTGCTCAAGTTGAAGTTGGCCTCCAAGTTTCTCAAGTTCAGTCCCCATTCGGTCTTGTTCCGATTGACTCATTAGATGACCATAAAGGAACCAGGCTGCTCCTTGTATATTGCTTTGAATTTGCCACTGTAGGGGATCTTCATCCCAGTCTGCCAAGGTCACTGGCCCCAGATCTAACTGACTGGATAAGCTGTGGTAAGCCGTGTAGAACCGAAAAGCCGGACTAGCCAGATGATCTACGTAAAGGGGAGCTTGTTTGGAGGGGTGCTCATTCAAATGGAGCAGGAGGGGCTTGAGTTCTGCTATCTCCAGGCGGGAGGCAAAATAGGACAATCCCTCTGGCAGAGCGACCAGGGGAATAAGTAGAATACCTACCACAGCAACTTTTGCCCAAGGGGTTTGGATAAGCTTAACTACTGCTTCCAGACCAAGCCCAAATAGTAGCAAAGGAAAAGGCAGTAAAAAAACCACCAGTCTGGGAATAAGGGAATAATAACCCAATCCGGATGCCAGATAACAGGAGAGGATGGGTATCAGCAAGAGCAACCCCCAAGACTGCCTTTTTTGAATCAGATAACCGACTCCTAAAAGACATAAAACACTTCCGATGATATAAGCCAAAACGGTATACCCGAAAAGGGCGCGAATGGGAATTAATAAGAGCGCTCCTATGCGTAGTAGATCTGTAGTCGAGCTTGGGAAAAGCGGAAAAAAATAGGGTTCGTGGTAATCGATTAATAAATCTACCTCAAGGCTTTGTTGAATCTGGATAGTATATAAAAACGCGAAGGAAACTATCCAGCTAAGCCCGATCGTAAGCAGTTGAAAAAATTCCTTTTGGAGTGAAACGGAAAACAGCCAATAGATACCAACTGCAAGCAATACAAAGATCGAAGGGAAAGAAAACCAAATGGCAAATGCACCTGCGGCTGCCCAAGCGAAGGCCTTTCCCAGGGTAAAGGAAGTTGTATTTTTGGCAGCTAGGGTAAGGGCTAAAGCAACTGCCATGTCTGTAGCATAAGGCTTCAATTCCGTAGCATAGCGTAAAGACAGCAGCGAAAAGGCAATGAAGTATAAGAGCGTAGCCTGGGTCCAGGGTTTTAATTTCAAAGCTTTCATGAATAAGTAAAGTATCCATAACGAAAGCAGGCCGCCTACCATACTGGTCAGCCTTAAACTCCATTCGGTAGGGCCAAAAAGGTGCCAAAATCCCTTGGTCAGTAAATTGTAAAGCGGAGGTGCAAATTGCTGGTATTGCAAGGGCATAAAAAGGGCCCAAGGGTCTAGTTCAATAAGGTTAAGGGCCAGATTGGCTTCATCTAAAAACAAAGAGCGGTTTTCCAGGTAGACTTTAAGCCGAAGGATTATTCCGATAAAAAGAATCAAAATAGGTAACCGTTGCACAAGTTTCATATAGGAAAGAAACGAAATGCAGATCTATCAAAGCGTCGAATACACAGATTTTTCTGAGCCTTCCTAGTTTGACCTTCCTGTTTTGATTACCAAGTAACCTGATAAAAAGGAATGATTTTCAAGCTTGTATTGTGTTTATAAGTTATTCATTCAATTATTGACATATTTTTTAAAACAGTCTCCGCAGATCCGGCCTAGCCCGAACCTGCTCGAACTATCCACTGAATTAAAACAGGCCTTTGGTTCTAATTTTCCTTCGCGAATAAGTAATTTACTTTTTCTCAAACATCTCTTCTGCCCACCAAAGCTTTTTAATATGCCATCCAACCTTTCCCGCCGCAAGTTCCTGACTGCAGTAAGTATGTTAGGTGCCAGTAGTTTCTTCCCTGCATCATCCTGGGGCTTTGGACTCGAAAACCGGAAACTTAAGGTGGTTCTTGTCGGTACTGGTATCCGGGGGATCAACTTCTGGGGACGCCGATTGGTCGATGTGTTTTCAGAACAGCTCGAATTCGTTGGACTTTGTGATAGCAATCCGGGGCGATTGGCCTATGCCAAAGACTACATGATGGTGGACTGTGAGACTTTTTCTCATACCCAGTTTGAGGAAATGATCCGCCAAACCCAACCTGATTTGGTGATCGTTACAACTACCGATGCCACCCATCACGAGTACATCATCAAGGGCCTGGATATGGGATGCGATGTGTTGACCGAAAAACCGCTGACTACGGACGAACGCAAATGCCAGCAGATCCTGGATGCCGAAAGGCGATCCGACCATAACTTAATTGTGGGTTTCAACTACCGTTGGAGTCCCTACATGACTAAGGTCAAGGAATTACTGGAGGAAGGAGTCATCGGTAAAATCACCTCGGTAGATTTCAATTGGTATTTGAATACTTACCATGGGGCATCCTATTTTCGTCGGTGGCATGGGCAGCGTGAATACAGTGGTACCCTTTGGGTGCATAAAGCCACCCATCACTTCGACTTGCTCAACTGGTGGCTGGATTCGGACCCTTCAGAGGTATTCGCTATGGGTGCTCTAGAACATTATGGTTCTAACGGGGCCTTCCGGGGACCCAACTGCCGAACCTGCATCCATACATCGGATTGTAAGTTTTACTGGGATATCACCCGGAGCAAGGACCTCATGCAGCTGTACGTTGATCATGAAGCACACGACGGATATATTCGAGACAATTGTCTGTTTCGAGAAGAGGTCAATATCTATGACAAGATGTCGGCCCAGATCAAATACGCCAATGCGGCCGTTGTCAACTACTCCCTGACGACCTACTCTCCTTTCGAGGGCTGGCGAATAGCCTTCAACGGGATGGACGGCCGAATCGAAGCCTGGCAGGATATCCCCTGGCTGGCGGAAAACAAGCTGGATCAAGAAGCTCTGCACGCCGCCGAAATGGATCAGGAAGGAAATAAGGACATGATCTATTCACCTATCGTTGTGCACAAGAACTGGAAAAAATACGAGGTCCAGTCGGTAGGCTACAAGCGGGGAGGCCACGGGGGCGGAGACGATCGCCTTCAAGAAAAGATTTTTCTGAACCCCGATATGCCTGATCCGCTCAAGCATGCGGCTGGCTTGCGAGACGGGGCGATGTCTATCCTGATTGGCATCGCAGCACGCCATAGCATCGATTCCGGCGAACCGGTGAGCATAAGTTCACTGACCGATCTGGTGCCCAGGGCCAAAAGGATTTAAGTCGTGTATCGGAGAAATAATTATTTCGGGAATTGGGGAGCGCGCTGCAAAACCCTTCCCTGAAAGAAGAATCGGTCCTTAACGAGGAATTTTCAGCCACTACAGATACCGGTTCTGGTTTTAAATCTGAAAAAATACGTCATAGTCATCTCTATTTTGGAAGTTACTCCTGGTATTATCCACAACTATCTCGTCTAGTGAATGAGGATTTAGTCGGCAACTGTTAACTCTCGAATCAAAGGATGAGATCCTTCAATGCGCTGGATTATAGAAAAGAAAAAAGAAGTTATTGGCACGTTCGTGATAGTACGCAGGAAGGCCGAATTTGAAAGCTTCGTGGTTCTTATATTCTTTGTTAACCCAGATGAGAGCGATTTATAAGGCTCATGGTTAGCGTAAGCAAAAACGATAAAGTTGAATTCAAAACTATACCCAAATCAGGCCTTCGGGTAGTTCTCCGTAAGCTTGCGCCAAACCACGTTGGTAGCGCCATCCGATCAATAGAGCCAGAAAAGCATCCACCATATGCCAATTTACCTTGTCTATTGAGGGAAGGGTTAAGTGCTCTTGTTGGGCTAATGCCTGGAGCATGGCTAGTGCATCACCTTTCTTTTTGTATCCCTTTTCATTCCATTTTAAGCGGCGGGCTAGGGCGCCTGGATATACTTCATAGGTTTTAATATGCCCCTGAGCGAGTGTGGCCTGGAGGCGCATAGCTCGGGCAGTGAGCCCACCCAAAAACATAGGGGACATTGCCTGTAAGGCTTGATCGGCTGCACGGTAGAAATAATTGTGTTTACCCTCCAACTTGGTATAGACACCTGGAAGGGATAGCGGCGCATCCAGAAATAGCTCGGTTGGCTTCCAGTCCTGCGCCCAATCCTGAATGAATTGGTCTGCATCTTGCCCTTTTTGGCTAGCTGCAAATACCACGGATTGGGTTTCCATGGCAGCAATGACCGTTGTACCGGCCATTTTACTGCCATAGTCGATTCCAGCAAATCGAGACTTCAATGACCGGTTATGTTTTTCCATGCCGCTAATATGCGTTGAACCAATTGTTCTGGAGGTGAGTCGGCCAAAACCGAAATATGGGCTTGACGGTAATAGGGTAGGCGCTCTTCCAGTTTATGATGGATGAAGGATTTCAGTTCGACCTCGGATTCTTTCCCCATCAGAAGAGGGCGACCATTCCGTTGCTCTTTCAATCGTTCAAACAAATGATCCGTAGGCACGTCCAGGAACAGGGTTAGCCCATGCTGATTCATCCAATCCAGGTTGTCAAAAAAGCAGGGGGTGCCGCCTCCCGTGCTAATCACTGCATCTGAAACCCTGGCTGTTGCTTGTAAGGCTTTTCGCTCTAATTTGCGGAAGCCTGTTTCCCCTTGTTCTTTAAAAATTGCAGGAATGGACAACCCAGCCAAATGCTCGATTTGATCATCCAAGTCAATGAAGGTAAAATTTAAAGCCCGGGCCAGCATGCTGCCCGTGCTCGTTTTACCGCTACCCATAAAGCCCAACAGGAAAATTTTCACTAGCCGGATTTTCTAATGTTGGAAGAAATCAACTCCTAGTTCGACCAACAAAACAAGGATAATTTTTTGAATACCTACCTTTGATGGAAAATGGAGAAGGCGGTGGGAGAGAAACACATCCTCGTTCTTTTGGTTTTGTTCATTTTTAGTTTTGCTTGCTCCAATCCAAAGGAACAGGAAGATCAAGTAGTAGAAATTCCGTTAGGTAGACCTTTTGAAGAAGCAGATCTCATTCGTTTCCCTCCTAGTAGCACGATTAGGGCCAACGGAGTTCCCTTGATCATCTTTGAAGAGATGTTGGTCGATTTTGGAACCGTGGAAGAAGGCACTCAGGTTGAACAAACGTTTACCTTTCAAAACCCAGGTCAGGAACCACTTCTGCTCCTGGATGTGCGATCCAGTTGTGGCTGCACTATTGCTTCCTGGCCGAAACAACCTATTGCTCCAAACGAATCAGGTACTATATTTGTACAATTCAATACGACAGGTAGATCCGGTCCACAACAAAAGGTCGTTACCTTGACCACCAACTCAGAACCCTCGGAATACAGATTGCTCCTGTCAGGTCAAGTGACGGAAAGAAAACCGGAAAATTAAATAGCACGTACATGAACGAAATACTATTCTTACAGGGACAAGCTCCTGCTGGAAACATGACTACCACCTTGCTCTTTTTTGGAGCTATGATCCTAATCTTCTGGTTGTTTATGATTCGTCCGCAAGCGAAAAAGCAACGGGAGCAACGCGATTTTTCAAGCAACCTGGAGAAGGGACAAGAAGTGGTAACCAGCAGCGGTATCATAGGTAAAGTCAACAAGATCGAAGACAATGTGATCACGCTCGAAGTGGGTACTAAAATGTATATACGGGTCACCAAAAATGCCATTTCAAAAGAAATGACCGATGCCCTGATCAGTGAAGGAAAAGAAAAAAAATAATTGGACCACACCCTGGTCCAGGCTGCGCAACTGGACCCGTATGGCCATTCCCGAGGAACGTGGGGTTTGGCTCATCTGCATGGCCATATCTCTGGTTTTTTGGCTGTTGGTGAAAATGTCTAAGACCTATATCACCAACAAACCGGTTACCTACGATTTGACTATCTCTGATGACCGCGCACTGGCTACTTTACCGCCTGCCAATCTAGCGGTTGACCTGGAAAGTACCGGCTGGAATTTGATCCGCGAAAATTTTCAACAGGACTCTGTTCGGATTAATGTGGATTTGAAGCAAACCGATCGGCTGGTCTTGGATGGCACCCAATTGCGAGCAGCCGTAAAGGATCGGCTGGTTTCGCGTGAAATCAATATTGTTGATCTCAATTATAACCGACTGATTTTTGATGTAGAGGAAAAAAGGCGGAAGCGAATTCCCATTAGGGTCCAGTCCAATATTGAATTTCATCCGGAATACCATTTGTTGGGCCCGATAGAGGTACGGCCCGATTCAACCTGGATCTCGGGTCCTGCTTCTCAGGTACCTCTGTTTTCAGAAGTTAGCACCGATACCTTCAACTTCTTCAATCTAAATTCAAGCCAAACCATACAGGTGCCTTTGCAAATGCTCGCTCCAACCTTGACCTTAAATCCAGAGCAGGTCACTGTAGTTTTGAATGTAGAGCAGTATACCGAGTGGGAAGATTTTGTACCCCTAAAGGTGATGATGAATGTACAGGATAGTCTCAATCTGTTTCCCAAACAGGTCCTGCTTACCTGTACGGTTGGCTTAAGTCGCTATGATCAGCTCTCTGCCAACGATTTTACGGTGGAAATTGACCTGCGGAATGTACCTTTATCGAAGAATAAGAATACGGTGCCTATTCGAGTGGTTCAGCAGCCTGACTATGTGAAGAATGTTTCGATCAGCCCAAAAGCTGCAGAGTTTTATCTGGTCAAAACCGGTGAGGAATAAAAAAAACCGCCCCGCGCTCAAGGTTCGAGCAACGGGGCAGCCCACACACTATGAGAACACCCAATTTTTCTGTCTAATTCTTACAGTAATCGTCAGCCCTTCTATTTTCCATTCATCCTTTCGATCACTCATACATATAGACGCCCAAATTGGGGAAATGTCATATGGGCCAATCGTTATTCTTTTTAACATTTCACCCAATTTTAAGCATAAATAATTGGTCATCAGTAAATTATATTAATAAAACAAAAGTTGTTAAATTGTCTTAACTTCCTGAATAACTGTTGTTTTTAGGATCTTTGGCCACACTCATTTTTAATTAGTAGCATCTTGATTAAGCAGGAGAGCGTAGAAAAAGTATTGCAGACCGCTCGTTTGGAAGAGGTTATAGGAGACTTTGTAAACTTAAAACGGGCAGGCTCCGACTATAAAGGATTGTGCCCTTTTCATCAGGAAAAGACTCCTTCCTTTCACGTGTCGCCAGGTAAAGGGGTATACAAATGCTTTGGATGCGGTCAGGGAGGAAATAATGCCGCCCGATTCCTGATGGACCTGGAGCAGATGACCTTTCCGGAGGCTATCCGATGGCTCGCCGGCCGGTATAACATTGATATTGAGGAGACGGAATTGAATGAAGAAGCCCGGAAAGAGCGGCAGGAGCGAGAGAGTCTGTTTTTATTGAACAGCTATGCCGTTGAATATTATCAAAAGCAACTATTTGAAACCAATATTGGCAAAAATATAGGGCTGAGCTATTTTAAGCACCGTGGCTATCGGGAAGAAACCATCCGGGCATTCGGCCTTGGGTTTGCCCCGTCCACCCGCGATGCTTTTTCAAAAGATGCGATTGCTAAAGGCTACCAGAAAGAGCATCTGGAAACCCTGGGCCTATTAACTGATAAAGGGAATGACTTTTTTCGGAATCGGGTAATGTTTCCCATCCACAACTTATCGGGAAAAGTGGTGGGTCTGGCAGGTCGCATTCTCCAGAAAGATGTAAAAGCTCCGAAATACATCAATTCCAAAGAGAACCCCATCTACAATAAGCGCAAGGAACTCTATGGTCTTTGGCAGGCCCGGCAATCCATCAAAAAGAAGGATGTGACCTATTTGGTGGAGGGGTATACGGATGTAATCTCGCTTCACCAGGCCGGTATTCAGAATGTGGTCGCTGCCAGTGGTACAAGCTTGACGGAAGACCAGGTTAGCTTGATGAAGCGGTTTAGCGATAATATTACGCTTCTTTTTGATGGAGATAAAGCAGGTTTGAAAGCAGCTGTGCGTGGTCTGGGGATTGTGCTTGAACAGGATATGAATGTAAAGGTGGTTGTTCTGCCAGATGGAGAAGATCCGGACTCTTATCTACAGGCCCAAGGAGCAGCTCAATTGGAAGCTTATTTGGATGAAAAGCCAAAGGATTTTATCCATTTCAAAATGGAATTGCTCAGTGAGGAGGTGGGACAAGATCCGGTAAAACGAGCAGCTCTGGTGCGGGAAGTGGTGGAGACTATTGCTTTGATTCCAGACCCGATTAAGCGTTCGTTCTATCTAAAAGATTGTTCCAGGCTGTTGGAAATAGGAGAGGAGGTACTTTCAGCTGAAATCAATAAGATGATTTCCAAACGGTTAAAGGATTATACGCGTACTAAAGGTAAGGTGGCCCCATCCAAGGAAGCCAAGGCAGTGCCGGTTCGTTCGGAAGAAGCACCTGTCTTGCCGGAGCCCAAGCCGGCTCCCTCCATAGCACCGGATGAAGTTCGGGAGCGAGATATTGCTCGTGTGCTGGTTCTGTTTGGAGACCAGATATTAGATAAAGAATCAGGTGAAACAGTTGCGGCCTATTTACTTAAAGATATGCAGGATATTTTGGGGGCTTTTGAACATAGCTTATACCAACAAATTGTGCAGCTCGCCATGGACCGCCTGCAAGCAGAGTCCCCGGTCAATACCGAGTACTTCAACCAACAAGTCGGACCTATTCAGGACTTTGTAATCGAGGTCATGGCTTCGCCTTACGTGTACAGCGAAAACTGGGAAAAGAAGTGGGATATTCGCCTTCAAACCCAGAAAATGCCGGAGGAAAACTATCGGCAAGATGCACATCGAGCCTATCAGGAGTTTTTGTTTCGCAAAGTCGATCGGATGTGCCGAGAGAACAAGAAGGTAATCTCAGAACTTGACAACACCAGCGATTTTGAAGAATGGATCCTCTACATGGAGGTACAAAATCGCCTGGTTAAACGGCGAATGGAACTAGCAGAAACCCTTGGAATTGTGATCCACAAATAGAAAGTCTCGACGCAGCATTAAGACGAATCGAAATTTTACCCCGATAGGGCTCGCGTTCATACCTTGACCCAGTCGAACCCACTTTAAGGGGAGGCTTGGAGGTCACGAACTGCCTCCAAAATTGGACGGCAGTGCATTTCCGAGTGTTATTACCGTTTTAAAATGAAAATAACGCATTTAAACGGCTTCCTTTTCGCCTACTCTACGTTAACCCGGAAAATTCATCGAATTTTCCGCCCAAAGGGCTGACAATTGCAAAACTTTGCAATTGTCAGGGCTATCAAGTCCTGACAAGATCTCTTCGTCAGGATTAATCCTGGTATAAGTGGTTGGAAATGAGCCTATTTTCAGTCACTTATCGTCACGATTCACGGATTTCCGTGAATCATTCGGATTAAAAAGCCTCGCCCTAGCCTTAGCTACCTGACTCTTTTTGCTTCTAGACATTACGCTCGATGCAGTTCAAATCCTCGAAGGCCCCTTTCAGGCGCTCGAAAAAGGATTTCTCCGCTGCACGTAGCCACTGGCGTGGATCGTATTTCTTCTTATTCGGCATGTCAGGTCCATCCGGATTGCCAATCTGCCCTTGCAGATAGCCTTCATTATTCAAATAATAATGGCGAACACCGTCCCAGAAGGCCCACTGCAGATCCGTATCGATGTTCATTTTGACTGCACCGTAAGAAATAGCTTCCCGGATTTCTTCTCTGGATGAACCGGATCCTCCGTGAAACACAAAATTAATTGGGGTATCCGATTCCAAGCCATACTTTTCTTTGAGGTGGTCCTGGGAATTTTTCAGGATGATTGGGCGAAGCTCAACGTTTCCAGGTTTGTATACGCCATGCACATTTCCGAAAGCAGCAGCAATCGTGAAGCGATTGCTCACCTTGGATAATTCTTCGTAGGCGTGAGCTACTTCCTCCGGTTGCGTATACAGGCGAGAGTTGTCGATATCGGTATTGTCCACACCATCTTCTTCTCCACCCGTTACACCAAGCTCAATCTCCAGGGTCATCCCCATCTTATCCATGCGCTTTAAATATTCTACACAGGTGGCGATGTTTTCTTCCAGCGGCTCTTCGGACAAGTCCAGCATATGGGAGCTATACAACGGATAGCCACGTTCCTCAAAAAATTGTTCGCCTGCCTCTAATAGGCCATCCACCCAGGGCAGAAGTTTACGGGCGCAATGGTCGGTATGCAAGATAACGGTCACCCCATAGGCTTTGGCCATAGTGTGCACATGCATCGCACCGGAAATACCGCCCAGAATAGCCGTCCGCTGATTGTCGTTCGGCAGGCCTTTTCCACCCACAAAAGTGGCTCCCCCGTTCGAAAACTGGATAATAACCGGACTCTTTACCGCTGCTGCTGTTTCCAGTACGGCATTGATGCTGTTGGTGCCAACAACGTTTACCGCAGGCATGGCAAAGTCGTTATCATTGGCATAGTTGAAGAGCTCGGTTACTTCATCCCCGTGAAGGACTCCGGGACGAAACTTTGTGGTGGCTGTCGTGGACATGTTCGGATTGTTTTATAGTTGTACGCTAAAGATAAGCATTAGAGGAATCAAGAACAGAAGAAGACGGAATTTCGAATGCAGAAATAGATTTTGAGGTTTACAGCTACTCAGTTCATAGATTTCTGGCTTCTACATCCCTCCGTTCTACAACTTTCCTTCCAGCAACCAAATCTTGGCTTTAAGCAGAGTCGCAACGGAAATAAGGTCCTGGATTTCGCCCCGGATCGCCATTTGAACGGCCTCTTCAATCGAGACTTTCCGAACTTGGAGCTGCTCCGTTTCTTCGGGCTCCGCCATTCCGGTTTGGAGATCTCGGGCCAGAAAGGACATGCCTTTTTCGTTGGAGATGGAATTGGATACATGAAACTCAGGGAGGAAGAGTTCAATTCGCTCAGCAGACAGACCGGTTTCCTCTTTTAATTCTCGAGCAGCAGTTTCCTGTGGATCCGTTTCCGGTGGACAACCGCCAGCAGGAATTTCCCAGCTGTATTGATCCATGGTAAACCGATATTGACCCACCAGCCAGGTGTTCCCATGTTCGTCTACCGGTAGAATGCCTACAGCCAGGTTGCGAAAACAGACTTTTCCATAGATCCCTTTGCCACCGGATGGGTTGATCACATCGTGATGTTCTACTGCTATCCAGGGGTTCTCGTAAACGGTTTTTCGAGTGAGGACTGTCCAGGGGTTTTTTTCGGTTGTGTTCATCAGGTCTTGAAAGGTTACCGGACCAAAATAGGAGTTAATGATGGGAAGTGGAATGGAAAAGGGAGCTCCATACTCAAAATACCTTCGCTTCAGAGATACTTGCCTGTGCCCGTGCAGTTGCTCAACCGAACAACCGAACAACCGAATGATTGAATTAGAACGGGCTACTAGGGCCTTGCAGGAGTTGTGCCATAAAATACTCTAGCACAGCAGGTTGAAAGGAGTAAATACTGGATAAGGTAAAGACGAGTCCAAAGACCGCACCCCAAAAGTGGGCGTCATGACCAATATTATCCAGGCTTCGTTTGGCCATATAATTCGAATACCACAAGAAGGCCACTCCAAAAATTATTGCCGGCAGCGGTGGGAAAATAAACCATTCCCAGGGATTGAACAGAATAAAGGAAAACACTAAAGCCGATGTTGCTCCGGATGCACCAAGGGCTCCATAAGCAGGATTGTCTTTATGCTTAAAGTAAGAAGGCACACTGGAGAGTACAATAGCTGCCAAATACAATGTCAGATACATGATAGTACCCAAATTGTTGGGAAAGATCCGACGAAAGGCATCTTCCAAAAACTCTCCGAAAATATAGAGCACATACATATTGATCAGCAAGTGCTCCCAATTGGCATGCAAAAAGCCGTGGGTTAGAAATCGATAATACTGTCCTTGCCGGGCGATTACATAGGGCCGAAAAAGTAACCGTTCCTTCATGGCTGGATTGCTGAAAGCCGGTATGGAAATCAGGGCAGTTAAAATGATAATTATAACGGTAAAGGAAATAGGGAATTCAGCCATTATGGTACGGTTCATTGCGAAGTATGGTCATCGCTCGATACAATTGTTCTATGAAGAACAGGCGTATCATTTGATGACTAAAGGTCATTTTGGATAAGGACAACAGGTGATGCGCTTTCGCCTTAAGCTGTGGGGCGAACCCATACGCTCCGCCTACTGCAAAGATCAACTTTCCAGCGGTCAATTGAAGTTCTTTCTCTACAAATTCGGAAAATGCCACGCTGGAAAAAGCTGTTCCTCTTTCATCTAACAAGATGAGTTTGTCGTTGGATTGTAGACGTCCTAAAATCGACTGTGCTTCTTCTTGCATCAGCCGCTCTGGCGCCATTTTGCCTCCCTGTTTGATATCAGGTAGTAGGACGATATTGAAAGCCAGGTATCGCTGAAGGCGTTTTTGGTAGAGCGCAATGCCTTCCCTTAGATAGGCTTCCTTGGTTTTGCCGATCACCCAAAACTCCACTTTCATCGAACGATTGGCTTTATTCTACAATTGGCTTGCCCAGGTAGACTTTTACTTCGGGAGACAGTCGGATCTTGATTTGGACGATCAGCGGTTCATGCAAAGGCGAGGACATCCGTTCATGTAAGCGATACGCTGTCCGAATCGTTTTCAATACACTAATAACCAGGGTGTTGGTCCGATATTTGTGAGCAAGATAATCCAATCGCTGAAAGGTGAAATCTTCGTGTTTTCCTGCAAATTCAACCTCCAGAGAAGGGTTGATCGATAGGCCCATGGCAAAACTGGAGATGGTCAAGCCTTCTTTCTCCAGTAGTGGAAAAATAGCCACCCAGTCCTCAATTAATTCTTCGGCTCTTTCCCGGGCTCCTTTTCCCAATTGGTCGGCTTGTTGGAGCAGGGTCCCCGACGCATCTTGTATGGATCTCCAAATTTTATCTATCACAACAATCAATTTAAATCCGGATGAAACTTCCTTTCGGAGGGATCTATCTCATCCGTATTTCATTGCCCAGGTCACTTTTTCCTTCCATTAGATCCAGGAAGCTGACCTCCAATGTAACAGTGCGCTTGTCATCCGACAGTTGCGCATCGGTATTCGTCATGTTCTTAACCTTGCGCGGCAAATGATACACCGTGGTCATCTGGGCGTCCTTCATAAACATTTTGGCCATATCCAGGCCCTGCGCGAATTCATCAGAACCCGATTGCGGAATAAGATCACCTACGCCTGTTCGACTAAATAATTTTTTCGACCAATCGTAATTGCCGGTATCCTGATTTGTGTTACCGAACTCTTGCATGAGACTATTGCTATTGGCGGTAGCTTCGTTCAATGCTGCTATATCGTCAAAAGCGTAGGATAGTAAAATCTTGCCTTCCTCCCTGCTACTGCTAATGTTGGAGATACCTTCAATTTCGCTCAGGTTTTGAATTTGCTCCTGCATACCTTGGTCCAGGGTTTGGTCCATTTGCAGGTTATCCGGTCCTTCCTGACCCATTAAATTGATCAGGGAAAGTGCATCCCCCAGGTCTACCATCATCTGATAGGTACCCGAACCATTTTTTTTAAGCGTTATTTCTTCCGTTACCTCAAAGCACCCGCTGACCAGGGTTCCAACCAAGGCGGTCCAGAGGAAAATCAATACTTTTTTCATGTGCATTCGTTTTTAAGAAACCTAACTCTGGAGGAGATTAGAATTTCTTGTATGGCGTTAAGGTAAGGTGTTCTTTTTCAAAACAGATCGCGAAACAGACCTTGATCCCGGTTTATTCGACTTATCTGGGAATGGCAAAGAACCAAACCGAATGGCCAGCGTTTTCCTTTTTTAGAAAATCGGATAAAAGTACTTGTTACATGCCAAAAATTACCACCCTTGGACAGCTCAAGAAAAGCAAATACCAGCCCAAATCCATCAAAGATGAACTTCGGGACAATCTGGTAGATAGCTTGCAGCGGCAAGAGCACATGTTCGATGGTATTCTTGGGTTTGACGATACCGTATTGCCCGACATTGAGCGGGCTATCCTAAGCCGGCACAATATCCTTTTATTGGGTCTCCGCGGACAGGCTAAAACCAGAATTGCACGATTGTTAGTGCAACTGTTGGATGAATATATTCCCGTGGTCAAGGGGAGCGAACTGAATGACGATCCGCTAAACCCCATATCCAGTTTCGCCAAAGGACTGATCGACGAACATGGAGACGATACGCCCATCGAATGGCTCCATCGCTCAGAGCGCTATGTAGAGAAACTGGCCACACCGGATGTAAGTGTAGCTGACCTGATCGGAGATGTAGATCCGATCAAAGCCGCCTCGCTAAAACTGGCGTATAGCGATGAGCGGGTGATCCATTTCGGACTCGTACCCAGGGCCCACCGTGGAATCTTTGTGATCAACGAATTACCTGATTTGCAACCCAGAATTCAGGTATCCCTTTTCAATATCCTTCAGGAAGGAGACATTCAGATCCGGGGGTTCAAGATGCGCCTGCCATTGGAAATCCAGTTCGTATTTACGGCCAATCCCGAAGACTACACCAACCGGGGAAGCATTATTACCCCGCTCAAAGACCGGATCGAAAGTCAGATCCTGACCCACTATCCCAAGACCATCGATATTGCCCGGCAGATCACCAATCAGGAAGCCACGCTTGCACCGCCACAAAAGAAAACCGTTGGCGTGCCAGACCTGCATGCGGTGTTGCTCGAACAGATTGCTTTCGCTGCTCGCAATAGTGAATTCGTAGATGAAAAAAGTGGCGTTTCGGCTCGCCTCAGCATCTCCGGCTTTGAAAACCTCGTCAGTACGGCAGAACGGCGGATGCTCCTGAACAAGGAAAAGCAGACGCAGACTCGGATTATCGACTTTTGGGGCGTAGTGCCCGCCATCACGGGAAAAGTGGAACTGGTGTACGAAGGAGAGCAGGAAGGACCTTATCAAGTGGCCATCGCCTTGATGAATCAAGCCATTAAGGAAATGTTCCTGAATCACTTCCCACATCCGGAAAAGCTGAAGAAAGGGCAGGAGCGCGATCCGTACGGTACCATCCGGGCCTGGTTTTCCGGCGGTAATACGGTGGATCTGCTTAATGACTCCAGCGACAAGGAATTCCGTGATATCCTGGATAAGGTAGCCGGCTTGGGTAAATTGATTGATGATTATTTGTCGCTGGAAGGGGACGACCGCTATACCTTTATGGAACTGGCCCTGCACGGCCTTTCTGAATTCAATGTGATCAACAAAGACACCATGGAGGCCAGTTTCGTTTTCCGCGACCTATTGGCCAACATGCTGGATGACGAGGACCTGTTTGGGGACGAAGACTGATTATTGTGGTGTGGGGTTCATTTTAGCATGGCTTTTTGGACCCAAACACACTGTTTCATTCCCGATGGAGCAGGCCGAATTAACCCGGTCTACGAGAATACGGTATTATCGAATTAAGGTTACATCCCCCTTAAATTCTTCCTCTGTGCCGTCCGGCAATTCGACGACCACGCGGTATACGTAAACGTCAGATGGGGCAGGCGAATCATTGAACATGCCATCCCAGCCCTGGTCCGGCGTTTCATTGTCGTAAACCAATTGACCCCAGCGATTCCATACCCGGAATTGAAGAACATTGGGATCCCCGGAAGATACTATGTTGAAAAAGTCGTTGTCGGTATCGCCATTAGGTGTAAAGGCTCCCGGCACCAGCACTTGCAAGACCAATATTTCCAGGTTGACTGTATCAGTACCGCACTGGTTGGTGTAATTCAGGGTGACGCTAATATTCTGGGTTACATTCTCCACCGTTTGCTGTGGACCATCAAGCACACCACCCGGATTAAGGGTCCAGCTGAAGGTTTCGTTCAGTCCGGTTTGGCCAGATGTAGCGAATAGGGTAGCTGTTCCGCCTGAACTCACAGTGGTATCCGGGAAGGGGGTGACCTGTAGGTTGGCTGCGTTGATTACAGTAATGGTAACTTCATCCATGAATGTACAGCCGTTGAGCTCAGCGGTGACCATGTAAGTTGTATTCGCAATAGGGCTAACCCGACCAAAAGGATCGGTTGGATTCAAGGACGGATCGGTTGGTGTACTGGTCCAGGTATAGATCGCTCCCGGATTCTCGAAGGTATTCAGGATCAGTGTGTCTCCCTCGCAGATGGTTTGGTCCGAAACTAAAGCCAGGGGAGGCTCGGTGACGGCTACAGTGACATCTGCTCCGGAAGGACAAGGCACATCCTGTTGTTGGACCATATACGAGGTGGTTACAATTGGGCTAGCTATAGGGTTGGGGCAGTCGGTACAGCTCAATCCATCGATCGGCATCCAGGTCAGCGTACCTTCGGGTTTAAACCCTTGTACAATTTCCAGCTGGACGGATTCGCCCGGGCAAATGGAAGCCGTGTTTAAATTCAGTTCGATTAAAGTATCCACAGGGACTTCGATGGAGTCAACGGCCGTACAACCCCGGTTGGTGATATTTCGCTGGAAGGTGGTAGTCGTTTGGGCCGTAATGATCATGTTCCAGAGGGAGTCGGCACTTTCAAATCCAATGGCCGGCGACCACAGGGGCTCCAATACCGGGAAATCTTGCGGCTCATAGGTATCGGAAAGTAAGATGACCGTATCGCCAGGGCAATAAATTTCTTTTACCGGTTCGAGCCGGATGGTACTTGCTGGTAAGGAATCGACGAATACGGTTAGGGTATCAAAAACCGTGCAGGACTGGTCCGTATGTTGTACGAAAAAAGTTTCCGTTTCCGTAGGAACGTACAACGGGAAGCTGATCGACCCGGTATCCGAAATAGTCCCGTTGGAGGAAGACCAAATAATAGTGGATGCCGGTCCGGTGGCTAAGACACCCAGATCGAGTGAATCGCCTAGGCATAGTTCTTCGGAATTGACACTGATAGTGACATTTACATTTCGCACGGTGATCAGGACCTCAGCCGTATCCATCTGGGAGCTATCGGCAGAAGTGACGATAAGCTGATATTCTGTGGTGAATTCGGGTGTAGCGATTGGATTGGGAAGGGTGTCATTATTTAGTCCGGTAGACGGAGTCCAGCGGTATGTAAAATCAGTAGGCGGATTGGGTGCTTCTGCCAACTGGACCGATTCACCGGGGCAAATGATCGTGTCATTGGCAATGACCGGAAGAAGCTGCGCCTGGGAAGCAAATGAAAAGGCCAGGAGCAGGCCTGTTGTCAGTAGCAAACTGCGGATCATAATCGTTTTTTTAACCGACCTCGGGTTTTGGGATTTATGAGGAAGCCGGAATTCTGTTTCAGTGCCGTTAAAGTAGGCAATATCCGAAAACTTCCTTCTTCCCGGCAGGCAGAGAACCATTTTTTGCAAGCAGACGAACAGAGTTGTTGGAATGGAGGAAGTGCTCGGCCTAATAAACCCAAATACAGGGGACACCATGACCCGGGCGATTATAAGGATTCTTACCTTATTAAATGTAGTCCTCTATATGCTTTAATCCCTAAGTTCGCATTGCTCCAACGCCCATCGTACGCTATCCAAGGGGTAATAGGGAAGATCATTTCCCCAAGCCTGGTGGATGTAGTTGATCACATTGGTAATTTCTACATCGTTGAGTTCTTCCACACCGGCCATGGCCTGATTATAGGTGACCTTATTCACGACAATAGGTCCTTGCTGGCCATATCGGATGATGCAGGCCAACTGATCGCGTTCGCGAGCCAGGTAGTCTACCCCGGCCAAGGGCGGGATTACCCCTTGTAAGCCTTCTCCGGTTTCCATATGGCAGCTGCTGCAATATTTATTGTACAACCATTCACCTTGAGCATTTCGAGTGGATTGGCAGGTTGAAAGGGACAGTAGGGACACGGTCAAACAGAGGATGGTGGACAGTAAGGTGATTGCAATTTTTTTTGGCATGCCGAATGTTTGCTTTGTCTAAATTCAATTCGGTTATCCAAACCGAAAAAAGTAGGTTTGTCTTTGGCAAGAAAGAAAGGAATTTGATTCTTCTATCCTACCCTTTTCTGCAAACCTATTCAAACCTTCATTGTTCTATTAGTGCCTTTCAAAAAATATTGAACAAAATGAAAAAGCGGGCAATTGTTTGGTTTCGACAAGATTTGCGGTTACACGATAATGAGGCATTACAGGAAGCGTTGAGCTCGGCGGATGAGGTCGTGCCTGTATTTGTCTTTGATCCCCGGATATTCCTTGCCGAGACGCCTCATGGCTTTCCAAAAACAGGTATGTACCGGGCCCGCTTCATTTTGGAATCGGTTGCTGATCTGAAAGCCAATTTGCAAGCCAAAGGTTCCGATCTGGTTATCCGGTTCGGTAAGCCCGAATTGGAAATCTATAAGATCGCTCGGCAATTAAAGTCAAGCTGGGTGTTTTGCAACCGCGAACGAACCTACGAGGAGGAGCGTGTGCAGGATTGCCTCGAGCAAAAGCTCTGGACCATCGGACAAGAAGTGCGCTACACCAGAGGTAAACTCTTGTACTACACCGCTGATTTACCATTTCCGGTCACGCACACCCCCGATATTTTTACCCAGTTTCGCAAAGAAGTAGAGCGCTATGTGCCCGTGCGTGCCCCACTATCTGCTCCGGATCAGCTACCCGCCTTGGATCCTGAGATTGACCTGGGACAGCTCCCTTCCCTGGAAGAACTCGGTCATGAGCCTTTTGAGGCGGACCCAAGAGGTGTGATCGACTTCAAAGGAGGAGAAACTGCCGGTTTGGAGCGCCTACGGTATTATCTATGGGAAACCAAAGCAGTGCAAACCTACAAGGAGACCCGCAATGGCCTGATTGGTAGCGATTATTCTACCAAGTTCTCGGCCTGGCTGGCACAAGGGTGTTTATCGCCCAAAATGATCTACCAGGAGGTCAAAGCTTTTGAAGCGGAATACGGATCCAATAAATCCACTTACTGGGTCATCTTTGAATTGTTGTGGCGGGATTTCTTTCGCTTTATGGCCAAAAAATACGGCGATAAGATCTTTTCCTTAAGTGGAACCAAAGGCGACGATAGCGATGTACCTAAAACAGAGGACCTTCGCCTATTGGATAAATGGATCGAAGGTAAAACCGGTGTACCGTTCATTGATGCGAACATGAGAGAAATTCGGGAGACCGGGTTCATGAGCAACCGCGGGCGGCAAAACGTAGCTAGCTTTTTGGTGAAGGACCTCAAACTGAATTGGCTGCTTGGGGCCGAATATTTTGAATCCCAACTGATCGACTATGATGTAGCCAGTAATTATGGCAACTGGTCGTATGTAGCTGGGGTTGGTAGCGATCCGCGGGAAAACCGCTATTTCAACATTCTCTCCCAAGCCAAACGATACGATCCCCACGGGGAATATGTAAAGCTTTGGCTGCCTGAATTAACCTACTTACCTGCGGAGAAGGTACACATGCCCGATCGATTAAGCCGCGCTGAACAGGAAAAACATCAAGTATATATTGGGGCTACGTATCCGAAAGCGATGGTGAGTACGAACCGGTGGAGGTAGTCGTCAATTTGGAGTTTTGAGTTCCTAGTGGTGAATTAGCCCATCATTCAAAATTCAGGGCTAGGAACTCATAACTTTCAATGTTGCTTTTACTTTTTTCGCTTTCGCAATTGCTTCGTCCAGATCCGGATCAATGACTGTTACATGGCCCATCTTTCTGAATGGGCGCGTTTCCAGTTTCCCATACAAGTGCACGTACGCACCGGGAATGGCCAGTACTTTTTCCATGCCTTCGTACCGAACCGGTCCGGTATGACCGGGTTCCCCCAATACATTAACCATAACTGCCGGGGTATGTAAACTCGGATCGCCCAAGGGGAGGTCGAGTACGCCGCGCAGGTGTTGTTGAAACTGGGAGGTGACGCAGCTATCGATGGTATGATGCCCGCTGTTGTGGGGGCGAGGTGCTACTTCATTTACCAGGATCCGCCCATCTCGAGTGAGAAAAAGCTCTACAGCCAATAAGCCGCAGATATCCAGGCTTTCGATCAATCGAACTGCCAATTGGGTAGCTTCTTGTTTCAACTCTTCAGCGACCCGGGAGGGACAAAGCAAGAACTCCACCAGATTGGCTTCCGGATTGAACTCCATTTCTACCATGGGATAGACAGCCGTTTGGCCGGCCGGATTACGCGCTACGATTACAGCCAACTCCTTGTCTATGTCAATCAGCTCTTCTGCCACGCAAGGACCCGAAAGCAGATGGTCGAGCTGGTACATGCTTTGAACTACAAATACCCCTTTACCATCATAGCCTGCCGTTCGGGTTTTCTGGACAAAAGGCAATGCCTGCCGTCCATCCTGAACTGCCTTACGAAGGGCTTCTTCATGGTCGTACTCCTGGAAAGCCGGAGTTGGAAAACCATGGTCCCGGTAAAACCGGTTTTGCAAACCTTTGTCGTTGATCAGGGCCAACGCTTCCGGACGTGGATGGACGGGTATTCCGTCTGCTTTCAACTGGCGAAGGGCATCCAGGTTGACGTGCTCGATCTCGATGGTCACCACATCCTGCGTACGACCAAACTGCAGCACATCGTCATATGCCTTAAAGCTGCCTTCCACAAATTGATGGCTCACCGGACCGGCCGGGAAATCAGCGGCCGTGTCCAAAAATGAGATCGGCAGGTGCCAATCGGCAGCGGCGATACCCATCATTTTACCCAATTGACCACCGCCCAAAACTCCGAGTCGGTAGCCTTGGTTGGGGAAACGTTTATCTGATCGCATAGTGGTTTCATTTCGGCTTCCAAAGGTACTCAAATACGTTTTTCCGGCCATTTAACCAAGAATTACTAACTTCTGCCCCGTTGATTTCAAAAGATCACCAAACTCGACATTGCAATAATAAACCATCAAAAAATCCATACATGGCCTCCATTGTCATCAAGGGCGGACAAATTGTAAATGAAGGGAAGATTGAAGCCCTTGACGTATTTATCAAAAATGGAAAGATTGAACTCCTGGAACCGGAATTGAATAAACGGGCGGATACCGAGATCAATGCCGAAGGAAAATACATTCTACCGGGCTTGATCGATGATCAGGTGCACTTCCGAGAGCCGGGCTTAATCCACAAAGGCAATATACGGACTGAGTCCAAGGCGGCCGTAGCCGGCGGAGTGACCACCTATATGGAGATGCCCAATACCAAGCCGGCTACCCTGACCCAGGAGCTGCTGGAAGCCAAGTACCTGCGGGCGGGCATGAAATCGCTGGCAAACTACTCCTTCTACATGGGCGCCGCCAACGACAACCTGGAGGAGGTACTCAAAACTGACCCTCGAACTGTTTGCGGGATCAAAGCTTTCATGGGGTCCAGCACGGGGAATATGCTGGTAGATGATCCAAAAACCCTGGATCGCCTGTTTGCGGAGGCGAATATGCTGATTGCCACCCATTGTGAGGATGAGTCAACCATCCGGAAAAATATGAATGCGGCCCGGGCCAAATACGGAGAGGAGGTGCCTATGGAGGAACATCCCAAGATTCGGAGTGAAGAGGCCTGTTATTTGTCGAGTTCGCTGGCCGTGGACTTGGCTAAGAAACACAATACGCGCCTGCACATCCTCCACCTGACCACGGCAAAAGAATTGGATTTGTTTGAAGCTGGGCGCGACCTGAGTCAGAAGCGGATCACGGCTGAAGCTTGTGTCCATCATTTGTTTTTCAACGATTCGGATTACGAGCGTCTAGGTACCCGGATTAAATGCAATCCGGCCATCAAAACTGCCCGGGACCAGGAAGCCGTCTTCCAGGCCATCCTGGATGATAAGATCGATGTGATAGCCACCGATCATGCGCCCCACACGTTCAAAGAAAAGCAAAATACCTACTTCGATGCGCCGTCTGGACTACCCTTGGTGCAGCATCCGCTGGTCTTGATGCTATCTTTTTACCACCAGGGGAAAATCTCGTTGGAGCGCTTGGTAGATAAAATGTGCCATGCGCCGGCAGACCTGTTTCAAATTGATAAGCGGGGCTATTTGCGGGAAGGGTACTGGGCAGATGTGGTGGTGCTCGACCCCGACTGGGAATGGACCGTGGGTCCCGACAACTTGCAGTACAAATGTGCCTGGTCGCCTTTGGAAGGAATGACTTTCAAGGGTAGGGTAGATGCTACCATTGTGAGTGGCCACTTGGCCTGGCATGAAACCCGCTTCAACGAGGAGCAGCAGGGCAGGCGCTTGATTTTTGGGAGATAGGGGAGAGGGGGATTTGAGTGCTCGGTTATGAGTTATGAATGATTAGTTTTGAGTTATGAGTTATGAGTTATGAGTTATGAGTTATGAGTTATGAGTTATGAGTTATGAGTT
>CAZXLD010000016.1:0-86697 GCA_964641965.1 uncultured Saprospiraceae bacterium | reverse complement strand
TCAAAGCGTGGATGCTCCAGCGACCCCACAGCAAGCATCCCTAGACCTCGCAACCAGACCTCGTAACCGGGAATGGGTCGTTTAAAAGTATACCCTGCACAGTTTGAACCCGGTCAACACACTAATATGAAGCGTTCAACATCAAAATTACTCCAACTCGAATTGATCTGGTGGTTGTTGACCCTGATACTTACGGCGATCCTAATTCTACCCATTTGGAGTCAATCTCCAAACTATCCATTTTTTTGGTTACACCTGCTCTACATCGTCACTTTCGTAACCTTAACTCGCTACCTCTTTTTCCTCCGGCATACATTCTTAGCCTACCGTCAGGTTTTAAAATTGATTCTGTTTTTCTTGTTATTGCCCTTCGTATTCTATTTGATACAGGAGTTGAACTTCTTTCAAACCTTCCTGGATCAGGAAGGGCCGGAGGCCTTATTAGGCTATCCCAAAGGCGCCATTAATCAACCTATGGTAGCTTATGCGAGAAATCAAGTACTCTTTTTCGGAACAGGAGCAATCATTGCGGCCGTGCTCTTCGGCTTTCGAATGATCATTTCAATTTGGCGCAATCGAAACAGGGGGACTGTTTAAAAATTAAAGTAGGCGAGAATTAGTCTTCGGGCGGTTCGTAAAAAGCATTTTCGGATTCAGTGCGCTCTACCTGGTTGGCTTCCTGCATCCGATCCATAAAGTCGACTGTATAATCCCAAAAATCAACAACAATAGGCTTGATGCGTTGACCAACCCCCCATGCTAATTCCGGATACTCCATGAGAATAGGATAAAGCCGGCTTTCTCTTTTTAAATCATCTCCAATGATGGTAGACCGATCTCCAAATTGGAGCAACAAGCTATAGAATAACACAAACAGCGAGGCTACCAGTACACCACCGGCTACCTGGTTAACAATGTTGATATTGGCCGTTTTTAAGATTCCTTCCAAGCCTTTGGAGATCAATCGGATGACCAGCCAAGCCAAGGCAAAAGTCAAAATAAATCCAGCCACGATCATCAGTGGCTGTTCGCCAAAACTGCGCTCCAGCAATCGGGTAATATCCGGAGCAAATTTGAATGCGGCCAAAAGCCCGATGAGGTAGGATATAATCGCCAGCACCGTCCGGATAATCCCTCGGGTATAGCCCAGGTAAAATCCGGCCGCCAGTACAACCACAAAAATGATTTCAATCGCCGTCATATAAACAATATAAACCCTACAAATATAAGTGGTTTATATTTTAGACAATCAATAATATTTTTGAGACCAAGTAGAGGTAAATTCAAGCTTTCAGCATTAAATGATACGTTTGCAAAGGAAAATATTAGACCAATGGTTTGGCATATTTGCAGTCGAATTGTACTAGCTTTCAACTATCGATTTATTGCGAAGAGCCGCACAAAAAGCGTTTCTTTACATTCGTTATCCACAAAATCAAAGTATGATCCGCATTCTTGCCAATGATGGCATTCACTACGATGGAAAATCTCTATTGGAAGAGGCTGGTTACGAAATCGTTACCGAAAAAATTCCTCAAGATAAACTGGAAGAAGTACTGCCCGGATACGATGTCATTATCGTTCGTAGTGCAACAAAGGTCCGGCAAAGCTTAATCGATAAATGCCCAAATCTGAAGATAATAGCTCGAGGTGGAGTTGGGTTGGATAATATTGATGTGGAGTACGCTGAATCCAAAGGGATCACCGTCATGAACACCCCTGCAGCATCCTCTCAATCCGTAGCTGAATTAGCTTTTGCCCATATGTTTGCATTGTCTCGGTCGCTTCAGCTGTCCAACCGAGAGATGCCTGAAAGTGGGAATACGGAATTTAAAAACTTAAAAAAGAGCTATTCGAATGGTCTTCAATTGCGGAATAAGACCTTGGCCATCATCGGATTTGGCCGTATAGGCCAGGAGTGTGCCCGGATTGGCCTTGCATTAGGTATGCGCGTGTTGCCGGTCGATTTAATTATTGAAGAAGCTAACCTGGGTATTAACGTGTTTAATAGCGAGAATGTCCAGCTTTCGGTAAATATCCAGACGGCTACTATGGATGAGGCGTTGGAGCAAGCCGATTTTCTGACGCTGCATGTCCCCTACGCCGGAGGTAAGCCACTGATCGGACTTGAGGAGTTGAGAAGAATGAAGAATTCTGCTTTTATTATCAATACATCCAGAGGGGGAGCGATCAACGAGGACGAACTGTTACAAGCGATCAATGAAGGATCTATCGGTGGGGCAGGACTAGATGTTTTTCTCAATGAGCCTAAACCGCGTGGAGACTTGCTTAATCACCCCAAAATTTCAATCACACCGCATATTGGCGCTTCTACGCTGGAAGCTCAAGCAAATATTGGACTTGAGCTGGCAGATAAGATTTTGGCCTTCTTCGGAGACGATAAGTAGGGCAATAGCAGAATAGGGTAACCCAAGTCTATTAGTCTTAAAGCGCGCAATCGACGCAGGGTTGCTTTTACCGGGGAGTACTCTAGCGGATCATTTTCATAAATGTCCCCACAAACCAGTTCGAATCCGCTTTCACCAGGGTGTCTAGCGTGGAATCTGCCTTACTGGAAAACAGTTTAATCTCCCGAATGATGTGCGTGAACTCTTGAGCTTCATCACTTTCCCCTTCTACGCTGGAGAGATCATCCAACAGTTTTAGCATAGGTTCCAGTTCTCGCTTTTTCCGCTCGGTAATGATTCGCTTGACCACTTCCCACATTTCTTTCTCCGCAACAAAAAACTCTCGCCGTTCACCTGGCTTCAACTCCTTGTATACAAGACCCCAGTCAATAAGGGCTCGAATATTCATGTTGGCATTCCCTCGCGAAATTTGAAGTTCGGACATAATATCTTCAGCCGAAAGCGCCAAAGGAGAAATGAGAAGAAGGGCATGGATTTGCGCCATGGTTCGATTGATACCCCAACTGGAGCCCAAGGTTCCCCAAGATTGAATAAACCTTTCCTTACCTTCATGGAAATCCATACCCGCCCGCTTTATAAGTCTTTTGACTGTAGGAAAATAGAATACACCTGATTTTGTTCATTCTGTTGGAACAGGTTCTATGATTTCAGAAAAGGAGGCTTGACCACCTTGCCTTTTAGCTTTTTTCGTCCGGTATCAATTACAATCGGAGTATCGACAGCAGCCCACTTCTCCTTAACATATCCCATTCCGATAGGAATTTCCAGGGAGGGCGAAAGGGTACCCGAAGTAACTTCACCTATGGGGCTTCCGTTCTCATCCTCAATTGTATATCCCTGGCGAGGAACTCTGCGATCTTCAATCCTGAAACCTACTAACTTCCGGCTTAGCCCGGCTTCCTTTTGTTTACTCAGAAATTCCCGGTTCACAAACGGACCTTTCTTTAGTTTGGTGATCCAACCCAAACCGGCTTCCAAAGGTGAGGTAGTGTCCGTTATATCATTGCCATACAAACAATAGCCCATTTCAAGCCGAAGGGTATCTCTGGCACCCAGCCCTACAGGAAGCAGACCTTCCGGTTTCCCGGCTTCAAGTATAGCATCCCACAAGGCAGATAACTTTTCGGCTGCGACATACAGTTCGAACCCACCTGCACCGGTGTAGCCCGTGGCAGAGATTAAAACATTATCCAGACCGGCAAAAATATCCTTGACAAAAGTGTAGTACTTGATAGACGAAAGGTCTACCTCGGTCAAGGGTTGTAGGATGCGGGCGGCATCAGGCCCTTGGATGGCTAGCAAACCGGTTTGGTCAGAAATATTGATCACTTGGGTGTCAAATCGGTTGTGCTTGTTTATCCAGTTCCAGTCTTTATCAATGTTGGATGCATTGACCACCAACATAAAAGATTTTTCCTCTGGTCCGGCCATGTCTTCAGGCAACCGGTAGACCAATAGATCATCAACGATTCCCCCTTGCTCATTGGGGAGACAGGAGTACTGCACCTGGCCAATTTGCAAGTTTGCTGCATTATTGGAAGTTACATATTGAATGAGATCCAGCGCTTCCCGGCCTCGGATAATAAACTCGCCCATATGAGAGACATCAAAAATGCCGGCTTTCTGACGCACAGCCAGGTGCTCCTCTTTGAGAGTCGTGTAAGAGACTGGCATATTGTATCCTGCAAAATCAGTCATCTTGGCACCTAGCTCAATATGCTTGGCGGTTAGGGGCGTATTCTTCATGTATTGATTTTGAAACTTATTGAATGCTTACATCAATTATCTGATCCCCGATTTCCATATTATGAACTACGTTCATGCCTTGGCTGACCTGCCCAAACAGCGTGTAATTACCGTCCAGGTGGAGTGTAGGAGAATGCGTAATGAAAAATTGGGTTCCTTCCGTATGGTTACCTGCGGAAGCCATTCCTAACATGCCTTCTTTTTCAAAATGCAGATATGCCAGTTCGGATCGAATGGTATAATCCAGAGAGCCATATCCGTCCCCTCTTGGGCAACCGCCTTGGATTACAAAATTGGGGACTACTCTATGGAAGGCTTTTCCGTTGAAAAAGTCTTGCTCAGCCAGGTTGACGAAATTAACCACTGTTCCAGGCGCCTGTTCGGGATATAGGGTCAAAACAATAGCCCCTTTGGTGGTATTCAGAGTAGCTTGTCTTGGAATACGAATCAGGATTCGATTCCAATCAATTTCATGATTGTATTTGAATTCCGGCTCCACTTCAGTGCTTTCCCCTTTGAAGTAATGGATCGTTCGTTTCAATTCCAAATAGGGTTCCAGCTGCTCCGGCAGGGAAAGCGAATTCAGTATTTTTTCCATTGCAGGCAGGCTATCTGCCAGCCGGGTGGCGAAATCCCGTTCAGGATGGCGTAGGGCAATGGAAGCTTCGGAGATTAAACCGGCATCTTCCGACTTCAACGCTTGATAAAAGTAAATACTTAGCTCCCGGCTTACACTATTCCTGCCAACCCCAAAGATGCGATTGAAATCGGAGCGTTGTGCGATTTCACGAAGGGCGGCCATGCCTGCAGTTCGAACTGCCGGATGTTCGTGCTGAAAGGTTTCCCGAAAAATGAACCTGAAGTTCCACACCTCTTCAGCGACCGCCGACAACCATGCCGCTTTGGCATACGGGGCCGTTTCATTGAGAAACTGACTCCTTAGTATATATGAATAGGCTCTTCGGGATGTATCCGATTGAATAGGGATGTGCCGCATGGTTGCTTTTGACAATACAACCTTGGTCGCAATAGGAAAGGAGTCTCTTGACCATCGCCAATATTGAAATGCACCCCTAGATGTGCCTTTATCGACGAAAAACTGAGCAGCACGTTGGCTTACCGCGGCATTAGGATCATTTAAACCCAAATAGGCCAGTTGGAAGGCTTCCGGCCGATCAAAAAATACCAAAGTACGCATTAGGTTACAACGCACCCGATAGTCCTTCTCCTTGGACCAATGCGCTTGCAAGCCTTCCAGTAGTTCTGGGGATCCATTTTTACCTAAAGCCAGCACTAAAGCCATTCGAATACTTGGATCTTCCTCTTGCTGCAAAAGCTTGAGCAATCTAGACGGGGCCAATTGATCAAGTCCTTCCGCTGAACGAGCCAGGTAATTGGCGGCTACCAGTCTTAGCCGCTTTGAATAAGATGGTTCGGAGAGCATATCAACCATTTTGGCAGTTGCCGCCGGCGATGTAATACCTCGAAGGCCAAATCGGTAAATTCCCAATACCAAGCCCTCCGCTGGCTTTGGAAAATCTGGGGAATAATTCTCCACAGAGGCCAGGTAGTTGAGGTAGCTTGCGGGTGCACATTTGCCAACGGCTTCCAGAATAGCATATTTAGCATTCATATAGGCCGCCGAGGTGTCGAAAGCAGCTGCCAGAAAGGGTGCAGCCGTTGAATCGCCTATTTGACCCAGTGCAAATGCAGCAGCCATACGAACAGAGTCTACCGGATCTTCCAACATTTTGGTCAATGGAGTAATGTCCCGGATCTTTCGAATGGAGCCAAATGCCTTGGCTACCAGATATCGGTAAGTAGCTTTTGGATGATCCTGATAAAGGAATAAAGAGTCTGCCTCCTGCTTATCCTGCCAGTCAAATAGCTTTCGAATTTCAGGGTCGTTGAGCTTTACGGAAACCTGAATTTCGTCTGGTGGGATAAACTCACCACATCCCGCACCAACCAGAACGATTGATAAGCATACAAATAACCGTTGGATCAGGTGTAGGGACTGTACGTACATCACTGTCGATTATGAATTAACCCTTATTTCGGCGAGCCTGGATAAAACTTCGAATAAACGTGATCATGGCCAGGAACGAAGTTAGGAACATAATCCCAACCCGGACTGCTGCCATGGTATCCCCTCGATCTAGCGCGCTGGTAAATGGGCGAAATAGGGCAATGATCAAAAGTAGGGTCAGTAGCACTACAATATGGGCTATCACCTTGTTATTCTTGCGGAGTCCAGGAGTCAATGCAAGAAAGATGATCCCGAATCCAGCCGGGATGAGTGCTGTAGGGGAAGGGGTTTCGGAACCGAGATAGCCCCAAAGACTCATCGCAATGAGTACAATGGCGTTAATTAAATTTGCTAAAGCAGGCGTCATGCTTGATTTTTATGTGATGGGTAACGTGAATTTGGGCTTATTGGATCTGAATTATCCATTTGGAGGACCGGTATATTCGTCGCCAAACATTCCTTCCTCTAGTGTATTTTCTTTTTGCCAGTCCAAAAGTTCATCATCCTGGCGTTCATCATAGGCTCCACAGTCGAGTTCAATTCCAAGACCACCAGGCGGCCGGTAAAAGCGCAGGTCCGAGTTGTATCCCACCTTTTCATTGGCTTCTAAAGCTTCGAGGAATCGAAGGAAAAAAGGCTTAGCCAAATAGGCTCCTTGGCCGTATAATAAAGTTTGAAAACGAATCCAGCGTTCTTCTCCTCCTACCCAGGTGCCAACAACCAGTTGTGGGGTAATACCCATATACCAACCATCCACATGCTCATTTGTAGTCCCCGTTTTACCCCCTACATCGCTTTTGATATTTCCAAAGCCTCCACCTTTGGCATAGCGCATCATTTCGATCATCACGTAGTTGGCCTTGGAGTTGAGCGCCGGAATAGGATCCTGGAATTCCGAAAAAAGAATCTTTCCGTTATTGTCTTCTATCCGAAGTAGATATTGCGGTTTTCGATAATTGCCATCATTGGCAAAAGTCATGTAGGCGCCGGTCATCTCTTCCACGGTGAGGTCAGTCGCCCCAAGACAAATGGAAGGCCCTCTGGTGATCCGGTACCGGTTTGGATTATTAGGCAATCGCTGATCTTTATCGATCCCCATCTTGTCGATCAGGTTTAAGACCGGGACTGTGGTTCCTAGTTGCTTCATCAAATACACGGAGATTGTATTCTTGGATTTCCGCAATCCGTCTTTTAGTGTGAGGAGTTCGCCTGTATAGGTGGTGTCGGCATTTCTTGGCGTCCAATCTTTGGGAAGGTTGAACCCACCTTCTCGGCCGGCCTTGATCGACTGTGGGATATCGTACACCTTATAGCAAGGAGAGAACCCTTGCTCCGCAATTGCCGTAGCATATATGAAGGGCTTAAAGGTGGAACCCACTTGCCGATTGGCCCTGACGTGATCGTATTGGAAATATTTCTGATTAACCCCACCGATCCACACTTTCACCTGACCGCTTCTGGGGTCGGTAGCCATAATGCCTGTCTGTAGGAACATCCGGTGGTACTTAATCGAATCCAATGGACTCATTACTGTATCCTTTTCCAATTGGGCATTCTCATAGGTGAACACCCTCATGTTCGTAGGCGTACTAAAGTCCTTTTCTACTTTTTCCCTGAAGGATTTCCAGGGGCCCTGTAACTTCTTATAGGTAGTACTCCTGAGGACCTTTTGATACGTTTTTATCTGGTCATCTGAAAGGATGTTATACTTTCGAAGGGTATCCAGATAGCTGGGTTTGACCACCGCCTTTTCCAGGCGAACCAGTTCACGATCGTCTTGATGAAAGTTAAAATCCGGAAAGGCTTGCTCCAGTTCTTCAAGATCGTTAGTGAGGTAGGTACTTCTGAGGTCCTGATAACGCAGTGTTTCTCTGATCAACCGATTTAGGGTTTCCGTCCTGGTGGCTAGTGGGATATCTAATTCTGAACGGGTTCTGTAAGTCCAGGGATCTCGATTGCGCCAATGGCGGAAGAATACTTGCTGCCTGGAGGCCATGTGCTTGATCATGACTTTTTCGGCTAAAGCCTGCATGTCGTAATCAATGGTAGTGTAAATACGCAACCCATCTCTGTAAATATCGTACGGGGAACCGTCGGGCTTTTTGGGAGCAACAGTGTTCAAGATATTTCGGACTTCTTTGGCTAATTCAGCTCTGAAGTAGGTTGCTAATCCATCAATGTGGGTATTTTTATACAAGGTAAAGGTGCTATCTGCACTAAACGACTGCAAGGGCAGCTGCTTTAGCGAATCATATTCGACTTGACCCAGCAGGCCATTTCTCCGCATCTGATTCAGCACCACCATCCGACGATGCACTACTGTGTCCGGTCGCCTAACCGGGTTATAAAGAGAAGGGTTTTTCAGCATGCCGATCAACATGGCTGCTTCCTCAATTTTAAGTTGTCGCTGAGGTTTGTTGAAATATATTTCAGAAGCAGCTTGAATACCATAAGCACCATAAATAAAGTTGAACTTATTCAGGTACATGGCTATGATTTCATGCTTAGTGAACTTTCGTTCTAGCCGAATCGCAATGATCCATTCTTTTAACTTCTGGAAGGCGCGCTCTTGTAGATTTCGAGCTACTTGGCCAGTAAACAGCAGTTTAGCCAGTTGCTGGGTAATGGTACTTCCACCACCTGCACTTTCTTGGCGGAGGATCAATGTTTTGACGGCTACCCGCATAAGAGCCTCAAAGTCAATGCCGGAGTGTTTGTAGAATCGTTCATCTTCCGTGGCAACAAGGGCTTGGACCAAATAAGGTGATAGACTGTCAAATGGGACCGGAATCCGATTTTCCGTATAATATCGACCCATCAGTTCACCTTCAGATGCATAGATTAAAGTGGCCAATTCACTTTTGGGGTTCTCCAGTTGTTTTAAGGATGGGAGGTCGGTGAAGGATAACGCTACAAATAGGATGAGCGTCGCTAATACGATCAGACCGGAGGCGATCCATAAGGCCAAAATGAGGATCTTATGCACGTGTCTTCGGGGAGGATCCCTAAAGAATTCCTGGATGCGATTCCAAATGTTTTCCAAATTAATAAAGCGTTTTGTTATAAAAGCCTCCGGAGTTTGAGAAAGTCCACCAGCGCCCCTCCTTAGCGCAGGTCGAATTTTGGCTATAAAAGTACAAAATAAGCCTTCAGGAGGCGAAAAGGCTTAGGCTTTGGTTGTTATAGAACGTCAAACTTTCCTGAATCGCTTCAAGGCTGCAGAATTGATCCCAAATTGCATCGCCCGGTCTTTTAAGCAGGGAGAAGCTGATCTTTCCGCTCCGGTTTTTCTTATCGTTTTCCATAAGATAAATCAGCTGGGCAAAACTTTCGGGCGGCAGAGTCTGGGTGCCATACATCCGGTGCACCAGGTTGATGAGCTGGCTGAGCGCTTCGAGCGAAAAGTCGCGTTGGATATTGGATAAGTAGGCTTCACAGACCATACCTATGGCAATAGCTTCACCATGCAGCAGAGGCGTCTCCGTGTGTAGGAAATAACTTTCAATAGCGTGGCCAATCGTGTGCCCAAAATTGAGCAGCTTTCTCTGGCCATGCTCAAAGGGATCGGCTTCGACCATTATTTTTTTGACCAGTAAAGAGGGCTCCAGGAGCGGTAGAAGCTTGGAGATGTCTAGCTGCTCCAACTGGTAAATAGTCTCCCACTGTGCGGCATTGCCGATGAGGGCGTGTTTGATTACCTCGGCAAAACCACTTCTAAGCTCTCTGGCCGGAAGGGTATTCAGAAAGTCGGTGTGAATGAAAACGCCTTCTGGATCTTTGAATACACCGATGCTGTTTTTGATCTCATCGAAGTCAATACCCAACTTTCCGCCAATGCTGGCATCCACCTGCGAAAGCAAAGTAGTTGGTAGTTGGATAAATCGAATGCCCCGTTTAAAGGTAGCGGCACAGAATCCCCCCATGTCACCAATAACGCCACCACCCAAATTCAGCAATAGAGCATTGCGGTCCAGTTTTCGTTCCATCATCTGTTTCCAGATAATACGGCAGGTGTCCAGATTTTTATTCACCTCACCTGATGGAACTGTAATAACTTGATCTTCAGTGATCGGTACCTGTTCCATCAACTTGGGAAGGCAATAGATACGGGTATGGGCATCACACAAGACAACGAGGGAAGAGGGATTGATTCGATCAATTGTGTTGTTCAGGGAGGTCCATACCCCTTCGCCCAGGAAAATGGAATAATCGCTCAGTTCAATTTTCTCCATATGTCGTAAAGCTAGCTTATTTGAGGTTCTTTTTTGAGAGAAGAGGGAGGGCTATTCCAAGCCAGAAAGGTTCGACCAACAAGGGCCCTGCCTTTTATTTCAAGGCAGGACCCTTCCTGATGCTGAATCCGGTCGGGATTTCTGCATCTCGTATCCAAAAAGCCATTAGCCCTTCAATTCCGGCTCCATCTTTTTGAGGTATATATCCAAAAAGCTCAGAATGCGTGTGTAAGCCTCCTGCTGATTTTTCTTTTTCTGAAAGCCGTGCCCCTCGTCATCGAAGATAACGTATTCCACGGGCACATCATTGGCCTGGATGGCTTCTACCATTTCGTCAGATTCGATTTTGAGTACCCGCGGATCCTGAGCCCCTTGCAGCACCATAACCGGATTGACCACTTTTTCCCCATGGAATACGGGAGAAATGTTGTAATGGCGTACGGAATCCGCTGAGTAGGGGTCTCCCATCTCCTGATAAAGGGCGTCTTTGAAGGACTCCCACCATGGGGGTATGCTTCGAAGGGTCCGTTTCCAGTTGGTCACGCCGAAAATATCAACGCCCACTTCAAACTCCTCGGGCGTATGGGTCATAGCCCGCATAACCATAAAGCCACCATAAGATCCACCGATAATTCCGATCTTCTCCGGATCGATATAATCTTGCTCGGCGAGCCATTTTTTACCCCAAATGCAATCTTTTAAATCTTCTTCTCCGTGGCGTTGATCATCCATCTGGTAGAATGTCTTTCCATAACCGCTACTGCCCCGGTTATTGACCGCCAAAATGGCATAACCATGGTTGACCAGGTATTGAATCTGTGCGCTGTACCCCTGCCGGGATTGCCCCCCCGGACCACCGTGAACCCAGACCAGTGCCGGTACCGGGTTTGAAGCACTTGCCTGTTGGGGCTTATAGTAGATGGCAGGAATTTCTAGGTCGTCAAAGGATTGGTATCGGACGACCTCCGCCTGAACCAGATCCTCTTTTTTGATCTCCGGATTCAGATTGTCCGTTAATTGATTGAAATCACCGGTTTCAAAATTATAGACAAAGAGATTGGAAGGAGACTGTGAACTACCTACATAAAAAGACATCACCTTTTCACTAGGCGAGATATTGACAGAGGTTACGCTGCCGTCTTCGAAATCTGGAAACTCCACTGCCTGATTAGTTTCCAGGTCCAGTATCTCTACAGCGGTTTTTCCGTCTTCGTTGGTGCCCGTTACCCGGTATTTCCCGTTTCGTGAAAAATAGGCATAAGCGATATCCCAGTCTTTTTCCAGAACTTTCTCATGTTGGCCGGAGACTATATCGTAGCGCATCAAATAAGTAAATTCACCCCCATTGTCGGTCAGGTAATACAGGCTTTTGTCATCCTTGCTGAAATCGGCTGGAAAATAAGCGGCCTGCTCTTCGGAGACCCGAATCATTTCCCCGTCTTCAAATCGATAGAGGAACAATTCTGAGTCATTGGTATTGATCGGCTTGGTCAAGGCCATGAATTGCTTGTCGGGTGAGATCCCACCGAATTGATAGCTATCGTCGTTGGCGTAGATCATTTTAGGCGTTAGATCAGACAGGGAGACTTCATAAACATCGGTCAGGCGAGGATCTCTTTTGGTCCATCCAATGTAGAAGCTTTCCCGGTCTTGGGCCCAGCCGTAAAAATTGGCTCTGGCTTCTTCTCCGGGTGTAAGTTCGGTCGTGCTTCCGTCGGATTCGTGGACGAACAAGTGCCAGATCTCGTCTCCGTTATTATCCATCTGGAACAGGATCCGATCGTCTTCCGGAAAGTAGGATACCGCATAAACCGAGGAACCCTCAGACTCGGTTAGCGCAGTCATTTCACCTCCCTGAACCGGGATGAAGTAAGCGTTACGAATACCGGATTTATCGCTGGTCACCAGGATCTTTTCCTCGTCTGCAGAAAAAGAGCTGCCGAAAACGGCGGTATTATCCATGAACTGCTCAATGGAGTACTGCTCCACTTCTTTTACCGGCTCTGGCGATTGGCAGGCCAGCAGAAAAGAGAGGCCAAGCAGCAATAGTAGATTCTTGAAATTCATGATAGTGGATTTTGGTTTTGGTTGAAATTAACCAAGTAAAACTCGTAGAAGAACACCTTTAGACCAAATGTTGAAATGGTTCTACGGTGGCAAAAGGCTGGGAATCAGTTTCGGGCACGGATTTCCTGGAGATATTTTTCCAATTCGAGTTCATCGTAAATAAGAACTTCTCTGGCCTTGCTACCTTCACTTGGCCCCACTATACCCATGGCTTCCAATTGATCCATGATCCTTCCTGCGCGATTATATCCGAGCGATAGCCTGCGTTGTATCATAGAGGTGGAGCCGTGCTGGTTGGATACGATCAGGCGTGCGGCGTCTTCGAATTTTTCATCCAGGTCGGAATACTTGAGGCCTTCGGCTCCGGCAATTTCGTGATCCTCTCCAAAGAACTCAGGGAGCAGGTATGGCTCTGGATAACCCGGTTGTTCAGCGATGAACTGGATGACACGCTCCACTTCTGGAGTGTCAACAAAAGCGCACTGCAAGCGCAGCATATCTCCTCCAACACTAAGGAGCATATCTCCTCGTCCGATAAGCTGTTCGGCGCCTCCGGCGTCCAGGATGGTTCTGGAGTCGACCTTTGCAGAAACCTTGAAGGCAATCCGGGCTGGGAAGTTGGCCTTAATGACGCCGGTGATAATGTTTACCGATGGGCGTTGAGTGGCAATAATCAAATGAATGCCGACCGCGCGAGCCAACTGGGCCAATCGACCGATAGGGAGCTCAATTTCCTTTCCGGCTGTCATAATCAAATCCGCAAATTCATCAATAATGAGCACGATGAATGGAAGGAAACGGTGTCCTTTCAGCGGGTTGAGTTTACGTTGGACAAACTTTTCGTTGTACTCCCGAATATTGCGAGCACGCGCTTTTTTCAGGAGGTCATATCGCTGGTCCATCTCGATGCAAAGGCTATTGAGGGTATATACGACTGTATTGGTTTCGGTGGTGATCGGTTCGTCCTGATTAGGTAAATAGCCCAGGAAATGGTGTTCCAGCTTGCTGTAGGGGAATAGTTCGACCTTCTTAGGATCAATGAGGACTAATTTTATTTGGGAAGGGTGCTTTTTGTACAGCAGGGAGATGATGATTGCATTAATGCCTACCGACTTTCCTTGCCCGGTAGCGCCCGCTATCAAAAGGTGTGGCATTTTTGCAAGATCAGCCACAAAGACCTCGTCTTCAATGGTTTTACCCAATGCAATAGGCAAATCCATTTTGGCGCGTTTAAACTTGTCGGAAGCTAGTACCTCCCGCATGCCTACAATCTGCGGGTTGCGGTTGGGCACTTCTATCCCGATCGTTCCCTTACCGGGGATAGGCGCTATGATTCGAATTCCCAAAGCGGATAGACTCAATGCGATGTCGTCTTCCAGGTTTTTAATCTTTGAAATCCGAATGCCGGGGGCTGGAACAATTTCGTAGAGAGTTACCGTTGGGCCAATCGTAGCTCGAATCTTGATAATCTCAATCTTGTAATTGAGCAAGGTTTCGATAATCTGATCCTTATTGGTTTCGAGTTCAGCCCGGTCAATCTCCACTTTTTTTTCCGCATAATCTCTGAGCAAGGGCAAAACCGGGTGCTCGTAACTGGACAGTTCCAGTGTTGGGTCATAAGGTTCGGAATGGTCTTCTTTACTAGCCTCTGCCAAGACGGGGTTTAGTGGGTTTTGGCCTGGTGCCGGCCCTCCTGTATCCTGAGTGGGGATATTCGTTTCAAGCTCGAGTTCCTTCTCCTTTTTTGAAGTTTCCGTACGTTTTTTGGTCGGATTATTTTCCAGGTCGAAGGTTAGCTGGCTGGCCTTTTCTTCAGCTTCTTCTTCGGATGGCTTGGGAGCGGGTTGCGTTGCTGCCTTAGGGAGTATACGTTGAGTTGGGCTTCTGGTAGGTGCACTCTCAATTTCGGATGGCTTAGGTGTCATATTTCTATCCGTTCCAATGCCTTTACCTTCCAGATACGCACCTAGTTCTTCGGCTAAGCTTCGGGGAGTAACTCCATTTAGGTTCGGGTTTAAAACCCAGATCAATATGCCTACAATGGCAAGCATAAACAGCAGTATGGTCCCAACCTTCCCCAGTAAGCCTTGTAACCATCCGGTTACCAGAGAACCGAACGCGCCACCAAAGGGAAATTCTGCATCCTGGAAAAAGAAGTGAAACAGAATGGAGAGAAAAACCATCAAACCGAAACTGCGCAGCAGAATGGGACCGTATTCGTTGATGGACCGCCTCCGGATCAGGGAAACCCCCAACAACCAAAGCATATAAATAAATACAAAGGAGGAGAGTCCGAACCCATTGTAGAAGAAAAAATGGGATATCAGGGCGCCAAACTTACCTAGAAGATTGGCCATGGATACGCCCTGGGAAAACAAAAAACTCCATTCAAAATTCAGGACCCAGTTTTGATCTTCTTTCCAGGTCCAGAGGTAGGAAGTAAAAGCCAGGAAAAAGATCAATCCGAAAAAAAGGCAAAGAACCCCAATTAACTTCGGGAATCGCTCGTCGTTAAGTCCCAACTGGATACTCAGTTGATCTCTTTTCTTCTTCCGCTTTGCCATATAGTGTTTCGGTCGTCAATATTGGGTTATAGACAAAAATAAAGATTAATTGGCAACCACAAGGCGTTTACCCAGGTGATGGCATGTGTTGAGAACGGTTCAATCTTCAAGAAGGTGTGGAATGCTCGGGTTTTCAGCCTATATTTTGTCCACTTTCCAACTATAGCGCACACTGCAATCAACTTTGTTTGATATGATATTGACTGCCGAGATTAGCCTCTATCCATTACGAGAGGAATACGAACCCGAGATCATCGATTTTATTACGCGTTTGCGGACCTATCCGGACCTGGATATTCAAGTGCATTCGACCAGTACGCGAGTAGTTGGTCCTTACCGAGAGGTAATGCAGGCGTTGACTACAGAAATGGAGCGAACTTACCAATCTACGGGGAATAGGGTATTTGTAGTCAAGTATTTAAATGCAGATTTAAGAGAAGATCCGGTTGGAATTTGATGTTAAATGTTGAGGTCCGAGTTGCAAATTACAAATGTCAAGCAATCAGCATCAACGCAACAAGCATGCAAAGCTATTTTTTAATGACTTGACTCCATTTTTTTCACATGAATAATTATTTGGAACCCTGGGTACGCCAAGCCAGAGAAGACTGCCCATCCTGTCAATCGGTCTTGCACCTGAACAATGCGGGTTCAAGTCTGCCACCCCAGTCCGTCGTACGACGTCAATTGAGCTATCTCGAAGAAGAAGCACAATTGGGAGGGTATGAATGTGCTGCACGTTATCAGGATGAAATCGATCAATTCTACAGCCTTTTGACGCAGCTTTTTGGTGGGCAGCCAACTCAATATGCCTGGTGTACAAGTGCCACTGATGCTTATTTTCGGGCACTTAGTGCTGTTCCATTCCAATCGGGCGATGTTATCCTGACAACTCGTAACGATTACACTTCAAACTTCATCGCATTCTTTCAGTTAATCCGGTTTCATCAAGTGCAAGTGGTCGTCGCAGAAGATTTGCCTCAGGGTGGGGTCGATCTCAATGATTTTGAGCAGAAACTGAAAGCAGAAATCCCAAGATTAGTTGCTGTTACTCAGGTACCATCCCATACCGGGATTATTCAACCCGTAGAAATGATTGGGCAGTTGTGCCAGTCTCAGCCCTGTTGGTATTTAATTGATGGCTGCCAGGCAGCGGGTCAGCTACCTATTGATTTGGAACAGGTAGGCTGTGATTTTTATACAGCTACCTTCCGGAAATTTTTGCGAGGTCCGCGTGGTGCCGGCTTCCTTTATATCAGCGACCGGGTTATAGAGGAGCATCTAGAACCTCGATTTTTAGACTTACACGGTGCGAGCTGGACTGGCGATCAGGATTATCAACCTAAGCAAAATGCCAGGCGATTCGAATTATGGGAACGTTCCTATTCAGGAATGCTTGGGGCAAAGGAGGCACTGCATTACCTCGTGGAAACCGGTGGGACTCGAATTCAAAAACGAGTAGGGGAGCTTACGAAAATGATTCAGGAGGAATTGTTATCCTGGCCTTCGGCTCGCGTCTTATATCCGGAACAACAGTTACAAGGCATCATAACCGTCCATTTCGAAAATCAGGAACCCGAAGCACTGCAAGCACAACTTCGTGCACAGGGTGTTCATATCTCGTTCGCTAGAAGGGAGCAAGCCCGGTTGGGTATGCCGAGACTTCATTTCCCCTGGGTGCTCAGATTTTCACCACATTATTACAATACGGAGGCAGAAATCCAACGAAGCCTCGGTTTACTCCACCCCTTAGTTGCGTAGAAGCAAAGGAAACGTTTTAAGTAGGCTTTTTTTAAAAGCAATTGTTTTTTAAAAATAATTGTTTTAAATTGCGCTTATCACCAACTTCTTTAGCTATGATCGGTGAAGATAGACGGCAACTAAACGATCGCTTTGTTCGGGTTTTCAAGTTATTGGAAGATCGGGGAGAGGTAGTCAAGAATGATCGCCACGGAAAGGGAATGGGAGATTTTGCTGAAAAAATCCTTGGAAACCGGGCCTATGGTCACATTGTTCGAGCTTTTCTGAATCCTGAAGATAATCGCTGTTTGGATTATAAGCACGCGCGCATCCTATGTCAGGAATATGGGATAAACGAGTCCTACATGTTCGATGGCATCGGATCTCCTTTTGGAATGGACCTACCCAAGAGTAAGGATATCCCGTTGGAAGCCATCAATGGCAATATATTATTTACCACGGTGGAGGCTTTTGCAGGCGCCACAGTTGAAGCAGACAGTTTTACCCGAGAAGACCTGGAATACTTTTCTGTGCCTGGTCTGTCAGGGCCTGGTCTGGTCGCTTTTCCCATCCATGGTAACAGTATGGATCCTGTTATTACCAACGGGGATGTGGTTATTTGCAAGGAGATTGATGGATACAGCGATCTGAAAGAAAACAAGATCTATGCCGTTCGAAACAACGGTCAGCTTTGGGTGAAGTATGTTCAGACCATAAAGGATGAAAAAGGTAGAGTACGTCGCTTAAAGTTGATCTCTGCCAATCATCTGGAGCACGATCCTTTTGAAGAAGAAGTAAATGAATACACCCGATTGTATCAAGTCATCCGACGTATCAGTGATCTTTAAGAAACCAAATGAACTGATTAGTAGCCTTAGAATTCAATCTTCGCTCCCGATAGTACCCACTATCGGGAGTTGTTTTTCCGGATGAGCATTGACTGATACAGAATAATTCCTGCCGCCACCGATACATTAAAAGAATTTAGGGTGCCTAGCTGCGGAATTTTAAAGGTTACATCAGCAAGTCGTGCCACTTGTTGGCTTACTCCCTCCCCTTCTGATCCCAATACAATTGCTGTAGGGCTTCCAAAATCTAACGTTTGCACCTCTTGCTCTCCTTCCAAGTGACTTACCAGCACCTGAACTCCCGATTGTTTTAAAAAAGCTATGGCAGATACCAGGCTTTTTTCTCTGCATACGGCTATTCGATTTAACGCACCGGCAGAGGTTTTAATGCCATCAGCGGTTACACTTGCTCCTCCCTTCAGGGTGGTAATTAATGCATGAGCGCCACACACTTCGGCAGACCGGGCTATAGCTCCAAAGTTGCGAACATCAGTCACTCCATCCGTTATGACCAGAAGCGGAATTTCCCCTTGCTCATACAGAAAGGGAAGAAGCTGCTCAAGTGATTGGTAAGTAATCAAAGGTAGCGATCCAATGATCCCTTGATGATTTCCTCGAACCAATTTATCCAGCCTTTCCTTTGGAACAATACTGAGCGGGATGCCTAAGGCTTTACTTCGCTGCCGAACTTCTTTTTCCAGCGGTCCGCTAATTCCTTGTTGAAACCAGATCTTTTCCATGATTTGACCCTGTTCCAAGGCTTCGATGACTGGATGGCGCCCATAAATCAACTGTTTTTTATCGCTTCGCATTTGGTTGCGCTGTTCCATCTAGGTAAGGTATTCTTTTGGATAATCTTTTTTTGGAGCCTATTTTTTACCTAATCGCAAAATGTACGGCATTTACCCTAATTTGGAGCTTATATCCATATCCTTCTTTTCGTAAGAGGTGTTCATTACGCGTAGAATAAAGAGTATGAGTTCGCGTAGGATTACCCTTCTTGTTTTTTTTCTTGCCACATTAGCTGCTGAGCCTATAATTAGCCAGCAACAATCCGCAATTGTTGATCCGGCTTTTTTCTTTTTTCAGTCTCAACCGGAAAAATGGGGATTGAATCCAGAAGATGTGGTTGATCTTGCGTTTAGCCGAAGGTTTGTTTCAGATCATAATGGAGTGTCGCATACTTACCTTCAACAGCAATTTAACGGTGTCCCCATACACAATGCCATTGCGGGGGTCCATATCGGGAAAGAGGGCCAGGTCCTGTACCACACGTCCAGATTTTTATCCGGATTGAAGGATCGAATCAACACAGCGACTTATGGTGTTCCTTCGGGAGATGCATTGATGGTCTGCTTACAGGATTTAGGACTGGATACGGCGATCAATAGTACCACCTTAATGCTAACAGCATCCAATCGTAGTCGGATCTCGTTGGATGCTATTTCTTCAGATCCAATACAAGTCGATAAGGTTTATCATGTTTCTTCAACCGGTAATTTGATCCTGGCTTGGGCTGTCACTTTGATGCCCCACAGCAGTGAATCCTTGTGGCGATTTCATATAGACGGGAACTCCGGGGCCATTTTAGACAAAGAAAACCTGACCCTACAATGCAATCCCGGCTTACACAGGCATACACACAGCTGTTCGATTGAGTTTCCTGAAAGGCAGGGTAGCCTCGAAGAAATCAATGGAAGTTCAGCATATCGAGTTTTCCCTTATTGGCTGGAAAGTCCTAATGCTGGAAACCGTTCGCTTGAGGTCGATCCAGCAGACCGGGTAGCAAGTCCTTTTGGGTGGCATGATATTGATGGGAGGGTCGGAGCTGAGTTTAATTATTCCAGAGGTAATAATGCTTTTGCCTACCTGGATACTGCAAATCGAAACACCCCCAATCCTTCCCTTGCCGTATCAGGAGGGGTAGATCGAATATTTGATTTTCCGTTCGACCCCTCTAAAGAACCGGACCAGCAAAGGGAGGCCGCCTTGACACAGGCTTTTTACATGACTAACATAGCGCATGATATTTTCTATCACTATGGTTTTGATGAACAAGCCGGGAACTTCCAACGGTTGAATTATTCAGGACAAGGAAGAGACGGAGACGATATTCGGGTGGAGGTGCAGGATGGTGGGAGTAGGAATAATGCTAACTTTTCTACCCTGCCGGATGGCGGGCCAGGTCGGATGCAAGTTTATTTGTGGGACCAAAAACCCGGTCCTATCTTGGAAGTGATCGCTCCACAAGCTGTTTCCGGAACCTACTCAGCAGGGACTGCGGGATTTGGGCCTTCCATTCAAACGGTCGATATTCTGGGCGCACTGGCAGTTGGGCTGGATGCTCCTGATTATCAGAGCTCTCTCGCCTGCGGGGAGCTGGGTAATTGGGCTGAAATCGAAGGCAAAGTTGCTTTAGTCGATCGGGGCGAATGTAAATTTGAAGCCAAGGTAAAAGCCGTAGAAGAGGCAGGTGCAATTGCCTGTATCATCTGTAACTCCGAAGATGCCATCATAAATATGGCGGGGGACCCTGCACTACCGGACCCAGGCATACCCGCGTTATTGCTTAGGGCAAGCGACTGTGCATTGCTAAAAGCAGAACTTGAACAAGGGGTAGACGTACGGGTGGCGTTGACTGGGAATCCAATAGATGGACCTGAACTCCGGGACGGGGCCTTTGACAATGGACTGTTGATCCATGAATATGCCCACGGCATCTCGGTACGCCTCACCGGTGGAGCAGATCAGGTAGAATGCCTTCGAAATGACGAACAAATGGGGGAAGGTTGGAGCGATTTCCTTGCACTGGCCATTACTACCCTCCCAACCCAAACCGGATCCGAGCCCAGGGCCTTTGGAAGTTATCTGGTTCGCGGGGAAGAGACAGGGACCGGTATTAGACGTCAACCCTATTCAACTGACTTTTCCATCAACAGCCTTACCTATGAGGATTTGATTGGAACTACTAGTCCACACCAATTGGGGGAGTTGTGGGCCGTTACTTTGTGGGATTTATACTGGGCATTCATTGAACAGTATGGTTATGATCAAGACTTGTTTTCAGGAATGGGTGGAAACAACATTGCCCTCCAGTTGATCATCGACGGAATGAAACTACAGCCTTGTAGCCCGGGTTTTCTGGATGGCAGGGATGCTATTCTGGTCGCGGATTCCATCAACAATGAAGGGCAGCATTCTTGCTTGATTTGGGAGGTATTTGCACGTCGGGGTATGGGGCATCAGGCAGATCAGGGAAGTACACACAATCGAAACGATCTCCACGCCAATTTTGATTTGCCTCCTTCTTGCAGCCGGGAATTAGTCTTAACCAAAGAAGTAGACCAGCTCGTTAAAGCTGGGGCATCTATCTCCGTAAACTTAAAGCTGGTTAATTACGGTGCTCAGGCGGAAACAGCTATTGTACTGGAGGATGAAATTCCGATAGGAACTACTCTTCGCTCCGGATCGCTTCAGGGACTAGAAATGGAACAGGAGGGGCAAAAAATTAGGCTTAACCTTGGTGCCCTTCAAGTTGGAGAAAAGAGAGAGGTGAGTTACATCCTGGAAACATCCCCGTCGGAGAGCAGCCAGCTGCTATTGGCTTTTGAGGCCGATCAGTCAAAAAGTTGGGATACGTTGTCCATTGAAGGTGATGACCGGTGGACGTTGGTGGCAGATCCCTCTACGGGCAAAAAGGGATGGCAGATCAATACCTTAACAACCAATACAGACCAGGTACTCCAATTGAGTAATCCGCTGTTCCTGAAGGGCGCATTTCCAATTCTTCGAATCGAACACAGTTTTTTGACAGAGCCGGCTTATCAAGCAGGGATCTTCGAAATCTCCACGGATGGAGGTGTTACCTGGGTAAATAAGTCTAACGCTATTTTTAGGGGACCAAAGCCTGGGAAACTGACGTTTGGCGTTTTCGATTCCAACAATACGGAGGGATTCTGGGGAGACAGTGAAGGGGCCGTTACTTCTTATCTGGATCTATCAGGTTTAGCTGGTCAGTCCATTCTAATTCGCTTCCGGTTTGGGAGTTCGCCAAATGGGGGAGGGAATGAAAGGCACTACTGGAGGATTGAAAAAGTAGAGTTGATCGATTTGCTGTATTACAACACAGAGGCTTGCGCTATTCCGGAGTCTGGGGCGGAAACGGTATGCGCCAGGGCTGATTTCAAAGGTACTGTGATCGAGGCTATTGAATTAACCACTTCCGCCAGTGAATCGCGGCCCCGGATTGCTTCTTTTAAGTTGTTTCCCAACCCTGCCCAGGATCGGGTACGATTAGAAGTGCTTACTTTCGCCTCTCAAATAGCTGACCTAAGCCTGATCGATGTGTCCGGGAATACATTAAGGTTTCAACAATTACCTCTCCAGCAAGGTAAATCCAATGTAGACTTGAATCTCTCCGAAATACCGCCGGGTTGGTATATTATTCAATTGGCTACAGCGGAAGGGATCCGCCAGGAAAAGCTGGTAATTGCTCGATAGCGTACTGGCAGAAGAGATTTTCCTTTCGTATCGAACCCTTTGAGGATTGCTATTTGTCTGTTCATTGAATGGTCACAAGGTCGAGTAATCGAATCATCCTCCCCGCTCATTCATGACCGAAGAAATTGGTATTCAGGCTCCACATCCGGCGGAGGATAGGGCTCGGTCGATAGCGGTCTTCCCGGTATTCTTCATGAAGCTGGTCGAGTATACCGATGCAATGTTCCAGGCCTAGTTCGTCTGCCCAATGCAGGAGCCCTTTTGGGTAATTTACGCCTTTCGTCATAGCCAGTTCAATATCCTCCTGGTTGGCAATATCCCAGAAAACGGCATCGGCAGCCTCATTGATCAACATCATCAGAATCCGCTCTACAATCTTCCTGCCTCGCCTGGTGTTGGTATTAGGTTCCGGATTTTCAGCTCCCTCCCTATAATCGTAATAGCCTCGACCTGTTTTTCTGCCCAACCAACCAGCCTGAGCCAGGCGCTTTTGAGTGAAAGAGGGTTTGTATCTGGGGTCGTAGTAGAAGGCTTTGAAAATGGTCTCCGTTACGGTATAATTGACATCATTGCCTATGTAGTCCATTAACTCAAAAGGCCCCATCCGAAAACCGCCCAGTTCCTTCATTGCCCAATCTATGGTAGCAACATCGGCTATTCCTTCATCCAGAATCCGCAATGCTTCTCCGTAAAAAGGACGCGCTACTCGATTGACGATAAATCCGGGGGTATCCTTAGCCTGGACGGTAGTCTTGTCCCAGCTTTGGATTAATGTAGTGGCTTGTTGCACAATGTCCAGGTCGGTTTGCAGGGCAGGAATGATCTCCACCAATTTCATGACCGGAGCCGGATTGAAGAAATGGATACCAATGACTCGTTCCGGATGGCGACAAGCAGAAGCAATAGCCGAAACCGACAAACTAGAGGTATTGGTAGCCAGTATGCAATCCCGAGCAACAAGCTCCTCCACTAGTTCGAAAACCTCTTTTTTGATGTTCAGGTCTTCTACTATGGCTTCAATAACCATCCCGACTTCATCGTGGAATGCGATTTCGGAGGAGAAGTGAATTCGCTTGAGTAGTGTCCTTTTTCCGGTTGCTGAAAACTTTCCTTTTTCCACCAATCGGTCCAGGGTTTTTTCCAGCTTGTCAGCAGCTCGATCCAGGGCTTGTGGATTGCTGTCGTACAGGAAAACTTCATGTCCGGCTCCGGCGGCTAATTGGGCAATACCGGTACCCATCGATCCACTACCAATAATTCCAATATTCACGCTTGAAGGTTCGATTTGATTGGGGTTAAAGGTAGGTAGAAGGGAAACCAATGCAAAAGTAGATGTCGCTATACTTAGCTAACTTCAATTACCGATCTAAAGCTAAGTTTTGGAGATGGCAAAAAAGAGCAGGCTTCTTTCCTTATTTTAGTAGTTTATTATGTCAAAGCTTAAAAGCTTTTTTCATTGGAAATCCTAGGGCGTGGTTAATCTAAAGCAACTAAAGCAGCAATTGCAAAATCTGTTGGGTAAAGGGCAGCTTTCGCCGATTATCCGGGAATTGAAGAAGCTGTTGCCTGAACAGTCAGCTCGATTGAAAGCGCTGATCTTATTGGAAAAGAGGCAAAACGACGCCAACCTGAAACGCTTGCGAGGTACCCTCTCCGACCAGCAGCTGCAATTGGAGTATAACCAGATCAGTGCCGACTTGCTCCTTTTTATCGATTCACTGGAAGATGCCGATTTTGATCCGAGCCAGACTGCTTCAGCGGTTGCTCAAGAAGGAAAGGTTCGTCAAGGCAGCATCTTATATAAGGTACCCGATCATATGACGCTGAACGAGGAAACGCTTTGCGTTGTACGGGTTGCCTTTGATGAAACACAGATCGTCCGGGATATAGATCTGAATGAACATGTGAAACTGGTGCAGCGCCGGGTCTCCAATATCATGCAGGCTCAATTGTATGATCCTTCTGACGAGAAACCTTTCCGGATTACGACCCCAAACGATGCCGAGCAATTTGTGGATGAGGATGACTACACGGAATGGCTGTTCATGGTTACCCCGGTATTGCCTGGAGAACACCCCTTGTGGTTGAAGATCGCAGTTATTGAAGAGGTTCGGGGAAAAGAGCGGAAGCGTGAGGTCGTACTCCGCCAGAAGATCAATATCGCTACCGAAGCGGCTCCTGTATCAGAAGTACTACCAGATTTTAAACAAGTCATGGAGCTTTCGCTGGCTTTCGGAATGGAACGATACTCCGAAGTTCCACCCAAAACATCTTTTGATATTGACTTGATGCAACCGAAGCCTTCGCCCAGGGTCCCCTATCCATCATCTCCTTCACCAGGAAGTGAAACAAGTGCCCCGTCTCCACCCTTGGAAGGACAATTCGAACCTGCATCAGTGCCTACCGCAAAAAACAATAGAGGCACTTTTCTTCGAGTAGCCACCTTGGCGTTGGTAGCCGTGGTGTTTGGTTCCTATCTGCTATTTAATCTTCCCTCTCAAGATGCCCAACCGCCTACCATTCCAGCTATGAAAGAAGAGAATACGGAAAAGGGCGAGCCTACCTCACCGGGGCGTGTGGAAGAAAGTGATCGTCCTACTCCTACGTCGGGGGATGGAGGCTATGTGAAACCAAGGCCACCATCGAAAACAGTCCGTCTAAACCTGGTCGTTGAGCCCCATTGGGCCAATAGCCAACTGTACCTTGATGGTGAACCGATTGAAATTCTGGGCAGGCAACAAAATCTGTTCGTAGTTCAAGTGGAAACCGGGGACCGCCTGCTTGAATTGCGACGAGCCGATGGCCAGACCTGCAGGTTGAAAACGACCGTGGCACAAAGCCAGACGATCCGGATGCCTTGTGAATGAGGGAATGTAGAACGGAGGAATGTGGAATTAAAAAGTATTCTCTTTCACGTGCTACTTTTTCAGTTCATCATTTTACCTTTCAATCGTCCTGCTGTGCAAATACCTTTTGTAGCAGAGGGCTCGTGCGGGCACCTACGTTTTCCCGGATCTCAACTTCTTTCTTTTCAACCAGGCTGAATAAGCCATCCATAGCCTGATTAGTCACGTGATCATCCAACTCCGGGTTGACCTTTTTGACAAAGGGGATTCCGTTGTAGGCTTTAACGGCTTTACTCCAGAGTTCTCGAGCGTTGACCTCGTCTAGGGAGGAAGCAATAACCGGCCTAAACTCGCCATACAGGCTATCTCGGGTAGTGGAAATGAGATACTGTGTGGCGGCATTCTGTTCGCCCGTCAAAATAGTTAATGCGTCCTTGAAAGTTAGTTGTTGTATAGACTGACTGAAGATAGGAGCTGCTTTTTGCACAGCTAATTCTGCCCCGCGATTGATGCGCAGGATCAAGTCTTCCTCTATGTTTTCGAAACCGGGCACCAACTTTAGTTTGCCGATTACGGTCTGCGCCTCCTCGGGAAGCAGGATTTTGTAAACGCTTTCGTAATATCCGTTTTCTTTTGCCAGGAGTTGAACCGCTTCCTGTATGCCGAGATCCAAAGCTTCTTTGAGTCCGGAACCGGCTTCCTCCGGGCTAAGGTCAAGTGCTTCTTCTCCCGTAATCACTTGCTCTGCCTTCTTTAGCAGACCACCCAAACCCTGCGTATTTGCAGTGAAAGGAAGCAATAAGGATAACAACAAGCTCAAGTACAGCATCCGCTTCATAAAAGTGCTTTTTGTAAAAGAGGAGTTCGAACTGGGCCGGGTTGTCTGATCCACCCTGTTTAACGAAAGCCTAACAAAGGAAGAATCGTAGAATGGAAAATGTAGAATTGATGGAACTTTATCATTCCTCTATTCATCATTCACTAATTCTTCCCAGGCAGCGCCCAATGGCCGCTCTATGCCTCGTCCTTTCCATTCCGGAGCACCGGGGATGGTTTCAGGAGCGTTTTCGAGCAATTCTTCCTTGGACATACCATTTTTGACTGCCCGGCCAGCATAGGTCAGCAGGCTTTCGAGAAACTGTTGCTTGGCCTTTAAATCTTCCTCCGTTCCTGTGACTTGCAGGCCCTCCCGGCAATGGCCAAAGATGTAGATCGTATCCTTGTCGAAAGTTTGGCGGGCCTTGTCGAGCACCCGGATCCAGTTTTCAATGGAAGCACCGGAGGAGCGATCGATGAAGGGAAAGCGGCGATTGAATAGCAGATCGCCTAAATGGACGACATTGGCATTTTCGAAATGGATTAAACTGTCGCCATTGGTATGAGCAGGGCCAAAATAATACAACGTTAATTGCTCGCTGCCGATCGGTTCCGACCACTTTTTGTCATATATCCGGTTTGGGTAAAGCTGCGTGGCTTCCCGATCGCCTTCTTTGGCTACGCGTTCCTGGTTTGCTTTGGAGTTTTCGTGTGCCAGTACGTGCCGGGCAATATCTTTGAAGGCAATGTTGCCGCCGCTGTGGTCGCCGTGGTGATGGGTGTTGACTAGGTAATCGATCGGTCGGTCCAACTGCTCCCGGATGAGGGTAATACAGTTCGTGGCTTGTTCAGGGAACTGGCTGTCTATGACGACTATGGCGCTTTCCTTTTGATCGATGAACCACCCCATGGTTCCGCCCCGCTCGGTATAAATGCCGACTTGTTTACGGAGCAAGGTCATTTCCCCGGGGGCAGCGGCCAGATAATTGAAGAACCAACTGGTATTGGGTAAAAGCATAGCAGCGGACATCGCGCTGTTGGCATGGAGAAAACTGCGTCTGGAATGTTTCATCTTAGAAGTATTAGGTAGGGTAAATATAAGTGCTCCCTGGAGTGCTGGATCTATGTTGGGCAGCGGAGAGGCTTCACTCGCAGCAGATCGCCTAGTCCAGGAACCTGGAACGAAGCTCGGGGATGGGCATCATACATTGATCCTTCTTCCCAAACCACTGATATCGATTTCGAGCCACCCAGTTGTAGATCGCATTTCGCCAAGGGCGAGGAATGACGCTAAAAATTCGGAACACATTCCACAATCCGCCCAATTCCCGGGCTACCCCAAGCGCCATATCGGATTTGAGGTAAAATTTCCCTTGCTGGTACAGGATGGCCGTACCTATATCGTTGGGTTCTAACCCGGCTTTGCGGGTTAATTGTTGTCCTAGTTCACTTTGTAGGGAAGCAAACCGAAATTTACCTTCTGGATCCAGCTTGATAATGAACTGGACCAAGCCGTCACACAGGTTGCACACCCCATCGAACAACAGGATTGGTTGGGTTCCCTCCAGGACTTCGGTTTGTGTATTCGTATCGATCATCCTCTGTAAAACTCAACCTATGACCGGATTGTTGAGGTCGGACTCCAGATAAATCCGTTTACCTCAAGACAAGGAGATCTACCTTGGCACTAGCGAACCTGGGCATGCATTGGCCTACGCTCGCACCCCGATAGGTTGGATCGCAAATCCAATAATTTTTGCCGTTGTGCGTGATGAAGGAGCCGTCTTTTTTCCCGGGGATCGAAACAGCAGTAGCTACATGGCCCGGGAAAACCAATCCGATAACCTCCTGCCGGGTGAATTCCCGAACAAGGCAAGCAAACAGGGCAGATCGATCCTCGCAGTCTGCATACGGGAAATGCAGTACCTCTTCCGGATAGAAATACTTTTCCTTTCCAAATTGCTCCTCATCAGTTCGATAGGGGAATGCTTCCTGGACGAAATACAGCAGAAAATTTACCCGCTCGTCTGTTGGCATGGACTCCAGTATGGGATCCAATAGTTGTTGAAAACCCAGCAGGCTCTTTTCACTGAGGGTACTGGCCAGAGAGGTTTTAAATCCCAATGGAGGAAGGTCCTGGTAAAATTGGACCAGTGCTTGATTGTAGGCTAGAGTCTTGCGATAAATTTTTCCTTCCCAACTGAATGAAATGGTCCGCGTTCCGGGTTTAAAATGCAAGCGAGGTGGTTTGGTCTGGGTAAAATCCAGCCGATACCGGGTTCCGGGATAATCCATTCGGTAGGTGTAAATGATCTTTTGCCTGCCTGATTTCCCATGATCGTGGCTAAGGATGTAATACTTTTGCCCGTCCATTCGCAGAAAATTCCATTCAAAAATTTCCTGGCGGCTTGCGGCCAACAGATAGAGTCGGTTTTGGTCGTAAGCTAACCTGGCCTTAATACCGGCTTTGTTGAGCAGAAAACAGGTAAGGAGTACCTGCTTATCCTCTTGGTTGGGCAACATGGCTTTTGCGACCGATTCAGCAATCTTGAAAAACCCCCAATTTGCGGTATTCAATTGCAGGGCTTGCTGGTTGATCTGGCGGAGCACACTCCTGAAATCCCATTGGCTCAATCGTTTCCAGGCTTTTGGAATGGATTTATTATAAGGCTTATCGATCTGGAAGCCCGGAATCGTTGAAGCGTTGACCGACAAGCGGGTGCCATAAAAGTTGACCGACCAGGCTGTCTCCTTTACCTTAGGAGGTGCGACGTCATTCGTTGCCGGGCTCCGCACCTGCCATTGATGCGCTTCCCGGGCCTCCTCTTTCAAGTCGGGCAGGGTTACCTGGATCTCCTCAATGGCGAATTGTGGCGCAATAACGGTTTCTCCTTCAGAATGAGGTTGTGTACTGGGTTTGTCCGGATTGGAAGGGAAAGAGATCCCGTTTTCCAATGAAAATGGATTCCAGGCCTCACTCAGTAATCGAGCGAATTGGAGATCAATACTATCGGTGAACCTGGTGAAACCTCTTTCGATTGTTTGTTCAAATTGATCGAATTCAGTTTGGTAGGGTTGATCATGAGGAGCTTGTGCCAATAAGGCAGAACTATATCCGCATGTAAGTAGTACATAGATCCATTTAGGGTGCATCGCCTTAACGTTTGGTTACAGTAATGGGTATACGGGTAATACTCAGGTTGCTGTCCTGGATCTGTTGGTCTGACAACCAGAGCTGGAATTGATCAATAGGCAGTTCGTTTGGTAATAAATGATAACCGTACGTCTGTTCAGCTTCCTGAAGGACAGGCTTGCCGAATGGCGTTTTCGAGAAGAGAACGTACAAGATGTTCAACTCATTTTCCTTTTCCGTAAACATCATGTAGTCCGGTGCTTCTTTTTCCGAAAATAGGATCGTCTGTTGATCGCCTTCCAGCCATTGGGTGGCAGGGTCCATATCCGGATAGGGTAAGATACATTGGGCATAGTCTGCCATGGCTAAATAGACAGCCACGTATCCATTGATGGGACTGGTCAGGTCGAGAAAAAAAGACTCCTCGTTTGTAAAATCGTATTCCATGCATTTGGAGTCAGGGCAATCCAGCGGTATGGCCGAAATTCGAATAGGGGGCTCTATTAATGCTCTGGCTTTCCCTTTTACTTGTGCTTTAATCCAGGTATTCCCTTCTTTGTCTATAATCGGGTCCAGCTTTTCGTAAATGGTTTTTAACCATATGCCCTTGACGATGGAATTCGAAAGCGATTCAAACCGATTGGTCTCTTCAAGACCATCCTCACTTTTTTGGCTTTCTATATACAATTGGTTTCCACGGTAGACGAACGTCCCAAACCGGTCGGCCAACGCTTTTTCTTTTGCCATCTGCAAAGCCAGTTGTTCGGCTTGCTTAATACTCATAGATCGATCTACCTCAAGCAGTACCTCCGCCTTAACGGTTACCAGTTTTTTTGAGGCTGATGATTTGGTTTGAGTGTAAGCTTGCGAACTCCAGGTTAATAAGCAGACAGCCAATCCCAGCAGGTACATTACATTTGATTTCATAAGAGACTCCTGTAAGTGAAGGGTAAAAAAGGTGGGACCTGCTAAAGGCAGGCCCATGTCCGGTCCTGGTCTGTGGAATCAGGTTCCGAGTCCACCTTCTTGCGGATCTAATTCCAAGTCGAAGATCTTATCCAGTTTTTTGTGCAATTCTTCGGCATCGTCGCGAAGTTCTTGACGCAGGGTTTCTTTGGCTGCATTTAAAGCCAAGTCGTAGCTGGTAGCAATCATAATCGTAGACTCCGTATTTTCTCCGTGGTCCCGATAGGCTTCAAACAAGACAGCTATCCGACCCAACTTCTGAGAAATGATGTTTTTGGAAGCGGTTACTGTCTTGGTCAGAGAGACAGCTTCCTCCTGTGTGATTTGTTCATTGGCAATGCTGTTTTCGATCAAACCGGCGATCCGGGTTTCGAGTTTGCCGGCCAGCTCCAGCTTGGCTGCCTCGATGGCCTGATTTTTTGATGCAATTTTGGTTCCACCAATCGACATGGCATTGCCGGTGATGTATTTTTCCCATCCATCATCCGTCATTTCATATTGCCGGATGTAGGCTTTTTCCAATTGCTTGTCCATAGGGAGCGCTCCGGGAGGAATATAAAAACCTTGCTTTTTCAATCGTTTAGCTTCCTTTCTGGCTGTCTTGACTGCTTTGCTTTGCAGTTCTTTTTTGATTTTTTTGACATCCCGCTTGGAAAGGGATTGTGCATGAATCGATGGGGCGAAGGTGACTATCAGTCCCGCCCAAACCAGGAGGAATAGAAATTTGGTAATTGTTTTCATGATTTCAAATTGTATGATGAATTAGTAGTTTGATCCGTAATCCAATAAAATCCCGTCCAGGTTGCCACCCTGAAGCGTAGGGGTCTGTACCAGGCCATGTAGCCTACGGGCATAGTAGGGCAGACCGTTCTGCTGATCCGCCACAAAAGCATGTAGCTCCCGGAAACTGAGCCTGCGGTCCCGATTCAGATCAGACCTAGACGGATTTTGGATGGCCTTTAGAAAAAAGTAGGTGAAGAGACCCTGTTCTTTGGCATTGTACCAGCTGGATACCTCCGATCCACTAGAGGAGGTAAATGCGACGGTATTTTTATCCTTTACTGCGGTAGACTGCGTCCGGATAGCGATGGGGGACAGGTTATTCAAAATGTCCGCTCCCGAAAAACAAGCGTCAAGGACTACCGTCTTAGATTTGGCAGGTAGTACAGCCAGGTTTTTATAGAATAGGGAAAGCGGATAGCCACCCAATTCTACATTGTTGGGTTCACATTCGATAGGTACGAAGTAACCCTCCTTGTCATTTAGCCCCGGTGCCCCATGCCCCGAATAGTAGATAAAGACTTCTGAAATCTCGGGCTTGATCATGTTATACAGCCGACCTTGTGGACGGGTAACGGTTCCAAAATAAGTGTCGAAAATGCCTTTGGAAATGTCCTTTAGTACAATGACGTTACCGTCTCTAAAACCGAGGACCTCAACCAGATAGCGCTTCATTAAGTCAGCGTCGTTGTGGGCAAAATCCACGCTTTTGGTCTGGTAATAATTCCGGTTTCCGATCACAATGGCGATCGCATTGGGCCTGAACATCCGGGTTTGAGGTAGGCGTAGTAAGTCAATATCCGGATCGAGATTGGCCTGACTGGGATCGGTTCTTGACTCGTAGCTGTCGAACCGGGGAAGGGACACATTATAGCCTCTCGAAGCCACTGGAACAGTACTTCCGGGTTCAAACCGAGCAGGGTCGCTACTTTGATAGCGAAATGTTTTATCCAGGCAATGAACTTCAATTGATTCTAAAACCCAGGCATTATCCTGGATAAAGAAGTTGGGATGGGTAAATTGGATTTCGTGCTTATTTGCCTTAAAAAAGGGAGCATCTTCAAGAGGTACCCGTAAAATGATTGGGCCTATCCGGTGGATTTTAAGTCGATAGGTTTCGCTGTCGGCATCGTATCTCGATAATTCGAATCGGGAAAAATCAATTTTTTTGAGATGGGCATTTAGATAATATTGGATGGCCTCTTCCGTAAATTGATCCAGTTGTGCTTCCTGTTGGTTCAATCGTTGGCGATACATGGTAGAGTTTTCAAATTCTCCTCTTTCCATCCACTGCTTCATATTGGTTTCTACCCGGGTAGCAATGGCTTTTTCCAGGTTGAGGAAGGAGATCTCATCCCGGTCCTGGATAATCTGCCCTGACAAGGTGGCCCAGAGGGTAAGTTGGAAGATTCCAATTGCGAACAGTAGCATTCTATTTTTCATAGGTGGTATCCGATTTAGATGCGATAGCCAAAACGGATGTAAGCATTGGCTAATCTGAAATTTAGTGGACGATTGGTTTGATGATCGACCGGAATCGCAGTAGGGATCTCGTCATATCTGTAATTCCGATTCAACACGTGGTTTAAGCTCATGTCAACTCCTATTCCAAACAGGAAATCTTGATGCGTTGGATTTTCCCAGCCTACGGTCATTCCAAATTCTCGGTTCAAGGGGGTGTGACCCTGGCTATCCGTGGGGAATTGCTCCGCACTGTTTAAGTCATATTTGAAATTATCGCGCACCTCCACGGTGCGCAGTTGGCTTTGGCAGAATTCGTTGTAATGAAGTGTTCCCCTTCGGTTGGCCGATTTAAGCCAGGTATAGTAAGCCCCAAACTGAAAGCCCATTGGAATCTTGATCCGTCCGGTCAGACGGTAATCATTGAACCGGATCGATCCGGAAGTCTCATAAAATTCTCTTATACAATTTGATCCCATATTGAGGAAGTTGTGGCCTAGCTGATATTGGTATGAACGGGAGACAGCACCTCCCTCTAATTGCAAAAACAGGTTCTTCTCAGGATGCACTCTTACCTCAAGGATAGCAGAGGTTCCGAATCCGACTCCATTTCCGGAGGATAGGTGCACTTGCTCTTGGTTGAGTTCGGTAGACAGCCGGTAAAGGCCAAAAACGTACGACAACTGGCCGGTTATACCGAGTCGGATAGGGTTGCCTTGGAGGCGTTCTTTCCGAGTACCATTGGGGCGCTCGGTTTTGGTTGGTGGAGTAGACGGGTGATCTTCCCTCGTTTTTTTTTTCGAGGCGTTCGCGTGTCTCGGAAGTATAATCCAGAAACAGTTGCGCATATTGAGGACGGTCAAACGCATCTACATCGGCAAGCACATCCCAGGTAATCTGATAGGATTGGCCGGCTGAGAGCCTTCTGGTGTTGCCTGAAAAACTTTGCAATTCGATTTGCCCCTGGTCTCCATAGATGTAAACCTGGCGAATGTTATAGGCAAGGTTTTCCCGGTCGTCTGGAATCTGGAAAAAGATGCTTAACTGCGATCCATCCTGAAGGAAATCCCGGGTTTTCAAGATTAAATCTGCTTCCTGCCCCGATAGGGTAGAGAACAGGAATGAAATGAGCGTAATGGGTAAAAGTATTTTCAACATCTGTGATCGTTTATCTTCAGTTCGAAAATAACCGTGCTTCACAGATGGTTTCAAGTGCAGCGCTGTTAAATTATGTATAAAATGATATCGGACATTTAATTATAAATAGTTAAATATTTAATTAGATAGGAATAATGGTAGTTTCGCATCCATGGATTCCCCCTATTCTACCTGCTGGCGCATTACCTTTTATTGCCAAATCCATTTGACCTAAAGGCTGCCCTAACACTTTATTAAGGACTTTTTGGGCCTTAACAAAATGAGTATACAATATGGCACCTTGCTAAACCAGCCATAAATTTCCGTGTTGATACAATTAATCGGGCAAACAATGCCTTTTAGTTGTTGAATTTCTCTTCGGAATTAACTAACATGCCTCATGAAGCACTTATTACTGGATAAAGAAGAATTGCTAAATGTCCTTACGCATGGATTTGGGCTTCTTCTTGGGGCAGGTTTTCTCCCGGTACTCATCTATGAGTCGTGGCTTTCAGATAAGCCCTATGCCACAGTAGGCGTCGTTATTTACGGACTCTCCCTGATTGTATTGTATGCGATGTCGACCCTTTATCATGCTCAAAAGGACCCCTATCGCAAATCGATTTTTCAAAAGCTGGACCATATCGCTATTTACGGCTTGATTGCGGGTACCTATACCCCTTTTATCCTGTTGTTTTTCGAAGCTCCTGAACAGCAGATTTACCTCAGTATCATGTGGGGTATTGCACTGGTAGGCACCTTGTTCAAGGTTTATTATGCGGGTAGATTTAGTGTGTTGTCCACCTTTTTCTATTTACTCATGGGCTGGATGGTGGTTTTTATGGGAAAACCCATTTTTGAAGGTTTGTCCGAAGAAAGCCTTTGGTGGCTGATTGTAGGAGGTCTTGGTTATTCGTTGGGAACCATCTTTTTCCTTTGGGAGAAACTAAAATTCGGTCACGTGATCTGGCACCTTTTTGTTTTGGTCGGAAGTGCCAGCCATTTTCTGGCGATATGGGCTATTCTTAGCTGAATAGGAGTTCAAAAAGTTCGCCGACCTTGCTTATTCCTATCAATTGGATCTGATATTTTTTTCGATCCAGCCCTTTGAAGTTGTGTTTAGGGAGGCATAACTGCTTGAAACCCTGCCGATCCGCTTCCTGGATTCTCAGGTCAATCCGGTTGACGCTTCTGATCTCTCCGGATAGGCCAACTTCTCCTGCAAAGCAAGTGGTTTTCGGAATAGCGATATCCTGCATGGAAGAAAGGACTGCCGAAATGATGGCCAGATCAATAGCAGGATCATCGACCCGAATACCTCCGGCAATATTCATAAACACATCTGCCTGCCCTAAAGCAAAGCCGGCTCTTTTTTCTAAAACGGCCAGTAGCATCCCCAGCCTGCGCAGGTCAAATCCGGTAGCTGACCGCTGAGGGGTGCCATAAACTGCCGAGCTCACCAGGGCCTGGGTTTCGATCAGCATGGGGCGTTGTCCTTCGATAGTGGCACTCACAGCACTCCCGCTTAACTCCTCTTCGCTGGCCGAGAGTAGTAGTTCGGATGGATTTTCCACTTCGCGAAGGCCTCGGGATTCCATTTCGAAGATGCCCATTTCATCCGTAGAGCCGAAGCGGTTTTTGAGGGTTCTGAGGATGCGATAGGTATAGTTTCGGTCACCTTCAAAATGCAGTACAGTGTCCACCATGTGCTCAAGCACTTTGGGCCCGGCAATGGAGCCGTCTTTAGTGATATGTCCGATCAGAAAAGTAGATATGTGTTCGGATTTGGCAAACCGCTGCAGTTCCCCGGCACACTCCCGAATTTGGGAAATACTGCCTGGCATAGCATCCAGGTATGGAGTGGCAAGCGTTTGTATGGAATCGATTACCAATAAGTCGGGCTTTAAGTCTTTTGATTCTTTCAAAATCCGCTCCACATTGGTCTCCGTTAGTACCAGACAGTTGCCATCTGGTTCTCCTAAGCGGTCGGCTCTCATTTTAAGCTGCTCAGCACTTTCCTCACCAGAGACATAAAGCACAGTTTTTCCAAGCTGCATGGCTACCTGCAACAGCAATGTTGACTTTCCAATGCCGGGTTGACCACCGATCAATACAATTGACCCGGGGACGATTCCACCTCCGAGAACCCGGTCCAGTTCTTTATTTTGACTAGGTATGCGAGGTACTTCTCCGGATCGAATCTCAGAAAGCGGAACTGGATGTACCGCAGGTAGGCTGGGAGTGGAGGCGCGCGATCGTTGGCGTTGCTCCGTTTTAGTCTCTTTCACTTCCAGCAGTTCTTGGTAGGTATTCCATTCTCCACAGGCGGAACACTTACCCTCCCATTTAGGAGATCGATTGCCGCAATTGGAACATACAAATACCTTTTTTGTCTTAGCCACGCGTGTACGGTTTGTTTTATTTTTTAACTAAAAATATCCCCTGATCAATTTGATTTAATTTTGCTCAATTGTTAAAAATAAATTAACTTTAAAGGGCTTCTTAAAAAGATAGGGGTATTATTATCCACTGACACTTCTGTGGAACAGCATAGCCGGTAAGGGTTTCGTAAAGAAATGTGGAAAAAAAGTTTGTGGATAAGTCTTAATTTTTTTTCTTTAGCATTGCCAGTGATTAACGAAGAGATAACACTTATCTAATAGATAAGTAAAGATATGTAGATTGTTTTCATTTGGTTTTTTGGGGTTATACAGGGTGCTGCAATGATGCAGCAACCCTGTTTTTTAATACAAAAAGCCCGATCAAAATTTTGATCGGGCTTTTTGGGTTTTACTACCAATAAGTTAATCTAATCACTCGAGTTCAAAATGGCTAATAAGCGAAGTATCTCCAGGTACAACCATACCAGAGTGATGACCAAGCCCATAGCTGAAAACCATTCCATGTAGGCTGGAGCCCCATATTTCTCTCCCATTTCAAAATTGTCAAAATCCAGCAACAGATTCATCGCAGCAATGCCAATGATGACCAGACTGATCAGGATGCCGATCGGACTGGCATCGTGGAGGAAAGGAACTTGAACGCCAAATAACCCAAGCACAATGGATACAACATAGACCAGGGCAACTGCACCGGTGGCCATGATTACGCCCGAACGCAGTTTCTGGGTGACCTTGATCGTGCCGGTTTTATACAGAAACAGCATCATGAAAAATACTGCCATGGTTAAGGTCACTGCGTGGAAGATGATGCCATCAAATAGAGAGGCGTATACCATAGAAATGCTTCCTACAAAAATCCCTTCCAAGAAAGCATACAGGGGAGCCAAGATTGGTGATAATTTCATGTTGAACGATGCAATCAAGACTACGATGAAGCCGGCAATTGCGCTACCCCACATCAACATTGGGTTCGGAAACATCCAACCCACTGCCGCTCCGCCCAATAGCAGGATACCCAACAGGAATGCCTTGTTTACTGCACCGGCTACGGTCATGGTTTCTCCTTCCCGGGTAATCCCGGCATTGGAGGAAGAAGCCACCTGCCCGGCCTGGGCAAATGCCTTTTCTTTTAAAACGGGGTTTCTGGACTCAAACAGTCCTTTTCGATTAGTACTCATATAAATTGAAAAATTAAATTCGAATTATAAATTTAAGTTAGTCTAAAACAAGATACTACCTTTTTCGACGAATTTTTCCTTCCTGTTAAGGCCTGGCGTAAGGTAAACGCTTATCAAATTGAACTCTGAAATAGCCTTCCAACCCAGCGACAGCTACCAGATCCAAATTGGAAGGGTCAAACCAACCGTCCTGTTGAACCAGATCTTCCTCGATCCAGATCTCTGTGACCTCACCCACGATTAAGCGGGTTCCATTAGCTTCAATTGGATGTTCTTCTACCAGCCTCAATCCCATCCGAAGTGGGCTTTCAGTAACGTAAGGAGCCTTACAAGAAGCAGAGAAAATCGGAGTTAAACCTACAGCATCAAATTCAGAAACTTCGGAAGCGTATTTAGCAGAGGCCTGATGTGCCTGGTCTAATATGGAATGGGTGACATGGTTTAGGGTATACATTCCCGTAGCCTTGATATTTGCATAGGTATGCCTAGGCACAGTAGTGGGACGAAGAATAAAACCTAACAAAGGTGGATTTGCTCCAATGTGTATTAATGAGCTAAACAGGCCCAGGTTTGTTTGTTGGGTGGAGGAAATGGTCCCGATTAGAACAGGACTTTTAAAGCCGGATGTCAGATTGAAAAAGGTGGCTCTGACTAAGCGATCCATTGTTTGGAGTTGATCTCTGGAGATGGCTGGCATAAGTAATATGGCTTGGCAACATAGAATGTATAAAGAGCAAAGAGCCGGTCGGCGGATAAAGTTTTGTGTACAGAAAGAATAAAGACTTTCTTTGTCAAAAATTGAAGCATGCGCGTGCTGACCGTAATTCTTATTCTCCTCGCAATTGGAATGATCGCTTTTTTTGCCTGGGCCCTTTGGCCGGCTGGTCCTGTAGTGTTTGGTAAAGAGGACGCAGCCCTGAGCCCGGGCGACCTGCAGGTAAATGAACTTATGGACACGCTCCACATTCTCGAGTTGGAAAAAGATGATGTTGAAGAGGTCGTAGCCACTTTAATGGAATTTCGCTCCGATTCGAACGCTTCAATGGCTGTCCTTTATATCCATGGATTTGGGGATTACTTTTTTCATTCACATCTGGCAAGTTGGTTTAACGAACGGGAAATTGATTTCTATGCCCTTGATCTCAGACGTTACGGTCGATCCTTACGGCCGGACTCCCCACCAAATTACATTACAGATATTTCCATCTACTTTGAAGAAATATCCAAATCAGTTGATCTGATCAAACAAGAGGGATATGCTCAAATTATTCTTTTGGGGCATTCAACTGGTGGCCTGATCTCCACCCTATATACTGCCTCAGGGCCTGGGAGGGAAAATCTGGATGCGTTGATCCTCAATAGTCCATTTTTTCAATTTAATGTTTCGGCAGCCGGAAAGGCCTTTCTGCCAATAGCTTCCTTTGTTGGGCGTGTGAATCCCAAGAAAATGTTACGAGGTCCTGGGGAGCCGGCCTATAGTTTTAGTTTGCATGAGGATCACTTCGGGGAATGGTCCTACAGCACCGATTGGAAGCCTTTGGAAGGGTTTCCGGTTTTTGCCGGCTGGATCAATGCCATCCATCAAGCTCAGAAAAAGGTGGCAGCTGGAATGGATTTAGATATTCCCGTTTTGGTCATGCACTCGGATAGTACGTACCAATATGCCGCGGGTCCCAAGTATGTACCGGCTATGCAACGCATGGATGCTATTCTTAATGTAGATCATATAAAGGCACGTTCGGCAAAACTCGGTACTAAGGTAGATGTGGTCTCCATTCCGGATGCTATGCACGATATCTTCCTTTCGGCACCTCCCGTCCGGGCAGATGCGTTCCAGGTCATGGAAGACTGGATGCGCCAAAATCTTTAGCTTCCCTGGTACTCCAGCAGTAAAGTTTCAATGTCTTCCATAAATCGTTCAACATCTTCGGGATCAGTGCCATTGCAAAAAGACCGTACCTGTCTATTTTGATCTACCAGGATCAACCTTCCACTATGGTCAAAACCGCCAGGCACATCCGGGTCTTCTATGGCTATGCTGAAGTAATCATCAGCAATATTGTAAATATCCTCTTTGGAACCGGTTACAAAATGCCAACGATTGGAGGTGACGCCAAGATTTTCGGCATATTGCTTTAGGCGAGGAATCGTATCGTACTTGATATCAATGGTATGGGATAAGAGCAACAGTTTGTCCTCTTGCTCAAACCGATTGTAGATCCGCAGCATTTGCTGTTTTACTTTCGGGCAGATGGTAGGACAGGAAATGAAGAAAAAATCAGCGACATAGGCTTTACCCTGGAAAGAAGCATTGGTGATTACAGCGCTATCTTGATCCATGAAGGTGAAGCCCGGAATCAGGTGAGGCAATGTATCCCCATTGATAATTTTTTGTTGACCTAAAATGGGCAGTGGTTCCTTGGCTGTAGGATCGCAAGCGAAAAAACCGGTAATACAAGCCAGAAATACAATAAAAGATACAAGTCGATACATGGAGACGGTCAATTATTTCATTCACTAACGGGAACAGCTTGTTCCAATTTGTCCAGGATTTCCTGGGCTTTGGCAATGCTGTTCTGCATATCACCGGAAACCTTGGTGATAGATTTCTGGTCCTTTCGAAGGCTGGCCATGATTTCCTCATGGCTTAGTGAATCTTTTCGAAGATTAGGCAACACTTTTAGGCTGGCCATCCAGGTCCACATATCGTCCCCTGCCGATTGAAGTTGGACCAAGGTGTTTTCCAGAGCAGAACGGGTCTCTTGAGGCAAATTGTCGTTTTTTAATACCTCTTCAATTTGATTGGCTAGTTGGTTAATCTTACTCATTTCTGGCATTACATCATCATGCACCTGCATGAGTGCTTTCCAGAGTGAATCCTGTTCGGCTTTTTGTTGGACCAGGGCCTGACGTTCACCATTGGGCCCACAAGCCCACGTTAGCAAAATCAAAAGGGGGGAGACTAAACTTGCTGCCTTCATAGCTTTATCTTTAGAATTTAAAAGTAGAAAAACCCATGCGGATTCAAACGGTTCCTTGCGGTCAAAATTGTCGGTAGGCAACCCGACCAGAAGTGTTAGCTGCTTGTCTTTGCCCAACGAACGTGCTAATCCAATCAATCGCAATACGTTTATGAACGAAGCCTTTATAATTGGTGGGGTCCGGAGCCCAATTGGAAAATTCACCGGTACGCTGTCCTCTATTCGTACAGATGACCTTGCAGCTCATGTGATTCGGGAACTGCTACAACGCTTTCCACAGGTGCCTAAAGAAGGGGTGGATGATGTAATCCTGGGATGTGCTAATCAGGCGGGCGAAGACAACCGAAATGTGGCGCGTATGGCTTTGCTATTGGCGGGCTTGCCCTGGCAGGTACCGGGCGAAACAGTGAATCGGCTTTGTGCATCTGGTATGTCAGCGGCAATTCATGCGTACCGGGCCATTAAAGCCGGAGAAGGCGAGCTTTTTATTTCGGGCGGTGTAGAACATATGACGCGTGGACCATGGGTGATTTCCAAAGTCTCCAAGCCATTTGGACGAGATGCAGAAATGCATGATTCCAGCTTTGGATGGCGATTTATCAATCCCAAAATGAAGGAAAGGTACGGAACGGAAAGTATGGGGCAGACGGCTGAAAACCTGGCTCAACAATTCTCCGTTTCCCGGAAGGATCAGGATCAATTTGCCTATTGGTCTCAAATGAAAGCTGCAGCTGCTCAGGCTTCCGGACGCTTGGCTCAGGAGATCGTGCCAGTGTCCATTCCGCAGCGCAAGGGCGAACCTCTTGTTTTTGAACAGGATGAGTTTATTAAACCGGGAACCACTTTGGAGGTGTTGTCCAGATTGCGAACCGCATTCCAACCTGTCGATCAGGGGGGCACGGTTACAGCAGGTAATGCTTCCGGGTTGAACGATGGAGCAGCTGGGTTACTCATTGCTTCTGGTAAAGCAGTTGGAGAACATCAATTAGAGCCACAGGCTCGGATCGTTGCTTCTGCTGTAGTCGGGGTAGAGCCACGCATTATGGGGATTGGGCCCGTATATGCCTCCAGATTAGTGCTAAAACGTGCAGGTCTGAAGTTGAAGGATATGGATCTGATTGAGTTAAATGAGGCTTTTGCCGCTCAGGTACTAGCTTGTACACGTGAATTGGGAATGGATGATGATGATGAACGACTCAATCCCAATGGTGGGGCCATTGCACTGGGCCATCCCTTGGGTATGAGCGGGGCCCGACTATTGCAGACGGCAGCACTGCAGTTACAGGAAAAAAATCAACGCTATGCATTAGTGACGATGTGTGTCGGCGTAGGGCAAGGCTATGCTGCTATTTTGGAACGGTATTAAATAAAAAAGGCCACCAGGTATCCTGGTGGCTCTTTATAAGGAATGCCAGTCTTGTCTACCTGGATTCCTTGGCCTTGGATAAAAGCAATTGATTGTACTTTTTAACGATTACCTGAGTAATCTCAAAATCACCTTGCTTCACCCGTAATAAGTACTTCCCCTCAGGAATTCTTTCCAAATCTAGACGTTGCACATAACCATTGTGTCTGGTTATCCGGTCGGCAAACAAAGTGTTCCCTTCCAAAGAAGACAACCGAATCAGGGTCGTTTCCTTTTGCAGGTTCACCAGTTGAACATGTAGAGAAAAGTCATCTACCACCTTACTATGGAAAAGGACATCCTCATCGGGAATTACAGGCTTGGATGGTGTCGCAGCTAATGCTACACCAGTTAGCACGAATGCTACCAGGATCAATCGGGTTTTCATATAAGTCGGGTATTGATTTCTCTTAGTGGGGTCGGTCAACTCGGTTTGATGATTTCTTTGAACTAAAGACAAGGGGAAATTGGCCATAGATGCTTCAAGGCCTTAAAAAATTCGACAAAATGGCTTTTCTCCCAGTTAATAAGCGGTTAAAACCGGTAGCCATAATGGAAAAAGATAGAAAATTGGCGCTCTACTGGGCCGGAAATTGAGAGTGGAAAATTAAAATCGATACTAACGGGACCAATGAACGAATTATACGCGGCTCCGACTGAAGTACCGGAAATAAAATGGTCCAAGCTTGAAAATAGATCCCCGTCCGTAATTTCTGAAGGAAATTCCATAGCAGCCCCGCTATTTCGCCAGTGCAAGGCGAAATCTTTGTTGAAAAAATAGCGTAGATCCAGCCCTAAGCCGATGGCAGTGGTTACTGCGAGCCGGTTGACTTGATAGCCAGCAAAAGGGAGGGAATAGTCCGTGACAGATTCCGAGCCTCCCAAGTAAAAATAATCCACTACGGCATTACTTCCTACCCAGGTGAATAAAGCCATTGGATTTAGGGCCAATTGAAATCGTTCGTTTTTCCCCAGTGGAACATAAATTTGTGCAGCGGCACGAATACTGGGATAGGTAGTGGCGATAAAGGCGGCATTCAGGTCATCTTCAATAATAGAATCGACATCGGCGAGTGACCGATTCATATTATAGACAATACGAATTTGGCTCTCCATTGTCCATCCTTTCAGCGGCAGATACAGCCGATCGAGTGAGTTGATCTCCATGCCTACGCCACCGACCAGATTATTCATGATGACTCCGCCGAAGGGGGATAAGTCGCCTCCATCGGGAGAAAATCGTCGGTGTTCATATCGGCCTCCCAGTTTTATCATGGAGTTCCGGGAAATACGCCAACCCAACTCCAAATCTAGTGGTAGAATGAACTGTGGTGTTTGTCCCAGATTAACCCCATTCCAGAAAAAAGTAAGATTTTCCCGATGGAAGCTTGCACTCATATTCAGCAACACATTTTGGGAGCTATTCAGGTATTGTCGATAGCCTAAATCAAATTCATAGTTGTCTGATATTTTGGCCAGAAATTGAAAGCTTGAGCGGCCCCAGAATAAGTTTCGGGCAGTGAGATTGAAGGAGACGCCTGCTTTATGATAGTTATCAAATAGCAAAGCCAGTTTTAGAAAGGCTTGGGATTTCTCTTTTACCCGAAGATCCAAAACGTTTTTTTCTTCTACCCTGGAAACCGAATACCCTACTTTATCGTACCAGGTAGTTCCGATTAGCCGTTGGATGCTGCTATCCAACAAGACGGTATTCACATAGTCTCCTTCCAGAAGATTAAGGCTCCCCAGTATTTCTTTCGTGGTAAACGTTTTATTGCCCGAAACCTGGATAGAATCAATCCGGATTGCTTGGATCTCGGGAATTCGGCTGCTTCCATTGGGCAACTCCAGCTCCAGATCATAGGCTTGAATGAGGTTTTTGAATTGGTTTAATTCTTTTCTGGCAAGGGCTTCACCAATCGCCATAATACTGTCGGCAGCGCTAAAATCAGCAGCGCTATAGTCGTCCATTTCAATATCCAGGAATAGGTCACACAGGTCTCGCTGGCGGGCAAATTGTTGATTGCTAGCCATCATCGCTGCCTCAAAAGCCTGTCCTAATGGAGTCAGCAAGTACTCATCATCCGGATTTAGATCAGCCACATTTACACCGATGATGACGGTTGCTCCAAGGTCTATGATTTCATCGACCGGAAAGTTATTTGTTACGCCTCCGTCAATTAAAATCATAGAATCCATAACCACCGGAGCAAAAAATGCAGGTATCGCCATGCTAGCTCGCATGGCCGTAGCCAGGTCACCACCCGAAAGCACTACCTTTTGTGCGTTTTTTATATCGGCAGCAATGCAGCGAAAAGGAATGTGGAGATCATCAAAATTATTAATATGGTAAACAGGTAGCGTGAGTTCTTTTAGCTCTAATTCTAATTGCTGGCCTTGGATGATTGCTTCCGGAAAAGAAAATTTAAATCCCTTTCCAATCGGGACTTCGAGCAATTCGTTAGCATAAAATTGTTTCTCCTCCAATACAACATTGGGTAATTGCGTCTGATCACTCAGGATCACGCTCCAATCAAGTTCGCTGACCAGGGTTTCCAATTCCTTTGCAGAATAACCTGCAGCATAAAGCCCACCGACAATACTTCCCATACTGGTCCCCGTAATGAAGTCAGGACGAATCCCTAACTCTTCCATCACCTTGATCACACCGATGTGCGCAAGCCCTTTCGCACCACCCCCACTAAGCACCAATCCAACTTTGGGGGCATTGGCATTGGGTAAACCATCAGGCTGGGAGAATAAATAGAGCGGGCATAACAGAAACAGGAAGGCAACTACTGGTTTTGACATACCGAGAGACGACTAGATGTATGGAGGTAAAAAAGGTGCCAGCTTGGGCGATAATTACTTCCTCTTGTTGCGAATATAATCAGCAATAATGTCCAACACCATTTCCTTTAATGGAACTTGTTGTTTTTTTGAAATCGCTCTCAATTCATCCAACTCGTCTCGGGATATAATCAGGGTTAATCGTCTGGCACGTTCTTTGGGCAGGCCAGGTTTATCCTCTGTGGTATCCCGTAATAAAGCATTTAAACCCTGTCCATACGAGGTTTTTCTTTTACGAGTTCCCAACTCGGAAGGGACCTCAAAAGAGCTCTCTATTGGACCGGTAGGTTGATCGAGAGCTTCCTGAAGAAATAAGTCCAGTGAATCGGAAAAGTTCTTGCCGGATTGGCGGTTGGGTTTGGGAGGGCTTATTTTTTCTTTCCTGCGGTCGGGGAGGGACAATAGGCTTTCTTCCTCTACTCGCTGTTCGTCTGTAGCTGTATCGGCAAAAAGATCGTTCAGGCTATCGGTAAATCTTTTCTTGCTCACGTCTTGTTGGATTGCAGGTCAGCGGTGTTGGATTGGGGTACTTTATCCAGCCTGGCCAAAAGTTCTTTAGCTAATTCGAGATAGTCTTCAGCGCCCGCACTGTTTGGGCTGTAAGTGAAAATATCCATGCGTTGGGAGGGCGCTTCCGCAAGTGCCACTGTATCTCGAATACGGGTATTAAATACCAGTTCGCCAAAATATTTGGTAATGGTTTCTACCACATCCCGATTGAGGACTTTGCGCTGGTCGTACATCGTGGGAATAACCCCACCTATTTCCAGTTCTTTATTTAAACGGAGCCTGACCTTCTGAATGATCTGCTTGATCTTGGCGAGGCCCTGCATGGCTAAAAACTCGGTTTGAAGTGGGATTAGCACATACTGACTACTGGTTAAAGCGTTCAGAGTGAGTAATCCCAAGGAAGGAGGGCAGTCGATGACAATGTAGTCAAATTGGGAGAGCGCTGGTTCGACCAGTTCTCTTAAAATGAATTCCCTTCCCGCTTCATTGATCAATTCCATTTCAGCTCCCGAAAGATCCAAGGTAGAGGGGACTACATGCAGGTTGGGTTTGATTTCTTGCCACTCCAGTTCAGACTCTCCTCTGAAGGCCTCATAAATCGAATTGGATTGTCGAGACACTCCCAACGACAAAGAGAGGTTAGCCTGTGGATCCAGGTCGATTAGCAACACTTTTTTTCCTAATTCTACCAATCCGGCACCCAGATTTATCGCGCTAGTGGTTTTTCCCACACCTCCCTTGTGGTTTAAAAGGGATATGATCATGCCCATCATTTAGTTTTTGAAAGGAGTACGGCTAATCCTACCTCCACTTTACAATTTAGAAAAAATAACCGTTCCAACGCCCAAAGTAAGAGTAAAATGGAAAGGAAGAATAGGAATCTATTGGATTAAAACCGCCAAATCGAATCGCGCATGCCCTTAATTCAATCACGTAACAAATGAATAACTAATGCTATGAACCAATTCAAGGATTCAAAATAGACTTTAGACAATTAGATGGTAGATAGCCTATCTAGATGATTACCAATTTTTTATCGTCTAAAAATCTACAGTCTAATATCTTTTTCAGTTGAAAGTGTTGTTTTAACTTTCGGCATCCCATCCACATGGAATTTGCGTAAGGTCGGTGAATACTTAAGTCCTTGCTGTACCAATCGAGCTTCGACCAAAGGCCGAGAAAGGTGCCGAAGCCACTAATGTCTGTTGGTTAAAGACCTATTCCAATTGTAGTATCCTAGCATCCAGACTTAAATGACTCTCAGGCACACCCTAAATAGGACGATTTTCTTCGATAGCTTGAAGTGGCTGCCCTTTTCTAAATCCCCTATTGTCGTAAAAAGAAAGGTTATGCGTGTGCATAACCGACCACTTGGATATCTTGTAGCAGCGAACCGATATGAATTACCTCCTATTCATTCTTGGACAACTACTGCTGATCATCCTGGTTGGGATTGTTTTATGGGCCATCTCCAGGGGCATGCAACTGGGCTACTATCGGTTGCGAGTATCGACGAATGATCGAAAGAGGCTGCTTAACTATAATATAGCTTTCCTAATATTCTGGCTTGCCATTTTAGCTCACCTGGCTTGGTTGGGTTTTTTCACAGATAAGGGTACGATGGCCTTTCGAATTTTGGGTTCTACCCTGGTCCTTGTGCTGGGAGGCCTGATGCTTCTTAGTCAAAAAGGATTCCGATTATTTATCAAGATGATACCCCTACGATGGCTGATTTTGATCCAGACTTTTCGGATTCCTCTGGAAATTATTCAATGGATAGGGTATGAAGGCGGATATGTGCCGGTACAAATGACTTTTGCAGGTTTGAACTATGATATTATGGTTGGTTTATCTGCATTGGTAGCGGCTTCTACTTTTTTTAGAAGGAATCAGGTTAAGCGACTGGAGGCTATTATCTGGAACCTTTTTGGGTTGGGCTTATTGCTCAATATGCAGGTCGTATTGTTCTTTTCAGTCCCTTCTGATTTTCAGGTATGGCAGTCAGCGATTGATTATTGGGCCATTGGTACGGCACCGTTCATCTGGATTCCCGGGTTTTTAACCCCGATTGCCATTCTAGCGCACATTTACGCTTTAAAACTGCTCTGGAGCACACAAAAACCGGCCCGAACCTTCAGGCTTCGAAAGAAAACAAAGCCGACCAATTAACAGGCAGGAATATCCATATGATAAACCACATACGGTTCAGCGCCTCGGCTTTGTACCTGATACCCAGATAAGGATTTTGAAATTTGTTGTACATCCAGTCCCTCGCTACCAATTACATCTAAAATGACCAGTTTGTGATCCGGTTCCATCGTAAAGCGAATGGAAGTGGATGTGTTTTTTAGTGTGCCATTCTGTTGGTTGCCAATGACGGTGGATAGTTCTTGTTGAAGGGCTCCTTCCCCATCTGAAACGGATGCTTGTAAATAAGTGCTTGAGAAAAGGGAGGTGTTTAGAAGAATGGAAAACGTGCTCATGATAAAAGATGTCAGGTAAATTCTTTGTGGTTGTCGTTCGTTCTTAAAGACTCGACAGGATGGCAAGGGTTGCAACGGAAAATAATTAAGGAGGTGTTAAAATGAGCATAAAGAATGGATACAGGCCTGGCTTACATCAGAGTAATCGATTTCACTCTCGGATTGGAACGGGCAAAAATTCAGTTCTGAAATACCTTTACCGGATCCTGTACAGCTGCTGGTAGCCTGTTTTTTAGAAGCTGTATCAGTTTTATTACATAGCTTGGAACTCCAGACACCGCACACGCCACTTGGAACTCGAAATTTATACCGTTTTAACTTGAGAACGTTGTAAATTAAGCCGTTTAAATGCGTCATTTTCATCTTAAAACGGTATTATTATTTGCCAATCGAAAATAGGCCGTTGAAAATTCTGTTGTCCCCACTTCATACCTATTTCCTTTTTATCTTTCATCGAATGAACTTGAAGTAGAGCTAGAAATATGAAACAATTCGATTACATCATTGTAGGTGGTGGATCAGCGGGATGCCTGCTGGCCAACCGATTATCAGCAGATCCAGGACATTCCGTACTCTTGATTGAGGCAGGAGATAAAGAAAGGGATTTGAACATGAAGATTCCAGCTGCCTTTTCAAAGTTATTTAAGAGCAAAGCGGACTGGAATTTTGAATCTGAGGTGCAATCTGCTATGGATGATCGACCTATGTATCAACCCAGGGGCAAAGTATTGGGAGGGTCGAGTAGTATCAATGCCATGATCTACATAAGAGGCCACAAGGAGGACTATGACGGGTGGGCACGCATGGGAAATTCAGGCTGGTCGTATCAGGAGGTCCTTCCCTATTTCATTCGTTCTGAAAGGAACCTATACCACAGTGGACCCTTTCATGGACAAAACGGAGAGTTAATCGTTTCCAATCTCCGGACGGTCCATCCGGCTGTAAAAGCCATGTTGTTGTCAGCAAGAAGGGCGGGATATCCCTTCAATCCTGATTTTAATGGATCTACCCAGGAGGGGTTTGGGACCTATCAGGTTAATCAAGATCGAGGCGCCCGATGCAGCGCATCACAGGCTTTTCTCCCGGCCCGTATCACAGGGCGCAATAACCTGACCATCTGGACAAAGACAAGTGCCAGACGGATCTTAATGGAAGGAAAAAGGGCCAAAGGGTTGGAAGTGCGGAGGAAGAATGAGTTGGATCAAGTGCAGGCACGTAAAGAATTGATCTTATCCGCTGGGGCTTTTGGCAGCCCTCATTTGCTAATGCTCTCCGGGATTGGCGATCCAGCACACTTGCAGCCCTTGGGAATTCCAGTCGTCCAAGCCTTGCCAGGAGTAGGGAAGAATCTACAAGATCACCTTCTATGCGGTTTAGCGGTAACTACAGACTATCGACAAATGTTGGATCATGCTGATCGGTTTCCTTACGTGTTGCCCAATTTAATGCGGTATATCGTTTCCCGTGACGGACCCTTGAGCTCCAATGTGGCTGAATTTGGCGGGTTTCTCAAAACCGATCCCAGCCTGGTAGCTCCTGATCTTCAGTTTCACGGGGCGGGATGCTATTTTATTCGGCATGGATTTGATAATCCTCCCTCAGGTGGCGGTATATCTTTGGGGGCTACCCTCATTCAGCCGGAAAGTCAGGGCGAGGTTTGGCTAAGGAGTTCCGATCCGGATGATCTGCCTATCATTGATCCTCGATATGGTACTGCAGAAAGCGATTTGGATACGTTAGTCAAAGGATTCCGCATTGTGGAAAATATCTTGGCACAGCCGGAAATGAAACCCTTCATAAAAGATTGGTATCAGCCTAATCAGCCATTACAAACCGACGAGGAGGTCAAGGCTTTCGTCCGGGCCAATGCTGAAACCTTGTACCATCCGGCAGGGACATGTAAAATGGGTCAAGACGCAATGGCAGTGGTAAATGAGCAGCTTCAGGTGCATGGAATTGAAGGGCTGCGGGTGGTGGATGCTTCCATAATGCCAACCATCGTTCGAGGAAATACAAATGCACCGACTTATATGATTGCGGAGAAAGCAGCCGAACTGATTTTACAGCCTAAAAAAATAAAAACGGTTGCAATGGCGAATACTGAACTGAAGGAATAAATGAGTTAACTCCATTAGTAGCGCTCCAGAAAACATTCAGCGACTTTGGAAAGAAGTATGGATAATCGGGTGGAAAGCAAGGTAATCATCATCGGAGCTGGTCCGGCCGGCCTCGCTGTAGGAGCCTGTTTGCGGAAGAAAAAAATCGCATTCGAGCTTTTGGAAAAAAGTAACCAGATTGGAGATAGCTGGCAAAACCATTACGAACGCCTTCATTTACATACGGTAAAAGGATATTCACACCTGCCCTTTTTGGAGTTCCCAAATTCTTATCCACGCTATGTGTCCAGGGAACAAATGTGTGTTTATCTCAATGATTATGCACAACAATTCAGCATTGCACCTCGATTTGGCATGGAGGTCACCAGAATCGAATGCCAACAGGGACAATGGCTGGTCCATACCAGAACTGGAACGTTATATTCGGCAGATGCAGTAGTGGTGGCTACCGGTGTCAACCGCATACCACAGCGCCCGGCTTGGAAAGGAGAAGAGGTTTTTGAAGGCCAAATCCTGCACAGTAAAACTTATCGTAGGGCTCAGCCCTTCCTACAAGACAAGGTGCTGGTAGTCGGAATGGGAAATACCGGGGCTGAAATCGCACTTGATCTAGCCGAGCATGGTATTGAAACGCTAATCTCAGTCAGAGGCCCTATAAATATCGTACCCAGAGATGCCTTTGGCCGGCCAACTCAACTTACTGCCCGTAAATTGGCCAATCTTCCAAATTGGCTATCTGATTGGTTGGGTAACCAAATGCAAAGACTAACGATAGGTGACCTGAGCACCCACGGTCTCCATACCCCTAACCTTTCTCCTGCAAAACAATTGAGAATACACGGGAAGACTCCAGTAATTGACTTGGGAACAGTTGATTTGATCCGGAAAGGAAAAATCAGGATTCTTCCGGAAATTAAGCTACTGGAGACTAAAGGAGTACGATTTGTGGACAATTCTTTCCAAGAAGTAGATACCATTATTTTATCCACGGGGTATCAACCGGTTTTGAAGGATCTGGTCCCATCTATAAGTCCCTTTCTGAATGAGCATGGTTGTCCCAAAAGCGTAATCGGAGAGGGACCTTTGGCAGGCTTATTTTTTCTTGGATTCGATAATTATACTCCCGGAGGCATCTTGGGGACTATTTTTCGGGATGCTCCCCGTATAGCTGACTCCATTGCTCAGTCTTTATAGAAATACTGTAGGTTACCATTCCGGTAAGTTCCAGGCCGATATAAATCCTATTGGCCTTTTTTCATTTTTATTCTGATTTATTTCATTTGAGAACATGAGTATTGCCGTTGTTCGCATCAGGTCCGAAAAGTAGGTTTAGGGTATAGCAATTGCAAAAACGAATACCATGGTAAAAACTCCGGATTTTGTTTCGCCCCAAAAGGCAATTTCGATCATCAATTCCAAAGATCATGTTTTTGTTCATACAGCCTGCGCGGCTCCCCAACGCCTGATTGAGGCATTGGCCGAACGCTCCGCGGAATTGGAAGATGTACAACTGTTCCAGTTACATACCGAAGGGGGAGCTCCTTATGCCTTACCGGAAATGGAGGGCAGCTTCAGGGTTAATAATTTATTTGTGGGGGGTAATCTGAGAAAAGCGGTTCAAGAGGGTAGAGCTGATTACATACCCGTTTTTTTGAGTGAAGTGCCGGGACTCTTCCGAAAAGGGATTATAAAACTGGATGCGGCACTGTTGATGGTATCTCCCCCGGACAATAACGGGTATTGTACGCTTGGAACTTCAGTTGATGGCTCGATAGCAGCAGCAGAAATGGCCACCCGGGTTATTGCAGAAATAAATTCTCAGATGCCCAGAACCCACGGCGATGCCAATATGCATATTAGTAATTTTGATCGAGTTATTGAGGTAGATTATCCCTTACCCAGTATCGTGTTGCCGGACCCCTCTGAAACTGACCGATTGATTGGTGGCTATATTGCGGAATTGGTAGAGGATGGCGCTACTCTCCAGATGGGAATCGGAACAATCCCAAACGCGGCCCTGGAGGCCATGAAAAACCATAAAGGGCTCGGGGTCCATACAGAAATGTTTTCCGATGGGTTGCTCGATTTGGTAGAGACAGGCGTAGTAACGAATGAACACAAAGTTCGCCATCGCCGACACACGGTCACCTCTTTTGCAATGGGGTCGAAGCGCTTGTACAATTTTATCGATGACAATCCTTCCATACGATTCATGGAAGCCTCTTATGTAAATGACACCGCTGTCATTCGCCAAAACCCAAAGGTCACTGCCATAAACAGTGCTATTGAAATTGACCTCACAGGACAGGTTTGTGCCGACTCTATTGGACCCAGGATTTATTCAGGAGTAGGAGGCCAGATGGACTTCGTGCGAGGAGCTTCCCTTTCGAATTCCGGAAAGCCGATCATTGCTCTCCCGTCGGTTACCCGTAAAGGGTTAAGCCGGATCACTTCCATGCTTAAACCAGGGGCAGGAGTGGTGACAACCCGTGCACATGTGCATTATGTGGTTACCGAAAACGGCATTGCAAACCTATACGGGCAGCCCCTTCGGGAAAGAGCTCGCCGCCTTATCCGAATTGCGCATCCGGATCATAGGGAGCTACTGGCACGCGAAGCTTTTGAGTTGTTGCAAATTCGAGTTTAGGCAGAAGAGTTGGTCCATTTGGGATCAGGAAATCTTATATTTGAGCGTTCTTTTTATGACGAATGTGCCAGTCATTCGCAGAGTAACTTTCCTGTACCAACCCACAATACCTGACCTAAATGAACAAGCTGATTTTTCTGCTTTTTTCGGTCCTCTATGGCGTTATTGGACTCTATGCCCAGGATCCTTCAGAGGCTATCCGCAACGTCCAGCTTGAACTGGAACGACTAAAGGAAGAGGAGCGAGCGCTTCAAGAAAAACTAGAAACCTACAGGCTGGAAAAAATTCGATATGATCTAAAGGAGGTTGGACTACCTTCTGCGGATTATATTGAGCACACGGCCTTGTTTCTAGAGTATTCGGAAGAGCATGAGCAGGCACGGTGGGTTGCCCATGTGATCCACCCGTTGATTAAGGAAGGCAGGGTGCGGCGCACAAACGATTTTAGAGCTGATCCTCAGGTTTCGAGTGGTTCTGCCGAAGAAGCGGATTATTTCTTGAAAGATTTGCTTCCCGACAGTACTTATGAATACGACGGTTATGGTTATGATCGGGGACATTTAGCGCCATCTGCTGATTTTCGATGGTCGGCAAAGGCGCTTTCGGAAAGTTATTTTTACTCCAACATGTCACCCCAAAGGCCGGAATTTAATCAGAAGCGATGGGCCGAACTAGAGAATTTTCTGAGAGGCTATGTCATTGAAAATGAGGTGCCATTATTTGTGGTAACCGGACCGGTCCTACGTCCGGACCTTCCCAAAGTAAAGCGCAGCGTGAATGGATTAAGCCTTCCGGATACCTATTTCAAGGCTATCCTAGATCTCGAAAACCAACGAAGTATCGGTTTTATTATGGAAAACAAGGGGCTTCAGGAGCCGATTGAAACCTTTGCGGTGTCTATAGACGAGGTGGAGGCCATAACCGGGTTGGACTTCTTCAGTAAACTGCCTGACTCCAAGGAAGAAGCACTTGAAAATACTTTGGTTAAAGAAGACTGGTTTTCCAATCTGGCAAAAGGAGAAGCCGAACCCTTGTTTGCACCGAATCTCCCAAAAAACCATTTCAATACGGTCAATGCCAAACGGTATGCCGGGAGTGGGGAAGCTATATCTGTATGTGGAAAGGTGGTTAGTGCCCGGATCAGCAGAAGCGGAAATTTATGGATGAACCTGGACCGGCGCTATCCCAATCAGATTTTTTCAGTCTTCATACGAAAAAACGATTTGGCCAACTTTAGCTATAATCCGGAAAAAGAGCTAATGGATCGAGTAGTATGCTTTAAAGGAAAGGTGAATGACATGAACGGGGTGCCTACCATGCAAATCGGGAAAGAGAAGGATCTGGATTTCCGAGAAGGCAACTAAACATATTAGCTACCGATTGGGCTTAAAATTTTTCAACAACTGTCCTGGCTGTTTTTCATAGCGTTGCTCCAAATCCTTAGTATACCCCTGGGTGGCATGCGGCAGAAGACGCCCTAGGGTCTTCAATACCATTTTCATTTTTCTGGGACTTACGCTTACCGTGAGTTCGTCTCCATCAATTAACTTGATGTAGAGCACTGCTGATTGAATGATAGATAATCCAAATGGGAAATGCTCAGTAACAATGCCGTAAATCCAAACTATTCTTCTTGGTTGGTGCCGCAGTATGTAGAAGAGCTTGCTTTCTTCATTGTGCACTTGCTTGAGGATAGGAAATCCGAGCCGCATACTTAGGATTACTAAGACCAAGCCCGCAAAGGAGAGCAGAAAATTACCGCTCAGGCCCAAAAATAGAAAGGAAGTACCCAACAGCCATATCATCAGGCATCCAGCAAGCTTGAGCTGATTCTCTCGCTGAACGGCCTTGTGTAAGTACAAGATGCCCGGATGTTGGAATAGTCTGTAACGATTCAAAACGAAATTGTTAATAAGTAATAGCAACAATTTGTTGTAAAAGCAACTCCATTGAACTATTTTAGTGTGTTACTTTATTACCTCTAACAAGGCTTTGCTCATTTTGCTTTGAAAAAAGGCTACTTTTTTCTGTATTCTGGTAAATCCAGAGAAATTTCAGTGTATGGCAAATGTGAATTATACAGAAGCGGACATTAAATCGCTTGATTGGCGGGAGCATATTCGAATGCGACCAGGTATGTACATCGGCAAGCTGGGCGATGGATCTTCACCTGATGACGGGATTTACATTCTGCTGAAAGAGGTGGTTGACAATTCTATAGACGAGTTTGTCATGGGGCATGGTCGACAAATTGATATTTCCATTGATCAAGGCGAAGTAGTTGTACGTGATTTTGGGCGTGGCATTCCTTTGGGCAAGGTGATCGATTGCGTTTCAAAAATAAATACCGGCGGAAAATATGATTCCAAGGCGTTTAAGAAATCCGTAGGACTTAACGGAGTAGGTACGAAAGCCGTAAACGCTTTATCTGAGTTTTTTTCGGTAAAATCTGTCAGGGAAGGCAAAGCTAAACTCGCCGAGTTTAATTATGGTGAAATTCAGAAAGACTATAAAGTACAGTCCTCTAAGGAGTCTAATGGGACAGAAGTTCGATTTCGCCCCGATAGCGCTATTTTCAGAAAGTATCGTTTCAGAAACGACTACCTGGAAAACCAGCTTTGGAATTATGCGTACTTGAATGCGGGTTTAAAAATTAATTTAAACGGACAGATCCTGGTCTCTAAAAACGGACTGCTGGATCTGCTCGAACGCAAAACTCAAAAAGAGCATCTTCGTTACGATATCATCCACATGAAAGGGGAGGATATCGAGATTGCCCTCAGCCATGGAAATCATTACGGGGAACAAAATTATTCCTTTGTCAATGGACAGCACACGACTCAGGGGGGTACCCATCTAAACGCCTTTCGGGAAGCGTTCGTCAAAACAGTTCAGGAATTCTATGGGAAGAGTTATGACCGAAAAGATATTTTGGCGTCCCTGATCGCTGCGATTAGCGTACGCGTAGAAGAACCCGTTTTTGAGTCGCAAACCAAAACCAAACTGGGTAGTACGGACATGGGCCCGAAAGGACCTACCATTCGAACTTTCATTGGTCACTTTGTTAAAGAGAAACTGGATAACTTTTTACACAAGAATCCGGACACTGCCAACGCGCTACAAAAACGGATTTTGCAATCGGAGCGGGAGCGAAAAGAAATTGCAGGGATTAAAAAGCTGGCTAACCAGCGAGCTAAAAAAGCGAACCTGCACAATAAGAAGCTCAGAGATTGCCGGGTGCACTTTTCAGACAGCTCCCGAAAATCGAGTGAGGAGTCTCGCAAGGCAACCACCCTGTTTATCACTGAAGGAGATTCTGCAAGTGGATCATTGACCCAGGCGCGTGATGTCCAGACGCAAGCTGTTTTCAGTCTTCGTGGCAAGCCCTTGAATACCTTCAGTCTTTCAAAAAAGGTGGTCTATGAAAATGAGGAATTCAATTTACTTCAACACGCCCTGAATATAGAAGATGGCATTGATGACCTGCGCTACAACCGGGTAGTTATAGCTACCGATGCAGACGTAGACGGCATGCATATCCGGTTGTTGTTGCTGACCTTTTTTCTTCAGTTTTTTCCCGATCTGGTTCGAAATGGGCATCTGTATATCCTGGAGACTCCTCTATTCAGAGTGCGCAATAAGAAAGAGACCCGATATTGCTATTCTGAGCAGGAAAAACAAGAAGCGATACAAATATTAAAAGGCAAAGTGGAGATTACCCGATTCAAAGGGTTAGGAGAAATTTCTCCGGGCGAGTTTAAGGATTTTATAGGGGATGATATTCGCCTTGAACCGGTTATTCTCCGGGAGGACACTGACCTTGACCAACTACTGGCTTACTACATGGGTAAGAATACGCCGAGTCGCCAAGAGTTCATTATCGATAACCTTAGGGTAGAAAAGGATGATACTGATGAGACTGCAGATGAAGGGGAACCGATCCTCGAGCCCATGGTTGAATCGGCCGAATAACCCGATTCGATCATGGCTTTTTTGCCTAGTTTTGCAATTGCAAAAAGCAGAAGACTGACGGAATGTCCGATCAGAAGCCCCATATCCAGCTCCCCAATCATTGGCATGGATTTTGCCGAAATGCCCATAGCAACATGAAATAGTGCCCTGAGTTGTCAGTTTGACACTGTACTGGGCATGTCCTACCTTGTAGGATGGGTTTGCCCTGATAAATTTCCAATATGTTCGAAGACATCTTTTTTCAGCAGGGTTTTGATGAAGAGAGTGATTTTCTCCCCCTTATTTCGATAGATGAAGAGGAGCAGGTAAAAGACAATGAAGTAGCTATTCCTGATGTCTTGCCTATTCTTGCACTAAAAAATACGGTTCTATTCCCTGGAATCGTGATCCCCATAACGGTTGGACGTGATAAATCCATTAAGGCTATCCAAAAAGCATACGAAGGAAATAAGCTGATTGGTGTGTTGTCCCAGCGGGACAGTGAGATGGAAGATCCAGAACCGGAAGATTTATTTTTGATCGGTACAGTTGCCCGAATTGTTAAATTGCTGAAGATGCCGGACGGTACTACTACAGCTATTTTGCAGGGCAGACATCGATTTCAGTTGGAAGCGATGCAGCAATCCGATCCCTTCCTGATTGGCCAAATTAAGCTACTCCAATACATTGATCCGGAAAATAAGCTTGAGTTTGAAGCACTATTATCCTCGATAATGGATTTGGCTAAATCCATTATCGAGCTATCTCCAAATATTCCATCGGAAGCCATTGTGATGTTGAAAAGCATCAATAGTCCAAGTTTCCTCCTCGACTTTATTGCCTCAAATGTGGGGAGTAAAGTTAGTTTCAAGCAACAACTCCTGGAGATCGATGACCTCACGCGTAAGGCAAATCAGATTCTCGAGCAAATGCATGGTGAGTTGCAAGTGCTTGAGTTGAAAGACCAGATCGAGAACAAGGTCAGGACCGATATTGAAAAGCAGCAGCGGGACTATTTTCTTAACCAGCAGCTTAAAACCATTCAGGAGGAACTTGGTCAAAACCCCCAGGAAGAGGAAATCAAGGATCTGATTAGGCGTGGAAAGGAAAAAAAATGGAGTAAAGAGATCGAGCAGGCTTTTGACCGGGAGGTTGGTCGATTGAGAAGAATGAATCCGCAGGTTCCAGAATACACCATTCAAGCTAATTACCTGGAACTTTTAGTGGATTTGCCCTGGAATGAATTTACCCCGGACAATTTCGACCTGAATAAAGTTAAGAAAGTACTGGACCGGGATCACTTGGGGCTGGAAAAAGTCAAAGATCGCATCCTGGAACATTTAGCTGTTCTTAAGCTCAAGGGAGATCTTAAGGCACCAATCTTGTGCTTGGTGGGTCCTCCAGGGGTCGGCAAAACCTCACTGGGAAAAAGTATAGCGCGTGCCCTTGGGCGCAAATTCGTTCGGATGTCTTTGGGGGGATTACACGATGAATCGGAAATCCGCGGCCACCGAAAGACCTATATCGGTGCCATGCCGGGTCGCATCGTCCAAAGTCTCAAAAGGGCAGGCGCCTCCAATCCCGTTTTCATTCTGGATGAAATTGATAAAGTGGGTAAGGATTTTAGAGGGGATCCTTCTTCTGCCTTGCTGGAAGTGCTTGATCCCGAACAAAACACCACCTTTTATGACAACTATTTGGAGTTGGAGTACGACTTGTCCAAGGTGTTGTTTATTGCCACAGCAAATACCTTAAGTACAATTCAGCCGGCTCTTCGCGACCGAATGGAGGTGATTGAAATAGGGGGGTATTCTTTGGAGGAAAAGGTCGATATTGCCAAGAAGCATCTCATTCCGAAGCAGCGTAAGGAGCATGGACTGAAAGCCGAGCAGGTTAAATTGAATATCGGATTGTTGAAAAAACTGGTTCAAGAATACACTCGGGAATCCGGTGTGCGCTCCTTGAATCGGCAGATTGCCGCTCTCATGCGGCACGTGGCCAGAAAGGTAGCCATGGAAGAAGCGTATACACCGGCTATTAAGCCGGAAAGTTTGCAGGATATTTTGGGCCCATCGCCATTTAGCAAAGAGAATTACCAAAAAGAGAATGTACCCGGAGTCGCCGTAGGGCTTGCCTGGACCTCAGTGGGGGGAGATATTTTGTTTATTGAATGCAGTCCCAGTAAAGGGAAAGGGCGGTTGACCCTTACCGGTAACCTGGGAGAAGTCATGAAAGAGTCGGCCTCTACTGCTTTAAGTTTCATCAAAGCCAATAGCGAATCCCTGGGTATTGCTCCGGAACAGTTTGAGACGACTGATATCCACGTGCACGTGCCCGAAGGCGCTATTCCAAAGGATGGCCCTTCTGCCGGTATTACTATGCTTTCTTCCATTACCTCCGCTTTTACCCGTAAGCGGGTGAAGCCTTTCCTTGCGATGACTGGGGAAATTACGCTCCGAGGCAGGGTGTTACCTGTGGGAGGTATAAAAGAGAAAATTTTAGCTGCCAAACGTGCCGGAATAAAGGAAATCATCCTATGCCAGGAGAATGAAAAACATGTGGCCGAGATTAATCCGGACTATATTAAAGGTCTTAAATTTCATTATGTAGATCGTATGGACCAGGTCCTGGAGTTGGCCCTTTTAGGATGAAAACAGAGTTTCCTTCCAAGCACAACCGATCCTTGGCTGACGTAGGATGAAACGCAGAAATGGGAAAATTTCTACCTTCATCAAACTTTTTTCTTCTAAACCTAGTCCTTTATTTGATTCCCATTTCTAAACCGGGGTCGCTCTAAATGAATAGTATGAAAGGCAAAATCGGACTCGTTTTTCTCAGCGTTTTTCTGATCGCCACCTTTTTCAATGGATTAAGTGGACAGGTTCAGCGAGAGTTGATTCAGTTTTCGGGGCTTGTGTTAGATGGAGCCGACGATCAGTTGTATCCGATTCCTTATGTAAACGTGCTGGTAAAAGACAAAAACCGGGGTACCTACTCGGATTTGCGTGGGTTCTTTTCCATTGTGGTTGAAAAGGGGGATGTAATTATTTTTTCTGCCGTGGGCTATAGAACAATCGAATATCAGATACCGGATAACCTGGAAGATGATCGATATTCCCTCGTGCAGTTAATGACTCAAGATTCTATCAACTTACCTGAAACGGTCGTTTTTCCTTGGCCGAGTAAAGAGCATTTTCGCCTTGAATTCCTCGCAATGGACGTTACCCCGGATCTGCAAGACCGTGCGACCCAGAATGTTACGGAGGAGGGTATGCGCCAATTGCGAAACACGCTTCCATCCGATGGTATAGAAAACTCCAGCTTCTACCTGCGACAGCAGGCCAGCGAATATTATTACTATGGCCAGCAGCCTCCAATGAATATATTCAACCCCTTTGCCTGGGGCAAATTCTTTAAATCCTGGAAAGAAGGTGATTTTAAAAAGAAAGAGTAACTCTTAGAAGGCTCTTTTTTTGGAAGTAAGCCCCTTTCTCCTACCAGACCGATCCAAACGAAACAAGGTTTTTCCCCACATCAAGACCTGGATGCCATACAGGTTTAACCAGCATAGCATAGCTGCAAACGATAAGGCGCCGAGGGCTGCGAAAATCCGAAAGCTTCTGAGGTTCAGCCCAAAGTATTCGTAACTCACAAAATCGGAGAGCACGAACAGGGCATTGATACAGAATAAAAGGAACAGGATCTCGATAAGCTTTTGAAGATAGAGGGCTTTCTTCTTGACTTGGGGTGTTCGTGCCCATTTTTTCTTTCGCATTACGTATCGATAGGCGAAATACATATAAGCAGGAAAAAAGAAGAGGAATAAAGCGTGTTCAAAAGCCCCAAAGAATGGGTTAAAAAATTCCCGATCTACTTCTTCTTTCAAATGGAGGGGGGTGAAGAAAAGACCTATAAAAAAGAGGAACTGAAAGCTTCCTAACAAGAAGTGTTTACTGTCTGTAAGCTTGAATTTATAGTAGGGATACAAACTCAGCTTGACATAATAAAACAGCAAAACAGGAAAAGAAAGGGTGAAATAAAGAGGAATGTATTTTAGTTCAGGATGCTGATCATAGAAACCGATGAAGTTAAACACATGGTGGAGTAGAGTAAGTCCAAACACACCCATTAGGACCCCGAAAAACAAATTAGCTCTGCGCTCCCCGGTAGGTTGAAAAGTAAAGAAAGTCGCTAGAATAAGACTCTGGGCCACCAAGGTGACCAGCAGTAGCATCAGGATCTGGAACAATAAGTGATATATATTCATAACGATATCTAAAAATACGAATTTTCAAATCGCTCCGTTCGAAATTTCCTTATCGGAATAGCTCTGGGGGAATAACCACTACCAGCAACCTTATCTGGGAGTGGAACGTTGTCTAGCTATTATGGCAGACTGGTGGAAGCAATTCGTAGGGTTATTTCAAAAGGTAGAAGAAAGTTCTCCCTCTAATCCGGTAATACATGAGTTGATCAAACGCTCAGATGAGGAGCGTTCTGATTTTCTACACTGGAAGCAGACTATAGTCAGGCGTAGGCTCCAAGATTGGCTTTTCGATCAGTATGCAGTCTTTCAGGCGCTGCCCTACGAAATTGACGAAAGCCTAGACTTTTTATCTACCCCTTCTTCCAAAGGCTTTGCCATCCACTTTATTAAGACTCGCTATAGTCGGCGTGATGTTCAGCATTTTTTCGATTTCCTGAAAGAGCGGGTCCTAGATCAAAACTATAAGGTTCAGATCTCTGACCGGCGAACCTATAACCGCCCGGATTGGGTAGAGACAATTGAACGTCACTATTTAAAGCCCCGGCAAACCCAAAGAGAGGAGACAAAATTCAGGCAGGGTTTCGGAAATGTAACGATCGAAAACGTTCAAAGGAATGATAAGTCTTTTATGCTGAAGTTCAGGGTAACCATATACAAGGATCATCAATTTGAGGAGGCACAAGCCTTTCGGGAATTGATGCAACTCCTGGCCATGGAATAATCGCAGGCCCCTGAAGCATTAATAGACTTTACGAAGGATCCTTGACCAACAGTTCCCAGATTTTATCCTTTAGCTGAGTTATTCCTTCCTGAGTAATGGAAGAAATAAATAGGCTGGGTAACCCATCCGGTATATCAGCCCGAAGCAAGTTCTTCAGTTCTTCATCCAACAGATCACTTTTGGTAATCGCTAGTAGTCGAGGTTTGTCGAGTAGCTCCGGATTGTATTGTGCCAGTTCATTAGCCAGTACCTGGTATTCTCTGGAAATATTCTCTGCATCGCTCGGTACCATAAAGAGCAGTAAGGCATTGCGCTCAATATGACGTAGAAACCGATGGCCGAGGCCTTTACCCAAATGTGCATCCTCAATAATGCCTGGAATATCGGCCATAATAAAAGACTGATTATCCCGGTAGGATACGATTCCCAAATTGGGAACCAGAGTAGTGAACGGGTAATTTGCAATTTTGGGTTTTGCGGCAGAAATCACGGAGAGTAGGGTAGATTTTCCCGCGTTGGGAAAACCGACTAAGCCTACATCTGCCAGCAGTTTAAGTTCCAGGATCATCCAGCCCTCTTGGCCATCTTCGCCGGGTTGGGCATATCGAGGGGCTTGGTTCGTCGCAGATTTAAAAAATGCATTTCCCTTGCCGCCTCGCCCTCCGGGCAAAAGGATTTTGGTTTCCTGATCGGAATTGATCTCAAATAGGATTTGGTTGGTTTCTGCTTCTCGAGCAACTGTTCCTAAGGGAACATCCAGGATTACGTCCAAACCATCCGCGCCGGTGCTGTTGTTTTTACTCCCGTTTTGCCCATGACCGGCTTTTATGTGTTTTCGATATTTTAAAGGAAGAAGGGTCCACATGTTTCGATTACCACGCAATATAATATGGCCGCCTCTGCCACCGTTACCACCATCAGGCCCTCCTTTGGGTTGAAACGGAGCGGCATGGAAATGCACCGCACCTGCTCCTCCCTTGCCGGAACGACAGTTGATCTTAACATAGTCTACAAAATTTTGCTCGGCCATAATACACCAATCCAGCTTCAGGTAATGCTGCTTAGAGAAGAGGAGAAGGTAGGCCAAAGGCCAATCTACCTCTTATTTCTTTTGGTACGCATGCGTTAGGACAAACTACGCACTTGGTCCCGCAGTCGACCGAAAATAGATTCTATCGTCCCAACGCCGTCTAGTTTGTGAGCCTTATCGTACTTGTCGTAGAAATCAAAGACCGGAGAGGTTTCTGCACGATATACATCGATACGTTTGCGGATGGTAGCTTCGTCATTGTCATCCGCGCGGCCGCTGGTTTTACCTCTTTCCAGGATGCGGGAGATAATTTCCCCATCGGGAACATCTAACAGGATCAAGCCCGAAATAGAAGTTTTCAGTTCGGCTAGTAATTTATCCAATGCTTCGGCCTGGGCGATGGTCCTTGGAAATCCGTCAAAAATATATCCTTTCACGTTGGGGTTTGCCTCCACCTTATTCCGGAGCATACCTATGGTAACTTCATCCGGAACCAATTCCCCTTTCTCAATATAGCTCTTCGCTTGAAGCCCCAGAGGCGTATCATTTCCCATCTCATATCGAAATAGATCGCCTGTGGAAATATGGAGCAGGTCGAATTCGTCTACCAATTTGGCCGCTTGTGTTCCCTTGCCTGATCCAGGAGGGCCAAAGAGAATTAAATTGATCATCTGATCGTACAGTTGGTTTTGCTTGAAATGCTAGCGAAATTACGAAAAATCAAGTATCTAAAGGCCCGGAGCCGATTACCAATCTATGCAGGAAACCCTTCGAGAGCATTTCAATTGCAGGCCATTCGGTTAGCTGCAGATGTACTAAACGATCTTTTTAGGCCCTTCTTCGAAGAAGTTTTTTTGAGGGAGGTGTTACGGGCTAATTACATCCCGGGCGCCATAGATCTTTGGCTTCCAGTAACTCGAAGTTGTTATGTTTTCCTGTACGACTCCCCGGGATACGCTATGGATCACTGTAATCTCTCCCTGCTTATTGGAAACTACCATGGAAACGTGAAAGACAGGACCTGCCGCACTGCGTTTGTAGTAGATAATGTCTCCGGGTCGGGCCTTTTTAAGGTCTACCCTTTTGCCCTCCTTCGCTTGAAATTTGGAGGCAGGCGATACGGTGATACCAAATTCATTTAGAACATAATAAGTGAGTCCCGAACAATCAAAACCTGTTTTAGGGCTACGGCCTGCATATTTGTAGGGTTTTCCAAGCTGTTTGCGAGCAAATTCGATTATTTCTGATCGCATCTGGTCTTCCTTGGTAGTCCCTGGGGTAATCGCAGGTTTAGAAGTCGAGCATGCAACCAGGCTCCATAACAAGGATAGGCACAAGGCTAATCGTATTCTACTGATGTACTCATACATGGGGGATGGATTTTAAGCTTTAAGGTATATAGTGGAACTGCAAGGGTAAAACCATTATGAATATAGCCGGAAAGAGTCCCTGTCTTCCAGAAAAGGGAGCTTTTCTCTGAAAGCTAGCATGGGTTGCCTAGAAAGCGTTGCCGTAAATACGTCTTCTTGCTCCATGCACTGGTACAATAGGCTACCGTCAAAGGAAACCAGGGAAGAGGAACCACTGTATGGATAGTCATGTCCATCCCGTCCAATTCGATTCACACCGGCCACATAAGCCATATTTTCAATGGCCCTGGCCTGAAGTAGAGTCTGCCAAGCGCGGAGGCGCATATTTGGCCAATTGGCTACATAGACCAATAGGTCATAATCAAACACATTTCTGCTCCATACCGGGAATCGAAGGTCGTAACAAATCAGGGGCATGATTTTCCAGCCTTTCCATTCTACAATAAGTTGTTCCGCTCCGGCTTCAAATAGATCTTCACCCGCAAGAACAAACAAATGCTTCTTGTCGTAATAATAGTACTCGCCTTCTGGTCGCATAAAAATGAGACGATTGCGATAGGTGCCGCCTTCCCGTATGATCAAACTACCCAACAAACCCGCATCCAGTTGTTTTGCCCGATCTTGCATCCAACGCATAGACGGGCCTTCCATTTCTTCGGCCAGCTGTGCGGCATTCATGCTAAAGCCCGTGGTAAACATTTCGGGAAGTAGGATAAGGTCTGTTCTTCCTTGTAATGGATCAATGGCTCGTTGCAGGCGCTCCTTGTTCAGGTCTGGAGCTTCCCATTGCAAATCCGCTTGGACAAGGCTGATTCTTAATTGGTCCACTTGGTTATACTGCATGAAAAAAGGCGTGGGAAATACCACGCCTTTAATTTATACCTTATCCTGAAAAGGAGGGTCTATTCTTTATTCTTCTGTTTTCTCTTTAGCAGCAGTTGCACTTCGAAGTGCACGTGGAATTTCGATGGTTCCGATGGGTACACTCGGGCTGTTCATGATTTGAATATGTGCATTGGTCTCGATGTCCTTAACCCGAATAGATTGTCCCAAATTGAGATGAGAAACATCGGCATATAGCTCGTCAATCAGGTTTTCAGGTGTAGTAATAACTTTTACCCGACGGAGCAATTGTTGTAAGACGCCACCCGATTTAACTCCGGCTGCAGTTCCCCGCAGGCGAACCGGAAGATCTACCTTTACTTTCTGCCCCTCAATAAGACGAAGGAAATCAATATGTAGAATAGTATCAGTTACCGGATGAAACTGTACTTCTTTCAGAATGCCTTTATAGGTTGTGCCGTCAATGGTAAGTGCTGCAACTTTGAACGCAGGAGTATAAATCAGCCCCCGAACTTCATTCAAAGACGCTTCGAAGTGGATGTTCTCTTCACCTCCATACAAGACACAAGGAATCATTCCCTTACTACGCGTAGCTTTGGCACCGCTCTTGCCCAAATCTTCCCTCTTGATACCTTGTACAGCAATAACTTCCATGATTGTCTTGACTTTTTTACCCAGGAAAAACGCTGGCGCGTTCTTTAATTCTTCTAACGGGACGCAAAGATAGGAATTTTTGAGTATTGATCCTGCTGAGCGTTGGAAAAATTATTGTTTGCTGTTTTCAACAAAAAGTGCGGAGATGGAGCGGTGTTCATGTGTGTTCCGAATGGCCCGTGCAAACAGCTTGGCAGTTGGCAACACTTTGATTTTGTTGCTTTTCTTTCTCAGCGGGATGGTATCGCAAACAATTAATTCATCCAGCAAGGAATCTTCGACATTTTCGTAGGCCCTTCCCGATAGTACAGCGTGTGTGCAAATGGCCCGCACGCTTTTAGCTCCCTTTTCCATAATCGCTTCTGCGGCCCTGGAAAGGGTCCCGGCCGTATCCACGAGGTCGTCAATCAAAATGACGTCTTCGCCTTCCACGTTCCCAATAACCGTCATGCCGGCAACTTCATTTGCCTTCTCCCTGTACTTGTCGCAGATTACCAGATTAGCCCCAAAGTATTTTGCGTAGATCCGAGCTCTTTTGGTGCCCCCTACGTCGGGAGATGCAAAAGTGACATTGGTTAGTTTTTGCTCTTGCAAATAGGGAATATAGATGGCTTCACTCTTCAAGTGATCGACCGGGATATCGAAAAAACCCTGGATCTGGTCTGCGTGAAAATCCATGGTCATAATCCTGTTAGCCCCGGCAGCTTCGAGCAGGTTGGCGATAAGTTTTGCAGAAATTGGTACCCTTGGTTTATCCTTGCGATCTTGGCGCGCATAACCGAAGTAGGGGATTACCGCTGTGATATACCCTGCAGAAGCTCGTTTGGCAGCATCAATAAGCAACAGTAATTCCATTAAGTTCTCGGCTGGTGGGAGCGTAGATTGGATCAGAAAAACATAGGCCCCCCTTACAGATTCGTTGATTACCGGCTGCATTTCTCCATCGCTGAACCTGTGTATGGATACATCGCTCAATGGATGTCCATAATAATCTGCAATCCGTTCGGCCAAATATGCCGAATGGGTACCCGAGAAGAGTTTTACCTCGACCATGGTCATTTCAATTAATGTGCCTTTTCCAAATTCACTCCCTCTTTCTTCCCAACTCACCCCGGATAGAGAAGGATTGATACTTCAGCAAAAACTTATCAAACGGCATGCTTATGGCTGAACCGTTGTAGAAGGACTTGAAACCGAAACTCCAAATCGAACGGATAAAGTTTGCAACTCAAAGTTAAACAGACTAGTTAAATGGTAGTTATGAAGTGCTCTTCGTAAGCTTTTCCCAAGAGCTTATTGGGGATTCACCCTCTGGGCTATTTTTGCCAAATTTTATCCAATCCTGTGTTGTGCTTCGGTCGCGTAGCCTCTGGCTTTGCTCTCACCGTACACCTTGTTCAAATTAAAAATTTGCTCACGACCACTCCAAAGTAAATCCCCAATAAGATCCAAACTTAAAGGTAAACATTAATATTTTTAGATCTCCTGATTTGATCCTTTTCCTATTGGTAGCTTGCCATTGAAATTTTGATTTCAATTCGGGGCTTCTTTCGGTGTTCAATTCTGTATTTGGGGTCCTTTTTAGATAGTATCGAAAAAGTGCTTGGGATGTTCAGCCTAGTCGCTTCCTCCTATTCGGTAGAAGGTGAATTCCTTACTTTAGACGAAAAGGACGCTTCATTGGTCGAATCCAAATACAATTCGGTACCTACTCATCGTACTTTAGTTGAGTACGATTGCCAGGATTGATCCATTTGGAAAAATTCGAAGAACTAATGTCTTCAGCCCGTTTATTGCTGTTTTCCATGAGAAATTGGTGGCATTCCATTAGTGGAATGCAACAATTGTTATGGAGTTTGGCATTGGTTTCCACTTTTTTATCTCTTCTATTTCTTATTCTTTATTTCACTGGGCTGGGGCAGGATGAAGAAGCGGCCAAAGCTGAACAAACCCGACCTACCCGTTGGACGCTCCTGGGAATTACTGCAGGTAGTTGGAGCGGTGTTTTGTCTGGTTGGATTACAGGAAGTGGGTTGGAGCAACTGCTGATTGCCATTGGAGTCGGAATAACGGCCGTAGGTGTTCGGTGGTGGATGTGGCGAAAGGAAAGAATAAACCGTGCTCAGTTTCAGCTGGAGCTTACGCTGGCTAAAACTGGCCGTGTTTTGAAAAGTATTCCTCCGCATCAAGCCGGGTTTGGTACCGTACGGTTGAATCTGCGCTCTGCTCCCACAGAATTGAATGCCGTTACCTTAGGTAGTCAAATACAGCCCGGACAGCGAATTCGAGTAGTGGAAGTAATGGATGGTGAGTTAATACGGGTCGAGCCGGTCAGTCCGGAGAAAAAAAGCGATGATTTCCTGGTACACGGCAGAGGTGAATGACCCTTATTTCTTGCGCTCGGTCACGAAATTAACCAGTTCCCTCAGTGCCTGACGAGATTCGGACTTTGGTAAGTCCGATAATAGTTCAAAAGCATCATCACGATATTTATACATCACATCTCTTGCGTAGGTCATCCCCTGACTATCCCTAACAAATTGGATTACCTCTTTAACTTTTTCCGGATTATCGTTGTGTTTACTTACCAGGCGAATGATGTGTCTCCTGTCTTTAGCAGAGGCATTCTGCAGGGAATAAATGAGTGGTAGCGTTAGCTTTTTTTCTTTAATGTCTATACCTAGTGGTTTTCCTACATCATCAAAGCCAAAATCGAATAGATCATCCCTGATCTGAAAAGCGATGCCAATTTTTTCTCCAAATTGATGCATGCGTTCAATGTCCTTCTGATTGTCAGTAACAGAAGCTGCTCCTGCACAACAAGCGGATGCGATTAAAGAAGCTGTTTTCTGCCGGATAATATCGTAGTAAATGGATTCTTTGATATCCAGCCGCCTTGCTTTTTCAATTTGCAGAAGCTCGCCCTCACTCATAGCTTTAACAGCATCTGAAACAATTTCCAGGAGCTTAAATTCCTGATTTTTGAGCGCAAGCAACATGCCTTGTGAAAATAAGTAGTCGCCTACCAGTACGGCAATCTTGTTTTTCCATAAGGCATTGATAGAAAAAAAACCACGCCGCTCCATGGCGCCATCTACCACGTCGTCATGTACAAGGGAAGCCGTATGCAGGATTTCGACCAGAGATGCAGCCAGATGAGTAGCCTCTCCAATTTCTCCAAAAAGCTTAGCGGAAAGGAAAACGAACATGGGCCTGATCTGCTTTCCTTTACGGCGTACGATGTAAAACGTAATACGGTCTAACAAGGGAACCGGGCTTTTCATCGATTGACGAAAGTGCTTGTCAAATTGCTTGAGTTCCTCTGCTATAGGAGCCTGGATGTTAGACAATGGCTGGACCATGCAAATGATTATCAGTCCTTATATACGCAACATGAATAGTAACAGTTCAGAAGCCCAATTGGTCATCAAAAAGGCATGTACATTTTGAAAAACTGCCCCAAAACTACGAAAACCATTTTGCTGAAATGGTCAAGTCTACCTTCAGGTCGGTATCGCTTCGGGTTTTGAGAAATAGCCGTTTAGATTAAGTCAAGGATTGTCAAGTAAATAAGAGTCCAGGATGCTGGTGTTTGCCTGAAGTTGAATTAAGTAGGTCCCCGGTGGCAAATTAGATAGATCAATATTTTTCCTGTGATTTCCCGGATCGAGCGCTGGGAAAAAGAGGCGAAGTACTTCTTCCTGTCGTTCATTGATGAACAAGGCGGCAATGTCCGAACGGTGCGTGAGTGAAATAGGAACAGACACCTTTTGTGTACCTGGTGTAAACTCGAGTTTGGGGAGTGCTGGGCGCAAGCTTTCAACGCTCGGACGTTTAGCATTCACCGTGTACATTTTTAGTATACCGTTGGGTAACAAGCCATTCACTCTATATTCTACCCATGTATTAGGAGCGGTTCCTTTAAGTTCCGTGTCAACATATTGATGAAGATTGGCTGTACCCGGGTATCCAGCGAAAGTATGCAGCGTAGAGAAGGATGTTTCTCCCCGCAAACGCCGCTGAATGGTATACGTCATGCCCTTGGGTTCGTGAGCGGTAACCCATTGCAGTCGAATACCCGCGCCATAGGCTGAGGCTTCCAACCGATTGATGGCAGTAGGCGAATTGGTCGATACTCCTGCTAAGCCCGGGCCTGCCTGACCACCATTTGTTAAACTGGTTAACGCAGGTGTATTCGGCCTTCGCAACAGCGTTATCGGTCCGGCCCCGGAAGGGTTCCAGGTTTGCAAATTTTCGGGTATTTGAAATCGATCATCTTCTCGCAAGCGACCTACCATTTCAACCTGGTCGGTAGGGACAATTCGAATCTCCATCTGAAACCGATCCAGAAAAATCCATTGAATCTGGTTAAAGCTACCAGCAACCCGGGTCCAGGATTTAATGTCGTTGGGTGGCCGCAGCGGAGCCCCCCAGCCCCCTTCGCCCATATAGACAGTCCCATTAAGATCATCGCGGATAAACCCTTCCTGGCTACCTGCTTCCCAGCTTGGCCGGATAGGCCAGGTGCATTTGACGACATGTGCATCGCATTCCACAGCCAGATTGACCCCATACTGGAAGAATAAACCCGCCCAATCGGTATACAGATTGTTCTGCTCCATTTTATTGATCGTATGCGGTCGCATTGGATGGTGATATTGTACGATTTTCCAAAAGAACTGTTGGCTGGATTGTAGGTCATTCTTCAGCCAATTCAACTGGTCCCCTTTAGAAGAGATGTTGCTGTTTAAGGAATAAACGCGCAATAGTTCTCCACCGAAAGAAAGGGTGAAATAGTTATCGGGATTAGGCAGGTCAAAGAGGTTGAAAAGGGTTTCGTTAGATACCTCATGGTTTCCTCTGGCTACCACAATGGGTGTCAATTGACCATCATCGGTAATGGTGAGTTGCCAGTCATTGAGCCATTCAATCCATTCAGGGCCTGAATCCCCTCCGGTCATATCCCCTGCAAACAATACAAAGTGCGGCCTAAGCTTGGCTACCAGACGATTGGCTCGCTGTCGGGCTCCTCTGAAATTTCTGGAATCTCCCCCTGCGATGATGGAAAGTTTCTGGTCCGGAGAAGCTGGGGCCGTCCGAAAAGAATAAATCCGACTGGTCCCTTCAGAGTCACGTATCACGAAATTATATCGGGTATCAGGAATAAGGCCACTGAGTCTGGCAAAGTAATTATTTTGATCTTTGGCCGTGACGACTCGATCAACCTTGCGGCTGAATGGGTAGCTTTTAAATGGCCGTCTTCTATCGGCTGGTCCATACATGACTACAGGGTTTGAACCGGTAATCTGATCCCACCCGATGACCATTGTAGTAGCAGGATCACTACGCCACATACACCGTATGCGATCAATACCAGCAAACACCTGCTGGCTTAAAAAGAAAAGAAAAAAGGAAGCAATTGCTATTTTCTGAAGATGATGTCGCATTAGAGGAAAGGTGAAAATCACAAACAAAATGTTGCCGTTGAAACCAAAGCTTCCGACCGAGCTGTCTGGAATGCGTAAAGATCTGCCATTAACATACAAATCCTACCTCCATTTCTGAATTTCTGCTTTATTGGAAGAATACAAAGGGTTTAATTGTTTTAATTTTAACCTAATCCTTAACACAAGAATTGAATCTCTTCGATATTTTATCAAACGAAAGCAATGCGAAAAGACCAAGCTTTATTTGACCTTATTCACCAGGAAACCAAGCGCCAGGAAAGAGGACTTGAGCTGATTGCATCCGAGAATTTTGCCAGCCAGCAAGTCATCGATGCTATGGGAAGCGTTCTTACCAACAAATATGCAGAAGGGTATCCAGGTAAACGATATTACGGGGGTTGTGAAATCGTAGACCAGATCGAGCAGCTTGCCATTGACCGGCTTAAAACGCTTTTCGGAGCTGAATATGCGAACGTCCAGCCTCATTCAGGTGCCCAAGCCAATGCGGCTGTTTTTCTTGCCTGTCTGCAGCCTGGAGATGCTATCTTGGGGTTTGACCTGGCACATGGAGGTCATCTGACGCATGGTTCTCCAGTTAATTTTTCCGGAAAAATATATGATGCTCATTTTTATGGGGTCGAAAAGGAAACCGGAACCATTGACATGGATAAAGTGGCGGAAAAGGCACGCAAGATCCAACCAAAAATGGTTATTTGCGGCGCTTCGGCTTACAGCCGAGATTGGGACTACGCCCGTTTTAGAGCTATTGCAGATGAAGTAGGGGCTCTTTTGCTGGCTGATATTGCTCATCCTTCCGGACTTATCGCAGCCGATATTTTAAATGATCCGCTGCCCCATTGTCATATCGTAACCTCTACGACCCACAAAACCTTGAGAGGACCTCGGGGAGGAATTATCATGATGGGAAAAAATTTCGAAAATCCCTGGGGCCGAACTACCAAAAAAGGGAATCCCATTAAAATGAGCGCCCTTCTGAATGGAGGGGTTTTTCCAGGCACGCAAGGTGGGCCACTTGAACATGTAATCGCTTCCAAGGCTGTTGCCTTCCAGGAAGCCTTGGACCCTGCTTTTCGTCAATATTCCGAACAGGTGATTCGAAATGCGGCTGCCATGGCCAATGCTTTCGTGGAGCGCGATTATGGTATCATTAGTAACGGTACTGATAACCACCTGATGCTGATTGACCTACAGAACAAAAATATCACTGGTAAGCAGGCAGAAGAGGCTCTGGGACATGCGGACATAACGGTCAATAAAAATATGGTGCCTTATGACCCCCAATCCCCGTTTGTAACGAGTGGAATTCGAATCGGCTCTGCTGCAGTAACCACCCGCGGGTTTAAGGAAGAGGATTGTCTCCGAATCGTGGATTGGATTGACCAGGTCCTTCAGCAACCGGAAAATACATCGGTGCTAAGCCGGGTTCGCTCTGAAGTGAATACCTACATGGAACCTTTTCCATTGTTTGCCGGAGAGCAGCTCGAAGCACGTGTGAGCCAGTAACTAATCTGCTATACTGCATTGGCAATTGGCGAAAGAGCATTGAGGAAAAGTGACAGATCTCAATAGAGCATGTGATAGGTAATAAGTAGTTATTTTATCTATAACCTTTAGGGGCAACCAGTAGTAATAGAGAATAAAAAATAAGCGGCAGACTGATTAAACCAGCCTGCCGCCCTTGTTAGGCGAGGTGCCTTATTTTTTAGCTACAGGAAACGTAACTACGGTGTTTTCCCAAGCCATAATCAGTGCATCTTCCGAAAAAGCACAAGTGAAGGCTTCCACTATCTCTTCCGTTGAGGCAACTTTACCTTTGATCCTTGCGACATCGCGTTCCTGATTGTACGCATAGCTGCCCCAATTATCCAAATCACTGTTAATTGCAAGCGTCCATTCTGTATCGCCCGGGATTGCATGTAGGGAATACCGTCCGGGTTGCAATTCAACACCACCCAGGGTAACGGTCTGGAATACATTGAGTTCGGCATTTTCATTAGCACCGACTCTCCAGGTTTCACCGGCCTTTACCAAATTGCCCATTACTTCACGCCCCTTGGCTTGCGGGCGAGAATAAATGATCCGCATTACGGGCTCTAATGAAGCTTTCTTGTCTTCATCTTTCTCAAAGGCACGGAAAGCGGCACGAGACGGATAATAAGACATATCCATGGGGCTTTTGTCAAGTTCTGGCATTTCCTGAGCCATTGCAGGTTGTACCAAAATGCTGACCAGCAGCAAAACGGAAAACACGAAAATGTTATTCATGATAATGTGGTTGAATGAGTAAAAAAGTATGAACCTTTATCAAATGTTATTCGTTCAACTCGGTGGGTGCCGAGAGATAGTGATCTAATACTTGATCCGCTTCCTGCTTGATGGCGCGCACTAGTCCCTTAAATCGATTTATGTCAAAAAACGGATTGGTAAAGGTGCAACGAAGCCAATGCGTCCCGTTAAGCACAGTCTCAACCAGATAGAACTCCCCTTTCCGTACCACGCGTTCCCGAATAGCTGCATTGATTCGATTGGCTGATTTTTCCGGTAAATTGGGATTGGCAAACCGGAAGCATAGAATGTTGCATTGCGGCTCAAGTGCGAGTTCCATTACGGCGTCTTCTTCCACAATTCGAGCGAATGAAGCTGTTCTGTCCAACACCCTGGTAACGTACTCGTCAAAAAGATCCGATCCATATTCATTCAATAAGACATACGGCTTAAGCCCCATCATGAGTTTAGTGCATTCAAAAGTGCGCTTGGCCGGGTTGTACCACTGGTGCGCTTCCTGATTTTGCCATAAATAAGCCGCCTGTTGTTGAAAGGTAGCATAGGTGTACTGGTCATTCTTGTAGATGAGTGCTGTGGTAATTGCAGGGGTAAGAAGCATTTTATGAAAATCCATGGTCACCGAATCAGCCAGATGGATGCCTTTGACCAGATCTCTATATTTTGAAGAATAGCATACTGCAGCCCCATGGGCACCATCTACATGAAACCAGAGGTTGTGTTCTTGGCAGAAAGTGCCGATGGCCTCTAGATTGTCAAAGGATCCGGTTGCTGTAGTACACGCGCTTCCCACTACGGCAATCACTTGACGACCTTCTTCTTGTGCTTGATTCAAATAATAGGGCAAGAGATCCGTACGCATACGAAAATCCGGATCCACAGGCACCTTGATAATTCCTTTTTCTCCCCAACCCATGATCCGGATGGCCCGGTCGACACAATAGTGAGCTTGTTCGGAAACCAGCAGGGCTAAGGGGGCTGAATGTCCATCTTTCCAAATTTGGGTTTGGGATTTGATACTTCTTGCGGTAAGCAGGGCGGTGAGGTTGGCCAAGGTGCCACCAGAAGTCAGAAATCCACCTGCTTTTGAAGAAAACCCAAATTGGGTAGCGACTCTGAAGATCACTTCTCGCTCTACCGCATTCGCAGCAGGCCCCATCTCATATACCCCCATGCCATTATTCAGGAAATCACTTAAGAGACCTGCAAGCGCAGCCAGTGGTATTGATGGACTAACTTGATGCCCCGCATATCCCGGGTGATGGATATGCATTGAATCCTGTAGAACAGAGTGAAACAAATCCTCTAGGTTGCCGCACCCTACTTTATATTTTTGATGGAGTTCATCCGGTAAGCGATCCGGCATTACCGGGGCCGTATCGGGGCTATGTTCCAACTCTTCCAGATAAACGGCCAATAGGTCGACTAACTGATGACCGCGAGCGCGAAAAGCGCTGGGATCAAAAGCCTGTTGGAGTAAATCGGTTTTCATAGGATTGGGTATTCAAGCTTTGACGGCGGAAGATCGGGTTTTTATTTCCGTGGCCTATCGTTTTGCTACAAGTATAACCTCCTTTTAACCTCCTAACCCGAACTTCGGTTGCAGGAACGTTTAAAATGACTTCAGATTAAAAGAAAATACTTCTTTAGTCTTGCCAAATGAAAAGGGCCTGTTTGTGTAAAAGGCGGCATTTGGTTTTGCGCCAGTTGTCCAGGCCAGGACAGTGCGATGGATAATTAGATGACTGCCGAAACACAGGAGGTCATTTGGTCCGTTTTTATAACAAGAGTTGAAGTAGCTTATTGCAAGCGCTATGAGATTGACGTGTTGCCTGATCTTAACCGCTCTTCTGGCTTGCTACACGCCTGTGCTAGCACAGACTTGCTGTTCGGGAGGGGTTCCGCTTTCCAGCAATTTGGGTCTGCCCCCTACAGATGCTCAAACCCTACAGTTTACTTTGAGCTATGACGTCAATGTCCTCAAGACACTGAAGTTTGAGCAAGAACAATTGGACGATAACTCTAGAATTCGAAGAACACATTCTATTCTTCTAGAGTTTGGCTATAGCTTTTCAACCAGATTTTCAGTGGATGGCTTTTTTTCCTGGGTGTTGCAGGAACGTGTCATTAACCAATTTGGAAATACAGATTTTACATCTACTCAAGGGATTGGTGATGCCGTTTTCTTGTTTAAGTATCGGTTATGGAGTGCCCCCCAAAACACCACTATTCTTACTGCGGGTATTGGCGTAAAGGCACCGTTTGGAGCTTCAGACCTGACCCGTTCAGACGGCCGGCCCATCATTGCTGACTTGCAACCCGGGAGTGGAGCATGGGACGGAATTTTTTGGGGACAATTCACACATATTAGCCGCATTCGCCCAACACTTAGCATTACAGCAACAACGTCCTACAGCTTTAAGGGAAAAAACGATACCTATCTAGGAAGCCAGACCTATCAATTCGGGAATGAGTTTCAATTGATTGCTGGATTAAGCGACCGATTTACCATAGGTAGTACGATGGTAGATCCAACCTTGGTTTTTCGGTATCGAAATCAGGTCAATGACCGATTGAACGATAACGAATTTCCAAATACAGGAGGTAATTGGGTTTTTATTAATCCTGGACTTCAATGGTGGATAAAACCGCAATTTTCTATACAAGCCAATGCCGAGTTCCCACTTTATGCCCAGGTAATAGGGACTCAATTGTCACCCACCTTTCGAGTAAATACCGGCCTTTATTACCGGATCTCGTTTGGTAGAACTAAGACTATAAATACATTCCAACCATGATACTCAGATCTACTATTTATCTCGTATTGAGCGCCCTGTTTTTCATGGGTTGTTCAAGCTCTAATGATCCCCTCACGGTAGCCGGTGGCGTTCCTGGCCAGGGTACCTTGGACTCGGATTGGCTCCTTCCAACGAATGCGGTATTTGACGGTGGGCCAGGAAAGGATGGAATACCTGCTGTAGACGCACCTGTTTTTTCTTCTGCCGAGGAAATCCAGTTCATGGATGAAGGCGACTTGATTATTGGGATTCGGGAGGGCGAAGAAATCAAAGGTTATCCCCATCTGATTATGGATTGGCATGAAATCGTAAATGATCGGGTGGGAGACGAGTCTGTAGCCATTACCTATTGCCCGCTGACCGGCACGGCTATTGGTTGGGACCGATTCATTGGGGGCCAAGAAACGACCTTTGGAGTATCCGGCTTATTGTATAATAATAATCTGATTCCGTTTGATCGTGCTACCGATAGCAACTGGTCTCAAATGCTCTTGAAAAGCGTGAATGGAGACTTGATTGGCCAGGGTGTAGAAACCTATTCCTTGTTGGAGACTACTTGGGCAACCTGGAAAAAAATGTTCCCGGGTTCAAAGGTTATGAACTTGAATACGGGCTTCAGCAGGCAGTATGGCGTATATCCCTATGGCGATTATCGCACCAACAATGATTTCCTGCTTTTCCCTTTAACGCAGGACGATACTCGTTTTCCTCGCAAAGAAAGAGGAATGGGTGTGATCGTGGATGAGGTGGCTAGATATTATCGATTCCAGGACTTTTCAAACCAACGAATAGTATTGAAAGAAGATCGCATAAATGGAATAGACCTTTTAATTGTAGGCAGTAGTTCTGAAAATTTTCTGGTGGCTTTTGAAATACCACTCCGCTCCGAAATCGTATCCTTTGAAGCCATACAAGAGGGAGGGCAAGTTGTCTTTCAGGATAATATCGGTAATGAATATGATGTATTCGGCTATGTGATTAGAGGTCCCAATGCAGGATTCAGACTCGGCCAACCTCCACATTTTATTGGGTATTGGTTTTCCTGGGGCGCTTTTTATCCGGACGTAACCGTATACCAGTGATCAGGAAAATTATGGGGTGTTATTCATGGTTTCGTTGGGTATAGGTTCGATATCAAAGCCGGCATCCAGTACCGCTTCCATGATTTGTTCCTTTGTTACCGTTCCCGTGACCCTGAGTGTTTTATTGGGATTTTCTGTTTCTACCTTCCACGTGCTTACGCCTGGAACTCCGTCCAGAAATCCGGTAACTGCGCGTACACAATTGCTACAGTTAATATTGGTTTTGAAAGTGAGTTTTTCCATGTTTTTTAAATGGTTTGAATCTGTATATCTTGTACAACCACATAACCCGTTTAGGAGTTGAATGCCAGCCCATTATTCAATTTGACACCCAGTATCTCCAGTCTTTTCCGCTTCATCCAGAATCTAGCAGGATGGCTTTGTTTGGCTAGCCCATATGTAGAAGCGAAATTAGGAATTCAAAGCGCTTCGGTTTTATCTACCCCTGTAAAAGTTGTTCATGGATTCGACAACTTTTCAGTCCTGGCTGAGATTACCGTTCCCAGATTTAGGGTGTTCCTCTTTTACCAGGTTGCCTTACCGGACCGTATTTCCTGTTCGTTGGGTGTTTTATTCCCAAAGCGAATTTCATATATTGAAATGCTATTGGCTAGTCATAGGCTTATTTGAAGAAGGTTTTTTGTGATTACCCCTTTTGTATGAGCTTATATGGCGGGTTAATACTAAGCCCAAAACCCTACAGGTCCCATGAAAAGACCAATACTACCCCCAACCCTCCTCCTTTCCCTCTGCATTTTGCCTTATTCTTTGCTTAGCCAAAATGAACCACCTGTAGATCCGCTCTCCTTTAGTATTCCTTGCCCCGGAGATACGACCATTTTTACGCTTGATCCTGAGGCTTGTGATGATACGTTTTCATTGCTGAAGCCAACCGGACCGATCGTGGATGACAGCGGCAACGCAATAGAAACGATTGTGTATTGGGTGGTGCCCCAGGTGCAACCACCTACGGAGCGGGATTCCTTCCAAGTATCTGATCCAGCGCCTACTATTCGATTGAACGTTGGTAGGAATCAAATTTTCTATGAGGCCAGTGATCAGGAGGGTAACCTGGCTAGCTGTTCGTACCTAGTACAGGTAAATGATGCCTCTCCTCCAACCCTTCTCTGTAAAAGCGATACCCTATTTTCTGCGACCGTGAGTCCGGGTAAAATCGGTATCCCCATTGATGTAAATGAATTGGTCAATGATGGCTTTTTCTTTTTCGACAATTGCGGGCAGTTAGACACCTTTTTTGCCATGCCAGACGAAGTTTCTTGTACGCTAAGTGGATTGGATACCTTGGGGGTTCAAGTAATCGGAGTAGACCTGGGGCAAAATCGAGACACCTGCGAAGTCACCTTTGCATTGACTTCTATCCCTCCTGCCCCTTCAGCTACAGCAGATACAGTTTGTACTGGGGATAGCATCGGCTTATTTGCCAACCCTCCCCCTGCTGACCCAGGGGTCACGTATCTATATACCTGGACCGGGCCAGACGGATTTACCTCTTCAGAACCTAATCCACTGATTATGGCGGCTTCCGTCAACAACGCTGGTTCTTATATGGTAGAGGTGTCCAATGATTCGTTGGGTTGTGGTTTGGCTGATTCAATTGAAATTCACGTTAGTCCATTGCCTTCGGCACCTAACCTAGCTGGGCAACAGAATGCTTGCCTTGGGGAGGAATTAATCCTACTTACAGATTCTGTTCAAAGTGGGAATGTAGAATACCGGCTGTATGAAGGGCTGCCTCCCAATGGCAATCTTTTTCAGGTAAGCCGGGATTCGTTCTTTATTGTTACTGGGCTGGATACGGGGGCTACCTCCTTCTATTTGACCATTTTTTCAAACGGCTGCGAATCGCCTCCTTCAAATCTATTGCCTGTAGAGGTAGGAGAAGTACCCGATATTCAAGTAAATGCCGATTCGGTTTTGGCTTGCCCTGGAGATTCATTTCAATTAGGTACCCCGGTCAGTGGACCAGGACTAACTTATGAATGGACCGGCCCCAATAATTTTTTCAGTTCAAATCCATCTCCAGAACCTATAATAGCAAGCGATTCTACGATCGGCCGGTATGCCTTGGTTATACGACAGAATGGCTGCCCTTCCGATTCGGGCTTCGTGATGGTAGATCTAAGCGTCCGATTAACTCCACCCTTGCTGTCCTCGAATAGCCCGACCTGTGAGGGCGACTCCATTGTACTATCAAGCTCAGTCATTGGGGACCAATATTTTTGGGTTCTTCCCTCGGGAGATACATTAATCAATTCGGAAAACCCCTTGGTCATACAGCCTATTTCGACAGTGGATGAAGGATCCTATCAAGTACAAGTAACATTTGAAGGGTGTTTGTCTGATACCTCTAATAGCGTGGAGGTACAAGTAAATCCAAAACCCGGTCCACCTTCTAAACCTGTTTTCGACCCTGTTCCTCCTGCAGATGGCTTTTGCACTGGCGACTCCATCCGGATCCAGGCAGCCCCTGCAGGATTGCCTGGCAATGTATTATATGTTTGGGATACCCCCTTGGGAAAAGAATCAACATCTATTCCCAGCTTAGGGCTGGACAGTGTTACCAGCCAAAATGAAGGAAGGTATGGGGTAGCTTATTTAGTAGATGGCTGTATATCTGAATTCTCCAGCCCGGATTCCTTTTTGGTCAAGGAGCAGCCAATCGCATCGTCGAGCTCCAATAGCCCGGTTTGTTCTGGAGAGGCCATTGAACTGGTCGGAAATCCTTCATCGGAAATGGCGAAATGCAGTTGGTTGGGGCCGGATACTTTGGTAAACGATTGCAGATTAACGATTCCGAACGCCAGCATCGAAGCGCATGCTGGAACTTATATCTTCTTGGTGGAAGAAAATGTTTGCCTTTCTGAGCCAGATACTCAGGAAGTAATTGTATTGCCGACTCCTGAGGCGCCGGTTGCCTTTAATAACGGTCCCGTTTGTAGCGTTTCCCAAGGGGCTGAGGTTACCCTTTTTGTTGATAGCCTGTCGGCGTCGGATGACGCTATCTATATTTGGTTCGGACCAGACAGTACGGAGGTAGGAAGGACGGAGTCGTTTCATTTTGTCTTTTCCGATATTGCCTCCCTGAGTCCAGGGGCGAACGATTTTTTTGTAATTCGTGAGGTTTCCGGCTGCGCAAGCCCGAGCTCCAACATTACTCAAGTCATTGTAGAGGGCCCTCCTGTCGAGGAACAGGCTTTCGCAGGAGTCGATCAAGAAATTTGTACGGGTAGTTTGGTGCAATTAGAAGCTTTCCCTCCAACCAGCGCCATGGGACGCTGGCGAGCGTTGAGCAGTGCTTCCGAGATTCGGATTATTGCTCCTGAGCGTTTCCAGACCCCCATTGATGGCTTGCTGCCTGGACGGACTTACGCTTTCGAATGGAGTCTAAGTAGCGGGGTTTGTACCAATTTTTCCTCAGATACAGTATCTGTTTCCCTTATCGCTGGACAACTAGCTGATGCAGGGCCCAATTCGTTGGTTTGCCCGGATTCAATGAGCAGGCTCCAGGCTGTCGCACCAGTAGAAGGAATCGGAGTGTGGTCGCAAAGCCAGGAACAAGCCTTACAAGGAGTCGTCATCCTTGATCCGGATCTTCCCGGATCCGAAGTTATGGGGCTGGAAAAAGGGCAGTCTTATCTTTTCACCTGGACTATACAAAGTGCTTGTGGCGAATCCAGCGCGACCACTACCCTGGCCTTGTATGAGGATACACCTGAAGCAGGAGTGGATATGGAAATCTGCAATGATGATCAAGTAGCTACTCTTGATGCAAGTCCGGTTGGCCCGGGGAATCAGGGATTATGGTCGTCTCCGGACCCGGGAATTGTTTTTGCCGATATTTCTGATCCTGGGACTCAGGTAACCAACTTACGCCTGGGCGAAAATCAATTGTTGTGGTCCAGTATTGGTGGGAACTGCCCTGATGAGGCTACGGATTCCTTGATCCTCACTTATCGGAAAAATCCGGTTGCCGTACCGGATATATTGTCCGTGGACTTCCAGGGTGAGGTGATTATTTTGCCTCTGGAAAATGATGAATTCTCCGGCGTACCCCAATTTAGCCTGATATCCAATCCCGAAAAAGGGACCATCGAGCAGATAGATAGTTTGACCCTATTGTACCAAGTAGGATTCAATGTAATTGGCGCAGATGAATTCCAATATGAATTGTGTGTTTCGGGTTGTTCATGTGCCATTGCTTCGGTGACTATTCAAATCGGACAAGAGCTGGAAAACCCGGAAGCTGATACCTGCGCAATTCCAAGTATCATTAGCCCAAACGGAGATGGTGTAAACGACGCCTTTGTAGTGCCTTGCCTCCGAGCTGAAGGGAACTTTCCAAACAACAGGGTCAATATTTACAATCGCTGGGGAGACGAAGTATTTAATGCAGCGCCTTATGATAATGGAGCTGACCTGTCCAGTTTATGGCATGGCACCTTTAACGGGAGCGAACTTCCTGCGGGTACGTATTTCTACTTCATTGATTTTGGTAACGGCGCCGGGACTAAATCAGGATGGGTATACCTGACTAAATAAGGTACACTATAGCAGAACTCTACAAGAAAGCGAACATGAAAAAATATTATCTACAGCTCGTATTCCTGTGTATAATCCTGAATTGGGCCTTATCGCCTACTTTTGGCCAACAGGAAGAGCGGTTCACTCAGTTCATGTACAATAAACTCCAGTTTAATCCAGCCTTCGCTGGCGTACCCGGCCGGAACTGCCTGACTTTAAGCGGGTATGGACAATGGATCGGATTGGATGGGGCACCAAATTCCCAACTTGCCCGCTTCAATATGCCACTGCTCAACAATCGGATCGGACTAGGGTTTGGTTTGATCCGTGATGCGATCGGCCCGCAAGAGTCCTATGCTGCGGATATTGCTTATGCCTATCACCTTCCGGCCGGCGATGGTTTTCTCTCCATTGGTATCAAGGGGAATATCAATTTTTTGAGAGTTGATTTTGATCAGACCAATGCAACTCAGGCAACGGCTATTGATGGTGCCATCCCTGCCGGTAGGCAAAGTAGATATGTCCCAAATTTTGGTTTAGGCCTATATTACTATACTCAAAATTGGTACTTGGGATTTTCGATACCTAAATTATTGGAGAGCGACATCACTTTTCTGGATACCGACCAGACCCAAGCCAGAGAAATTAGGCATTACCACTTGATGGGAGGGGCTCGCTTTATACTGAGTGAGGGGTTTACACTGGAACCCCAGGTACTACTCTCCTATGCAGATGGAACTCCTTTTATTGCTGATGTGAATTTAAACGCGACTATTCTGAAGCGATTATTGGTTGGGACCACTCTCCGAATCGGAGGAGGGGAACGGAGGAAGATCGCCGAATCTACTTCATTTTTATTGGGAGCTCATATCTCACGTGACTTGTTTTTTACCCTGTCTTATGGCATTTCTTTTTCCGATTTGAAAAGTAGTCACGCCGGTTCTTTGGAAGGCATATTCCGGTGGTGTTTCGGCCCTAAGACGAATGCTGATTCATACGTAAATCCTCGTTTTTATTAGGTTAAAAGAATGAATAAGATTGTTCAACTCCTGTTCTTTTGTTTCGTACTTCCCTTGACCGGATTCAGCCAGGGTAGTGCAGGGGTCTACCCGAATCAGAAGCTCCTTTCTGGTGGTACTTTTAATTCGGATGTAGTGCTCTATAGTTTAAGCGAAATCAATACCAGGTGGTCTGAATTTAGCCCCACTTTTTACCGAAACGGGATGGTATTTGTAAGTAGTCGGGCCGCACAAGGTCCAAAGGATAAAATACTGGGCGAGTCCTTTTTTCAGATCTATGAAGTAGCACTTGATCCCAATGGACGTCCGTCGCGTCCCAGGTTGTTTTCCTCCCGGATCAACTCCACTACTCATAATGGTCCGATGACTTTCAATTGGGATTTTTCCGAGGCCATTTTTTCTAAGAACAGATATACCGAACCCAATGCATTTGGAAAAGAGGTTCCTATGCATGTCCAACTGTTTTCAGCTAGGCGCAAGCATACTACCTGGACAGATATAAATCCATTGAATTTGTATATGCCTGGAGAAAATCAAATGCACCCCACACTATCACCTGATGGACAGACCCTCTATTTTATTTCGGATCGTCCGGGAGGACAAGGAGGATACGATATTTACATAAGCTATCGTTCGGGGAAGAGTTGGTCAAAGCCGGAAAATCTCGGATCTGAAATCAATACGCCAGGGCAAGAAGGCTATCCCTTTATCCATTCCAGTGGTATTTTATTTTTCTCCTCCGATTGTAGGAATGGAAATGGCGGCCTGGATATTTACATGGTTGACCTGAGAAAACCGGAAAAGAAAGTTGTGGCTTTACCAACGCCCATAAACTCGCCTTTTGACGATTTAGGGTTTATACTGAATGGTCCTGCTGACCGGGCGTATTTTTCATCCAATCGTCCGAAAGGGCTAGGAAAAGATGATCTGTATATGGTGGAGGCTATTTCTATGTTGACAGAAAGGAAACGCTGAAATGGCCAAGTTCAAGCTTTTCTGAGTGCTCCACCTGCTTAAAAGTGTATTAATATTGCTGTAGCCCTTGCTCCTCGGCAAAGGCCTTAAACTTCTGCATATATTTCAAGCTCTCCTTTTTAAAAGCACTGGGCATGAGCCAGGCAAAAACCTTCATACTGAGGGAAGAAAATTTAAATTCAGTTTCGCTAACCCAACGGGTTTGATTTGGGCCTGTTATCTCGAACCTGTTTTTCTGAAAATTGTAGATCCCTTTGGCTTCATAGGTGGCCAAAAAGGACTTTGGCAGCTCTTTCTCTTTGATGGTCTCCACCATTTCTACCTGCCTTTTTCCCATTTGAAAGACAAGTCGCATTTGGGCCCCCGGTTTTCCGATTGGACCCTTTATCATCTCGTAGCGAATTAAGCCGGGTTGCCATTTTTTTAAGTGTTCGGGATTGTCAAATAATTCAATAACCCTTTCGACAGGAAGATCGATAAGGATCTCATTTGTATAATTCATGACAAATGGCTTTTGGCCTTTGAATATAGCCAATTGGCAGGAAACAAATTTTTTTGGCAGAAATAGACCCTGAATCAAATCTGGGAATTAAGTAATATGCGACTGATTTTGAGCGGCTACTAAAACCCTTCCCCTTTCGGGATAAATGCTTCGACAGAATAGCACCTGCATCCCATTCAAACCCCATAATTTCGTAATCAAGTAATAACGCAACAGATATGAGGACCCATTTCAGGCCCTGGCCTGTCTTATTGATCCTATTGTATAGTATTGTATGCCTTGTCCCGGCAACTGGGCAAGTCATTTACGTAGATGTGAATGCAACTGGAGCCAACAACGGCACTTCATGGGCGGATGCGTATACGGATTTACAATTGGCAATTCTGGAGACAGGCTCTGACGATATTTGGGTTGCAGCAGGTACCTACAAACCGGTTGAGTGTAATCCATGCACACAGGATGATCGGGAAAGGTTCTTTTTGTTAGAGCGTAACCAAGGATTGTTTGGTGGATTTGCTGGAGGAGAAACCGCCTTGAATCAACGGGATATCCAAAACAATCCGACCATCCTAAGTGGAGATATAGGTACTATAGGGGATAATGCTGATAATAGCTTTCAGATTGTTAGAGCTGAGGATGTGCAACGGACGAGTATCCTGGATGGATTTATCATTGAAAAGGGGAACGCCAATGCAGGTACTACGGTGAATGGCCGCCGCTTTCTGGGGGGCGGGCTTTTTGTTCAAGGTATTAATGGACGAGCAGCAAGCCCAGCTATACGTAACTGTACGTTTAGAGAAAATAATGCAGTAGGGGGAGCAGCCTTTTGGATCGATTGTCAAGGAGGAGGAATTGCACGTGGGATCTTTGAAAACTGCACTTTTGAGGATAATACGGCTTCCTTAACCGGGACCCCCTTTCGAGCTGGGGTTGGTAATGTTTCCGGGAATAATGGCGCTATCCTAGAGACCGAATTTGTCAATTGTATCTTCCGAAACAATCAAAGCGGTGAAGCAGGAGGGGCGCTGACCTTTAGCGGCACCAGTAATTTAGCTACCGCAATAACCCAAATGAACCTTCAATTGGAGGGTTGCACGTTCGAGGGTAATCAAGCCGGCCTGGAAGGTGAAAAAGATACGGATGAAGGTGGGGGCGCTATTTGGTATAGATCTGCCGGTTTTACAGAATCAGCCTCCCGGTTCAGGGATTGCCGATTTTTGAACAACTCTTCTGAAGGTCCGGAAGGGTGGGGAGGAGCCGTTTACATGGAGACGTTAAACGACGGAACGATCTCAGACAACCTCTTTGTGAATTGCTATTTCTCTGGGAATTCAAGTTCCCGAGGAGGTGGAGCTATACTTTTCCGGGCAGGAAACCAAAGCGCCAATAATGACCAAGTTGTAAATACCCTATTTTACCAGAATTCAGCCCAGGAAAACGGAGCGGGGGTTTACTTTTCCACTACAGCTCCCAATTCCGGTCAGGGAGGGACAATCAATACTGAATTAATCAACTGCTCTTTTTATGGCAACGAGGCCGACGGCAATGGTGGCGCCTTTTTTAATAATGGAACTGCCGGCACAAGTGCACCGGGTGTTTTCAATACCATTCTTTGGGGGGATCTGGCAGGCGGCCAGCCCAACGAAATCGGTACCAATGGCGGCTCAGTTAACCTGGGGCACTCCATTCTGGAGGGTGCATTACCCACGGGGGTAACCGATGCGGGCAACAATATTTTCGAAGACCCTCAATATGTAGATCCCGAAAATGCAGATCTGCATCTATTGGGTTGTTCACCCGGCCTGAATGGAGGTGACAATTCCAAAGTACCCTTACCGTTCGCCGATCCGGATCCAGATGGCGATCCCCGGATTTTTGAAGATACCGTAGATATAGGTGCTTATGAAGCCAGCCTGATCTACGTAGACCAGGATGCTACCGGCAATAATAGCGGCAGATCCTGGAGTAATGCTTTTGTCCGATTTGAAGATGCCTTAGCTAAAGCGTATGGTGGCGACCATATTTGGGTAGCTGACGGTGTGTACAAACCCTCTGCTTGCGGTACTTGCGGGGTAAATGATCGTGCTGAATCCTTTCAGGTATTGGATGGGGTAGAGGTTTATGGTGGTTTCCAAGGGGATGAGACAGAGGTTGAGCAAAGGGATTGGCTTGCCAATTTGACCATTTTAAGTGGCAATATTGGACAAGCCTATAATCTGGATAATAGTTTTTGTGTCGTGACTATGGAAAATGTCACCCAAAAAACCATTCTGAATGGATTTATTATTGAGGGTGGAAATGCAGATGGTGTTTTTACAATCGGTGGGGGTCTCAATGTAGATGGTTCAAGAGGAGAGAAAGCAAGCCCAATCATTGAAAACTGTACATTTCGTGATAATAATGCCTTTGAAGGTGGAGGTTTTGGAATAAATGTACAGGAGGGTGGACGAGCTGAAGGGCTTTTTAGAAACTGTATTTTTGAAAATAATACCGTAACGTCCCAGGGAAATGCAAAAGGAGGAGCCGGTTTGCTTTCCGGTGATCAAGGTGCTATTATCAGCACACAGTTTATTCAATGTACCTTCAGGAATAATACTAGCGCAAATGATGGAGGAGCCTTATGGGTAGGTGTGGATAATAGCGAAGCGGGATTACCGGCCACATTGAATTTGCGGATCGATAGCTGCTTATTTGAAAACAATGAGGCAGGCATACTAGCTGCTGGAAACGGGTTTGGAGGTGCAATTTGGTTCCAGGCAGGTCGCAATACCACCTCCAATGCATTTGTTGGAAATACCACTTTCCAAGGTAATCAGGTGGACGGAGTAGGAGGCGGACTTTTTATCCAGGCCAATCAAGCGAATACTACCTTGGAAAACCTGATCCTCAATTGTGTATTTACCCAAAACAACAGTTCTGATCATGGAGGAGGAATTTTCCTTCGCGGAGCTGAAGGTGGTTCTCACAATGTCAGGATCATAAATACGGTGTTCGACCGGAATATATCAGATAATGCTGGCGGAGGAATATTTCTTACTTCTTCTACTCCAACGGGTGGTGACCTGAGTGCTACAATTACCAATTGTTCCTTCTCTGGGAATGAGGCTTTATCTGAAGGAGCTGGACTATTTAATGAAGGCTCCGCTGGAACCAGTCTATTGACCTTGAACAACTCCATTTTCTGGGGTAATACAGTTGGTGGTAACCCCAATGCGATAAACAGTGATGGAGGCTCCGCCTCAGTAGCCTATTCGATTGTAGAGGGTGGTATTCCAGCCGGATTGACGGATGGAGGAAATAACCTGAATGAAGATCCACAGTTCGC
>CAZXLD010000015.1:0-86996 GCA_964641965.1 uncultured Saprospiraceae bacterium | reverse complement strand
TGCGGCTTAAACGATCCTTTCTACCTGAAAATGGCATGGAGAAACGTCCCCCCCCTCATTTGATCCAAAACCCCTCCGATTGCCGGGTATTTCCAGTCAAAAAAATATCTGAAGTATCGCTCAAAAAACAGAGAGATTTTATTCCTGGAAAGACGCTCTACGTCTTCTCTTTTTCACCTGGTTCCGGCAAGCGAACTACCCGGATGCGTTCAATTTTTGTGTCACTAACGGATTCCACTAAAAACTGATAACCGTTTAACTCAAGCTCTTCCCCTTCCTGAGGAATATTCTCCGTGGTCATAACCAGGAAGCCAGACAGTGTATGATAGTCTCCTTCCGGAAAATCCAGGCCATATTTTTCATTCAAATAATCCACTTCTAACCGCCCGGAAAAAAGCCACTCTTCCTCATTGACCTGTAGTTCGGTATAGTCCTCCTGGTCGTGTTCGTCTTCAATTTCGCCAAATATCTCCTCCAATACATCCTCCAGTGTAATCAGGCCGGAAACCCCTCCATACTCATCCACCACCATAGCAATATTTTGCCGCTCCTGAATGCATCGGCTCAGTAGGTCGGTGATACGCATAGCTTCAGGAACAAAGATGAGTGGCATGATCAGCGATCGGATACTTTTGGGTTTGGACAAAAGCTGTTGATGATGGACATAGCCGAGAACCTTATCAATTTCTCCGTCTATGACGATCAGGCGAGACATATGTGAATCCCGGATAAGTTCCTTGAGCTGCTCTATGGATTCCGAGACATCAATACTCACAATTTCATTCCTGGGGATCATAGCCTCTCTGATCCGGACGTCTTTTAGATTGAGTGCTTTACCAAATAACTCGCGGTCAATATCGTCTGACTCATCAGCCATTTGCGATTCCTCAACAAACTTTTCAAGATCGAGGCGGGTAAAGGCACGCTCTTCATCTTCCAATTGCCGCCCTAAGGCCAAGGTAAGTACTCGATTGGAAGCCCCGTTGAGTATTTTAGAAGGTCCGCTAAGGAGCTTGCGCAGTCCTTCTAGCGGCAGAGCCATCGTGTATAGGGCCTCGTCAGAAAATAGTCGACCAATTGCTTTTGGGAGATATTCTCCGAAAACAAGTACGATCAAGGTGATTAACGTGGTATTTACTAGCAACAGCGCAAGGTCACCGGACGCTACCCAAGGCTTGAATAAAGGCTCAAGCAGTTTATCCATAAGGGTGGAAAATGCTACCAGGGCAATATTGTTTCCAGTAAGCATTGTACCAATGAATCCTGACGGATTATCATAGAAACCCGCAAGGATTTTTCCTCTTCTACCTCCTCGTTTCTTCCGAAGTTCCACCCGGAGTGGATTGCCGGCGACAAAAGCGATCTCGGAGCCTGAGAATAAAGCCGATAGTAATAAGGCAATTAGAGCCGATAACAAAACCATATGCCTAATACCATTTTAAACTTGCGTCAGTCAAGACTTGGCACTCTCCTAATCTTCCGGACCTGGACCTCCTTCTGCAGCTTGGGAGGGTAAATTGATCCTGCCTTCCGGGGCAAGGATTCGAGCATTTGAAAAATCCTGCTCTGCTTCGAACCCATGACCGTAGATCTTATAATTGGGGCGTGTTATTACTACAAAACGATCGGTTCGGATTTTCTTTTCCCGGGAAAGCCAGACCAACTTTTCCGTTTCCAGTTTCTGGTTGCCCTCCCCTTCCCAAACCACACTATCTCGAACCTCAACTTTGTCCTCCCGTTCATAACGAATGCCGTACTTGGCTGTAAGAACCCCGGAGACGTTCATGCTGTCACCAAAAAACTCTACTCGAACGCCATCGGGAAATTCTTGCCTGGGATTCTCTGGATCCAAATATTGCAACATCCTGGGACCTGTTATTTGAACCCGAACCTGGGCAGAGTCGCTATACAGAATCTCCACTTCCAGGGCAGTTTCAAGATCAGGCCTGTACTTCTGGGTCAATTCTTTCAGATCTTGCACATTGTGGGTACAGGACCAGGAAAGCAACAAATTAAAGATAGCCCAAAAGCCCAAAAGAGTGGGCAGGGGAAATTCCAAGTTCATAGGGCAAAGTTAGCGCAACAGGTTTACTTCACCCTGAAAACGTTCAATGCCTCCGTCAATAAATAGTATTTCGGCCACATAGATATAGGTGCCAGGTGCCAGATCCTTGCCTTTCCAGCTGCCATCCCATCCTCGTACTTCGCGCCCAAGCTCCAAGTTTTCTTGTTTAAATACCCGATTACCCCAGCGGTCATAAATGCTCAGGTTTAATATTTGTCGAGCAGCAACCCCGCCATATATCGTGAAAAAATCGTTACTGCCATCGTCATTAGGGGAGAAGGAAGTAGGAGCGAATATTGGCCTGGATTTTATTACAAAAACGGTGATCGAATCCTCTGCTACACATCCTATTGAATTGGTAGCTTGTACCCGGTAGGTGGTCCTTTGCGTTGGTGATGCAATCGGGTTTGGGCAGTCAAGGCAGGAGAGCGAATCAGTTGGGGACCATTGAAAGCCTGTAGCAAATTCGCTGGGAATAGCATTTAAGCTAACTGAAAATCCAAGTTCAATTTCCTGGTCTTCAATAGCATTTAACAGAAAGGGATTGGCTTCAGAAAGCGTGACTGGCGTGGAGCTTTCACATCCATTTGCATCCTGCACAACTACGGTATACCTCCCAGGTGAAAGGCCGCTAAATTGTGTGAAAGGTGAAAGTGGTGCATTGTCCAGCCTGAATAAATAGGGTGGAACACCTCCAATGCCTTCAATAGAAATTACCCCATTAGAATCGCCGAAACAGACCAAGCCAGAAGTAGATAATATTCCGGCCTCCAATATGGGCGGCTGTGGAACCTGAACTGTAGTATCAAACTGGCAATTGTTGTCATCCAGGATGAAGAGTGAGTATGTACCTGCTGTCAAACCGGTGACTGTACTATCCCCTGGATTGTTGTTCCACTGAAACGAATAAGTACCAGTTCCTCCGGATGGAGAGGCAGTGAGCGTGCCATCATCCCCCTGAAAACAACTGACCGGTATAACCGCAATTGTGCTGGCTATTGGGTCGGGCTCGACCAGTTCGAAAGAAAATGTGCCTCTGCATAGATTGGCATCTTCCACTTCGAGCTGATAGGTCCCTGCTGAGAGGTTTTCTATCCGACTTTCAAAGCGGGATCCGATTCCATTTTGCCAAATAAATTGAAAAGGTGCTTCTCCATTGGCAACAACAGCTTCAATGATCCCATTCGAAAAACCGGTACAGGATGGGGGTTGAACAGCTGCGATAGCAGGATCAAGGACGAGCTCAAGTTCTCTCAATGGGATGCGTTCTTCCCACAGGCAACCATTTCCGTCCCGTATGCGGATCGAATACTCCCCTACCGAGAGGTTATCCCAACTATTCTGCGGTAAAAAAGAGCCATTCTCAAAGCTGAATTCAAAAGGGGAAGAGGCCCCTGAAACGACTAATTCGATTTCCCCATCAGTTCCACCGTTGCAGGTAGGTGCTTGAAGGATTGTATCCACATCAAGTGCGGGAGGACCTGAAACGGTGTATGTTAATGTTGTATCACAACCAGCCTGGTCGGATATGGTAACGGCGTAATCCCCCATGGGGAGATCAGATAAAGATGCCGCCTGGATTCCATTATCCCAAGAATAAGAAAATGGATTAAAAGGGTTGGAGACCGTAAGGGCAATGGCACCGGTACTGTCCATTGGACAGGTAGTGGGCGTAATTAAAGGATCGACCGAAAAGTGATCTGGACAGCATTCTACACGCACGGTTTTAATGGCTGTTACAATACATCCTCGCTCGTTGGTAATTCTCAATACGACAGGATACTCTCCTGCTCTATTGAATTGTACGGTGTGTGGGCCCTCGGTATTGGCTGATGCCAAGCTAGCAAAAGAACCAAAGCTCCAAAGCCAATCCGAAATTTGCTCGCCAGGAATTGAGGATTGATTGGTAAAAGTAATGGGTTGTCCCACACAGACCGAAAAATCAGGAGCATCTGTGGTAAAATCAGCCTGAGGGCCTTCGAAGGTCGCTGTTCCGCCAAAGCTGACAGAAAAGCCATTTCCTGTTGAAGTAAAATTATTGACCAGAAGTGCATAACTCTTGCCCCTTTCCAATTGAAGAGGAGCCAGGAAATTATTTTGGCCGGCGGCACAGCCCGCTGCTTCCTCTGTATCAAAATTTCCACTTCTGAGACCGGTTGGCCCCATACACGGACTCGGGAATATAAAATCTCCAGCAGCCATGCACCTCTGTTGAACTTTTGATTGACAATCCGTTCCATTGGTCTCAATTTCGTAAAGCACGAAATCAAGATCATCAGCTGGGTTGTTCGGGCTTAGGGTAAACTCCAAGAGGCCGTCGTTGCTTGCCGTCCAGGCGAACCAGGTTGAATTCGATTCTGAATTTCCACCCAAGCCCCCCAGACAGCTGGAATTAGCGGCTTCATCCGGAAGTGTTCCACCACCTACGACATTGTCCACACTAAAAGACTCGGTATTGCAAAGCCAGGCTGCGGAAAAACAATCGGAACCCGGAAGAGCAGGGGCATTAAAATTTTCCACACAAATCTGAAAGGAACCACGATTTTGGTTTCGGGCCTGCACCTGAATGTAATGAGTCACTCCAATTTCCAGCCCACCTTTATACAGTTCCACAATGTTTCGACCGCCCACATCGGATTCACATTGCAACTCCTGAAATTCAGAACAGCTTCCACTGTAAAGGGCCACCTCGGGAAGGGTTAATGTACCTCCTGAAGCTTGGCCGGCATTACCAATAATATTAATGACCACGTCTGTGGAAGTAGGGACAAATGAGAACCATTGGTCGAACCCGGGGCCTTGGAAGCAAAACGCGCTCAAATCAGCCAAATCTGAGTTTTGATTGGAAAATTGGCCTGTCCGGGAACACCAAACTCCATTACTAAGCTCTATGGGTATGGCTTGCGTACAGGCAGCTACCTGCCCCCACGAGCTGTATGCAGTTAGGATCCATAAAGTGCCAATGCACACAATTGTGATCGGAGAACAGGAACTGGACCAGGTACTTGATTTCATGGGGATTATCCGGTGCTTTGTTTCGAAATGGTGCATTTAAAATAACGACTTCAGCAGGTAAAGCGCTACTAAAAATGGCTTCCCTCTACTGCGGATGACGGATGCGTGGCAAAAATCGTTGGGCCTCTCACCCATTTGATTGGTAAAAGGTAGTGCAAAAGGTCTTTTACCTTGTTTCGGATTAAATCATAATATTGGGGTTAGAGCTATTGGCACATGTTTCGACAGCAGATTCCCAACAGTATAACGCTACTTAACCTTTTACTAGGATCGTTAGCCATTATCCAGTTATTGCTAGGTAATCATATTACTGCTTGTTGGTTGTTGGCAGGAGCTGGTTTGGCGGACTTGTTAGATGGGATGGCAGCCCGTTTACTTAAGGTCCAATCTTCTATTGGAAAACAACTGGATTCACTGGCAGATATGGTGTCGTTTGGGGTAATACCTGGGCTGATCTATTACATTTTACTAGCATCCAATGGGTTAGGGTCTGGCAGTCTGGATCCGTGGGCTATTCCAGCCTTCTTGGTAACCTTGGCTTCAGCGGTCCGACTGGCCAAGTTTAATCTGGATACTAGGCAAGAAGATGGATTTTTGGGTTTACCTACTCCAGCATCTGCTCTATTAGCGATTGGACTTCTAATGATATCCACCTTTAACACTTTCTCCTTAGGCAATTGGATTACTTCGCCGTTTGTCTTGTATCCCGTGATTGGAACGGTAAGTGCATTGCTGGTATCGGAGCTTCCTTTGTTCAGCTTGAAATTCAAAAGCCTGAACTGGGAGGGAAACCAGATTCGAATTATCTTCGTGCTTTCGGCGGTCTTACTCATCACGTGGCTTAGAGAAGCTGGATTAGTAGGCACCATCCTTTTGTATATTCTTCTTTCCCTTATTTTTAAATCAAATCAGTCCGATGAAATACCAGGCGGAAATTGATGTTATGCCCCACCAGGAACTGTTGGACCCTCAAGGTAAAACAGTGGAGAAAAATATGGTGAATCTGGATATTCACGGGGTTGGGCAAGTTCGGATCGGAAAGCATGTGAGCATGACGGTAGAAGCCGAAAATGAAACGGAGGCAAAGGCCAAAGTAGATGAAGCCTGTCGAAAACTGTTGGCCAATGTAATTATGGAAACCTACACCTTTACGGTGGATCAGGTGGGCGAATAAATCGAATGCATGCTTTTCCTGGTGCCCACTCCCGTTGGCAATTTAGAAGATATGACCTTCCGGGCAATTCGGGTTCTCAAGGAAGTTGATCTTATTTTAGCGGAGGACACCCGCAATACGGGAAAGCTGCTTAAGCATTTTAACATAAACACGTCCATGCGCAGTTTCCATGCGCACAATGAGCACAAATCCATTGAGTCAATTGTTCGAGAGCTTGCGAGCGGAAAGCAGATGGCCCTGGTTTCCGATGCTGGGACGCCAGGAATTTCTGATCCGGGTTTCCTTTTAGCCAGAGCTTGCCACATGGCAGGCGTTGGTGTTCAAGCGCTGCCTGGTGCTACCGCTTTTGTGCCGGCATTGGTAGCGTCCGGACTGCCTTCGGATCGTTTTTTTTTCGAGGGGTTTTTGCCTCAGAAGAAAGGGAGGCAAACGAGGTTGGTCTATCTGTCGGAGCTGCCATACACGTTTATCTTGTATGAGTCGCCCTACCGACTAATTAAAGCCCTACAGCAATTAGCCGAGTACTGCGGTGAAGATCGGCAGGCTTGTGTCTGCAGAGAAATATCAAAGCTGCACGAAGAAGTTAGGCCGGGTAGCCTTTCCGAATTAGCTGACTATTATGCGACCGATGGCGTTACCAAGGGCGAAATCGTGATCGTAGTTGCCGGTAAATAGCTCCGTTTTATCGGACCATTAATCGTTTGGTGGCTGTTCCATCGGAGGTACCAATTTGGACCAAATACAGGCCACTTCCCCACCCACGGGTATCCAGATCCAGATAGTCACTATTAGCCTGTTGGCGGAGCACTACTTTGCCTAAGGCATCGGTAACCTGAATCCATTCTGGCTGTAGGTCGGTCCATTGCAATCGAGTCAGGCTGGAAGTTGGATTGGGGAAGAGTTGAAGCTTGTTGTTTAGCGTTGGATTGGGTCGGGTGGAGGTGATCGTCCCTATTTGGAGATCAATGCTTGCAGGGACACTTTCAAGCTGTACGGGAACTAATTGACCTTGATTATTGACCAGGGCGACCTTTGAAATGGAGACCTCAAATGGGATTGAATTGACTCCCTTTCCGATAGCAATGTCACTGATCACAACAAAGGAAGTAGTAAAAATGGTGCCAAAACCGGTGATCTCTCTGCCCGACCGCCTACTTAAACCTAGATCAAGTCTGCCCAGGCTAGAAGAAAAAAGGTCCTTCTGAATCGTGATCACTTCTTCCGAACGACCAAAAAATGAGGTATCCGGATAAAATGCTCTTGCGGATCCAGGTTCTACAATACTGTTTGGATAATCTATTGAAAAAGCAATTCCCTGGATATTGGTAACTGGAAAATCAAAAGTACCTAATCTTATCTGGAGGTCTACATGAACTTTTTCATTGGCACCTGGACCTATTTGAATAGAACTGTCCTGGAATTCCAAATAGACTTTCGGACCATCTGAATCTTGAATGGTCTGAAAATCGAAATCGGGATCATAATTGTAAAGGATAGCCTCTTTATCTTTTTCTTCGATGACCCCGTTTCCATTTGCATCAAAATGCTTAAAGTTTGTTCCCATAAACTCTAGGGACCAATCTTCGCCAAATGAAGGCAACCAAGCTATGGAGTCGTCAGCAATGGGAAAATGGGTCCTGGGTGTTCCCAATTCCTCAATTCCAAAACCCAGGCGCAACAGATCATAATTATTCGCTTTCCCATCGCCATCCATATCGCCTGGCCAGATACAATCAGTAGTTTGGCAAATATCATCTGGTGAACCGGGGTAAATTTCGACACAAGATTGATCTGAACAACCTGCTTCGTTAGTTATAGTCAGGCAAACTGTAACAGGAAACTCGGCATAATCTACTACTACTGCATCGTTACTGAAGTGATGAACTTCTCCATCTCCTAAATCCCATTGTACCTGATCGTAACCGGTACTCATATTGTAAATCACGACCTTCTTCTCGTCTGCAAATGCAAACTTGATCATGCTCTCGCAGGCTTGGCTTCTAAGAGAAGTGCAAATTGAACTTGCACAGATAAATAGGAAGAATAGGAAGAAACGATTCATCAGGATTAGTTTATGTCATTCTAGTTAAGCACTAATCTACATTTTTGAAAGCACAGTTATCGGGATTTGTCAACTCAAAGTAATTCACTATGATTGTACAATTATTTGAAAAACAATTATTAATGTACGCTTTCTCAATAATTTGTCTGGAAAAGCCTAGAGCCAATGCCTAGTCCCAAACTCATTTATTTACTCCGATCTTTGGATGCGAACTCTCTGCGAAAGTTTAAAACCTTTGTTTTATCTCCTTATTTCTGTGAAAAACATGAACTCGTTTCTTTGCTTGACTTGATCTTGCCTTCTTTGAATCCGAATAAAGAACAACTCACTAAACCAGATGTTTGGGAATCGTTGTATAAGGAAAGGCCTTATGATGATTTACAGTTGCGCAGGCTATTCTCCGAGTTAATCCAGTTGTTTTATCAGTTTATCGCCCTTGAAAAATGGCATTCCAGCAAAGAGAAAGTTGGAAATGAGTTGCTGGGATCTCTTTCCGAGCGGTCGCTCACTAAACAATTTCATAGTATTGCAAAAAAGCAGAATAGCTTACTCCATAAGAAAGAAAAACTGGATGCTGAGGATTTCTACCAACAATATCTGTTCTTCAAGATTCGGCACGAACAGGAGGAAAAACTATCCAATTTTGTAAGCAGCCTTAGAGGCCTGGAAGAAGCAGACAAAAAACTCGACTTTTTCTTCGCTCTGGAAAAGTTGAGATTTATCGGGGATTACCTTGACTACACTAGATATAAGGGCATGGATAGTTCCCAACCCTCTAAGACTATTACTCCGGAAATCGAACAATGGTTATTCCAATCAGAGGTTTTACAACACCCATTGATCAATGCGTATTATCTGGTAATCAAATTGCATGATTCCTCATCGCAAGAAGAGTCTTATCAAAGGCTAAAACATTTACTTACAATAAAATTGCAAGTATTTTCTTCTAAAGACCAGAAGGCTCTGTTCATTCACCTTTATAATTATTGTATCAATACCAAAATCAATAAAGGTGACGCCTATTTTTTTCACGAATTGTTTGATCTTTTTAAAATAGGGATCTCAAAAGAAATAATTCTGGAAGATGGAAAATTGAGTTTTGCCTTTTATCGGAATATAATTACAGTTGGCTTGCAAGTCAAGGAATATACATGGGTTGAAGACTTTATTCAAAAATTTACCCCTAAAATTCCCCAAAAAGAACAAGAAAACGCACTCAACTATAATCTGGCGAAGGTCTATTTTCATCAGCGAAAATTTGATTTAGTGATCAAACAACTTTCCAGGGTAGAATATGGAGATCTTTCTTATTCCCTTGGAAGTCGTTTGTTGTTATTGAAGACTTATTACGAGATGGATGAATTTCGCTCCCTAGAGTCTTTATTGGAATCCTTTCGAATATATTTACGCAGGAAGAAAGGTATCTCCAAGGAAATAAAACAACAATATCTATTATTACTTAAACTAGTAAAAAAAGTAGCCTTTGTTCAACCTTTTGAAAAGGAGGATCTGACTCAAATAGATCAAGAGATCAAACAAAGTAATTCTATCCAAAAGAGTTGGTTGTTAGAGAAGATCAGCGAAAAGAAATTAGGATGATGTCCTGATTATTCTTAAATTAAAGGATACTAAACTATTCACTATGTTTACTTTAACCATTGTCGGATTCGTTACCAGCTTCATCATAGTTGCTGATATCGCTGTAGGTTAAATACAACCAAGAGAATGGGAGGGCTAGCTTTTGTCATGTCCTCCCGTTCGATTAACATCTTAAGTAAAATGTGCTAGTCCTTTTGTTTGGGCAATTTAATTTCACCTATTCGGATTTACAAATGAATAGGCCGATTCTCGCTCGCAGCCAGAGCCGCCTCTTTCATCGCTTCGGTATAAGTAGGGTGGGCGTGGCTCATCCGCCCCGCATCTTCAGCAGAAGCTCTGAACTCCATCAGCGCCACAGCTTCTGCAATCATATCGGCAGCCCTAGGGCCAACCATATGAACGCCCAGGATCTCATCGGTTTCCTGATGAGACAACACCTTCACCATCCCTTCCAAATCCATGCTGGCACGTGCACGGCCCAGCGCTTTTATCGGGAACTTTCCTGATTTGTAGGGAATACCTGCCTCTTTAAGTTGCTCCTCGGTTTGACCAACAGAAGCTACCTCAGGCCAGGTGTACACCACATTTGGAATGAGATTGTAATCGATGTGCGGATGTTGACCAGCAATAATTTCCGCTGCCATAACACCTTCTTCCTCGGCTTTATGTGCCAACATGGCGCCTCGGATCACGTCGCCAATGGCATAAACGTTGTCTACTTGGGTTTGAAGGTACTCGTTGACCAGCACCCTGCCCCTTTCGTCGGTCTCTACCCCAATATTTTCCAAACCCAGCTTATCCGTATATGGACGCCGGCCAATAGAAACCAGGCAGTAGTCCACATTAAGCGTGAAAGCTTCCGCCCCTTCATCTCGGGGCTCAACCGAAACCGTGACACTTTTCTTATTGATCTTGATGTCGGTGACCTTGTGACGGGTATGAAACTTGACACCTAGTTTTTTCATGGACCGTTGAAGCTCTTTCCCGCAGTCTTTATCCATGCCGGGCAAAATGCGATCCATGAATTCTACCACCTCTACCTGGGTGCCAAGACGAGCAAAAACAGAGCCTAATTCCAGGCCAATTACCCCTCCACCCACGACGACCATTTTTTTAGGAACTTCCTCAATATTCAGAGCTTCGGTGGAAGTAATGACACGTTGTTTGTCGTATGGAAAATCTGCCGGCATGATCGGCTTGGAGCCCGTGGCAATGATCACTTTATCACTGGTAATTTCTTCGCTGCTGCCATCCTCTTTGGCAATAGAAATGGTATGCTTGTCCTTGAACGTACCATGACCCTGGTGGACGGTGATTTTATTTTTCTTCATTAAAAAGTCCACCCCTTTGACGTTGGCATCCACCACCTCGTTTTTCCGCTTGATCATTTGCGGCATATTCACCTTGGGCTTGTTGATGTCAATTCCATGCTCAGCAAATCGAGCTTCTGCAATATGAAAATGCTCGGAGGAGTCTAACAGGGCTTTTGAAGGGATACATCCAACATTCAGGCAGGTCCCTCCCAGCGTAGGGTAGCGCTCAATGATGGCTGTTTTTAGACCTAATTGGGCACATCTGATCGCAGCTACATAGCCGCCGGGGCCTGATCCGATAACCGTTACATCGTATTGCATGGACAATTGAATTCGTTCAGTTTAAGTTTGTTAAATACGCATAATGGCCAGGTATTAGTTGCTGGTCACAACACGAATAAAAGCTAATTCTTTTTTTGATTGGGGTTCTGTCGCTTTTTATTACGCCCGCCTCGCTTTTTAGTTCGATTCTCTTCCGTTGAACCGGATTTTTCACTCTTGGGGTTTTTCTTTCCGACTGTTTTCTGCCGATTATCCCGTTTCTTCCGCTGCTTTCGACTTTTCTTTTTCTTTTCACTGGGTAATTCAACCACTCCAGTTACATCATCGTCAAAATCGACGGCTTCCTCTTCCAGGGTATCGATTCGGGCAGCATAGCTGGCCAGGTCTAATGGTTTTTTCCCTTCTGCATTCATCTCTAGGATAATTTTGACCTGGGTGATCTCAAGTGCATGTAACTTACCCCTGGCAGATGAATTATCAAATGCATAATACATGAGCCGCCGGAAAATATCAGTTTTAATTAAACTGGCTTTTCCCATTTCAGTGAAAAGCTTATCCGCCTTTTTGGGGAAGTCACCTAGGGCCTCCATATAGGTATCCAACTCATAATTGAGGCAGCATTTCAAGCGGCCGCATTGCCCGGAAAGTTTACTTTGATTTATGGATAGATTTTGATAGCGGGCCGCTGCCGTTGACACGCTTTTAAAATCGGTCAGCCAGGTAGAGCAGCATAATTCCCGACCGCAAGAACCCAGTCCTCCTATACGTGCCGATTCTTGCCGGGCACCTATTTGCCGCATTTCAATTTTAACTCTGAATTCGCGGGCATAATGCCTGATCAGTTCCCTGAAATCAACCCGGCCGTCTGCAGTGTAGTAAAAGGTGGCCTTGCGCTTATCACCTTGATACTCTACATCGCCAATCTTCATTTTGAGATCCAACGAGCGCGCAATTACCCTGGCTTTTACCATGGTGGGCACTTCCAATTCACGGGCCTCCTGCAGCCGCTCCATATCTCTTGGGTTAGCTACCCGCAATACGGGAGTCAGTTTGGCATCTTCCGGGATTCGCTTCTTTTTCATTTGGAGCCGAACCAACTCGCCGGACAGGCTAATCTTTCCGATGTCATAGCCATTGCCTGTCTCCACTACAACATTATCCCCCGTGGCCACTTGTAGTTGGTTGGGCACATTGTAAAAAGATTTACGGGCCCCATTTTTAAAGCTTACTTCCACTTTGGGAAACGGGTCCATCGTGGGGAGGTCAAGATCGGAAAGCCAATCGTAAGTGTTTAATCGATTGCAACCTCCGGTGCTGCACCCACCATTGCTTTTACATCCGTTGGGCTTACCATTTGATACAGTACATCCTGCACATCCCATAATCCTTCGTTTAATATATGTTGATTTCCTTCGGTCTCAATTCGAGCATCTGTTTTCCTCTTTGAATACGGTGGATGCACAATCCCAAACACAGGAAGAGTAGCTTTCCGTTCGCATTGCGTTCGATCTGCCCGATGGCCTCAGAAAAAATGGTTGTAAGTGACTCAATCTGTTCAAAAGAGAGCAGCTTATTCAATTTAGTAGCTGCTTGTTGATCTTCTGTAGTAAGGCGGAGGTGTTCTGCGCCTCTATATCTTAGAACAAGAAGCTCATTCAGAAAAAACAGAGCATATTGAAGTAAACTTTTTTGTCGGTTTCGACTCCACTGAGCGATTTGCTCTGCTGTTTGGACGAGCTCATATCCTTTTCCTTCCCAGGTCGTTCGAAACCAATTGAGAAAAAAGGAACCATAGTTTTCATGCGTTTCCTCCGCAAGTCGAATGGCGGCGTTCAAATTGCCATTTACCAAACGGGCAATGGCCCTACCCGCGTTTGGAGAAACGGATTTTTCGGCCTCCAGGTAGGCCATAATATCTTCTTCTTGAAACCGAGGAATGTGTGTGATCTGACAGCGGGAGAGGACCGTAGGCAGAATGAGTTCGGTATTCTCAGCTACTAAAAGGAAAGTAGTGCCTTCGGGAGGTTCCTCGATCAGTTTCAAGAGGCGATTTCCTTCTCCTGGCCCCAGGAATTCGGGGCGCCAAAGGATGAGTATTCGGGTTGCGGATTCAAAGGTCTTTAGACTTAGCTTTCGATTGATGGCGCTGCATTCTGCGGCGTAGATCTTACCTTGTTTATTTTCGGCTCCAATCGCTTCCAGCCAATGCTGAACCTCGATAAACGGATTGGCGATTAGCTGGTTTCGGAATTCGCTCAGATAGTGGTCAGCAGTAACTTTTGGATCGATGTAAGGGAAAGAAAATAGCAGGTCAGGATGGACCAACTTCTCCACTTTAAGGCATGAAGGACATTTACCGCATGCTCGACCCTCTTGGGGATTGGTGCAAAGAGCAGCTTTAGCCAATGCAAGCGCAAGTGCCAACTGCCCACCACCTGCGGGGCCTACAAGGAGCAGCGCACCCGGCAAACGATTTTGTTGGACCAGGCCAAATAGGGCGTCGGTTGTTGATTCTAAACTGGGAATATCTAGAAATCGCATATGCTCCGATTGAGGAGCCTGTCGATCTAGGAGAAAAGGCAATCAGGTGGAAAGCCAATCAATTACCTCAGGGTCAAGTGGGCTTACAGAGGAAGGGAGCCATTTTAGCAATCTACCTTCCTCGTCGATCAAAAATTTATTGAAATTCCACTTTACTTCACTATCCAGAACAGCATTGTATTCCTTCATCGTAAGCCATTGATACACAGGATGCGCTTTCGGTCCCGTTATGCTTACTTTGGCTGTCATCAGAAAGCTAATGCCATAATTAGATTGGCAAAAAGAAGCAATATCTTCATTACTGCCTGGCTCTTGCCCACCGAAGTCATTGGATGGAATACCCACAATTACCAGCTTTTCCTTAAACGCTTGATACAATTCTTCCAATTGCTGGTATTGCGATGTGTAGCCACATCTTGAAGCTACATTAACCACCATTAATTTCTTTCCCTTGAAGTCCGAAAAACGGACTTTTCCTCCATCAATTTTGTCCATCTCATATGGATGGATTGCATTCAGGCTCAATACGAAAAAATTATTCCCTAAAAATAATCAAATAAACGAAACCAGGGCACCTCAATCCGGAGCGGGATAATCAGATCCTGCAAAAAGAGATTCAACCCATTCAGCTTCCTGTTGTTTAGATGGAAAATCTGAATTATGAGAATTTCTGCTTTCCGGAAAGCCCATTTCAATGCAGCCCACCGGCTACATAATCCGAACTGGGATAACAAAAAAAATGAAGAGGTTTTCGGCTTGTGTAATAGTCCACATTATCACGGTCATAACTATGATCTGGAAGTAAAAGTGACAGGGGAAGTTGATCAGGAAACCGGCTACCTGATTGATCTAAAAGTCCTAAAAGATCTGATCAAGACAGAAATAGAGGATCGTTTCGATCACAAGAATTTAAATCTGGATACGATAGAGTTCAAAGAGCTGAACCCCACTGCTGAAAATATCTGTTTTGTCATTTGGAGCTTGTTGCGTAAAAAGCTGGATCAAAAGTATGAGTTAGGTGTACGCCTGTACGAAACTCCACGTAACTATGTTGAATATCCTGCTATGTAGCAGCATTTGATGGGCCAAGTTCTGCTTGGATAAAACTGTTCCAGCTGTAAAAGATCCATTTACTTTTCTCCTTGCTTACACAAAGTTTGCGACTCATTGTGAAAAAATGATATCTGGTAATCAGCTAGCTGTAAAAAGCATTGACTGAGATTACCAGCTGGATTTTTTCAGGGTTGACTTCATCTATTCCGTTGTTCGAACCCAATTCTCCTGTCTAGACTTTTTAACAAAACAGAAAAAAGAAGATATTAAAGTTTAAACTTGTTTTCTACAAGTGTCTGTTTCTGGACAGCTCGGGGTAGGGAGCAGGCCTAATTTTTTATCAACTTACAGGTGTTATCAGCGCAATGAACTTCAAACCCATCTTTCAACATGCATATTGCAATACTCGGCAACGGGATCAGTGGGATTACGGCTGCTCGTTTTATTCGAAAATTTAGTGATCATGATATCACTGTGATTTCCGGAGAGACCGACCATTTCTTCTCCCGAACGGCTCTAATGTACATTTACATGGGGCACATGAGGTTTGAAGATACCAAGCCATATCAGGATTGGTTCTGGGAACAAAACCGGATTCACCTGGTTCGGGCCTGGATTGATAACATTGATTTCGAAAAAAAACAATTGCGTACAACCCAGGAAAAGGTGATCTCCTATGACAAGTTGGTACTGGCATTGGGTTCTTCTCCCAATAAATTTGGTTGGCCGGGTCAAGATTTACGCCGGGTACAAGGTATGGTAAGCTACCAGGACTTACAGGGTATGCTGGATGCCAGTGAGAATCTCGAAAGAGCAGTTATTGTCGGAGGAGGTTTGATCGGGATTGAAATGGCGGAAATGTTCCATTCCAGGCATATACCGGTTACCTTCTTGGTGCGAGAAGCCAGTTTTTGGAACGCCGTAATTCCTCCGGAGGAATCCGAAATGATCAATCGTCACATAAGAGAACATGGCATCGACCTTCGATTAAAAACAGAGCTCAAGGAAATTATGGATGATGGCACCGGGGCCGCAGGGGCAGTGGTTACAAATCACGGTGACCAAATAGAATGCCAATTTGTTGGTCTGACTGCCGGCGTACACCCCTCGATAGGGTTTTTAAAGGATTCACCACTGGAAGTTCAGAAAGGAATTTTGGTAGATGCATATCTGCAAACAAATCTACCCGACGTATATGCTATTGGAGATTGTGCCCAGATACGCGAACCTAAACCCGGAAGAAGGCCCATTGAAGCCGTTTGGTACACCGGCCGGATGATGGGAGAAACTGTGGCTCATGGAATTTGTGGGAATCCGGTAGCTTATGATCCTGGAATCTGGTTTAACTCGGCCAAATTTTTTGACATTGAGTATCAGATTTACGGGGAGGTGCCCGTCAAGCTGCCATCCAATTACGATACGCTTTATTGGGAAGCTACAGATGGTAAAAAGAGCGTACGTATAGTTTATGAACAGGAAAGCCTCATCATCAAAGGTTTCCAACTTATGGGTATTCGGTTTCGGCACGAAGTATGTGAAAAATGGCTTCGGGAAGAAAAAACAGTACCGGAGGTACTGCCAAACTTGCGTCTGGCCAACTTCGATCCGGAGTTTTTTCATGAATATGAGCAGCACGTAGCCAGCCAATTCACAGATAAAACAGGTGTTCCGATTGCTATAAAAAAGAAAAGAAGCTGGAATCAGGTGTTCTCTTTTCTCCAAGCTTAATTTTTTCCTTTTCCCTAAAATTCAAGCCTCATTATGAGCCAATCAATTGATCATAGTCTTTCCCTGGCAGCTTCCGGGCATCCGTTTACTGATCGTCCGCAAAAAGCTTTTGCTGCCATTGGAGGAATAGGGTTGCTTATCCTATTCCTGGCCGGATTCGGCACCTTACCCAGCGGGTATGCTGCCTGGCTTGGTTTGTCACTTGGTTTAATGACCGTTGGGGTGATTGGCTTTTCTTGGAGGGCCTACATGTTACATCCGGAGGGCATTAAAAATAATGGAAACTTCCTGACCTCACTCACACACCGGGGCTTGTGGGCATGGGTAGCGGGCATCATAATTACGGGCTTTTACGTACTGCTCTATTTTTACCCTTCGTATTTAGGGCTTGGAGAAAACGGGAACGCGAATACGGGACTGGTTGCCTTGTTTGATCCGCTTAGCCAATTCCTGAAAGGTCAACCGGCAAGTCAATGGTTCGTTTACGGCACATTATATACCCTTGCGATACTGCTGTTTGGGATCAAGTTCATTTGGAAATATAGGCACAACAGGTACCAGGTAATTCGGACCCTTTCGGTTATGTTTTTCCAGACGGGGTTTGCATTTCTTTTGCCTGAAATCATGCTTCGATTAAATCAACCGTACAATGATTTCAAAAATATGTGGCCGCTTAACTATTATTTCTTCTTCGATTGGAATTTGAATGGCATGATTAATAGCGGCGCCTTTGGTTTATTCATGTTGATCTTCGGAGTTGCAATGATCTTCGTAATCTCGCCAATCCTTACCTACTTTTTTGGAAAGCGTTGGTATTGCTCTTGGGTGTGTGGATGTGGAGGGCTGGCAGAAACTGCAGGTGATCCATTTCGCCATCTTTCGGATAAGTCATTGCGTGCCTGGCAAATTGAGCGTTGGCTAATCCATGGTGTTCTGGTATTCGTAGTGGTCATGACTATAGGGGTGCTTTATTCGTATTTCTCAGACCAAGGGGAAAGCGTATGGTTTTCCAGAGACTTTTTTGTGGGTTTTACCACTTTATTGATCGGTGGATTGGGAGCCTGGTTATTCTTGGATAAGCAACGCTTTCGGGATTTTGATCCCCGGGCAAAGCAACTGGCTTTGGTTTTCGGTGGTGTTATTCTGGGGCTTCTCTGGTTTGCTCATTTAGGTGGGGGGCGCCATCCTTTCTTTGTTCAAAGCTACCAGCTTCGGTCATGGTACGGTTTCTTGATCGGTGCCATATTCAGTGGCGTAGTTGGTGTTGGTTTTTATCCCTTAATGGGAAGTCGGGTTTGGTGCCGTTTCGGTTGTCCCATGGCTGCCATTTTAGGAATTCAGCAACGTTTTTTCAGCCGCTTTAGAATTACAACAAATGGAGGTCAGTGTATTTCCTGCGGGAATTGTAGTACGTATTGTGAAATGGGAATCGATGTAAGGGCTTATGCGCAGAAGGGACAGAATATCGTACGGGCTTCTTGTGTAGGTTGCGGAATTTGCTCTGCTGTTTGTCCTCGAGGGGTCCTAAGGTTGGAAAATGGAGCAGCGGATATCGAGGATCGTACAGTTGACCATAGGACAATCCATGTTCCCGAGACTGAAATAAAACTATTTGGGTAAACTGTAGAAGTAGAACTGAGGTGGGGATAAAAAAAGCCCGCCCAAGGGGGGGAGGGCGAGCGTGGGTTCATACTTCCTAAAACCTATCTGTATTTGTTTGTCTGACTTCTTGATTCCTCTACTGAATGCGCAGATCCCAGAGCTTAGGCTATGCCTGGCCTACTCATCTGCTTCGCGGTTCACGAGCTTACGCTCGCTCATGTCTTGATTAGCCTGTTTTAATTTGCGACCTTCTCAATATAAATCGGTATTAAAATCAAGCCCCTGTAGACTTGAATTAATGATAACGAGTACACGCATTGGCATGAATATCAAAATCCAATTAAGGTAACGGCGCAATTCAGATTGTATGTCCAAAGGGAGGAGTAAGTAAATCTCATCCCACTAGACAATGCTCATTTCGGTTCAGAGCATCATGGGATTAATGTACTCTTATCAATCCAATTTCGAGGATTCTTTTTTTATGTCCAATATAACCTTCATGGATCGGTCGATTGAGTTATTGATTACCTACCTAATAGTAAAGGAGTGGTCGGATTGGATTAGGGTACGGGTTGTTGTGCCAAGTTTTATGCCCTGGAGTTTTTTCTAGCCAGCTTCCTTTTCAAAAGGAGAGCAAATTGTGTATACAGCCTTCAAGATGTAAAGGCAAGCAAGAAACTTTGGATGGTTGCATCAAAATCTGGTCCCTGGTCAAAATGGAAGGCCACCTGTACTGGTAGTATGTAGGTGGGTACTTGTTCGATAGCTAGGAAGTTCCTGAATTTTTCCAGGCGCATGGCATCCTTTTCGGTAGTGAGTAAGATCTTTTTTTCGGATGGAAGTTGTCGAAAGGCTTTTAGGATGCGTTCCATATCGGACTCTGTAAAGGCATGGTGATCTGTAAATTCTAGTTGATGAAACCGGATAGGGAGTTGTTCCAGATAACTGGCCAGGTAATCTGTTCGTGCAATCCCGGTAACCAATAGTATCTCAAGCCCTTCCCAAGAGGAAAGTAAAATCCTGGGATCGTAGTAGGAATAAGGCGAACTGTATTGATAGTAGGAAAAAAAGATCTGTTGATTTGGTGTTGGATCGATACTTTCTTTCAGTTTTCTTGCTTCATCCATAGTGAGGTCAACAGGACATTTGCTGACGATGATGAGATCTGCTCGTTTGTAGCCTGAGCGCCATTCTCTCAAGCGTCCGCTTGGGAGTAACCAGTCGGTCGTAAATGGATAACTGTATTCCGAGAGTAGGATATTCAATCCAGGGCGGATGGCCAAGTGCTGAAAAGCATCATCCAAAATGATTACTTGCAGATCTGGCTGACCGCTGAGCATTTCAGGGATTGCCAGTGTTCGACTTTCTCCAACAGCTACCCAGATTCCTTCAAATTTTCTTTTGTATTGCAACGGCTCATCACCAGCTTCGTCGGCATTCATCTGACGATGTACCCACTTAAAGCCCCTGCTTTTTCGCCCGTATCCTCTACTCAGAGTGGCCACGTTGATGTAATCTCTTAACAGGCGGATCAGGTATTCCACATGAGGCGTTTTACCTGCCCCACCAACAGACAAGTTGCCCACCGATATAACTGGAATGGAAAAAGCAACCGATCGCAAATACCCTTTTCGATATAGGAACGATCTGAAGCTGACTCCTAATCCATAGAGCAAAGAAAAAGGAGCCAATAGTATACGTAAAACAATATTATCGACCATAGGCTTTGTAAAAATGGTAAAAACGATAAACATGCGGTCTCTTCTTTCGACATAGAATTCGAGGCATGGTACCAAAATGGTCTTCCAATTCTTTTTTGCATTTTCGTTCCTTCAAATTAAAACCGAAGAGATTGCAAAAGACTCACCTCCCGATTGCCACTTTCGTTAATATGGTGGCAGTGCTTCTAGGGGGTACAGCTGGCCTGGCTTTGGGTGGAATCTTTTCAGAAAACTTACAGTCAATTCTTTTTCAAGCAATTGGGTTAGGCACCTTATTGCTTGGCATGAAAATGGCGCTTCGCCTTCCAGATGGTTATTTATTAGTTTTTCTGTTCAGCCTCATTTTGGGTGGGTTTTCTGGAGAATTACTTGGTATCCAGGAGGCCTTAAATGCCTCAAGTGAAGCGCTTAAGGCTAGGTTATCTATTGGAAATCCAAGATTTACTGAAGGCTTAATTACCGCATTCTTACTTTTTTGCGTTGGTTCTGTCACTATACTTGGTGCTTTGGAAGAGGGCCTGGAGGGAAGACGAGAATTACTCTTAATCAAAAGTATGCTGGATGGGTTCTCTTCTGTAGCGCTAGCTGCCTCTTTTGGTGTTGGAGTTCTTTTCTCTGTAATCCCAATGTTGATTGTCCAGGGAGGAATAACCCTACTAGCTGTTCGGTTGAAACCTTTTATGAATCCGATTCGTCTAGATCTGCTTTCCTCCGTTGGAGGCGTTCTAATTATTGGAATTGGTTTTCAGTTATTGGATATCGTAAGGCTTAACTTGGAAAACCTTTTGCCTGCTCTTATTTGGGTTTTTCCATTGGCCTATTGGACTGAGCAGACTGGTTTGATTGAACGGATTCGGGGTGGTCGACGGACAAAATAGTTTGGCCGATCTGGCATTCAAGGCAACGAATCTGACTACAGTACTTGGATTTGAGGTGCAGTAGCGCTTGAGATTGGAAGGCTGATTCCACATGCATACCCAAGGTGGACCATTTTCGTGAAACCGAATTATTTTCTCCCGGCGTCTCTTCCCAGAGCTGGATGGCCCGGTCTTTCAGTTCGGGTCGGTGCCGCATTTGTCCGTACAAAAACTGTAAGGGAGCCACTGCATTAATAGCCAAGAGGTGGAGGGTCTGTTTGCCCAAACGTTTATTCTTTGGTGCAGACGATTTGCCAAAGCGAAAATGCGTTTTCCAGTATTGAGAGACTTCTACCGTGAAAAGATTTTCTATTTCTTTCAGGTTAGAGGCGGCGAGTACTTTTTCAAATAGATGATCATTGCAATGCCAAAGTGTTGCCAGCTGAGCTAGTCGTAAAGTCGGGAAATTAGCGGGTCTCATTCGCATGAATTTCCAACAGGAACCATTTATTGGTTTTAACCCATGTTTCTTTTTCAGATAGGTGTATTCACGCTCTAAATCGTTTGGGTAGGGCTCTCCTTCGGCCGCAACCAAGCCTGCATGACCAAAGAATAAGGCTTCCAGCAAAAACAGGCGGTGCCGATATTTCCGGACCAAGGGTATAGGAAGGCTTGCTGCCCATCTTTCAGCAGCACTTTGGTTTACTTTCCCCAAGAGTACCAAGGTGATTACCTGAAACAACATAGCCTCCCAGTCCCCTTTTTGTTGTTCCAGGAGGTGGGAAATAGCCCTGGTTTTATCTTGTAAGCGTTCGATAGCTAGACGCTGTAACCAAAACTCCAGCTTTTCTGATGCCATGTTGGGGAAAACAGGCTGGCAGGGAATCCAATGCTCTTGATTAATCAGCTGTTGATACCTGTTTTTAAGTTTAGGTTCAATCCTGCTTTTTAATTCCAGGCAGGGGATTCGTTCTCCGCTGGGATGAAAAACGGGTTCATCCTCCTCTAATACAACATGGAGTACTACGTTCTTGTAAGCTGGATCCAGGTGGTGTTGATGTCGATACCAATCCGAAGATCGGAGGTGCATTTCAACTGATCCCATCCAGGTAGTAGGGCCAATCTTAACTTTCGCTTCGAGAAAGTCTGGACCGGCATTAGTATTGGAAATACCCTTTTTGATTATTGTAAGGGTAGTTTGTTGTGTGGTTAGGAGACCAGTATGATCAAAACGGCCGAGGCGCCACACGTAATGGAGCAACTCTTCTTTCACAAAATGGGGTTTAGTCGTGTTTTAAAGAAGGGTTAATTTAAACAAATTATTTTAAAATCGGTCGTAAATTTTAAAACTGTAAGCAAATTCATTCTTTTCATCAGGTGAATGGTTGTCTTCGCTAACCAGTTGCCATTCTTTTGAATCCCATTCTACAAATCGTACGTCCCCTTCTACTTCTATATCTACCTCGGTCAAATACAGCCGGTCCCAAAGGGGTACACTTTGCCTATAAATCTCCCCGCCTCCAATGATAAAAGCTTCTTCCTCACCATGGTCCTTGGCAAATTGGATAGCCTCCTCTATAGAATGAACTACCGTACATCCATTTACCACCAGAAATGGGTCTCTGCTCACCACAATATTTTCCCGCTTTGGAAGAGGTCGGCCAATGGAGAGGTAGCTTTTGCGACCCATAATAATGTGGTGGTGCAAGGTAGTCCGCTTAAAATATTTGAGATCGGCGGGCAGATACCAGGGAATTTGGTTGTTCTTCCCAATAAAACCGTTTCGACTTACGGCTACGATAGCAGATATGATCATTTGGTGGTCCCGTTTTCAAGCATGCCACTCCATTCGGTAGAAGTAAATTTTCGTTCCTTGCCATCACTCCCCACCATGACATCCATTACATGTTTCCGGTAGGCTTGCATTGCATTTCGATGGGTTTCGGATAGCGTCAAGTTCCGGGGGGATTGTTCTAGATAGGGCATTATGGGTAGTACGGCAAATTGCCGCTTACCAGTTGAATCCCTGGATCTATAGCGGTAACACGGGATGTAATGGTGCTTCGCTAATATTGTTTGTCCGGAATTAATATTTTTCTGCAGAGTAGCCTCGAAAAGTAGACCTCCGTTGGTGTATTTCTTAGTTTGCCCTGAGATGAAATTTCCCAAGGAATAAACCACCAAAGCCGACCTCACCCTATCCTTTTTGTCATGAATCCTTTCTTCCCGTATAGGTTGTACGACGTGGGGATGAGAACCAATAATTAAGTCAGCTCCCCACTGGATCAGCTTAGTTGCCAATGCCTTTTGTTTGGCGTTTTCGATCGTTTGGTATTCCTTTCCCCAGTGTAAAATTACAATAGTAAAATCCGGATTTAATTGCTCGGCTTGTCTCATGTCTTTACGGATCAAGCTTGTATCTATCCGATTTACAATGGTAGGCGACTTGGTAGGAATGCCATTGGTTCCATACGTATAATTTAATATTGCGATCTTGAATTGATTTCGGTAGATCAACAGGGGATAGTACGCCTCTCTTTCAAAAGGATTCCGGAAAGTACCGGTATGATGGAAATGATAGTTATCCAGGGTTTCTAAAGTGGAGCGTAGCCCTTGTGGGCCGGCATCATTAGAGTGATTATTCGCCGTAACCAGTACGTTGAATCCCGAATAACGCAAGGCCAAGGCAAGCTCATCCGGACTCCTGAACTGTGGGTAGCCTTGATACGGTGGCTCACCGGGTAAGGTAAGTTCAAGATTCCCAATAGCAAGATCCTTTTCTTTGAGTATGGGTGAAACGTAAGCAAAACATTTGGAATAATCGTACAGGCTGTCCTTCTTGATCTGCGCAGCTTCAATCTGGCTATCATGGCCCATGATATCGCCGGCGAAAACCAGTTTCAATTCTACCAGACTATCCAGTTGGCAAAAGGCTTGGCAGGTTAAACCTAATAGCAAGCTGGTCAAGAAAAAACCGAGTGTTTTTTTGGGTTTCATTAGGGTTGGGCAATCAAGTTGGCTTCCAGCATACGTTTTTCAATCCATTTTCGAGCTGGGTGGATCTCTTCCATATTGCGAATCCACTTTTCCATGACAAGGCTCGCAATGGGTGCTGCATAGGTACCGCCAAAACCAGCATTTTCTACATATACCGCAATGGCAATTTTGGGATTTACACGCGGAGCAAATCCAAAAAAAATGGAATGATCTTTGCCATGTGGATTTTCTGCTGTACCGGTTTTACCACAAACTCGGATATCTGGAATGTAGGCCAGGGTAGCCGTTCCTGCATTCACAGCTAGTTCCATGCCATGGATAACGGGTTCAAAATGAGGAGCGTCGATTTTTACTTTTTGAGGTTGGAGCAGGTCTTCATCAATGGGTTCTCCGTCAATAGCTGTAACGAGGTGAGGAACCCTGTAGTAGCCTTGGTTACCGATGATGGCTGCCAGGTTTGCCATTTGCAGGTTGGTCAAGAGGAGTTCACCTTGCCCGATGCCAAGAGACCTCAGCCAAATGGAATTCCAGCGTTGCCCTTTATACCATTTGTCATAATAGGCTTTGCTGGGGGTGTTTCCAGCTTTCTCTCTTGGGAAATCAATACCCAATCGTTTACCTAATCCAAACGACCGCAGGTGCTCGTTGAAATCCTTTAACCCATCCCCGGCCTTGTAGAAACCATGTTTGTCGATAATTCTGCGAAAAGCAGTTACAAAGTAGGCGTTGCAAGAATGTTGAATGGCCTCAGATACATTTCTACAAGTGGGGTGTTTATGACAGCCGGTGAGAATCTTTCCATTAAAAGCATATCCACCTGGACAGCTGATCGTCATGTCCTTATGAATGACCTCTTCTTGCAAGGCAATCAAGCTTACCAAAGGCTTGAACAGAGAACCGGGTGGGTATTGAGCCATGACAGACCGATCGAAAAATGGTTTTCCCGGATCGTTTAGCAATCGAAAATAAGCATCTGATCTATGATTACTGATGGTCAGGTCATTCGGATTAAATCCCGGGGTACTTACCATTGCTAAAATTTCTCCTGTCTTGGGCTCAAGGGCAACAATACTGCCTATTTTATTGGCCATCAAGGATTCAGCATAGTATTGGAGTTCTAGGGAAATGGTAGATCTCAATTCAGCCCCTAGTTCAGGTGGAGAAGAGGATTTCTCACTAAAGTCAGCTACCTCCCTCCCCAGATTGTCTTTCAGCACGTAGCGTACGCCTTTTTTACCTCTTAGCTTTTTTTCGTAAGCGAGTTCAAGGCCCGAATCACCAATGTAGTCTCCTGGGCCGTAAAAATCATCTGCTTCAACCTCCGCAGGATTAACTTCTCGAATTGTACCTACCAAATGAGAAGCGCTGGAATGCGGATAGCCTCTTACGCTTCGTAGCGAAGTGTAAAAGCCTGGAAACTCATGCAAATACTCCTGAAAGCGCGTATATACTGTATCGGGTATCTTACTTTTAAATACAAAGGGTAAGGATTTAGAGAACCTGGGGCTATTCCAGTCTTTCGAGAGATTTTCAATAAATTCTTCTTCTGAGATATCTAGCAAACTGCAAAAGCGAAGGGTATCAAAGTTTTGATGGTCAATTCGACTATATACGGCCAGAAGGTCGTACATAGGTTTATTATAAACCAAAATCTTCCCGCTTCGGTCGCGAACCAAACCCCTGGAGGGATATAGAAAAATTTCTTCTACTGTAGTTGCTTCTGCCCTTCTTTGGTAAGATTGTTCCCAAACTTGGAGCATAAAAATCCGGATAATCAGGAACAAGGCCGCAAAAAAGAATATAAACCGGATGATTAGGTGCCTCGGGATCATAATACCAGCCATGTCAACCTCTTGGTTTAAAAATCATTAGGAATAAACTTACAAAAATAAGGGAGGCTAAAAAGCTGAATAAGGTGTGAATTAACACTTGGGAAATTAGAGCGAACGAAAAGAACTCTACGGAGAAATACCACAGGATGTGTAAAAAATATAAAAGACTCGTGTAACGAGCTATCCAGGGCCAGTCTACATCACGAAATTTTATTTTTTCCCCTTCGTATCGCGCCTGAGGTTTAAAATATTCAAGATATACTACGCGAATAAACGCCGTAAACACAGAAGCACTGGTATGTACACCAAAGCTGAAATAAAAAATATCTACACAAAATCCGATCAAAAACCCAAGTAAGAGGACCAGATAGTTGGGCGTGGATAGCGGAAGGAAGAGTATAAAGAGGGGATAGATGAATACGTGTACCGGGTATGTACCGGCGACCCATTCAGCCAGCTGCTTGAAAATCAGTGCTTGAAGGACAATAACCAAGATTAAAGTAAACGCTTGGGCGCCGATTTCGCGATTCATAAATCAAAGTCGGTATTGAGCGCTTCTAAATTGTCGCTGTAAGGGTGATCTACAACATACACACTATGCAAATTGGAAAGATCCTGAGATAATTCAACAGACAATTCGTAATAGTACCCTCCTCTGGGAATGGTTATTTCCTGTACGGTCCCTATCTGAATACCTCGGGGAAAAATGTAAGAGAAGCCGCTGGTTTCCACAAGGTCACCTTTCTCAATTTCTGCATGTATGGGGATATCATCCAAGCGAAAAAGCTTTACGTTTCTACCTGGCCATTGTAAGGTGCCAAAGTAGTTTTTTCCTTCCAGGCCGGCAGATAAGCGAAACTGGGAATGCAACATGGACATGACTCGACTGTATTGCGGAGTGACGTGGCTGACGATCCCTACGACACCTTCCGGACCAATAACCCCCATACCTGAGCGAATACCGTGATCACTACCATTTTCGAGTGTGATAAAGTTATTGCGCAAGCTTTGGGAATTACTCAAGACCGAAGCCGGAATAAAGCGGTAGGTGGAGTCAATAAAGGTTGGATCAAGCTTAGGAGCCTCGGGCCTGCGTTGGAGTTTTCGGAGCAAGGTCTTTTGTTCATACACGGATCTCCTTAGGGCTGCATTTTCCTGAGACAGGTCATTTACCTTTTGCCGGAGGTCAACGTAATCGGTAAAGATTTTTTGACTTTGATACAGATAAGCTACCACAGCCGTGGTACTGCCATTAAAGATATCCCGCTGTTTCTGATTGTAGGTAACCACCATAAACAGGGCAATCATTTCCAAGAATAGAAAAATGAAGAACTGACTGTACCGGATAAAGAATCGAATCAGCCGTTGCATACTATGTTCATTTTTTCAAACCCGGATTCTAGATGCCTCTTCGGTCTCTTGCTATAAGGATGGATTTATAGTGATCGGTGTTTTTAAGCGCAATTCCGGTGCCTTTGACAACTGCTCGGAGCGGATCTTCAGCAACATGCACGGCGAGCTTGGTCTTTTGAGAAATACGGTGTCCGAGCCCACGAAGCAAGGCTCCTCCTCCCGTCAGATACAAACCATTTTTAAAAATATCAGAGGAAAGCTCTGGTGGTGTATTCTCCAGGGCGTTGAGAATGGCATCCTCTATTTTCGAAATTGATTTATCCAATGCTTGCGCTATTTCGGAATAGGTGATTTTGACCTGCTTGGGTATTCCGGTCATCAGGTCCCGCCCGTTGACAGCGTAGTCATCCGGCGGCGTTTCCAATTCTTTTAATGCTGATCCAACCTGAATTTTGATCTGCTCTGCGGTTCGTTCTCCAATTAAGAGATTGTGGTGTCGTTTCATGTACTCCACAATGTCTTGGGTAAACTCATCGCCGGCTATCCGAATAGACTGGTCCCCCACAATTCCAGAGAGGGCAATTACCGCAATTTCGGTAGTACCTCCGCCGATATCGATAATCATATTACCTTCTGGCTCCTCCACGTCCAACCCGATCCCGAGCGCAGCAGCCATAGGTTCGTAGATCAAATAAGTCTCCTTGGAGTCTACATGGTCTGCCGAATCAAATACAGCACGCTTTTCTACTTCGGTAATTCCAGAGGGAATACAGATCACCATTTTCAGATGGCTCAACAAGCGTCGTTTATTATTTATCATTCGTATGAGGCCTTCTATCATACGTTCTGCCGCTTGAAAGTCGGCAATAACGCCATCCTTGAGCGGGCGAATGGTTCGAATATTATTGTGGGTACGCTCATGCATTTGCATGGCTTTTTTCCCAACGGCTATAGTCTCTTTGGTGGTGTTATCCAGGGCAACAATAGATGGCTCATCCACGACCACATTTCCATCCTGGATGATCAAAGTATTGGCTGTGCCAAGGTCGATAGCAAGCTCCTGTCGAAACAAGCTGAATAGGCGCATGTGTTATAATGTGATGCGGTTGTAAAATTAGTATCCTCATAGCGACCCAGAAATGCTCTTCAGCAAATTGAGTTTTAGTGCACGTTCAACGATTAAGTTTCCAAGTCATTAGCCCCACTAAGCCATGCAAAAAAAGGAATTTTCTAAAAACCGCAGGTAACATTTTTTCTTTCGTTCAGCCCTAAATATAACACTATTGTTCGGGAAGTGATCTGCCAAACCATGTGAGTTATAAGGGGCTGATAGTCAGTAATTAAGATGCATTTCCTACAATCACTTCCCACATTTCATCATCGGCTAGATAGAGGTTGGCAAGTTCAAGAATTCGATCTTCATCCAGGACATTTATTTCTTCAATCCAGTTCTTGAATTGTTCGAAAGGAACATCCTCCAGTAAGAACCCTTTGATCAGGTCGGCCACTTGGAATGGTCCGTCCAAGAGTGTTAAATAGCTTCCCATGATATAGTTCTTTACCATTTGGAGCTCTTCCTCAGGCACTGGTTCATGCTGAAGCTGATGGATTTCTTTTTTTATTTCATCCAATGTGGGTTCTACGAATTCATGACCCACTTCGGTACCGATGTAGAAATAAGCACCAAAACGCATGCTGTCCAAACTGGAATAGATGTTGTAGGTATACCCTTTTTCCTCCCGGATATTAGCCATCAATCTGGAACCGAAATAACCGCCCAAGATGGTATTCAGAAGGTATAAACCCGGGTAATCCGGGTGGTGTCTTGTAGGTACACGCCTCCCGATTCGGATGGCTGTTTGGACAGAAGGAAGCAGGCTTTGGCGATAGCTGCTGGGCTGCTCTATGCTAGGAGCGGGAATATCAAATGGCTTATTACTCCCCTTTCTCATAGGTTGGCAAATTAGACGGTCAATGAGCTGGATAATTGCTTCTCCCGCCCCACCGCTTAGGATCAGGCGACAGTTGCCGGCATGAAAGTGGGTCTGGTAGTGCTCCCGGACCATCTGCCTGGTAATATTGTTATACAATTCAGAGGTGCTGTTATATCCATAGGGATGAGATTTTCCGAAAAGGTGTTGTGTTAGTTCACGATAGGCAACCACATCCGTTTTTCTCAATTCTACCTCTAAATGTCGTGCATACCGTTCCTTCATATTGTCCAACTCGGTATCCGGGAAAGTTGGCTCAAGCAAAACTGATGCAACGATGGGTATTATTTTGGTGGCATGCTTGGACAAAGTGTACACGACTAGATGGATACCGTCCATTTGGAACGGAGTTGATAGGGTAGCCCCATAAAAATCAAATTGTTCTGCCACTTCTGCACCTGAAAAAGAGGCAGTACCCTCTTTCAATAAGGATCCCACTGCACGAGCTGCTAAAGGAGCCTTTTCCCGAGGCCTACCGGCATCGATCAGAATGTCCAGCCGAAGCATTTCCTCTTGTCCCGGGGGAATCCTGTAAAGCGGGATGCCATTAGAGAGCAGCATTTGCTCCGGAACAGGGAGCACTACTTTGGAGACCGGATGGATAATTGGAGGGATACGTCGGTTAGGCATGAATTCATTCTAAGGGCTGCAGGAGACCCGAATATCCACAACTTGTGGATTATTCAAGAAACAAAATAATCGTAGAAAAACTATTTTTGTTCGTTATCTGGTACTAACTAACTCAATTGTCGTATACCATGAAGTTTAGCGTCTCTTCAGCGGATTTTCTCAAGCAACTACAAATTGCTAGCGGGACGATCTCTTCCAATCCGGTTTTACCCATACTGGATGATTTCCTATTTACCCTGAAAGATGGTAAGCTTACTATTGCTGCTACTGATCTGGAAACCTCGATCATTACCGAAATTGAAGTTAATGAGGAAAAGGAAGGCCAAGTTGCTGTTCCAGCGAGAATCCTAGTAGATACTTTAAAGGCCTTACCTGCTCAGCCTATTTCCTTCTCCGTTGATGAGGATAATTTTAACATCGAGATTACCTCTTCTGTAGGAAAGTATAAACTGGCAGGAGAAAACGGGGAAGACTACCCCAGTTTACCGGAGGCTGAAAATGTAGATCAGGTAAGCTTGCAATCCAATATGTTGATCCAGGCAATCAACAAAACCTTGTTTGCAACGAGTAACGACGAACTTCGCCCAGCGATGACCGGGGTTTATTTCCAAGTGGAGATGACTAAGTTGACCATGGCCGCTACAGATGCACACAAATTGGTCAAGTATACTTTTAACAACCTCTCCTCACAAGTAAGTACTTCCTTTATTGTACCTAAAAAGGGGTTAAATCTGCTGAAAGGGGCTTTGCCGGCTGGTGAAGAGGTGCTTTTATCGTTCAATAAAGCCAATGCATTTTTTCAATTTGGAAATACCCAATTGATTTGTAGACTGATTGACGCCCGCTACCCGGACTACAACGCTGTGATTCCGGTCGATAACCCAAACATCCTGACGATTGCGCGCGAAGACTTTCAAAGTTCATTGAAACGGATAGCCATATTCGCAAACAAAACCACCAATCAGGTAGTGTTAGGTATTGACAATGGCCGTATTAATGTTTCTGCTCAAGACTTAGACTTTTCCAACGAAGCCTCTGAAAGTCTTCCCTGTACCTATGAAGGTGAACCCATAACCATTGGTTTTAATGCCAAGTTTCTAGTTGAAATGTTAGGGGTCCTGGATTCAGATGAAGTGAAAATGGAATTGGCCTCTCCTACCCGCGCAGGCATTTTATTGCCAACCGAAGAACCTGATGGAGAGAGTATTCTCATGTTGGTCATGCCTGTAATGCTTAGCAATTAGGTTTAAAATGCCTGAATGCAATAAGGGATCTAGGCAGGAAAGAGCATTTGTGCATAAGAATTGGTCTTTGCCCATGCCTTTTCTATTCTATATGCTCTTGTTTTCAGCTTGCAATTCAACAACCACCAGCCCGGAGGAAGTAGTTCGAGCTTATCAGGCTTATTTAGATCAAAATGATTTTCAATCGGCCATGGCGCTGAGTACACCTGAAGAAGCTAGAAGGTTGGCTGATGTGGAAACCCTGATGAAAAAGTTTCCAACTGATACTACTCGACTTGAATCCAGTTTCTTATCCATTGATTGTCAGCGAGCTGGGGTATTCATAGATTGTATTTGTGAGATCGAAGACCAAGAAGTCCGTTACGATATGACCTTCCGATTGAAACAACTAGAAGATACCTGGAAAGTGGATCTTCCCCTGGATTAGTGGCAACATACTTTCCCTTTTACCCATGAAACGAACCGGACTTTTTTTTGGATCTTTTAATCCCATCCACATCGGGCATTTGATCATTGCCAATTACATGGCTACCCAAACCGATCTGGAGGAAGTTTGGCTGGTGGTTTCTCCACATAATCCACTAAAGCCTAAATCGAGCCTGGCCAACGATTATGATCGGCTTCATTTGGTCCACTTGGCAGTGGAGGACAATTCTATGCTTAGGGCAAGCGATATTGAGTTTGGCCTTCCCAAGCCTTCTTACACTATAGACACATTGACCTACCTGAAAGAGCGGTATCCCACCCGATCATTTGCGCTGATCATGGGATCGGACAATCTGAATAGTTTGCATAAATGGAAAAACTTCGAGCTCCTCTTGCGGGATTATCAGATTCGAGTGTATCGTAGACCTAACGCATCCAATGGGGCTTATGATAGTCATCCGAACGTAGTCGTATATGAAGCTCCACTATTGCAGATTTCAGCTACTTATATTCGCCAATGCCTGAAGGAGGGTAGGTCCATTCGATATCTGGTTCCGGAGCCTGTATTTCGTTACTTGTCAGACAACCGTCTTTATCGATGATATTTACCTGCCTAAGGACGCCTTCATTGTATACTAGCGGGTGCGCCTTTCGGGTTATTGTTCAATAAATTGAATGCGATGCTTGTTCGAATTGCCGTTCTTTCGGTGCTGGTAATCACTGCCCAATTGCTGCAAGGTCAACAAAACCAGGCAATTGGCACTTGGCGAAGTCTGCTACCCTTCGTTGCTGGTGTTGCCGTTACCCAAAGCCAGAATGAAGTCTTTTTTACCACCGGTGAAGGCCTGGTTGCCTTCGATAAAGAGGATCTTTCTGTAACCTTCCTATCGAAAATAGACGGGTTTTCTGAATCTTCTCCCGAATTGTGCTTCTACCATCAGCCTACCGAAACCCTGGTGGTCACTTATCAAAACAGTATCCTCGATTTCATACGTGGAGAGGAGATTGTCACCAATAGCCAAATCCTGAACTTTGACGGGATCTCCTCAGATAAAAGCATTAACCGAATCCGGTCTTTTAATGACTCAACTATTGTCATCGCGACCAATTTTGGGTTGTCCGAAATCAATCTGGTCCAGCAGGAATTTGTATTCACTACTTTCTCAGGCTTTCCGGTCCTAGACTTGGCAGTATTCAGAGACACTCTATATGCAGCCTCGAATGATGGAATTTTCAGGGCACCTTTATCTGCTGATAATCTGGCCGATTTTGGTAACTGGGAGTTTTTTGGGCCTGATCAAGGTCTGCCAAGTTCGTATACTTCCAACAGCTTATCTACTTTCCAGGACCAATTGTATTTCAACCTGGGGGATACGGTATACAGCTATCAGGCCGGGGGGGAAGAGGTAATTCCAGTTCGTGCAAGTGAAACTCGTCCGGTCAATTATCTTTCTGCTTCGTCTAACAATCTTTTCATTGGATTTGGGTCTTGCCCGGAAGGCTGCAGGGCTAGTGTGGAGGTGCTTACTGCTCAGGGCAATCTCCAAACATTAGGGGGAGGGTGCCACTTTGATCCTAAAGATGCTGTTGAAGATCAGCAGGGCAGAGTTTGGCTTGCCGACCGCGGCCAAGGGTTCAGACGGGTTGACAATCTGGATACGGAAAACTGTTCCATTACCAGCTTTGAGGGTCCACCTTCGATCGAAAATAAAGCCATGACTGTTTGGGAAGGGGATTTTTGGTTAGCATCAGGAGGGCTTAATCAAAATTTGGGTAATCGGTTTGTCCGGGACGGTTTTTCTTCTCTAATTGAAGGGAACTGGACTACCTTCAACATTGAGAATACCCCAATTTTCGAAGGCGATCCCGATAATTTTGACGACAACCTACTTGACTTTATTGATGTCGCCGTAAATCCAGCTACCGGGTTTGTATATGCGGCATCCTATATGCGTGGGCTTGCTCAGTGGAACGGGGAGGAGATGGTGGTTTTTGATGAAACCAATTCAGCTTTGGGTCGTTCCAGAGTTCTCAATACTCGAACGCGTGCCGCCGGTCTTGCCTTTGATGAGGATAATACGCTTTGGATTACCAATCCAGAGGCTACCAATTCCCTGGCAAGTCTTTCTGCAGATGGAGAGTGGACCTCCTATCGATTGTGCGGAGATCCCACCATTCGGGTATATGAGATTGACGTGGATCTAAATGGGTTTAAGTGGATGAGTGCCTGGAATGGCGGTGTTTATGTGTATGATGAAGGGAATCCAGAAGACCCTGGAGATGACCGGTGTAAATTCTTCACAACTTCCAATAGCAATCTGCCTTCGGTACGGGTCCGCTGTGTAGCAGCTGATCTCAATGGTGACGTCTGGGTGGGTACCGAGAAAGGAGTAATCATTTTTGAATGTGGATTCGGTGCGTTTGAGGAATTCTGTCAAGGTACTCTTCGAATTGTAGAACAAGACGGTTTTAATGCCTTTCTGTTGGAAACAGAGAATGTGACCACCATTGCGGTCGATGGCGCTAACCGAAAGTGGGTAGGAACGAACAACGGCATCTTTGTCCTTTCACCAAGCGGAGAAGAAGAAGTGATGCGTTTTACGGAATCCAACTCTCCACTATTCTCAAATACGATCCAGGACATCACGATAGACCCTAAGTCCGGAGAGGTCTTTATAGGTACACTCAAGGGCATTCAGTCCTACCAAGGCGATGCTGTGGAGGGAGGAACTGTCCACCAGAGTCAAATTGAAGTTTTCCCAAATCCGGTTCGACCGGATTATGATGGACCCATTACAGTTCGTGGCTTGGCTAGAGACGCTATTGTGAAAATAACAGATGTATCCGGAAGGCTGGTATTCCAGACAGAAGCCCTGGGGGGCCAGGCGATTTGGGACGGTAGAGATTATAATGGTCGAAGGGTAAATACCGGGGTTTATCTCATCTTCAGCACTTCCAACCCAGATTTTGCGGGCTTTGATGGTACCGCCGATTCTGAGGTTGGTAAAATCGTCTTTATTAATTGACAGTGGTGTCAACTAATTCTGACCCAAAAGTTTGTCATGGATTACAAGGACTTAGATCGTTGTGCCATCCAAGCCAACTAGATGCTTTTCCTTTGCTATCCTTTGACAGAGAGCCGCTGGAAATCTCTTTATAAAATAGATTGGTACACCAGGAGAATTAATCTGTAGCTGTAAGCTGTCGTGTTTTATTCCATATAGCATGCTTAAGGATCTTCTCGTAGTAAGCTTCGTATTGGGGTAGGATATTTTTTATGTCGAACCGTTTGGCTTGAGCCAATGCATTACGGCGGAAGGTTTGGAGCGTGTCGTTATTTTCGAGAATAATGCTGGCATACTGGGCCATTTCCTCTACATCTCCCACCTTACTCAGAAAGCCGGTTTTACCATGAAGGTTTACCTCCGGAAGACCACCTACGTCAGTAGAGATTACGGGTACCTCGCAGGCCATGGCTTCCAGCGCTGCCAGCCCAAAGCTTTCACTTTCAGATGGCATTATGAAAAGGTCTGAAACGGCAAGGAGCTCTTCTATAGCATCCTGCTTGCCTAAAAAACGGATTTCATCGCATAGGCCAAGGTCTCGGCACAATTGCTCCATGTTGTGGCGTTCAGGTCCATCTCCAATCAACAGGAGCTTGGAAGGTACCCGATCGAAGATTTTTTTAAAAACATGGACCACATCTTCGACGCGCTTGACTTTTCGGAAATTGGAGGTATGTGTGATGATTCGTTCCCCGTTTGGAGCTATAGCTTTCTTAAAGTGATCTTTATTTAGCTTGGTAAATCGGGTGAAGTCAATGAAATTATAGAGTACTTCTATTTCTTTTTCAATGGAGAAGTATTCATAAGTCTGTTGCTTCAGACTTTCCGATACAGCAGTTACGCCATCAGATTTGTTGATAGAAAAGGCTACCACAGGCCGGAAGGCATCATTCTTTCCAACCAGGGTGATGTCGGTTCCATGAAGGGTGGTGATTACCGGAACATACCTTCCCTCGGTCAGTAGGATTTTTTTAGCCATGTAGGCGACCGCTGCATGTGGAATGGCATAATGTACATGCAACAGGTCCAGGTTTTCAAACTTGACAACATCCACCAGCTTACTGGCCAGGGCGGTATCATATGGCGGATATTCAAAAAGTGGATAATCCGCATCGTTTACCTCATGGTAGGTAACATTTTCGTGAAAGGAGGATAATCGTGCCGGACGCTTATACGTAATGAAATGAATTTCATGCCCGGCGGAAGCTAATCCCAGTCCCAACTCCGTAGCTACAACCCCGCTTCCTCCGTAGGTGGGATAACAGACGATTCCAATTTTCATGTTTATGCCCTTTTTACCAATTCAATCATGACATTTTAATTACCAAAAAGTTCGCTTTGGGGGGAGTCGGTAACCAAAAAATAACAAATCTATTTATGTTCATCCTTAAAATCCGGTTCGGACAATCCTAAGTGTTTGTATCTGATTTTCTACTCGCAGCTTCAGCAAATAGACCCCTGGAGAATAACTGTTCAGGTCAACTTGTTCGTTTAATCTGCTTACTAAAATTGGCGAACCCGATTGCTGGAGAAGCTGGCCATTGATATTGAATAGTTGCCAGTCAACTTGAACGGCCTTATCAAAATTCGCAATTAATTGAGTGGTTGATCCCGTTGGGTTCGGCATCAATGTCACGGATTCAATAGCTGACGATAGTTCCTGGGTCGAGGTAACTACATCCACTTCAGCAAGCACCATCTGGGAACAACCTGTGGAATCTTGTATAAGGACTGAATAGCTCCCAGGAGCCAAATTATTGATCGATGAAGTTGTATCACCGGTGTTCCACTCGAAGGAGAATGGTCCCACACCTGTAGTTGGGGTAACAGTAATACTTCCATCGTTTGCCGAAGGCGAGGAAGCATCGACAATTTCTACTTGTGGGTTGAAATCTGCTTGACATCCGATGACACTCACATTATCCAGGAAAAAGTTTCCAACTGTACCAAGGGACGGGCTAGAGAACCGGAAACGGAACTGTACATCTTCTCCGGCGAGGTCTGCCAAGCTGGAAGAGGATGTAAAAAAGGTAAATACTTCTTGAAGGTCAGTAGCCTCAAATTCTTCAACCACTACACTACTGGCAAAGCAATCTGAAGAAGCGGTTACCAAAATCGAAAAGTCATCTTCCGGAACAAAATTCAAAAAAAGATCAAATAAGAGAGAGTCACTTACTCCAAGTGGGCCGATGAGCGGAGTGGTATATTGTACTTCAGCAGCAGGAGGGATGGGCGTATAAGCCAATACTTTAGTGCTACCCGAGAAAGGAGCCTCAATCGAGGAGGACTGTGACAATCTCCATCCGACAGGCAGCTCCACAAATTCCAAGTTTTCAAAGTCCTCCTTAAATGGTACAGAAGGGTCCGGGATGTCGAAATTGATGGTTAGGGTGTCGTTTAAGAAGTTATTATCTTCTTCTCCAGAGACCCATAACCTGATTTGATAAGAACCAGGCTCATTTGGAGTCAAGATAGGTAAGGTCCGTTCTGCCGTTTCATTGGGTCCTAACGAAGCGGGATCTAGTGCAACTACACCTCCAGGATCATCATTGATAGCAAACCCAACCAGTATATCGCTTTGGGCCAGGGTCCCGATGTTAGCAAATTCAAATCGAACGGAGTGTTCTATTTGATTCTCCTCACAAAGAAAAACCGATGAGATACGTTCTGCTTCTATGGCTGTAAGGTCGTTTTCAGCCTGGCCATAAACCTGAAGATTGTCTAATAGAATATCATAATCGGCAGGCTCATCAAGCGTTTGATAGGCCAATCTTAATTTGACATCGTCAGCTCCTGCCAAACCGGCCAATGGGTGTATTACGGTAGTCCAAACAGTCGAAAAATCCTGGCCATTAAAATCAGGAGACCAAATAGCCGCACCAGGCTCCACAAAGGACCCATTGTACCAATTCAGACCAGTTCCCTGGACGCCCAAACGATCCCAATTGGCACCACCATCCAAACTGTATTCAACCCAGGCACTATTGAATCCTGAGGTATTGGAGCTTGCAATACGAAAAGCAAAGCTGAGTAGGGGATCTTCTTCAAATTCGGACAGATCAAGGCATGGGAATCGAAGAAAGCTTAATTCAGGTTCTCCTTCCTGCCCTGCTTCGCGAACCGAAAACCAGGAATTTTCGCTACTTGGCTCCTTCAGAAATCTGGGGCCTTCCAACGTACCAAATTGCCAGGAAGCGCTCTGGCTGGTGGTTTCAATACCTAGAATGCGGGACGTACTATCCAGGTTTTCCCGATAGGGAAAGCTGTCTATGCGGGTTTGCAGGGTGTAAATATAGGTTAAGGTGTCATTGGTCAGGTCCTCATCTCCATCCAAAAACGTCCAGATCTGGATTTCGTAGTCGCCTGGGCCTTCCGCAAGGCTGATCTGGGCATCAAATTGGAATTCGTCGCTTTGGCCACTTCCAATGATACCTGTATATACGCCATCTCTTGGGTAATCTATGGCTACAGGATCACCATTGACACTGAAACCTAATCGAACTAACGACTGCGGGGTCGAACCAAAATTGGCTACCTGGACCTGAAGAGGTAAAGAGGATGCCTCCAAGGCACAATCGGCTGTGGGGATGTCTACACTGGCTACGCCAGCGTCCTGTTCGAATCGACTTTCAAAGGTGAAGGGCCCGCGGCGTTCAGAGGTATCACCGGCTGCGCAAACGGCAGAGAGGTATACGTCGTATTGAGTCTTGGGGATCAGCCCCATCAGGCGGATCGAATTATCGACTACTTGTTCTACTATTCCGCTATCGGGTAGGAAACCAGTCTCTCCGTATTCAACCAGGTAACTTTCTGCCTGGGGCAGTTCCCCCCAATTTACGTCTGCCGTACTGGCCCTGATTCGGTCAATGTTGACCAGCGGTGGAATAACAGCCTGGCAAGTAGCACAGGAAGCTGGCCCGATTGCTCGGATCACGGAGAGGAAATCCACTCTATCATTAAAGACTTCGACCGGCTCAATCGCATTGGGGTCAAAACTATTTACAATGGCGTAGGCCGTATTGTCAAAACCCAATAGGCCTGGATTTAGCAAAATCCGAAACTCTTCCCCATTGGGTATCGGGAGCTCGATAAATCGTTGATTACCGGACTGTAAAGTAAATGTAGATGTATCCGATTCGGCTATAACTTCAAGAAAAGCGCCATTTAGACCATTGCCTGCCGGAGCTTGTAAGTCGATCAGGTACAGGCAGGTTTGATCTTGGGCTTTACTCTGCCACACTAAACCGGTAAAGAAAAGGATTAAGATAAGCGGTAACCATTTGCTCATGAGCCGGAGTTTTTACATGAAAGGGAAAGTCAGCCAACGAAAGGCAAAGCTCCAAATTAATAGAAATTTTCATTGCCATAGCCTGCTTCCAGCACCTCAACCTTCTGCCAGATCCAAAAAGTCATAAACCTTACAAAAGCATAAACCTTTTAATATAGAGCGCGTTACTCACGTAATTATTTCAGATGACAGGGTGCTACACTATGCACTCCAGAAAGCGTTAATCGTGGCCGTATATTCCATCAGTGATTTGGAAAAACTCACCGGTATCAAGGCACACACTATACGAGTGTGGGAGCAACGCTACAGTATTATCCAGCCAAAGCGTACCAAGACCAATATCCGATACTACAACGACGATGATCTTAAGCTCTTGCTTAACATCGCTCTGCTGAATAAAAATGGAATCCGAATATCACGGATCGCAAAAATGAGTCAGCAGGAATTGGCAGAAAAAGTAGCGGCTATTTCGGAGATTAACGTGGAGTATGGAACTCAACTCGATGCACTTACCTTGGCCATGATCGAGATGGACGAAGCCAAGTTTGATCGCATTGTGGGTACAAACATACAACAGTTGGGTTTCGAGCAAACTATGTTGGAGGTAATTTATCCTTTCCTCGAAAAGTTGGGTCTGCTCTGGCTTACAGGTTCAATTACACCCGTCCAGGAAAATTTTATGAGTTACCTGATCCGGCAAAAGCTTATCGTGGCTATTGATCAGGAACCACTTCCAAACGAACATCTTGGAAAGAAGTTTTTATTGTACCTACCTGAGGGCGAAAAGCAAGAATTGACCTTGCTTTTCATGCACTATATGTTAAAAGTGCGGAAGAATCGCGTAGTCTACATCGGCCAGGATATTTCAATTGGAGATTTGAAAGATGCCTGTACGATACACAAGCCCGATTACATTTTTACCATGATTACTGAATCGTTTGCGAAGGAACCGATTCAGCGGTACGTTGATCGCCTTTCTGAGCTTTTCCCCAATACTCATCTACTCTTATCTGGCTATCAAATCGTAGCTCAACAAGTCAATCCACCTCAAAACTCATCTATTCTGCGGAGTCTGGATGAAGCCATTCAATTTCTAAAGACTGTACAGAGTCCTGAAAATGGAATCAGGGTAAGTCATTGAAAAGATGGCGCTGAAAGACTGGTCTTTCTTCCTGCCCATTCTACAGCAACTTCTACCTAAAATAGCTGCAAGGGTTTAATTACCCAGGTAAAGAAAGTTGTATTGGTATATTCCTACCACCAGGATGGTGAATAAGAGGAGGAAGACTATAATTCCAAGTAGACAATATCCTTTGATGCCGGCATTCTTTATTTCGTCAGCCATGGTGGAATGTTTTAGAAGTTGGTCTTATACGGCGATTACGGGTGGCAAAGATGACAAAAAATCATGAAAAAGGGGGATGACTTTCCTCTGAAAGCACCCCCGTTTTTCTGGTATATCAGGAGACTCCTTTAAAAGAAATCTGATCGATTGTCTTTGATAGAAGCTTTATCTTTAAGCCCGGAAATCAATTGAGTTTGGGCCATTTGTCTTGGTGAAGAAGACAGGGAACGTCTCAGTTGTGGGATATTACCCAATATTCCGACCTCCGGCTTCTCAACCATGCGGATCTTAAATACGGCGCTCGTGCCCACAATGGGCTCTGATTCCGCACCCGGTGCTAAGCCAAATGCAGCCGCAACCAGATTGGGCTCGTACCCCAAACCCGGAATGGTTGAAGTATTAAAAGTTACACCAGAAATAGAATCAACTTCTATACTAAATTCGGACGCGATAGCTTCTGGTGATTTTCCTTCCATCCGGGAGGTGAGTAAGGCTGCTTTTTTCTGGTTAATTACTTCGGGTTCAATATCCTGACGAATATTTTCAAGTTTTGCCAGTCCGGGGTCCTGAACCGACTCTAGTGCTACGACCACGTATTTGTTCGTATAATTTTCAGTGGGTTCGCGGAAGCTGTAAATCTCCGGAGAAACATCTCCGGGATCGCCGCTTTCAAATGCCCACTTAATGATGTCTCTAGAAGATTGCCCTGAGCCTAATGTCCCAATATTGAAGTCATTCTTCTTCAATGCAGGAGAGGTTTCCAAAGTTATATTCCTACTATCTGTAGCAGCTCTTAGGTCCGCTATGGTTTGATTGCCGCCCAAAAATTCGTAGGCAGCTTCATAGCGTTCCTTTTGCGTATCTTCTGAAGGGAGGATAGACTGTTCCAGAAATGCCAATTTTACTCCTTCTTCATTGTCAATATATTTTCGGTCCGTTATTTCCACTAAATGCAGGCCAAACTCGGTGGGCAATACATATAATTTTCCAACTTCACCCTGGAAAAAGATCAAATCATTGAACGGCTTGACCATTTGATTGGGTGCGGCATAGCCCAGATCTCCTCCATTGGTTCGCGTCCCATCTGTGCCGAATGCGAGGGCCAAGGAGTCCCAAGTACCCGTTCCGGATTCCAGGACTTGCTTTAGGCTATCAATTGTGCTAAATGCTGCATTGGCCTCCTCCTGCGTAGTAGCTCTTAACAGGATGTGGCGTGATCGAACAGAATCTGGAAGGACTTTCCGGTCCACTACTTTTACTGCCTGATAAAACCGACCTTCTACATAGGGACCAATCACGGTTCCGACTGGAACCGAAAAAACAGTATCTGCCAAGGAGGGACTCACCTGATCTTTTTTCAAATAAGCGGGATCCATCCGTCCGAATCGAGCCTGAACGAACAGGGAATCTTCGGTCGTTTCTTCAAATTCAGGGATCAAATCGGCAATTACCTTCTTCCAGGAGGCGGAATCGGAGGCTGTAGGAGTCACATTGAAGGTGGCATAAGCGACTCTTCGGGTTTCTTCCTTATTGGTAAATCGGGCTTTATTGTCTTGGATAAAAGCCTTGAGGTCGTCGTCTGTAAGGGTAACTTCGGAATTATCGAGTTCATCAAAAGGAACAGCAACAAACTCAAGTTCCATCCGCTGATTCTGGGCCGTATTACCTAATTCGGCCATCCAAGTAGGCGTATAAATTCCTTTGGCAGCCATGAATCCCAATTTGGATTGCAGACGCTCTTTGATCACTTCCTTTTCCTGTTGTGCCCAAAATGCCCGAAACTGTGGGTTGGAGAATTGATTGGACTCAATCGCTTGCTTAATCTGGTTGAGCTGATTGCGATCCAATTGTCCTGTCCTGGGATTCCGATAGTACTGTTGGATGATCGGGCTTGGATTTGGGCCGAACTGCAAGTCTAAAAGCTCAGTTTTACTTACTCCTAGGCCCAAGGCTTCTGCTTCTTGTTCTACAAGAACTTTTTCTACGGTAAAATTCCATAGTAATTCACGGCGGAAGAATGGGTCGCTGCCTCGAAATACCATTTGTTCACGAACTTGGTCTGTTCGCATGAAGTCATTGTAACTGATCTTTTCTCCTTCAATTGATCCAAGAGTGGTATTTGGACCTCCAAAAGCACTTTGTTGCCCGGAGGTCATATCCATAATAATGAATCCTCCGAGCCCTAAGCCAATAAGGATAATGATGAGAATGAAGTTCTTTCTGATCTTGGTGATTAGTGCCATGTATCTCCGTTTTATCGGCAGTAGTTCTGCCTGCCTTCTACAGAAGGATCTTTTCAAGAGGTCGCAAAAATAGCCTTTCCCGGTAAAAAAACTGGAGCAGGAAGCTGCCATAACGGGAAAAATCACGCAAATGTAATTGCTTGTTTACATAATCTCCAAATTTTCAAGGAATTAAGGAGCTTTCTGTCAGCAGCCTGAACCCAACTCCGTGGAGGGTTTCGATCTGTAATAAAGGTTCTTCCTTGAGATATTTTCGGAGGCGCGAAATGAATACATCCAGGCTCCTGCCCAGAAAATAATCATCGGAACCCCATACCTGGATCAAAATTTCGGACCGCTTGAGTACTTGATTGGGGTTTTGGACCAGTAACAACAATAAGTCTGCTTCCTTTTGGGTGAGCTTTCGAGCTGTACCATTCACCTTTAGATTTAGGTTGGGATAATCAAATGTAGCTCCACCGAGTGAGAAGGGCTTTTCCTGATCTACTAGGGGAATGACCTTTCTTCGCTTTAGAAATATTTCAATCTTTAAGATCAATTCCTCTATGTTAAAAGGCTTCGTCAGGTAGTCGTCCGCTCCTAGCCGCAAGCCATGGAGCCGATCTTCGGGCAAGCTTTTAGCCGTTAAAAAAAGGATGGGGACCTCCGGATTCCATTCTCGAATATGTTCAGCTAGGGTAAAACCATCCATTTCCGGTAGCATGACATCCAGAATGCAAAGGTCAAAAGGTTCCTTGCGAAAGGCCTCCAGCGCACTTTTACCATCCGAATAGCAGCTTAAGCGGTATCCTTCCAGCTCCAGATTATCCTGCGTAACAAAGCTCAGACTTTCATCGTCTTCCACATACATCAGTTTTCCTCGAATCATTGAATTTCCTTTTTAGTTCTGGGGATACCAATTCGAACAGTAGTCCCACCATCGACCGGACATTCCAACGCAAGGGACCAACGTTGCTTTTGGCAAATCATATTCACATAATACAGTCCCAGTCCAAATCCTTTCACATTGTGAAGGTTACCGGATGGAACCCGAAAGAACTTCTCCCAGACCTTGTCTTTAAATTCCGAAGGAATGCCTGGCCCATTATCAGAGATAATCAATTGGATTGCTTCAGAGTGGGGTGTGAGTTCCAAGCGGACCTTTGGATGGGGCTGGGCATATTTAAAAGCATTATCCAACAGGTTGTGGATCACATTGCGGGTATGAAAAGGGTCTGCCTGAATCCAAACCTCCTCCTTCGGACAATCTAACGAGAGCAAACCCCCATTTTCCCTGGTTCTGATCTCCATACTTTCAGCGACTTGTGTAACCAATTGGTTGAGGTCTATCGGTTTACCGTTCAGAATAAATGAACTGCGCTCAAGTTGGGCCAATTGTAGGACACGACCTACCTGATTATTTAAACGTTGATTCTGCTCTTGAATGATTTGAGCATAGGTTTTCAGCCGGTTATCTTGACCTACTATAGGAGATCGAGCCAATACCTCTGAGGCAATTCGAATGGTAGAGATTGGAGTCTTAAACTCATGGGTCATGTTATTGATAAAATCCTTCTGCAACTCTGATAATCGCTTTTGTTTCAAGATGATATACAGAGAAAAGGCAAAGAAGAACAGGGAGAGTAAAGAGACAGCAGACAAGCCAAGGGAGAAGCCCATACGGTGGACTAAGTGCTGGCCCATGGTAGGGAATTGAATGCCAAAATAATAGTTCAGTCCTTGTTCCTTTGGTAGGGTTTCCAGCAGGGGTGAAGGTTCGAGTTGGTTATAGCGGACATATTTTCCGAATGTCATTTCGTCTGATGCGCAATCAAAAATAGCATACTCATAATCTAATCGAAGGGCTACCGAGTCCATGTGTTTTCGAAGGAAAAATTCCAGTACACTTGGTTCAATGATGTCCCTGGTATTTACTACATAATAGTTGCTGGTTTTTTTTAGGATCAATCCTTGATTTGATAGCTGACTCCCATTTACATCGGCAAGGTCTTGTGCCACGCGCCTCAGTGCTAAAGTAACCTGTCTGTCCAATTGAGATGCATTAAACTGCCAGGTATTAAAGACCCAAAATGTCTGTAAAATAACCGTGGTGGCAATGACAATAGCTCCCAATACTACCAATTGCTGAATGCGGCGATTGCTCATAGGGATCAATATAATGGCTGGCCAGATAGGCTGAAAACCGGTTAACGGCTTATTAACAAAATAAAGAAATTGTAGGGTAGAATAATTGGAGGCAGAAGGGGAAGAAATAATGCTGGGAGCATCTATTATATTGCACATGCTATGGACAAAAGGAGTAGAATCATCCTAATTCTGGCAAGCATTGTCTGCCTTTGGATAGGGCAGCCAGTTCTGTGTGCTCAGCAAACCAAAAACCCGTTTGATTTAGCTCCGGGCTTAACACCTGATACCACTGCTCAAAAAAAGGAAACTCCATTGGAAACAAAGGGGGCGAATCCCTTCGAGCTGGTAATGGATCCGACTCAGGATCGTGCTGAAAACCCAGTTGAAATTACAGAAGGATCTGACAATCCATTTGAGCTTCGGAACATGAATACCCCTGATTCCATGGTAGAAGAGCCCGCTCAACAGTTGGTTGGTCAAAAGGGGCTTTCCCGAGGATGGATGTTCGGGATCGTGCTGGGGTTGCTGGTTTTCTTCGCAGTCCTGATGAACTTTTATCGAGCAGAATTATACATCTCCATTCGGGCCCTTCTTCAGGATGGGGCCTTTACGCAATTATTCAGGGAAAGGGAAACCCGGGATAACCTTCCATTTCGCTTGTTTTTTGTTTTCTTTTTGCTCAATGGTGCCTTGTTTTTATACCATGCCATCGGGATATGGGAGATCCGAGCTCAAAATTTGGGATGGTGGTGGCTGGGGTTACTGGTCTTTCTGGTATTTGCCCATTACATGGCGAAGCGAGCCTTGCTTCGATGGGTGCGCCTATTGTTCCCTGGAAAACGGGGAATCAACTTGTACCATTTCACCATAATTTTATTTGGCACTGCCATGGGGTTAGTCTTATTTCTGTTTAACCTGCTAATCCTTTTTCTGCCTAGTACGACGTGGTTTTGGCTTTTAGTTGCAGTAGGGATCGGCGGCTCGTTTTTGCTCATACTCCGGGTCCTTCGCACCTTGGTTATTGTAAATCAATATTTTCTTGGACGCTTTTTCCATTTTTTGTTGTATATTTGCACCGTCGAAATCGCGCCTGTTTTGGTGGTAGTCAAATTGATACAGTTTTTTTTGGCCCCATCAATCGGGACATTCTAATAAGTTTTTCCCAAAACTTCATTGAATGTCAGTTAACGCAAAAGCGAGGGAGGAGGCGTACAAACCAGTGAAAACAATTCTCATCTCCCAACCCAAGCCTGAACGCTCTCCCTATTATGAATTGGAGAAACGGTTTGGTCTTCAAATTGATTGGCGGCCTTTCATTCATGTGGAAGGTGTGTCCGAAAAAGAATTCCGCAAGCAACGAGTCCGTCCGGATGAGTATACTGCCATCATTTTTACCAGTAAAAATGCTGTAGATCATTTTCATCGTATCCTTGACGAGATGCGAATCAAAATGTCTATGGAAACCCGGTATTTCTGTATGACCGGTGCTGTGGCTAATTACCTTCAAAAGTTCATTACCTATCGCAAACGGAAGGTATTTGTAGGAAAACGGACTATTCAGGATCTTGCTCAATCTCTGAAGAAACACAAGGCTAAAGAGAAGTTTTTACTTCCTTGTTCCAATCTTGGAAGCCAGGCGGTTTCTAATTTCTTGACGGAAAATGGGTTTGATTGGAAAGATGCCTTGATGTATCGAACAGTCAGCAGTGACTTGAGCGACCTGAGTGATGTGAAATACGATGTGCTAGTGTTTTTTAGCCCACTTGGCATCAAATCGCTTTACGAGAATTTTCCGGATTTTACCCAAGACGAAACCCGGATTGCAGTATTCGGAAATAGTACCAGCCGAGCTGTTGAAGAACACGGGCTCACGATTAACATTCAGGCCCCAGCTCCAGAGATCCCTTCCATGACCATGGCATTGGAGCGCTATTTACAAGTTTCCAATAAGGACTAAAATTTTCTTGTTTTTGAATCGTGAATGGGCTTTGCGGGATTCCGGTAAGGCCCATTTATTTTTTGTGTACGATAGCCAGAACTTTGGCCCCATATTTATCATTTGGCTGTTTCATGAAACTGGGAACCTGTTTTTGGGTTACATAACCAGCATATGAAAACTACAGACCTTCCACATATCATTCAAAGTCAGCTAGAGTTACCCCTTCCGGGAGAAGAAGCCCAATTCCAAATGGCGCATGTTAGCCGTAAACATGCAGTGCACCCTCCAAAAAGAGTGAATCGGGCAGGTGTTATGGCCCTGCTCTATCCCAAAAAGCGGGAATGGCATTTAGTATTTATCGAACGTGTTTCCAATAATCCGAAGGATCGCCATAGAGGTCAGATCGGATTTCCAGGAGGTCGGTTCGAAGAAGAAGATGGTCAGATGGAGAATACGGCGCTTAGGGAAACAGAAGAAGAAATTGGTGTACGCCAGGGTGATATTCAGGTTTTAGGGAGCTTGACGGAGCTGTATATTCCGGTCAGCAATTTCTTGGTTCACCCATTTGTGGGTGTGCTGGATTATGCTCCTGCTTTTACACCCCAAGTATCAGAGGTTAAATCGGTCCTCGAATTTCCCTTTTTAAAATTCGTGGAGCCCAGAGCAGTCCAGATTACTCAAATGACGGTAGGTGAAGGTATTGCCCTTAATAACGTACCCTATTTTGATTTGCAAGGGAAAGTGTTGTGGGGCGCTACAGCTATGATGCTTAGCGAACTATTGGCAGTGTATAAATCTGCTATTCAAAAAGGTTAATCACAAAGCCGGATTTTATTTTCCAGCTCCAACAATGTCTATTCATGGATGTTCCTGGAATATGAATATGATACTAAGTACTGTTTTTATGCTGTTAGCAAGTGGTCCGGGCTACCCGGGATTGTCTACTGTCTACTCCACTTTGGAGGCGGGTAGTGAGAAAGTTGAATTCAGGATTAAGAATGCCGGATTTTGGGTGGATGGCGATTTGGGAGACCTTTCTGTTAAGGGATCCTTTGATCCCGAGCAACCCAGCCAATCTAAATTGGATGCGACTGTTGCTGTGGCTTCCATGAAAACAGGCATCAACAAGCGGGATGAACATCTAATGCAGGAAAAATACTTTGACCAGGAGCATTTTCCCGTGATCCGAATCCGATCTGAGTCCATTCGCCAAGATGCTAATGGCTATCTCTTTTCAGGTAGGCTTACGATCAAAGGGGTAACCAAAAACATCGAATTTCCTTTCACGGTCACACCACAAGGCAATGGAATTCACCTCGAAGGAAGTTTCTCTTTAAACCGACTCGAATTCAATGTAGGCTCCAAAAGCTTCATCTTGGGAAATACGGTCGAAGTAAAGCTTTCTTGTAACTTGCTTCCATGAACAACGAGGTTGCCGTTATTGGCGGAGGGTTGGCGGGGCTGACCTGCGCGATCACGTTAGCAAAAAAAGGGTTTCGGGTAATTCTGGTAGAGCAGTCAAATTACCCCAGACATAAAGTATGTGGCGAGTATATTTCTTTAGAAGTAAAGCCATTGCTTGAGCATTTAGGTCTCTTTCCGCATCGTTTAAATCCAGTCTACATCGACCGGCTGAGTGTAACGACCTGTTCTGGAGTTGCACTGCAAGTTTCACTCCCATTGGGGGCATTCAGCATAAGTCGATATGCATTAGATCATTTTCTTGCTGTTCAGGCCAAAGCACTCGGTGTGGCTATTCGCACCCAGGAGTCGGTAATGGCTATCCAGCCGGAGGCGGGTGGGTATAGATTGCAAACCAAGAAAGGAGATTCCATAGTTGCAAAGCTAGTCATCGGTTGCCAGGGTAAACGATCTGTATTAGATAAGCAGATGCGTCCGCAAATGCCGGGAAGGAGTCCCTGGATGGGCGTTAAGTACCATATGCATTGGGCAATGCCATCGAATGAGGTCCAATTGCACCATTTTCCTAAGGGGTATTGTGGGGTATCCCAGGTGGAGGATGGGAAGGTGAACGTCTGTTATTTGGTTCATGCTGATCAGTTGCGGAAAGCAGGTTCTATAGAGCAATTGGAAAAACAGGTTTTATCCAGGAATCAAGCCCTTTCCGACCTATTTACCAGAGGAGAAAGATTATGGGCAAAGCCCCTTACCATTTCAAATATTTCCTTCTCGCCCAGGCCTGCTGTTGAATCCGGGGTACTCTATGCAGGGGATTCTGCAGGGTTAATCAGTCCGCTTTGCGGAAACGGTATGGCGATGGCGATTCAGGGCGGCTATCAGGCAGCTATCCTAGGTGCTTCCTACCTCAACGGGTCTATTTCAGAAACAGAATTGCACCAGGCTTACCAAAGGTACTGGCGCAACACCTTTGCGAATCGGCTATGGGTAGGCAGGCAGTTACAGCAAATGTGCTGGATTCCCTTCCTCATGGATAAGCTCGTTGGATTTGGGGCATATTTTCCGGGGCTTACGCAGAAGTTGATCACCTTGACGCATGGTAAACCCGTTCAACCAATCGTACCTGAATATGCGTGAGTGGTTGCCAACTAGAGATACTCGCCCCGAGCTGATGGATGATCTGGATCTTGGAGGGGTAGAGATTGAAGGAGCTCTAAACGGGATAGAGAAGGTCAACCGGTGGCTCGGAGGATATCTCATTGTGCTGAAAGCACTAAAAATCTACCTAAAACAAACACCACATCAACTGGATAGACCTCTTCGAATCGTGGACCTGGGATGTGGAGGCGGGGATACTCTGCGATATCTGGCACGCTATTTTCGCAAATTTGATTCGAAAGTGGAGTTGATTGGGGTGGATGCAAACGAGCATGTGCTAACCTATGCCTGTAGGGAAAGCGAGAATTTCTCTGAAATCACTTACAAGAAAGCGGAGGCCTTACACGTGCCGGATTTGCCCGAAGGAGACATTTACCTGTGTTCTCTTTTTCTGCATCACTTTACAGATGAGGAGATCATATCTTTACTGCAGCAGCTACTCTCGTTGCCTAGTACACAATGTATCTTGATCAATGACCTCCATCGCAACCGTATGGCATTTGTTTTATTTCAGATTTGGAGCAGGTTGTTCAGGATTTCCGGTATGGCACGACACGACGGTTTGCTTTCCATTCGAAAAGCTTTTCGCAGGAGTGATCTTGAATCCTATCTTCGAGCCTGCAATTGCAAGGATTATCACCTGAAATGGCGATGGGCCTTTCGATGGCAAATGCTATTATTCAATTCAAACCATGAGTGCACTCAATAAAATACTTGCAACGGCAATCGCAGTGCCTGAGCTTCGTAAAACCAATGCTGAATCCTGCATGCACGCAGAGCAATGGTTGTCGGACCAGCCGGACCGGCTGAGGCGAAAGGCGCTTCGTATTTTTCAATACGCTGAAGTCGATCAACGCTACACGGTTACAGCACCGGAAGATATGATTCGATTCGATAGCTTTGAAGCTCGAAACGACCACTATATTGAGCATGCTATTGCCTTGTCGGAAGAGGCCTTGGGCGGTGCCTTGGCCAAGAGTGGGCTGGATCCGTCTGAACTAGACTACCTGATTACGGTAAGTTGTACCGGTTTCATGATCCCTTCCGTTGATGCCTATTTGATTAATAAGTTTCGGATGCGACAGGATGTGGTCCGTCTTCCAGTCACAGAGATGGGTTGTGCGGCAGGAGTATCAGCGTTGATCTATGCCAAACAGCTTTTGGAGGCCCAGCCTGGCAAAACAGCAGCGGTTATTGCCGCCGAGTTCCCTTCTTGCACTTTTCAGGCGAATGATTATAGCATGGCCAACATCGTGAGCACAGCCCTGTTTGGAGATGGTGTCGCTTGTGCAATCATAGGGCCTGACTCAGAAAATCTAGGACCAGCACTTGGGCCATCAGGAATGTATCATTTTTACGATGCTATCCATATGATGGGGTATAAAGTAGTTGATTCGGGCTTCAGAATGGTGCTGGATCCACAAGTTCCAGAAACAATTGCAGCCCACATGCCGGAAGTGCTGGATGAATTTCTGGAGGGTCACGGAACCGATCTGGACCAAATTGACCATTTTGTATTTCATCCTGGTGGTAAAAAGATTATGCGTTTGGTAGAGGAGATGTTGGCCCCACGTGGGAAAAATATTGACGGGACCAAGGAAATATTTCGACGCTATGGTAATATGTCCAGTGCGACCGTACTGTATGTGCTGGACTTTTTGATGAATAACGGAAAAGTAAACCGTGGCGATAAGGGTATGATGTTGAGTTTTGGCCCCGGTTTTTCGGCACAGCGTATCCTCCTAAATTGGTCTTGATATGGGTACCTTCCAAGAAAAAAATTACTGGGCAGTTATTTTGGGTGGCTCCAGCGGTATTGGCTTAGCAACAGCCCATAAATTGGCAAGTGAAGGGATGCATTTGTGCATTGTGCATCGGGACCGAAGGCAGCGGTTACCAGAGTTGGAAAAAGAATGGGATTGCTTAAAGTCCACTGGAGTCCAACTGATCACTTTTAACCGGGATGCACTTCGCCAGGAGCGGCAGGTTGAAATCCTGGATGAATTGATGCCTGCTTTAGGCCAAAATGGCAAAGTGCGCTTATTTCTCCATAGTATTTCTAGAGGAAACCTGAAACGACTCTCTCCTGCTTCTCTCCAAAAAGACCAAACTCTGGCTCGGCCTGACGATTTTGCGCTTACTTTTGAAGCTATGGCCCTAAGTTACTATCACTGGATAAAAGCGCTTTTCAGTCGAGGATTTTTCGCAGCGGATAGTCGATGTCTTGGTCTTACCAGCGAAGGTAGCTACAGGACTTGGCCTCATTATGCCCAAGTGGGGGCAGCGAAGGCAGCCTTGGAATCCATGTCTCGCTCCATTGCGGCTGAATTTGGTTATTATGGCATTCGAAGCAACTTGATACAGGCTGGAGTGACCCCTACCCCTTCGTTGGCTATGATACCCGATCAGGAACTACTAAAAAAGCAATCTCAGGAACGAAATCCGCTGGGTCGGCTGACTCGCCCGGAAGATGTTGCTGATTTTATCTACTTACTTTGCAGGGATGAAGCCGCCTGGGTAAACGGTGCTATTTTGCCGGTGGATGGCGGAGAAAAAAATGTTTAGTTCATGGACCAAACATCAACAGCCGATTTGCAGCTGTGTGTGGATCTACTTCCATATGCAGCGCCCTTTCGATTTGTAGACAAGATCTTGGAAATGACTCCTGACCATATCCTGGGAACTTACACTTTTCGGGAGGACGAGTTCTTTTACAAGGGCCATTTTCCAGGTATTCCAGTTACTCCGGGGGTAATCCTCACTGAATGTATGGCCCAGATCGGATTGGCTGCCTGGGGAATCTTTCTCACCGGAACCCACAAGACCAGAAATGTGCGAAGATTTGCCTTTACGCATTCTCAGGTAGAGTTCCTGCAGCCTGTCCTACCTGGTGAACGGGTGGAGGTTCTGGCAAAAAAGCATTACCTGAGATTAGGTAAGCTTAAAGTGAGCGCAGAAATGACAAACACCTTGGGTGAAATCGCGTGCCGGGGAACCTTGGCAGGAATGATTTTGCGTGACAGTAACCATCACGTATGACCAGAAGAGTGGTGGTGACAGGAATGGGGGTTGTTGCTCCGAATGCCATTGGGATTCCGGCTTTTTTGGAAGCCATTCAATCTGGGAAATCCGGTATTCGGTATTTTCCGGAGTTGGAAGAAAAGCATTTCGGATGTTGCATTGGTGGGGCGCCGATGTTAACGGATGAGTTGAAAGCCCGTTATTTTTCTGAGCTTGAGCTTCGCCAATTGACAGCACACAACCTGCTTTATGGGATAATAGCTGCGGAGGAAGCTTGGGCTGATGCCGGTCTGGAAAAGCAGAAAGACAACACCCCTGATTGGGATACAGGTTGCATTTTTGGAGTTGGATTATCCGGCGTACGGCCTATCCGGGATGGCGTTTATTTGATTGACAGTAACAAGGTAAAGCGCATGGGTAGCCATACGGTCACTCAAACCATGGCTAGTGGTCCAAGTGCTTACCTAGGTGGACGCTTCGGATTGGGAAATTGGGTTGTCGCCAATGCATCCGCATGCAGCACAGGTACTGAAGCATTGCGTCTGGCCAGCGAGCATATAAGAACGGGTAAAGCTGAACGGATGCTTTGCGGGTCTTGCGATACAGATGGACCCTACATTTGGGGGGGCTTTGACGCTATGCGGGTTCTTACCCGAAGATTCAATGATCATCCTGAGCAGGGTTCAAGGCCTATGAGCGCTACAGCTTCAGGCTTTGTACCGGGCAGCGGTGCCGGGGCATTTATACTGGAATCACTGGAGGCAGCTCAAAAACGAGGGGCTGTCATCTATGCAGAATTAGTTGGCGGGTACACAAATTCTGGAGGTCAAAGAAATGGAGGGAGTATGACTGCCCCAAACCCAGATGGAATAGAGCGGTGTATTCGGGGAGCGCTAAACGAATCCAAAATCGAAGTTGATCAGATCGGTGTGATTTCCGGGCACCTCACTGCCACTAGAGGAGATGTCATTGAAATAGATTCCTGGGTCAGTGCCCTAAACAGATGTGGGCAAGATTTTCCATTAATTAACTCGCTGAAATCTATGGTGGGCCATTGCCTTAGCGGCGCTGGGGCCATAGAATCTGTCGCTGCAGTACTTCAGTTAATGCATCGTTTTGTGCATCCTTCGCTCAATTGTGAAGACCTCCATCCTCAAATTGAATCCCTCGTGCATCCGGACCGGATACCTCGGCAAAGCCTTTCAGTGCCTGATATAGAGTACCTTGCGAAAGCTAGCTTTGGTTTTGGAGATGTAAATAGTGTGCTCATTTTTAAAAATTTTCAGACTTAGGATGGAACGGAAAGAATTAACAACTACCCTCCAACAGATTATCCAACCCTACGTTCAGAATCAGGTTGCTTTCAAAAGCCTAACAGAGGAAACCGATTTGTTGGATGATCTCGGCATCAACTCTGCCAACCTGGTAGATATCATATTAGATGTCGAAGATGCCTTTAACATCGAAATCGATGACAAGTCTGCTGAGAAAATGTTGACTGTTGGGGCAGCCTTGGATATCATCGAAGGTAAAATCAGCTCCAATTGATCGGCAATGATATTGTTGATCTCCGATTGGCGGAATCGAATTCCCGAGCTAGTGAAACGCGGTTTTGGGAGAAGGTTTTACATCCATTGGAATGGGAGCAATTTCAGAGTATCAAGGGGCAGATGGTGAATAAATGGGTGCTATGGGCAGCTAAAGAAAGTGCCTACAAGCTAGAGCGTCGGGCAGGCTGCCAACGTCTGCATCGGCCTAAAGCCTATCAGGTTTACATGGACTCCATGTATGTTATAGGCACGCGAGGTACCTATGCTTTTCGAATGCTTCAGACTCCTGAGTTTATACACGTATACTGTTGTGAGAAAGGGGTACAGGATACGGTAAGTCTAATTGATTTTTGGGATGCTAAGGTTGTGATCTCAAGCGGGGAATACATTTTGGAAAAACTACAAAGTGGAGCTTTGTCCGCAAGGTTTCGAAACACTCATCGAACCCTACCTGTTTCCAAGAGTCACCATGGTCGTTTTCAGGCATTTGTTTGGCCGGCTGTTGATCAATATGATGGATCGATTTAAACGATTTAGTCGTTGGGGAATTTTCTTTACCATTCTAATCAGCGTTTTTTGGCTTTGGCAAACCCGGGCACTGTACTTCGACTATGACCTGGAACGGTTCCTTCCAATTGGTGATCCAGATACTGAGTTTTTCTATCAATTTCAGGATCGGTTTGGCGTTGACAATGATTACATCCTGATCGGTTTTCGACCAGCGCAAGGTGTATTTGACTCCAGTTTCCTTCATCAACTTAACCAGTTAACAACTAGGCTGGAGAAGCTTCCTCAGACAGAACGCGTCATTAATCCTACCCAATTCCGATTTCAAAGGCGCAATCCGAATCCCTTTGGTCCACGGGTGCTATCCACGCCATTTTTTCATCTAAATAACCCAGAGCGGTATCGTTCCGACAGCTTGTTTTTCTTCCAGCAAAAAGGGTGGATTAAATCCTTTTTCAGTGAGGATCGCAAGGCGGTTCTCCTTCAATTGTGGCACAAAGCTGCTGATTCGGATGAATTTTGCGCTGACCTTTCTACGGAAGTTCAGCAATTGGTTGACGAAATGGAGGTGGATCATGCTGAAATAGCTGGCAAATGCTTTGGGCAAACTACATTCATTCGGACGCTGCAATTCGAAACGGTCCTATTCACCGGAACTTCTATACTAGCTGTATTTATTCTGCTTTTTTGGGCTTATCGAACTTTGCTGGGCGTAGCTCTTCCCCTTATTGTGGTCGGATTATCCGTTTTATGGACGATTGGCTTGATGGCGGTGTCCGGAAAGCCATTTGATCTGATCTCCAATATTATACCTACAGTGCTCCTGGTCATTGGTGTTGCAGATGCCATCCACTTAGTTACCCATTTTCAGCTTTATCGCAAAGCAGGCCTGGGGCTGAGCCAGGCACTCAAAAAGGCAGTAAAGGAAGTGGGTACAGCTACTTTGCTGACTACGATGACTACTGCCGTCGGGTTTCTTACTTTGACTACTTCCACTTTTATACCCTTGATCGAAGTGGGATGGGTGACAACCGTTGGTTTGTTTTTTGCCCTTTTACTTACCTACACTTTAATACCGGCAATTCTTGTATTATATGGTGAGGTGTTTAAGGGTTTTTCCGATCGTTCGGCCTGGTGGAACCGACTGCTGTTGCAATGGCTTTCCTGGGTCATGAATAATAGGCAATTGGTTATTGTGATATCGGTCTTGGTACTATTGGTTAGTCCAATCGGGATCACCCAATTGAAGGTGAACAATTATTTACTGGAAGACTTAAAGCCAGATCATCCCAGAAGGCAGGCATTCCATTTTTTCGAAAGTCATTTTTCCGGCGCAAGAGGTATGGAAATTGCCTTGGTAGCCAAACAAGAGAATGCCGACCTGTTACAATTAAAAGTATTGCGGCAGATTGAACGATTGGATAGCTTTCTATTAGCTACCTATGGGGTTGGGAGTCTGATTTCCCCAGTAGAAATCTTGAAACAGGCCAATCAAGTCTCCAAGGGAGGAGATCCTGATTTTTATAGCTTACCAAGTTCGCAGGAAGATGTCACGAACTTGATCGATAGGTTTAAACAGGAAACGGGCCAGGATATTTGGGGTAAATATGTATCCTCGGAAAAGAAGCCATGGATGCGAATCAGTGGACTAACTAAAGATGAAGGCAGCGCAGTTTTTTCCATGCGCAACCAGGCATTGATGGAGTGGGTCAAAAAGGAATTGACAAATACTCCTTTCCAAGTCCACGTTACTGGTACCCCTCATTTACTTGATCTAAATAATAGTTACCTGGCAAAGAATGTCCTGTGGGGATTATCGGTCGCTATTGCTTTGGTCGGAATTCTTTTTGCAATTGTTTTGGGATCTGTCCGGTTGGGTTTGTTATCGCTGATTCCAAACTTGCTCCCATTGATCGTGATAGCAGGAGTTATGGGTTTTTACGGCATCGATCTTAAAATTTCTACTTCAATTATCTTCATTCTTTCCTTCGGAATTGCGGTAGATGATTCCATTCACTTCCTTTCCCGGTTTCAAAGAGAAATGCAAGCAAGATCATCTGTGACTTTAGCCCTGAGACACACGATCGTATCTACTGGAAAGGCGATCGCCTTGACTACCATTATCCTGTTATGTGGCTTTCTAACGCTCACCTTTTCAAACTTTTTGGGGACCTTTTATCTAGGTGGTTTAGTGGCTGTTACCCTCTTCTTGGCGGCCTTTTTCGATCTGACACTTTTGCCTGTTCTATTGTTTCTTTTTTACGATCGGAAAAAAAATATTGACAAGGAACTGGCAAAGGTGGATGATTAAAAAGATATTTCCATTACCCCCATTTAATAGAATTATTATTTTCGCATTCAGTAAATGGTAAAATTAAACTCGCCTAATTACCTATTTTACAGAAATCAAAAAGGAGAACTGTCATGAATGGGAAAGAGGTAAAAACAAGATATACCGATCCTGAATTGGAAGAATTTAGGGTTTTGATCAATAATAAATTGGATGAAGCTAGGGCCCAGCTCAACTTTTACCTGAATCAATTAGAAGAGCTTGCTGACAATCCGGATGCCAAGATTCGGGGTCTGGATGATGGTACCGGGACTGCTGAAAATGAGCGACTCACCTCTATGGCTAGCCGCCAACGCAAGCACATTCAACACCTGGAAAATGCCCTTCTAAGGATTGAGAATAAGGTATATGGTATTTGTAGAGAAACTGGCAAGCTGATTGCAAAAGAAAGACTCATGGCTGTTCCTCATGCCACATTGAGTATTGAAGCCAAGCAAAATAGAAAACGGGTAAAATAACATTCCATTCTGAAAGTTGTTATTTGGAGTGTTATTCAAATGCTTCCATGGGCGCATTTGATAATTCACTATTTCAGCCTGTATCCCAAGGCGCTATAATTCAATCTTAGGAATTCCAACTGTTGAGCGTTCGAAATAAAACTTTACTCCTCATAGCTATTGTGCTGATCCTGGATCAGGCCATCAAAGTTTGGGTAAAAACGCATATGGCGTATGGGGAGGAGTTTCATTTGCTCGGGCTGAATTGGCTTCGCATTCATTTTGTAGAGAACAACGGAATGGCATTTGGCCTACAGTTTGGTGGCTCCAACGGTAAATTAGCGCTTAGCTTGTTCCGATTGCTGGCGGTTTTGTTGCTTACCTATTACCTTACCGTTCTTCTGAAAACAAGGGCTCCGTTCAGCTTGATTAGTAGTTTCGCATTCATTTTGGCCGGGGCCTTGGGGAATATTATCGACAGCGCATTTTACGGCGTTATCTTTTCAGCCTCGGGTGTACATGGCGGCATTGCTCAACTGTTTCCACCCGAAGGAGGATACGCAAGCTTCTTTTACGGGAAGGTGGTGGACATGTTTTATATGCCGGTTTGGGCCGGTGTGCTGCCTTCTTGGATACCGTTTGCCGGAGGGCAATATGTCCAATTTTTTAAGCCTGTTTTTAACTTGGCAGACTTGTCTATAACCATGGGGGTTATCATGATTCTCTTTTTTCATTCTACATCGGGCTGGAAAGAGAAAAAAGAAGTAGATACCGCAGCACCTCCTGATGAAATGGGAAAATCTTCAGAGAGTACAGATGCTTCATCGGCAGCCCAAACAAAGTTAAGCTCAGAACCTGGCGATCAATTTCAAGACCAAGATCCTTCTTGAGGATCAGAGCATGTTGAGATTTGAAGCTTTGAGCTGTACTTGCCAGATTTTGTCCTGTCCTGCGTTTCTTTTCGGTTGCACAGCTTTGGCTATACGCCTTTAAGGTGCCTTGTACAGATGCTTGCATGCTGACACCCGAAGGGTCGTCATGTAACTAAATTTGGTGTCATTCCCTCCAAAAGCCAAAACTCAATACGCTCTTAGATTTGATGCCGAAACCTATTTTTTCAGCAAGATCAATCTTCGATTTTCTTCAAGTATGACCGGATAGCTTTAATCGTATTTCCGAGGCGGTCATAATTCAAGCTGTAAAAGATAAATTTTCCTTCCCGCTGAGTACGTACAACATCCGCTATTCGGAGTATACGAAGGTGTTGGGAAGTGATCGATTGTTCCAATTTCAATGAATTGTAAATCTTATTTACGTGTATGGAATCATTTTTATCGATGAAACCAATAATTTTGAGCCGCAGAGGATGAGCTAGTGCTCGAAGGAGTTCTGCAGCAGATGAAAGCTGCTCCTGATTCACGCTGATACGAATTTCTGTTTTCTGCATAGTAGTTCAATTCAAAGAAGCCTTCTCGATAGATATATCTTTTCTTAATCTTTTTCAAGATTTAAGTCCAATTAAAGACAAAGATAATCTACGAAAAATGCTGGGAAAGGTGCTTACAAGAGGTAGATCGGAAGGTCTGACGCTAGGAAAGGTTTAATTGTTCAACCAATTCCGAGATGAGTTGAAGGCGGTCGCGATCTAAGGAATAATGGATAAATTTACCGTCACGACGAGTCTGGACCACACCGGCTCTGCGTAAGATAGCCAAGTGTTGAGAGGCAACAGACTGTTCAAGGCGGAGCTTAATGTAAATATCAGTGACTGTGAGGCTATCGGACTCTTCTAACAGATCAATGATACGTTGGCGGAGTTTGTGATTAATGGCTCTTAGCACCAAAACTGCTCTCCGGAGTTCATCGTAGTTTAATTGGATGCCGTCTTCTTTTAAGGGGACGGAGATCTTTTTCTGTTTGCCCATTAACAAAGTTCGTTTCGTGTTTAACTAAAGAAAGATCACCCCTAATTGTGCGTCAATTAGGGGAAATGGGTTGAGGGTTTAATGGGTTTGCTAAAGGTCTTGATCTCGGATAGGAGTACAAAATTAAAAAAATTATCTTAGAAAAGTCCTCATTTATTGCCGACCCAATATTCACAGCCTCTTTTTGGGCTGGGTGATATTGGGAGCAGTGATATAATTAGGTGAGAAATAGGCGGGATCAGTATAGGATTTGGATGTCCAAAGTTGCATCGCAGGAACTATATGCCACTTGGCAGATACTTGTATTTCCAAGTCGATAATGGGCCTATCTAAAAGCTGAAGGGCTTTTGTAGAACCGCTCCCGGCAACCCAGATTTTCTTATTTCCTAAACCATCCAAATAGTTGTCGGATAGCGTGATCATCTCAGGTTTTCGAATCTCTTTCAATTGGCTATCGAAGGTGGCTGTATACACATCGTTTCGCCTTGCATCGAGCATCGGTACCAATACAGCCTCTGGTGTTTTCTCTGCCTGTACTGCCATCCGGTGTGCTAACCCAAATAGGGTAGGAATCACAATTAATGGAATATCAAGGCTATAGGCAATTCCCTTTGCTGTTGAGGCACCTACTCTTAAGGCGGTATACGAACCCGGTCCACTACCCACTGAAATGCCATCCAGGTGCTCAAACTGTAAGTTAACAGCTTTCATGCACTCCATTATTAGCCCATTGATCTGGGCCGCATGCTGGTAAGCGGCTTCCATTTCCTGGTAGGATAATAGTGTATTGGCCTTGCTGATGGCGACAGAACCTCTTTCTGAGGAGGTCTCCAAATGCAACAAAATCGGTTCATCCATCCAATAAAATTAGCAAAACGTACTACGCCTGGCCTATTCATCTAAAATGTGTTTTGCCTACCTTTGTATGCTAATCGAAATAAGGGCTGTTACATAATGTAGGTAATGAAAGGGCTTATTCACCTTAGAAAATGGAGAAAAGCCGTAATGCTTTTTGCTCCCAAGGCCCTTCATTTTGGCAGGATCAACGATATAAATTGGTATGATTGAAAAATTGGAGGTAATTCATAATCGCTATCTCGACTTGGAAAATCAAATGGCAGATCCCGAGATCATGGCGGATATGGATCGCTACACGAAGGTGAGTAAGGAGTATAAATCGCTAAAGAAAGTTGTAGATATCTATCTGGAGTACAAAAATCTGCTGTCCAATTTGGAGACAGCAAAAGAAATGCTCGGGGAAGCCGATCCAGACATGAAAGCTATGGCCTCAGAAGAGATTGAGCAGTTAGAGCCCCGGCGGGAGGAGTTAGAGGAAAAGATCAAAATTCTACTCATTCCAAAAGATCCGGAAGATGAAAAGGACGTCATTTTTGAAATTCGAGCGGGTGCAGGCGGTGATGAAGCTGGCATCTTTGCAGGTGACCTCTACCGTATGTACGGTAAATATTTTGAGGCTCAGGGTTGGTCGACTGAAGTGGTTGATGCAAATGAGGGAACCGCTGGCGGATACAGTAAGATCGTACTCGAGGTAAGCGGTACAGATGTATATGGTAGGGTAAAGTTTGAGTCCGGAGCCCATCGGGTGCAACGGGTTCCGAAAACGGAATCACAAGGGAGGGTCCACACTTCAGCTGCCACGGTTGCCGTGATGCCCAAACTTGAAATGGAAGATGTCAACATTAATAAGGCGGACTTGAAAGTTGATACCTTCCGGTCGAGCGGAGCCGGTGGTCAGCACGTGAACAAAACGGAGTCTGGAGTTCGATTTACACATATCCCAACAGGGATAGTAGCTGAAAGTACAGACGGGAGATCACAGATTAAAAACCGGGAGATTGCCCTGCAGCGCCTTTATCAAAAGATTTTTTCCTTCCAGCAAGAACAACACGAATCCAAACAAGCCGCCAAGCGCCGTTCACTAGTCGGGTCAGGGGATCGGTCCGACAAAATCAGAACCTACAATTATCCCCAGAACCGGGTAACAGATCACCGGCTGGAAGGTGATTCCAAAAATTTCAATTTACAACAAGTGATAGATGGCGATCTAGAACCCGTAATTGAAGCACTCCAGGTTGCCGAGAATGCTGAAAAAATGGGAGAAGGAAATACCGTTTAGAAATCGGTCCCCAGGGAAAAGTGAAAACGTGGGCTTAACACTTCTCGGGTCTCCACCCCCCAGGCATAATCCATTCGGAAAAAATATCCAAAAAGAGTAGTGCGGACCCCAAATCCGTAGCCTGCAATAATTGGGTCCCTGAAAAATTTCACGCGTAATCGAACAGGACCATCTCCGACATTGGTAATATTGAGTGGATTGTCGTCGCTAAATGGCGAAGCTCCCTCCCACGCAGTACCCGCATCGAAAAACCCAATAATCTGGAAGTTGCGGATGAAGGCTGACCGAATCCGCTGAGAAATGTATTGAAACACCGGAACCCGGACTTCTGCATTAAACAAGGCATAGCTGCCTCCGTTTCGGGCTCGATAGGGGAATCCTCGGACAGGAGCTGCCAGGGCTTCAAAAGCAAAGTTTCCTGGAGGTGTTGCTAAGGATTGATCGAAATCGGCGAACAACCAATTGTTTACCCCCCCCAAATAATACAAGATCCGTTCCGAGCCAAAAGTAGTGGCGCCGGAAAGCCTCAGGGCTATCACAGAATGTTTGAGTAAGCGTTCATAATGCCGGAAATCAAGTCCGATTATCGTCATAAACCCTTCCCCAAAATCAAAGCTGAAGCCGTCCAGAATTTCCAGATCAAAGCGTTTGTACACTTCTGCATATACCTTGTAGCGTGTTCCGTTCAGGATATTGATACTTCTTTGAAGCGTGTTGTCAAATACATATTCCAAACGCAAGCCAACGCGTTGTTGGTTATCAGTAGGGACTTGAAGGTTGATGGAATCTGATGCTTGTTGAGTAATGCGATCGTCCCTTAGCGTGAGCCTTCCTCGGAAACTCCTGAAAATATCCAGCGGGTAACGCACCTCATATTGACCTAGCAAAATACGTTGCTTGGCTCGTTGTGGAATTCCGTTGCCACTGGGTTGATTGAGGCGCTGGCTTCTCCGATAGAAATTAATCTGATGGTCGAAACGGTGTTTCTTATTCTTGTATATGAAGAAGTACTCTGATCCATCAAAAGTGGTTGGAATCCGAGCCCCAATTTCAAATTCATGGTCTTCCAGCAGGTCCTTGAAATTTCCTTTTATCAAGATCCCTGCCGGAGGTACTCCGAAATTATCCTGGCCGGCAGAAAAGGTGTTTAATCCTTCAAACAATACACTATTGTCCAGGGAAACATTGACGAAATCTGTTCTAAATTTCAGGCGGTAGGGTATAATCCTGCCAGGCCTGAATCGGTATACCTTGCGATCCGATACCGTTTCCTGCTCTGCTGGTACATCTGACTGTGGAAGGACCTGAATTTCTGTTCTCTCCGATGCGGGCGCATTGGGGTCCTTTTTTTCAGGAGCAGGCGCCACTGTCGTTTGAGGAGCAGATTCATTGGTGTCAAATTCGGATTGGAAGAGGTAATTATCAATATCTATAGTACTGTCGGGCTTGGATTTGGAGTCTTCGGGGACCTGAAAAATAGGAGCTTCTTCAGGGATATCCTTAGTTTCATCTGTCTGGGGGCGATTTGGTTGAGGCTGTAACCTCCCTTGTTGGTAAAAACCGCCCGGATTCAAGTTGGCTTTCTGGAAGGGACCGGTTCCTGAGAAGGATTGGCGTAGCCGTTGCATGAATTCCGTTGCCGGAGCGGGTTTGGAAAACTCAGGGTCCATACGACTTACAAATATTTGAGGTTCCAATCCATTTTGGAAAACCTCAACCACTTTGGAAGATCGAACCGAACTGTGCTGATGGCGAATATTCTGGCGATAGTTCGTTTGGTTGTGAATTACAGCCCTCGTTTTATAGATCGGCTCTATCGTTATGGTGTCAATCAGGGTAGAATCAATATCCTGCAAGGTGGAATCGATATGCAGTCGAATGGCTTCTCCATCGACTAATGTAACCACCTGTTCATAGTGATGGATATAGTCTTCGAGCCTGCCCGCTTCCCTATTGAACACTCCGCTCCGATCGCTCAGGTATCCAAAATATTCATCACTAAGGGCAATGGGGTTCCGTTCGTTTGCCAAGGGGGTTTTGGTAATTTGGACCAGTTCGCGTTCTCCTTTGTCCATGTCGTAAAAGAACAAGTTAAAGTCTCCGATCGGGAGGATGGTATCCATCCGGACATTTTCCATCAAGCTATCGGGACGATTCGAGGAAAAAAGGATGCCCCTCCGGTCTCCAATCCGAACGTAGGTTGCATCCAGGTCATCCCAGATATCGTTAGTGATCCGTTGCCCCTGCCTGGTATTCAGAAAATAAACATAAAGGTCGGAAATACCTCTGGACGACGCCGATAGCAATAGATTGTTTGGGGTCATGTAGTCTATCGAATAGACCCGTTGATATTGCACACCTAGCAATTCTGTAGTTGACTTTCCGGTTTGCATGTTGGTCCGAAGCAGCCGTACCCGATCCCGGTGCTCATACATAATAGCCAGTTCCTGGCCGGTAGGGTCAAATGCCAACAAGGGATACGCATAATCGGTAGCCTGAAAGGGGTTTTTATTGCCTTTTCTCAGGAGAACTTCCTTTTTCTTCTTTGGGTTATTGAGTTCTTGAACGATTACTCGATACCGGCCAATCTCATTGAGCACATAGGCAATCCGCTGCCCATCCGGGCTAATCCGAATATTGGTTAGCGGCAACATGTGCTTGTTTTTAAACTCTACCTGTCCGGCAGCTGGATATTCCCTTACCTGGTTTTCTGCACCGTAGCGTTCCTTGAAGTAAAGTGTCCATTCGTTCACAATCATTTCATAAGGGCGCCCAAGGACATACAAGAACCCACTTTCAATACTCCGGTTAATACGGGTTAAGTAAAGCAGATTGGAGACGGTAGCCTTCCCGTAGACTTCGCTAATGTAATACCACATCGACTGACCGGCCAACCGGGGGTGCTCTTGGGAAAATCGCTTGAAGTCCTTGTATTTCTTATAAAAAAGTTGATCGCGAAGTTCATCATCCTGACGGGTATTCCAGGGTTCTCCGGCATAGGCGATCAATCCTTCCTTGAACCATTCAGGGAGGTTCAGCATAACCGCGTTCTGAACGATTTCCTGGAGATTGGAGCCAAATAACATGGACTCCATGTACACTGTCGCAATGCCTTCTCTGACTTGTTTCCGGAGTGCGTTGTGGTCTCCGTTGTAATAGACAAAGACCTTGTTTCCTACGATCTTGGTTTTCCCACCGGTATTGGTAAAAACGTCCTCATTCCCAATGTTGCTTTGCTTAATATCGGTAAGGTCTGTATAGACCAGGATTTCCATTTTTTGATTGATCCGATGTTCTAGCAGCGCTTGAATCTCTGCGAAATCGTATTCGGCCAGCTGAACCGTAGCCTGGCCGATATTGCGGGCTTCTCCATACCAGTAGGTGATGAAATTATCGCTCTCGTACTGGACCCATTCGTCGAAGTCCCGATGAAATTGGACCCGGTTTTTGCCAAAAGTAACCTCCGTTCCTTGCCCGGAAACTGTGGTCAGCGAGAGGAAAAGGCACACGGTGCCAAGGATATGTAAAAACCTATATTGCATGCGAAAAAGCCCTTTATCAGAAAAGACATATTTTTAGCCGACAAGTTTTATGATGCCGACCTCATTTCTAGTGAAGCATTTGTAAAATAATCTATTTTCTCCACGCTTTCCAATGGCAAACGGCTTAAGAATGGCTCGTGTTGTTACCCTGACCTTTAATCCCTTCCAGGAAAATACCTATTTGGTAGTAGCCGACAATAATACATGTGCAATCTTCGACCCGGGGTGCTCCAATCCGGCGGAAAAGGATCAGTTAATCACATTCATTAGCGATCAGCAGCTCCGTCCGGAATGGCTGATTAATACCCATTGCCACATTGACCATATTCTGGGAAATGGTTTTGTTGCACAGACTTACGGCCTTCCATTAGCCATTCATCCGGACGAAATGGCGGTGCTAAAGTCTGCTCCGGTATCCGCTCAGCTATTTGGTATCCCATTCGACCCGATAGAATCTGTTGAGCCTGAAATTTTCTTGGAGGTAGGCGGGCAAATTCAGATTGGAGAAATTACACTGGAGATTCTCTTCACTCCAGGCCATTCTCCGGGCAGCGTCAGTTTTTATGATCAAGCCGGAGGCTATGTGATTGGAGGCGACGTCCTTTTTCAAGGGAGTATTGGTAGAACGGACCTTCCAGGAGGAGATCACCAAACGTTGATTCAAAGCATCGAGAGGGAGTTTTTGTCCCTGGAGGATGACGTGATTGTCTATCCAGGCCACGGGCCAGCTACCACTGTCGGAGCTGAGCGCCAGTCGAACCCCTTTCTTCAATAACAACTATTTGAAACCTGGGAATTTCCCTTGCTCAGGCCGGGGAAGTAATTGGAAGCTTTTTCGGTGATGGGGACTAGGACCATACTTTCGTATAGCTTCCCGATGACCTTTGGTAGGATAACCCTTATTTTGATCCCAGCAGAATTGTGGGTATTGTTGATGCAGAGTTTTCATCATCTCGTCCCGATAAGTCTTTGCCAGAATAGAAGCAGCGGCAATGGCTAAGAAGCGATCATCTCCTTTGACCATACAGTGATGCGGAATAGCTTTGTAGGGTAAAAACCGGTTGCCATCAATTAAAAGCGAGGTGGGTAAAGTCGTTAGTTGGTCTAGTGCACGGTGCATAGCCAGGAAAGAAGCTTTCAAAATATTATGCTGATCAATTTCTGCAGGTGAAAGGCTTCCCACGCCCCAACAAATGGCCTCTCGTTCAATTCGTTCCCTTAATGCTAGCCGCTGGAGTGGAGACAGCTTCTTTGAATCACGTAAGGTCTCATCGGCAAAATGCTTGGGTAGTATGACAGCTGCTGCAACAACCGGTCCGGCCAAACAGCCTCTCCCCGCTTCGTCACATCCCGCTTCGATTTCAGTGGATTCGTAAAATGGACTTAGATCCGGCGAAAGCCCCATAGGAGTAATTGCTCAAGAAAAATAGGAAAATACAATTAGGAGCAAAGGTAGTTGACTGGAATATTAATGTACAAAAGAGGACTGCATACTTAATAGGAACCAAACCGGTTTTCAATCGTTTCCTTAACGATTCAACAATAAGGTATGACTTCAGGATTTCGTTGGTCGGTATTACTTGGATTCGGTATACTGGCAGTCATCAGTGTACTGCAGGTGCCACGCTTGCAATTTACATTTGATTTTGAGCAGTTCTTCCCACAAGGCGACCCGGACTTGGAAGTATTTCGGGAGTTTATTGCCGAATTTGAGTCAGATGATAACTTTTTATTGGTTGCGTTGCATCGTCCGGAGGGGGTTTTTGATTCTGTTTTTCTCAATCAGGTACATCAGTTTAGCCTGGCTTGCCGCAACCTTCCCCATATTGCCAAAGTCCAGTCCCTAACCCAATTTGCTTATCCTGTAAAAACCCCATTTGGGTTTACCAGCATACCTGCTATCCATTTGAATCAGCCTCAGCGTTATGCCGAAGACCGGCAAAAAGTGCTACAAGACGAACGGTTGGTTTACAATTTGATATCCCAGGATGGAAACACGCTGGTCATCTATTTAAAAACAATCAATAGCATTGATTTAGACCAGTCCAAAGAATTGATGGGGGAGCTGCAGCAGCAGGTGGCAGATTTTGGATTCAAGGAATATCATTTTCTCGGGAGGCCCTATTTTCAAAAAGAGTTGGTGCGTATGCAACAACGGGAAATTATCGTGTCTGCAGGTGTAGCCTCCATTCTGGTAAGCTTGATTCTCTTTCTCATCTTTCGTAAGCCGATCGGAGTGATGGTTGCCCTGGTATCTATAGGGTTGGGGATGCTGCTCTTTATTGGTTTTTTGGGAATTGCCGGAAGAGAGTTAAATGCAATGGCGGCATTATATCCTGTTCTCATGATTATTGTGGGTACCAGTGATGTCATCCATATCATGAGCAAATATGTGGATGAACTCCAGAAAGGGGAAAGTCGGCGCAATGCAATTCGTACGTCAATAAAGGAAATCGGACTTGCTACTCTTTTAACCTCTTTAACCACAGCGGTAGGCTTTGCTTCTCTGACCACCAGCCGTATCCAACCCATTCGAGATTTTGGAATTAACTCAGCGGTGGGCGTGCTCATTGCTTATGTAACTGTAATTCTCTTTACAACTGCTGTTCTAAGTTGGTTTAAGACCCACCAGATCATGCGACTTGGAAAGGGCATAAAATGGGAAGGCCTGTTGCTAGGAACTTATCGCCTCACGCTAAACTATCCCAGACAAATTGCACTCGGCGGATTTTTACTTTTAGCCCTTAGTCTATGGGGGATATCCCGGATTACGACCAACTACAGCATCATCAAGAATATGCCGATCGGGGAGAAGATCACCGAGGACTTTCTATTTTTTGAACAGCACCTGACCGGATTCAGACCAGTAGAGTTTGCGGTATATGCGCAGGATGACCGGAAGGTAACGGACTTTGAGGTGGTTCGGGAAATTGAATCGATTGAACAATATCTGCACTCCGAACCTAATTTGAAAGCGATTGGATCCATTTCAATGCTTTATAAAAGCATGAATCAGATGTATTCTGGGAATAGGGAAGCCAGCTATCGTTTACCAGAGGAAGAGGCTACCTTTAATCGGTTTAAAGCTTTGGCTGCGCGATTCCCTCAAACCCAGGCAAACGTATTGGTAAGCAAGGATCTATCGAAAGCCCGTATTACCAGTCGAGTTTTTGATATCGGAGCAGATAGCATCAAGGCTGTTAATAACCGATTTGACAACTGGATGCAATCCAATGTGGATACCAACATCATAAAGGTGGCTCGCACCGGTACCGGATTGATTATTGACAAAAATGCGGCTTATGTCCGGCGAGACCTGCTGCTTGGACTTGGGTTTGCGATCTTGATTGTCAGCCTATTAATGGCTTTATTGTTTCGGGATATCCGGATGTTATTGATCTCGTTGGTTCCCAATCTTTTTCCACTTATTCTGGCCGGTGCGCTTCTAGGGTTCTTGGGCATTGAATTAGAAGCCGGCATTTCCATTGTCTTTGCTGTCATCTTTGGTATCGCTGTTGACGATACAATCCACTTTTTGAGTAAATACAAGCTGGCATTAAATAAAGGTATGAGTCAGGAGGAGGCGTTACAAATCACATTTACCGAAACAGGAAAAGCGATCGTGCTTACATCCATTATTCTGTTTTTCGGGTTTATGGTGATGCTCTTTTCCATTCACCCCCCGAGCGTGATTATCGGTCTGTTAATCAGCCTGACTTTGATCAGTGCTTTGTTGAGTGATTTATTTTTGATTCCGCTGCTGATCAGGCGTTTTCTTCCGGAAACCACCCCAGGAAACCGGCAGCGCCAGGACCAACGAAAAAGTAAGGTGCCCTATGCTTCTTCCTCCTCAATGGCTTCGAAGAAAGCATCCAGTTCATCGAACGATTTATAACCTACTTGCTCCTCCTCACCTCCCTGGACACAAATCCCCTGAAGCGGAAGTGCTGTAAGCAATTGTGGGAGTTGGTCCGGTGGGACCTGAATGCCGAGTAGAAGAGGGAATTGACTCGCCCAATCGTAAAGAAGCCTCAGATTGAGGACCGTTTCCTTATTCAAATCCTTCCATTCAACCCCTTGTTTATCCAAGCTCAGTTGAAACAGCGAAACATAGGGTGTAAAGGCTTCAAATTGTTGTTGGATGGTTCCAACGGGATCTGAAGGGTCGTAGAATAACTCCTTAATTACCGGGATATCGGGTTGAAGCTCTTTCAATGTTTCTGTGGAAGCAAGTGGACCAACAAATAAGTCGTCGAGTTGAAGGAGTTGTATGGAAGCTTCCAGTTCTGCTGCTGATTGCATGTTGAACTCCCCAACTACCCGTACACCTTCAACCCATTCACGAATGGCCATCATTTCCTGTGGGCTAAGATGCGGTTGGGCATTCGGGTCCAGACAAAACCCCAACCATTCCACTTCCCAGGCTGCGAAGTAACGGGCATCCGTTAGATTAGTAATACCTCCTGCTTTAACGCGGGTTTTCAGCATCGGTCTATATTTGTTGCAAGTTTAGCACTTTGGGGCAACCCAGTGGGATGTCCTTTGGGTCTAGTTAAATGTTTCCCAGTTGGTTTATGAAATAAAGCAATTTGAATTTATTGGTTCTGCCTAGGATCTTTTTTCTTCCATTTTTGAATGGTAATTATTAACACAAACCCTGCTGCAGTTAGAGAAAATCCTATCAAAAACCAGATCATCTCATCTGTCGTCAGGGCGAGGAAAAGTGGATTGACGTACAATGGAAAAAGATCAAATTGCTCGTGCCAACAAACTTAAAAAAGAATATATCTGTTGGGTGGGTCTAGATGTGGAATTGTTAAAAGGAAATGGATAAAGACAAGAAAACCAAGGTTTCCTATTACGAACAAGTGTACGAAGTGACTCGACTCATTCCCAGGGGGCGAGTCAGTACATATGGTGCTATTGCCGACTACTTGGCATTGGGATCCGCGAGGATGGTTGGTTGGGCCTTGAATCAGAGCTTCAGCGGGTATGGTGTACCTGCCCATCGAGTAGTTAATCGAAAAGGGGAACTCAGTGGGCGGCACCACTTTCCTCAACCTGATTTGATGCAACAATTGTTGGAACAAGAAGGCGTTAAAGTAGAGCACGATCGCGTGGTGGACTTTGATCGCCTATTTTGGCACCCTGCGGAAGGGTTGGAGGATTAATGATTGTTGATTGGTTGTGTTAGAATAATGGTGTGTAATGGAACCTATTTCTTATGAAGATTTTGATTTTCACTTGCGTGTTCTTTCTTTCGGCAGGATCAATGGTGGCCCAAGATTCACCGGTAGGTATTTGGAAAACGGTAGATGATGATTCGGGTAAGGCTCTTTCCAAGGTGGAGATTTATGAAGACAATGGTACTTATTTCGGAAAGATCATTGATTTGTTGGAAGATGATGATTCGGAGTTATGTACAGAATGTAAGGGCGAAAAGCATAATCAACCTATTGTAGGCCTTGTAATTATTGAAGATCTAAAGCCGCACAAAGACTATTGGAAGTCCGGCACGATTCTGGATCCTGGTAATGGAAATCAATACCGGTGCAGTGTATGGTTTGAAGAAGGCCAACCGGATGAATTAAAAGTGAGGGGGAAGCACTGGACGGGATTGTATCGGACCCAAACGTGGCTGCGTGTTAAATAAAGAAAGATATTGTCAGGAATGCGCAATAAGTAGTAAAAGGAGTTGGTTTTCTTAATGTAACCTTAATAACGCTACTTTCTTCAATTCATTTCTATGACAAGAACGTTTACTCCCGAGTCCCTTATCTGTCATCTGTACCGCGAAACTTCACTTGCACAACGAATCGAAACGCACCGAGCCCTTCAGGAGGATTTTTTCCTTTGGGAAGAATACCAAGTGCTTCGCCGTGCTTACCGAGAATTACCTAAAGTAAAGTTATACCCATCAGGTGAGAGTATCCGAAAAGTGTTGGACTATAGCGCTTTTCAGCAACAGATTTAGCGAGTTCTTCTAGACCTACGCTAACTCTTTTCGCCTCTGCAGCTTTCTTTGTTGCAGGGGCGAATTTCTTTTTACAAACAGGAAAGGTTGAGGCTCCTAATGTAACTTCAATTCAATTAACTTAGTCTTGTCTCCTACAATTTGTTGCAAAATTCAAACAAATGTTTTAATTTTAAGTCCAATTTTTAACAAAAAGTTTATTCTAGAAAACCACTTGCTATGGCTCAGGAAAAGGAAGCAAAGCTAAAAGCGCTGGAACTTACAGTAGACCGGCTGGAAAAAACATTTGGAAAGGGAACGATTATGCGATTGGGAGACCGTCAGGTGGTAGATATACCTGCAATTCCTTCCGGATCGTTGGGCTTGGATGTAGCGCTTGGTATCAATGGCTTTCCCCGAGGTCGGGTGGTTGAGATCTATGGTCCTGAATCCTCTGGTAAGACAACCTTGGCCATCCATGCTATTGCTGAATGTCAGCACCAGGGGGGTATAGCTGCCTTTATTGATGCCGAGCATGCGTTCGACCGAACCTATGCCGAGGCGTTGGGGGTAGACACCGAAAACTTATTGATCTCCCAACCAGATAATGGAGAACAAGCTCTGGAAATTGCGGAGAACCTGATCCGTTCTGGTGCGATTGATATAATAGTAATCGACTCAGTGGCTGCTCTGGTTCCAAGGGCAGAGATTGAAGGCGAAATGGGAGACTCCAAAGTGGGGCTTCAAGCGCGGTTGATGTCTCAGGCGATGCGAAAGCTGACCTCTACCATTGGCCGGACGGGTTGCTGCTGTATTTTCATCAACCAGCTCCGTGAAAAGATTGGCGTTATGTTCGGTAATCCTGAGACGACTACCGGAGGTAATGCATTGAAATTTTATTCTTCCATTCGCCTGGATATACGACGGTCTGGGTCCGGAATCAAGGACAAGGAAGGAAATGTAATTGGAAACCAGGTCAAGGTAAAGGTGGTAAAGAATAAACTTGCACCTCCTTTCCGGATCGCCATGTTTGACATTATGTATGGGGAAGGAATCTCCAAAGTAGGCGAAATTGTAGACTTGGGGGTAGATCAAAGTATTGTCCAAAAGAGCGGTGCCTGGTATAGCTATGAGGATGCTAAAATTGCCCAGGGACGAGAAGCTGCTAAGCAATTCCTCATGGATAATCCGGAAGTTGCCTTAGAGATTGAGCAAAAGATTAAAGCTAAGCTGCTTAAGCTTCCTCAAAATGGAGAAGCCAAGAAGGAAAAAGAAAAAGCGGGCAAAAAATAATACCGCTTCAAGCCAGAGGTGACCTTTACGCAAGCATTAAAATTCCTTGAGAGGGGGATAACATCCTTGATCCCGACACTTGTTGTTGGGGCTGCAAGATCTATTCTTCCGTCCATTCAAAGCTCTGCAGCATTTCCTTGATATCTTCTGTCACGAATTCAATAATAGGGGCAAGTGAATCCGGTTTGGCCTTGGAATTGAAGTACAAAGCTCCGCGTATGAAGTGCTTGTCTTCGTCGGTGACGAAAAATTGGAACGGCGATGCTGCCGGACCTTCAATCTGGAACGCAATGCCATAAACTTCTTTCTCCGGGTTTGAAAATGGAAGCTCTTCAATGTAGTTAGCCCGTTTGTTGTGCCAATCTACTAACTCAAAGGCATCTTGCTTCAGCCGGTCCAGATCCTTGTTTACCCCAACAGGGTAATACGAGCAATGAATCCGACCGTCAAAAGCCGGTATATACAGGTCGAACCAGCATGGATGAACAGGTTCTTCCTCAAAAAAGACCGTATCGTGAACCACTTGTGCATAATCTTGAAACGTAAAGGAAAAATCACAGAGTTCATCGGAGAAAGAAATCGGTTTTGATTCCGGAAAAACGATTTTAGGGTAGGCCCTAGGTCTGGGGGAAGGGCCAGGTGAAGAGCAGGATGTGCCTATTATTAAACCCATAAGAAAGATGCATTTCCACCTAGCAATTATCTTCATCTTAATGCTTTATTTTTAGTTGTACTTCCTGGATACGCCGTTCATTGACCGCAATTACCTTCAGTACAAAACCATTAACGGTAATTTCTGCTCCTTTCTTGGGCATTCGTCCTCTTAGTTCAAGAATCAACCCTGCGAGGGAATCCGCGTCCCCGCGCCATTGATCGAATACAGTCGGGTCCTTATCCAGAACTCGAGCTACATCATTGAGCAAGGTCTTGCCTTCGAAGAGGAACGTGCTTTCATCCAACTTTTTGTATTCGACTTCCTTAAGGGGATCGAATTCGTCATGAATATCCCCGATTACTTCCTCCAGCACATCTTCCAGCGTAACAATACCTGAGCTTCCTCCATATTCATCCACGACCACCGCCATGTGGAGATGCTTACTTTGGAATTCTCGCATCAAGGCGTCTATTTTCTTAGCCTCCGGGGCGTACAGGACATTGTCACGGATAAGATCCTGCCATTTGTATTCGGGGCCTTCTTCTAAATAGGGTAACAGGTCCTTGACGTACAGGATGCCGATTACATTATCGAAGTCGTCCTCATATACCGGGATTCTGGAATATCCGGACTCCCGAACTGTTGCCAGGAGTTCTGCAAAATTACAGCTGATGTCTATAGCGGTGACGTCGACTCTCGATCGCATGATTTGCTTCACGGATACCTCCCCAAACTTCACGATGCGCTTCAGAATATCTACTTCTTGTTCAGAATCCAGGTCACTGCGTACGGTCAAATCGATCGCTTCATCAATATCTTCGCGGCTGGCAACATTAGAACCAGTCGTTATGCGAATGAGCCTATGCTCAATCCAATCAGTAGAATTTACCAGCAGGCTACTGAGCGGTGCAAATACCCACATTAGCCAATTGAGAGGACGCGACATGAAATGGGCTAAACGCAGGTTATTGAGTTTGGCGTACCGTTTAGGGGCTACCTCTCCAAACAAGACCAGTAAAAAGGTTACCAAGGCAACGGTTGTAATCCAATGAAAAACAGTAGCTGTTCCTTCCAAGCTGATCGAAAGGTTTATTTGCTCGAACAAGCGAACTAACCATTGAGCAGGCGCCAAGAAAATTCCAGAAGGCAGTAAGGTCCGAAGGGCATATTCTGAAAGGAGTACAATCAGGATGTTGATAAAATTATTACTGATTAGAATAGTGGCTAATAACCGTTTAGGCCTAGCCTTTAAATTCAAGATGCGTTGACTACTGGCGTCTTCTTGTTGGTTTAAGTTTGAGATATCGTTGTGCGACAGCGAAAAGTAGGCTATTTCCGAGCCGCTAATCAGGGCGGATGCCAATAGCAGCAGTCCAATTACGAGTAAACTGACTGCTACAGTAACCCATAAGTTGGCTAGCAGCAGAACGGGGAGAAGAAGGACTAATCGATCGGGTTCTATTTCCAAGGAAAATAGAATTGGTTTGCAAGCTGGTCAGAATGGTAAATCATCAGGCTCTGTCCCGGATGGCTCTCCTGAAACCACTTGGGAAGGGGTATTTTGAGTGGTGCCGGAGGGTGGGCTCGAATAGGTCTGATTCATTCCTGAAGCCCCTGCATCTCTCCTATTGACAATCCGAAAGTAGCTGGCCTCTACTTCGGTCGTTTTTCTTTTATTTCCATCTTTATCTTCCCACGTGCGATGGATTAGTTTACCTTCTACGTAAACTTGCATCCCCTTCCGAAGGCTTTGTTCGGCCCTGTCTGCAAGCACGCGCCAAGATACGACATCGTGCCATTCCGTCCGGTCCTGCCATTGGCCATCACGGTCTCTGTAGCTTTCACTGGTTGCCAGGGAGAATCGGGCTACCTTGGAACCATTTTCAAAACTTCTAATTTCAGGGTCACTTCCTAAATTCCCTATCAGTATTACGCGGTTTACCATATTTATTACTTATCAGCCTGAAAAATACAAAGTTAAACGCTTTGATTCTCAACTATTATTAACCACTTAGGTAGTCCAATTAGTTGGCTATTCAGAGAAAATTTACAGAAAAGAAAAGCCTACACGGAGATTGTTTCACGGAATGCATAGGTTCTCTTCATCAGGGTAACTTTAAAGATAGGGCTTGATCCTCGAAGAACCAATTAAAAAGCCGAGGCCAAGGATAGGCTTTAAGTTCTGAACGAGCCACATACAAATAGTTTGGGGGGATACTTGGAGCCGTACCTGCTAATTCCCAAATCCAAAAGGTGGAATGGATAATCTGGTGAGATAAGGTTTGGCGAAATAGCTTTGACCTCCCAATTTCGGTCAAGTTTTTCCGGTCCAATTCGTTTAGCCAAGTAAAGGCACTTAATACTTGGTCTCCTTGTTCAATAGCTGTGTCGGTTTCCCAAAGTGGGAATTCATATAAATCCTGCCAAATGTCTTTACGTGTTCGTTGATGAATCCAGGTATGCTCCTCATGCCACAGGAATAAATATTGGAAGTACCGATCTCTTTTTTTCTTCCGCTTTTCTTTTACCGGACGTTGTGCAATCGAATTGCTCGCGTAGGCTAGGCAGTTTTCCTGGAAAGGGCACTGCTGGCAGTTTGGGGATTTTGGTGTACAAACCGTAGCCCCAAGATCCATGATTGCTTGATTGTGAGCTCCGGGTTGTTTAGGATCCAAGAGCTTTTGAGCCAAATCCTGAAAAACCGATTTACCTTTTTGAGTATCGATCGGGGTATCTAGATCGAAAAGGCGGGAAAGGACCCGGTATACATTCCCATCAACTACAGCGGTAGGAAGGCCAAAGGCGAATGACCCAACGGCTGCAGCGGTGTAAGGGCCTATGCCTTTTAATTTGAGAAGTCCGGCATAAGTATTCGGAAAGCGGCCGTGATGCTCATGAGCAATGACCCGGGCAGTGGTGAGCATGTTTCTCGCTCGATTGTAGTACCCCAGCCCTTCCCATAATTTAAATACTTCCTGGTCATCGGAATCAGCAAGTTGTTGCACTGTAGGATACCGTTCTACGAATCGTAGGTAATAAGGCAACCCTTGCTTTACTCTTGTCTGTTGAAGGATAACTTCGGACAGCCAAATCTTGTAAGGGTCTTTGGAAGATTTCCAGGGAAGTTTACGGTCCAGTGTTTGGTGCCACAGAAGCAATTGTTGGGAGACCCATTTGTTTTCCATATGGGCTATACTAATAAATCCCTACCGGATCCGATAGGGATTTATTCAAGGATTGGTATGTAGACAGCTCTCGCTTACTGTGCGCTTAGACTTTGGTAGCGGCGCCCAATCAATTCTTTTAATTCTTTACGTGCAAAAAAGATTCTGCTTTTCACAGTTCCCAATGGCAACTCCAAATGATCCGCAATTTCCTGATATTTATAGCCTTGATAGTGCATCAAGAAAGGAATTTTAACGCTATCATCCAGTTCCTCAATCATGTAGACGAGCTCTTTCATCATGATATTTGATTCTGCTTTATTGGAAATCTCAATACTGCCGGAATTCAGATAATACATATTATCTGTTGAATCCATGATGGTATTGGCCTTGGTCTTCTTGCGGTAATTGTTGATGAAGATATTTTTCATGATGGTAAATAACCAAGCTTTAAAGTTAGTCCCAGGCCGAAACTTTTCACGATTGGTCATTGCCCGGTAAGCAGTTTCCTGAAATAGATCTTTTGCATCCTCCACATTCTTGGTGAGGTTGTATGCAAATGAATGGAGAAGAGTTGACAGCTGATTGAATCGCTGATCAAATTCTGTAGTAGAGAGTGCGGTAGTATCGTTTTTGGCGGTTTGCATTGCCTCTTTTTTTGCTGTTGAATCAAAAGTAAGTAGAAGTTCAACAAAATACAACACTAGCCTGGGTAAAAATCACCAAAAGTGGATGCTATTTGTCAGTGTGAGTAATTAAGTAATTGATTTTCAACGAATTATTAAATGTGCATACAAGTGTTAAAATTTCTGACCTTTCAAAAAAATTTGAAAGTAGTCTGTTTTTGTTTAAGCTTTCGAGGGGAAACGAGCGGGATGCTTCAACAAAATAGTAGATTTTGGGGTGATTTTCTGCTATTTCTGGGCATTTATCATCAACCATACGGCGACTGCCCCAAAAACGATATTTGGTAACCACATGCCCAGAATAACAGGTACTACTTGTCCGGTTGCAAAAACAATGGAAAACCGGGAGAGGAAGATATAGAGTGCCCCCAACCCAATGCCTATAGCAAGGTGAAGACCTACTCCACCACGTACTTTCCGGCTGGCTATCGACATTCCAATAAGCGTAAGAATTAATATGGTAACCGGCTCAGCCCATCGCCTGTAGAGTTCGATTTCATATTTCTGGGTATTGGAAACCCCTCGTGCCTTTTGCTGGCGAATATACTGGCGAAGCTCGCCTGTTTTCATCATAGCTTGCTGCTCCTGATAATCCACAAAATCCTGGGGTCTCAGGCTTAGGGCGGTGTCAAGGGAGTTTCGCTTGCCAATGATCAGTTTCTCTTCCAGGCCATCGAAGGCTCTAATTTGATACGTGAACAACTGCCAGGTTTCGGTGGCGCTATTATACTTGGCTCGCTTGGCCTTTATATAGGACTTTAGCTCGCTATCCTCAAACCGCTCAATCCTAAAGTTAAATGCTGTGCTATCTCGCTTCCGGTAGTTACCGACATATACTTTCGTCTCCGGCGAGAGAAACAAGTGCACATCCCTGGTGCGTCCTTTGTCCCCATCTCGCTGAAAGTATTCATAATTAATATCTAACCTTAGTTCATTGGCATAAGGAATGAAGTAGTGGTTTCCAAGCAACAAAACCAAAGCCAGGAATCCAGCTGCCGTCATGTAAGGCCACATCAACCTGCGATAACTTACCCCTGCGTTTAGAATGGAAATGATCTCTGAGTTGGATGCCATCCGGGAGGTAAAGAAAATGAGGGCAATCAACGTAAACAATGGCCAGAGCAACGCATCGATATATACAATAAAGCTCGGGTAATACTGCAATACGATCTCCCGGATAGTGATCGGTTTTTCAATGAAGTCTTCTACCTTCTCGCTGAAGTCTATCACCACAGAGATCATCGTGAAAATCAACACCACAAAAAAGAAGGTGGACAGAAACTTTTTGATAATATATCGATCGAGCCGCTTAAACATATCTTTTTATTGCCATTCCTAAAGCCTGTTCTCCAGTTTAGGGATCATTGCATTCTTCCAACTGCTGAACGTTCCATCGGTAATCCGATTGCGTGCTTGCGTGACCAGCCATAGGAAAAAGCCAAGGTTGTGAAGACTGGCCAAAGTAGCGCCTAGCGCCTCTTTGCTGTGGATCAGGTGCCTAAGGTACGCTTTACTATGAGCCTTGCTGGTCTCCACCGGACCGCTTGCATCGATGGGAGAAAAATCAGCTTCCCATTTCTTGTTTTTGATATTAATGATACCTTCTGCGGTGTATAATAAGCCGTGTCTTGCATTGCGGGTTGGAAGCACACAATCAAACATGTCCACCCCGAGCGCTATGCATTCCAGCAGATTAACAGGAGTCCCCACTCCCATTAAATACCGAGGTTTGTCCGTGGGCAAGATCCCGCATACCAAATCAGTTGTTGCGTACATGTCCTCTGCAGGTTCGCCTACAGACAGCCCACCTATTGCATTCCCGGCTCTACCTGCTTCGGCTATATAATGAGCAGAGGCTTTCCTAAGTTCCGGAAACGTGCTTCCTTGTACGATCGGGAATAATGTTTGTTCATAACCATATCGATCAGGAGTGGTATCCACTTGGCTGCAGCACCGATCCAACCATCGATGGGTAAGTTCCATGCTTTCCAGGGCATAAGTATAGGTACTCGGGTAAGGTGGACATTCGTCAAAGGCCATAATGATATCACCTCCGATCTGTCGTTGTATATCCATGGCCCTTTCAGGTGTGAAGGTGTGTCGAGAGCCATCAATGTGAGATTGAAACGTGACTCCTTCTTCGTCGATCTTCCGCCTGTGGCTCAGCGAATATACCTGATAGCCTCCGCTATCGGTTAATATGGGGCGGTCCCAATTCATGAATTGATGCAACCCCCCTGCCTCCTCCAGAATAGGTGTACCCGGTCGCAGGTATAGATGATAGGTATTACCTAAAATAATGCTGGCACCAATATCGGTTTTGAGGGCCTTTTGGGTGACTGCTTTTACCGTTCCGGCAGTGCCTACGGGCATAAAAATAGGCGTCTGAATTACTCCATGGGCGGTCTGAATAAGGCCAGCTCGCGCATTGGATGCAGGATCAGTATGCTGAAGGGTGAATGAGAACAATACCAACAATGTTGATAAATGAAAAGCGCAAAGGTAGGCAAGTAGAATGGAAGTGGTAAAAAGCGATTGGGCTTAAGTCATTTGGAAGCGCTTGCTATCCATTTTTAGCAATACAGCCATCATTATAGTGAATCCAAGCAGGGATGAACCTCCTTTGCTGATGAAAGGAAGTGGAATCCCTATAATGGGCATTACCCCAATGGTCATACCAATGTTTACAAAAAAGTGTACAAATAAAATGCCCAGGAAACCATAGGCGTAATATCTGGTAAAAAGGCTTTGCTGCCGTTCGGCTATAGAGATTAAACGCTGGAACAACCAAAGGAATAAAAGGATCAGCAAGGCACTTCCTACAAAGCCCTGTTCTTCCCCTACAGTGCAAAAAATAAAATCGGTGCTCTGTTCAGGTACGTGCCTGAATTTGGTCATGGTCCCCTGCCGAAAGCCTTTGCCGAGGAGGCCGCCCGATCCGATAGCTGTTTTGGATTGTACCAGGTTATAACTGGCACCCTGGGCATTCGCCATTCCCTGGCGAAACCACACATTAATCCGATCTTGTTGATGGGGTTGCAATATCTTTTCAAAACCATAATTAGACGCAAAGGAAATACCGGCACAGATCAAGAATACGACAGATACCAAGCTGCCAATTTTAAGCAGGTTAAATTTGTACAACCGTAATGTACTGGCCAAGAGGATCAGGAGAAGAGCGATCAGAGCAGCGGTTTTATTTCCTAGAGCGCCCCAGGTAATGCAGGCTCCTGATAATCCAAGTGCCAGGGTAATACCCAGCCATTTGTTTGGATAAAGAGCAGTTATCCCAATTAATCCTGCAGCCACCAGACCGGCGATAACGAACCAGGGATCTTCAAAATAGATACCCCCCAGGGCGGCACCGATCATGAGTACGCCCACGAGATAATACCAGTGGGAAAGCCCAGCCCGAAACAGCAAGATGAAGAAGGAGGAGAAAACGAGCGCAGAGCCTGCATCCGGCTGCAGGAGGATTAAAAAAGTAGGGATAAATAACAGGATCAAAACCGTAAACAGGGTACGGGGATCCTTAAGTTGTACATTAAACTGGGCAAGGTAATAGGCCAGGATCAAGGCCGTTCCAAATTTGGCTAGTTCACCTGGCTGAAATGAAAATCCACCAAATACAAACCACGACCTGGCCCCCTTGATGTCGGTACCCACCACAAGGACTGCAATGAGGAGTAGGATCGAAAAGCCATAAATGTAGATGGCGCCCACTTGCCAAATACGCGTTTTGATCAGGAAGATCAACAGGAATACACAAAGACTGATTCCAATCCAAATGGCTTGTTTGCCCGCAGGTTGATTCAGAAAATCCTGGAAGACTGGTCCATCATTACCGACGGATAATATCATAAACCAGCCGATCCCCATCATACACAAATACAAGGAGAAAGTGGTCCAGTCAACGTACTTGAATCCGGTGGAAGTCCTTTCTCTCATAAATGGTTGCTGCTACTGGCTACTGGGCGGTTAATCAATAGATTTCCAATAATTCCTGAGGTCTGACATAATTATCCTGGGTGAGATAGGCACTGGGAAATTCCTGTTGCACTAAGTGCAACAAGTGGACGGCTTCGAGCTTGGTCGCAAAGGCGCCTGCTCGCAATTTATAGTAGGGCGGATTGTGGACCCAGCTGGTTGGAATATTCGGAAAACGGTAAAGAAAAGCTTGGCGCATACTCTCCATACGTTGCCGGTCGGTTGTGCTAAGGATCTGGATGCGCCAGCCATCCTGATACCCTCTTTCTTTATTTAGCGAAACAAATCGGTCAAACAGTAGGCTGATAGAAGTGTCTTGCTGGATTCGAATGGATTGACCAGAGAGGCTGGAATAGCAAAGAATAAAAAGGAAAAAAACCAAGACGGTCCGGAACATGCTTAAGCTTTTAAACAAATATAAGGATGAAAATCAACTCTTTATTTTGGAGACTGACCTTATGAGCTCAAGATCCTATACTGGGAATGGAGCAGCGATCAATTCCGCCGGGTAGACAGAGGATGATTTCCGCTTTGCTCAAGTTAAAGGTTGTTTAAGAGGGCAACGCCATTGGAGGTGCCGATACGGAAAGCACCTGCTTCTATCATTGCAACCGCTTGCTCGTGGGTGCGAATTCCACCCGAGGCTTTGATTTGGATACCGGGCTTGATCCATTGTTTCAGGGTTCGGACAACGTCCAAGGTAGCCCCTGCTCTACTTAGTCCGGTTGACGTTTTCACAAAATCAACCCCAATCCCGTTACAAACCTGACACAGGCGTTCGAGCTCTGAAGCAGATAATTGAGAGGTTTCCAAAATGGCCTTTACCTTTTTCCCTTTGAATTGGGCCGCCACCGTCATACTTTCCAGGTCGCTTTGGAGGAAATTCCATTGATCTGATTTTAGCGCACAACGGTTAACCACCACATCCAATTCATCAGCCCCGTCATCAATGGCTTTTTTTATCTCTTCCACCTTGGCTGAGGTTTTGCTGTAACCCATAGGAAAGCCGATTACCGTAGCCACTTTTACCTCAGTATCCAGCAAAGACTGGTTCGCTGTTTTGACAAAGTATGGTGGCACGCAGACGGCGCAGAAGGCGTGAATCTTAGCTTCTTCGCAGATTCGTTCGATATCCTTGCTTTTAGCGTCCGGGCTAAGTAAGGTATGGTCAATGTAGGGAGCCAAGTCCATCTGGGAGGCAATTAATTATAATAGACATTCAGGCCAATAGGATTTATCTCTCGAAAATTAGATAAATAAGTTTGATTCTCCCCATCTGATAGGTACAGGGCAAATTTTTTTGGCAGAATATGCTACGGTATTGCCTCATACCAAGGCTTGACAAGATGAAATAGCGTGAAGGTCGGATGCAGTGCGGATACTGCCCAGGTCACTTATTGCCCAATCCAAAAAACAGGAGACTTAGGAACGTCCGTGACAGTGCTTGTATTTCTTTCCGCTACCACAGGGACATGGGTCATTTCGTCCTACTTTTTTCTCACTGCGGACAATCGTCTCCGGTTTCGACCGGCGGCGTCCTGCACTTTGCGCGGCTGCCCGTCGGGCTGCTTCCTCCGAGCGATTGGTCTGCGTTTTACTCATATCGGTCCGCTCCTCCCGAGCCTGCTCCAAAGACCGTCCATCCGCAAATACCAAGGTACCCTTGGACAGATAGGAAGTGACCGATTCATTGATCTCGTAGATGAGCTGCTCAAACAAATTGTAGGCTTCCATCTTGTAGACGACCAAAGGATCCTTTTGCTCAAAGGAGGCTGCTTGGGAGGCATCCTTTAATTCATCCATGGATCGAAGATGCTCCTTCCATTTTACATCAATGATAGCCAGAGTCACCGCCTTTTCGATATCCGTACCGATAGACTTCCCATTCGTGCTGACAGCTTCCTCAATATCAGCTGTGATGGCCAATGGTTGAGCGCTGCCATCAGAGAACGGGATCAAAATCCGCTTGTATTGGTTTCCTTTGGTTTCAAAGACATGCTGAATCTGTGGGAGCAATGCTTGACTGATTTGTTCCCCTTTTTGGCGATAATAATCGTAAAACTGAGACTCAAACAAAGCCACCACCTCTTCTTCTGGATTTTCGGAAAAATCTGTTTCCGAGATCTGGGGATCCATGCCCAGCAAGCTTAGCGAGTCCCTGCGGAAGGACTCTACATCACCCCTGCTGCGGTGTTGAGCCACCAGGCTGGACATCAATCCATGGAACATATTATTCAGATCGACAGATAACCTTGCTCCGGAAAGTGCATTTTCCCGCTTTTTGTAAATGGCTTCCCGCTGGATGTTCATTACATCGTCGTATTCCAACAGACGCTTGCGGATGCCGAAGTTGTTTTCCTCCACCTTTTTCTGAGCCCGCTCAATAGATTTGGTTACCATGGAGTGTTGGATAACCTCTCCATCCTGATGGCCCAGCCGATCCATCAGTTTGGCTATCCGCTCGGATTGGAACAAGCGCATCAGGTTGTCTTCCAGGGAGACATAAAACTGGGAGCTACCTGGATCTCCCTGTCGACCGGCACGCCCACGCAGCTGCCGGTCCACCCGACGCGAATCATGTCGCTCCGTGCCAATGATCGCCAATCCGCCTGCTTGTTTGACCTGATCAGAAATTTTGATATCTGTACCCCGACCAGCCATATTGGTTGCCAGGGTTACATTGCCCGGACGGCCCGCTTCGGCAACAACTTCGGCTTCGCGTTGGTGCTGCTTGGCATTGAGGACGTTGTGCGGGATATTTCGACGATCGAGAAGACGGCTTAATTTTTCGGAAATATCCACGGAGGTGGTACCGACCAGGATCGGCCTGCCGGCATTGCGCAACTCCTCCACTTCGTCAATTACAGCATTGTATTTTTCACGCGCAGTTTTGAACACCAGGTCTTCCCGATCGTCGCGAACGATAGGGCGGTTGGTTGGGATGACCACCACGTCGAGTTTATAGATTTCCCAGAATTCACCAGCCTCGGTTTCGGCCGTACCGGTCATACCGGCCAGCTTGTGATACATCCGGAAATAATTCTGCAGGGTAATCGTGGCGTAGGTTTGGGTGATCTCACCCACTTTGACATTTTCCTTGGCCTCCAAGGCCTGATGCAATCCATCGGAATAGCGCCGGCCTTCCATCATCCGGCCGGTTTGTTCGTCTACGATCTTAACCTCACCGGCCATTACGACGTAATCGACGTCCTTTTCGAAAAGGGTGTAGGCCTTTAGCAATTGATTGACCGAGTGGAGGCGGCGGGATTTAATCGCAAATTCCTGGGAAAGCTGGGTTTTGGCCTCTTGTTTATCCGCTGTAGATAGGTCCTCATTTCCATCGATCTCTACCATCCGGGAAACGATATCCGGCATGATAAAAAACTGGGAATCCTCATTGCCTTTGGCCAGGTATTCTGCCCCTTTTTCAGTCAGCTCTACCGCTCGGGTTTTTTCCTCAATGGTGAAATAAAGCGGCTCATCTACCAGGTGCATATTCTTATTCTGCTCCTGCATGTAGAAATTCTCTGATTTTTGCAGGGAGACTTTGACCCCGTCCTCACTCAGAAACTTAATCAGGGGGCGGTATTTAGGTAATGCGCGGAAAGCCCGAAGCAATGCCATACCGGCCTCCCCTTCCTGATATCCGGTTTCACCTTCCTTGAATAAGCGCTTGGCTTCGGCGAGGTACTCGGTGGCCAGCTTTCGTTGGGCTGCAATCAGCTTTTCCACCAGAGGGCGTAGTTGATTGTATTCTTGCTCCTCCGATCCTTTTGGAACCGGTCCGGAAATAATCAGCGGCGTTCGAGCATCGTCAATCAAAACAGAATCCACCTCATCAATCATGGTAAAATGATGCTTGGCCTGCACCATTTCATCCTGAGAGCGAACCATATTGTCCCGGAGGTAATCGAACCCAAACTCGTTGTTTGTCCCGTAGGTAACATCGCAGCGGTAGGCGGCTTTGCGGTCTTCGGAATGAGGTTGATATTGGTCGATACAGTCGACAGTGAGCTGTAGAAACTCAAAAATGGGCCCCACCCATTCGCAGTCGCGTCGTGCCAGGTAATCGTTAACAGTGATGACGTGGACACCCAAGCCACTAAGCCCGTTCAAATAGGCAGGCAGGGTGGCAACAAGGGTTTTACCTTCACCGGTGGCCATCTCTGCAATCTTACCGTCGTGCAATACCATCCCACCGATCAGCTGCACATCGTAATGGACCATATTCCAGGTGATGTCCCCGCCGGCAGCCACCCATTGGTTTTTCCAGAGAGCAGTGTCCTTTTTGATCGAAACGTAGGTCTTTTTGGGTTTGGTCGCCAAGGTGCGATCCAGCTCCGTAGCCGTAACTTCGATCGTTTCGTTTTCCTTAAATCGGCGAGCGGTTTCCTTGACCACTGCAAAAGCCTCCGGAAGAAGTTCCCAGAGCACTTCCTCCAACGCTTTATCACGCCCTTCTTGAAGCTCGTCCAGTTCTGCGAAAATTTCTTCTTTTCGAAAGATATTTTCTTCCTGGTCGGCCTCTTTCTGCAAACGATCCCGCTCCTCGTCAAATTCAGACAAATAGTCCGCTATTCGTGCTTTGAACTCCTGCGTTTTTCCGCGGAGCTCGTCATGGGAAAGTGTTTCAAAGGATTCCTGCAACTCGTTAATCTGCTCCACATAAGGAGCGTATTTCGCGACGTCGCGGTCGTATTTGCTACCGAATATTTTCTTGACAAAATCTAACATTAGCTGTGCTTTCTAGGCTTCAAACGAAGGCTTACAAAGATACGATATTCAACGGAGGCTGCTGCCTGCCAGTGCTTTTGGATCAGCTATTGGCTGACCAAGCACCAATAGATGTCCTGAGTATATTTGTTCTTCTTACACCCTGTTTTGGACATGAACCATACCAAAGAAAAAAGTATGCCAAAGTGGCACTTGTGTAAAACGAACAGATCCAAGTTTGGGTTGCGCTCTATTGACAAAGGAATTGTAATCGTCCTGCTCCTATGGGTTGGGGCTGCTTGTACCGGGTTGGGCAAGCGAGATATTCGGGATTATTATTTCCCTCTGAAGAGCCTGACCGAAGGGCTGGTGTACGAATATCAAACAGAGGATGGAAATGGTTTCCCGCCGGAGTACCGGTATTACCGATCCTTCATTGGAGATGGTGCAGTATCGCTGACGGTTATGCAGTACGATCAGGACTTGTTGCCCTTGGTGTTTACCAACGAGCGCCTGGTTAGGAATGGAATGAAGGCTGAGGAACTATTGCTTTTATATCCGGATGGGCAGGGGAAGCAGTTGCAGGTATCTACCCAGATTGAATCGGCCGATGTGTTTCCATTTCGGGTGGAAGAAAATGGAGGCATTTATCTATTTCGAACGGCATGGGAGGATCCGATGGATAGCTCGCGCGGTTATACCTTAATCCAGAACCGGTATTTTGATGGAGATACCAGTGTGGTATTTCAGGGGGAAAAATATCCGGCTGTGCGATTTCTTTTGCGCGAAGGAATGGATGACCGGCAGGAGGGGGTGTTGAGTCTGGTTTATGAAGGCAAGGAGGTGTATGCCAAAGGATTGGGGTTGGTATATTATGAAAAAGAAATAGCCGACGGCCTGGTTTTGCGGTATCGCCTGGCGGACCGCTACAAAATGGAGGTGCTGGAGGCCAGGTTTAAGGAAATGATGGATATGGAGGGGTACTGATACGAGGATGTTGGAATTCGGGAATTAGTCACTCGTCTGTACTCTTTCCTTTGCTCTACTTTTCCCTTTTTGAATCGAACTTTCATAAAAAGGGTGGCGTTGTAAGCTTGAATTATGTATGTTTGCCCTTCGAACTAAAACGGTCGGGTGGCCGAGTGGCTAGGCAGAGCTCTGCAAAAGCTCGTACAGCGGTTCGAATCCGCTTCCGACCTCAAAGCCTTGAAAAGCCTCGATGCTTCTGCATCGGGGCTTTTTCTTTGATGGGAAGCCAAAGGCGTTTGAAGATTCCCAAGCAAAGAAAAAGCTGACCTTTGGTCAGGCTTTTCAAGGCTTTTAAACTCTCCCCCTCACCGGATCAGCGCAGCTAATCCGCCTTTTGACTTCGGAGGGATAGTTTTAAGGGTCTGCAAGTCAATAACTTGTGGGGCTTTTTCTTTTTTGTGTTGCCTGAATTGTTGCCTCTTTTTCTTGTTTCAGGTGAATTTTCCTTCTTATCGAGAACTTATTCTACGGCAATTTTTAACTTCTTCATTTCTTTTTGGATCATATCAAGGATTAAAGCAAAGTCTCCTTCTATTGTGTGGTCATAGTGAAGATCCTCAATAAGTTCTTCAATGAATTTAAGTTCTTCAATAACTTCCCCAGAAGAAAGGGCAGAATGTTTATACTCATCTAAAAGGTCAAAATAGTCACTGATAATATTCTCTATTTCGTAGTGAAGACTATCATTCATTTTTTGAAGCCTACCATAACGATTGCGGAATTCTTCATCTACATTTTCAAAAATTTTTTCTAAATCTTATCCATCCTTCCAGTCTGGAAAGTCAAGCAATTGATCTATAATTTCTTGGTCATTCATATTTGAAAATACATTTGTGGGCTTGCTTTCTTCTTCATCACTAAATGAGAATAGTTTAATTGACAGGGCTGGATTGAAGTTGAATCCAGATATGTTTTCTAGTGATCTGTAAGCTTCCCTGAAAAGGTAACCATTCAAACTTAGAGTTTTCGGATTGAAAA
>CAZXLD010000014.1:0-89044 GCA_964641965.1 uncultured Saprospiraceae bacterium | reverse complement strand
GTGGGGGTGATAGGATTCGAACCTATTCAGTACGAGACACCAGATTTACAGTCTGGCCCGGCTCTCCAACTCCGGCGCACCCCCTTATCGCTCTGGAGCAGACCCAATCTCCTTCAGGCTACTACATCCTTTCAATGCGTGAGCCAGCAGAGGGATTCGAATACTGACGAAGCTGCAACGCAGCTTATCAGCATCCTGACAGCCACAGGCTCGTCAGGGCCCCCGACCCAATCTCCTTCAGGCTACTACATCCTTTCAAAGCGTGAGCCAGCAGAGGGATTCGAATACTGACGAAGCTGCAACGCAGCTTATCAGCATCCTGACAGCCACAGGCTCGTCAGGGCCCCCGACCCAATCTCCTTCAGGCTACTACATCCTTTCAAAGCGTGAGCCAGCAGAGGGATTCGAACCCCCGACCCGCTGATTACAAATCAGCTGCTCTGGCCAACTGAGCTATGCTGGCATATTACGAAATTCGAATTCGGGGGTAGTGAAGTCACTCTTTCTCAAGTCTGAAAAGCCTGAAAAATGAAGCAATCCCCACTCGATATCCATATTGTTCGAAAGACATCTCTTTCAAAGCGATTGCAAAGATAATACAATTAGGATAAACTAAAAATGGGCACTTTGTTTTTTTCCTATTGGCTTGGCGATAAAAAAAGCTTGGCTCTTTTGCAAAGCCAAGCTTTTTGGATCAGTATATGCTGCCTAGCTGATCCCTTGCTTCGTTTTCTCTTTATACTTATTTAACTGGCGTCTCAAGGACTCAACCGCCCCATCGACAGATGACTCAAATGCACGACTGGAGGATTTAGCCACCAATACCTGGCCGGGTACATGCAATCGAATTTCAGCAATCTTGTCCCTGACCTGACCGGAATTCTCAAGCTTCAGATAAACGTTGGCGGAAGTGATTCGATCCGTCAGTCGCTCCAATTTTTGCAGTTTCTTTTCAATGTGATCCAACAATTTTTGGTCCGCCTTAAATTGAACTGCTTCAACTTGTACTTTCATAAGTCTGCACATTTTGGAGATGAAAAAACAATAAGGAAAAATATCCTCTCAATTAGTCCTCTTTTTTGGCCTTGGGATGGGCCTGCATGTACGATCTTTTCAACTTTTCAATAGTATTGTGGGTGTAGACCTGGGTAGCAGCTAAACTGGAATGCCCCAGCAATTCCTTTACCGCGTTCAAATCTGCACCAGCATCCATTAAGTGAGTCGCAAAAGAATGCCTGAGCACATGCGGACTGCGTTTCTTTTCAGAAGAAACCAAGGATAAATACTTCTTTACGATATCATAAATTCGTTTGGGATAAAGCGGTCGTCCTTTTTCGGTTACGAAAAGGTCTGCCACATCTGTTTTTATCTGGGATAAGCGCGCCTCTAAATATAGGTTCAACAAGGTCTCCACCGACGGTGTCATGGGAATCAATCGCTCCTTGTTTCCCTTTCCTTTTACCCGTATGTCTTTTCGCTCAAAGTCCAGGTCTTTGAGTTGAAGCTGTAAAATTTCACTCCGCCGCATGCCTGTTGCATACAGAAGCTCAATTACTGTTTTTTCCAGTAGCCCCTGATAGCCTTCCGGGAAAACTACCTCTTCGAAAAGTTGGGTTAGGTCCTTCTCTCGTATGGTGGTCGGAAGGCGTTTCGGTAATTTGGGGAATAACAACACTTTGGCAACCTGGGCCGGTATATCGAATCGTTTTTCCAGAAACCGATAGAAAGTTCGAATGGATGAAATCTTGCGCCGAACCGTAGAGGCCGCTAATTCATTGCTCATTTGTTCAGCCAACCAACTCCTTAAGTGCCATCCTTCCACCCTACCCCAGGAATCTAGATCGTACACGTCTTGGAGATAAGCTTCCACTTGGTTTAAATCCGTCTCATAAGCCTGGAGGGTATGTTCCGAATATCGCTTCTCCAACCGAAGATATCGTAAGAATGCACTAAGCTCTGCTTTCATAAGCTGCCATTACCAATTAAAGGAAGGTAACACAAAGAAGCCTAAAACGCAAGTCGTTCAAAAGGGACTAGATCAAGACCCAGATTGATTTTGATCACTTGCCAACTAAACTGAACTACAACTTTTGCACTTGCTCCAATTGGGGCCTAAATAAGTTTGATACAGGCATCTATTTATCAGACAAGTGTAAAGCTCTTCAACCAACAGATACTTGCGCCTGCTGCCGAAACTAGATAGCCAGAGCAAGAACTTTATGCTTCATACATATCGTTTTAAAATGAAAATGACGCATTAAAAGGCTTCTTTTTCACCTATTCTAAATTAAAGAGCCTCCCATCGCTGAAAGGCTCCTTCTGTGCTGTTCTACCATTCCCCTTTGGTTGTGCAGGCCCTGGATTTTAATAGCCAGGGTTCTGATTCATATTGGGATTGGTGTTGAGTTCATCCTGTGGAATAGGCAGTTGGAACCGATTGTCATCTGCTTCCAATGTTCGTGCATTTTCAGGAACTTGAAGCCCGGAGCCATCGGCTTCATCGCCGAAGTCGGAACGTTGAACCGGCAATGCTTTTCGCTTCAAGTCTGACCACCGGAAGCCTTCGAATGCAAGCTCCAATCGGCGTTCCAGATCTATGGCATCCATCAATGCCTGACCGGTTTCCCCCATCGAAGTAAATCCTTGGTAACGCTGGCTTCGCACTACGTCCAGATCAGCGAGTGCAAGCGCGTCTTGTCCGGTTGCGGCATAGGCTTCTGCACGTGTGAGGTACACCTCGGCCCAACGAATCAATTTGGTATCAATAACGTTAGCATCACCCCCCGGACGACCAAAGTACTTGGCGATGTTGTTAAAGGTCTTCCCGGCAAAATTGCTGGTCTCGATGTACGCACTTTTTCGGATATCATTATCCTGGTACAATTGAAATAGCGAGAAATCCACTACATATTCAGGCCGGGTTCCAGTAGCACCGGTTTGACCGTAGTTGGTACCCGGAGAAATATTATCTAAATCGGTAATGCGGATTTTCCAAAGAACTCCATTTTCAGTTCCATCAATCCAAATTCTTGGAAAATCATTAAAAGAGCCTACATCTGGAGTGCCGGCTGCAATAGCCGCCGAAGCTGCATCAATAGCGCCTTGACTGTTTTCAGTGAATAGATGATATCTGGCAATCAAGGCATTCACGGCGGCTTTATTCAACCGACCGATACCGTTATTGACTCCGATCAAGGATTCTGCTCGGATTAGATCCTCCAGGATGGCATCCCAGGTTTCCTGAACACTGGGTCTACTCGGAAGCAAGGTAACATCTGACGAAGTTACATAGGGGATACCTTGATCGTTCTGTGTTGCAAACTGAGGAAATCTGGTGAACATACGAGCCATCTCCATATGGGCAAACGCACGCAGTGCAAGTGCTTCACCTTCTACGTTATTTCTGAAATCGCCTTCCGTCAAGTTGTCTATGTTCTCCAGGATCAGATTTGCCGAATACACGGCCTCATAACCATCGGCCCATAGACCTTCCAGGGTCTGATTTCCGCTGAACGTCCAAAAATATTGAGTCTGACGACTGAAACGGCCTTCCGAACAAATGATCAAATTATCGGAAAAGAGATCCTCGTTAATGATGCTTTGACCTCCCCAAAAAGCGCCTTGCCGGACATCCGTATACACCCCACGAACTGCATTGGTAAAATCAGTTGGCGTTTGGAGTGCCTCGCTTGTCTCCAGTGCATTGGTAGGAAGCAAATCCAATTTTTCTTCGCAGCTGGCCCCTAAAAGAAGCACCAAAACGGAGAAGAATGTGATGCTGATATACTTGTTCATAATTGCTTGCTCTGTTTAGGTTACTTAAAATCCGAGGTTCAGCCCTACCGTCCAGCCCATCGTTTGTGGGAAGGTAAATAAGGTGACTTCTCCCAACAATTCAAGATCTGATTCTTCGGAACCACGCCCTACCTCAGGATCTCCATTAAAGTTGGTGAATGTCAGCAGGTTGGTACCCTGCACGAATACCCGTAATCGATCAATACCAATTCTGTTCATCAATTTCTGAGGGAGCGTATACCCCAAAGTAGCATTCCGCAAGCGTACATAATCTCCTCTTTCGAGATAGCGGTCGGAGTCGTTTAAGTCATTGGTTAAGCTGGGAGCCGGTAAGATACCGGGAGTGTTCTCATCACCGGGTGCTCTCCAAAAATTGAAGTTGGCTACATCCTGGTTTTGACGAGCCTGAGACCCATCATTGCCCAACAGGATTGCCCGCTGAAAATTATAGATATAGTTTCCTCCGGAATAGTAAAAATTAAGCCCAAGATCTACCCCATAGAAAGTAGCATTCAGGCCGAAATTACCAAAGTAAGTAGGCTGAGGTGTTTTCCCTTCAATGGCAACCGCATCATCACCGCTCCAGGTATCCGTGATTTCCACATTTCCCTCTTCGTCCGGAGCCGTAAAATATTGGGGTTGCCCTTGAGGACCTACCCCGGCATAACGGACTAAATAAAAGGTATTGACCGCTAATCCTTCCCGAAGCAAAGAAATTCCGCTTTGTGCATTAATAACGTCATTACCACCATTATCCAGGCTTTTGAGTTCGTTTTGGTTGGTCGTGATTGAACCAAAAAGCGTAATGGTTACATTTTTGCTCCGAACCACATCTCCCTGAAGTTCCAATTCAATCCCCGTATTGACCATCTCACCAATATTAGCCAAACGGCTAGCCCATCCAGTGGTCAAAGAAAGTGGTTGGGGGAAGAGGAGATCAGAGGTGGTTCGGCTGTAGTAATCGAAGCTACCGGAAAGCCGGTTTTGAAACAATCCAAAATCAAGCCCTACACTAAAATTGAAGTTTTGCTCCCATTTTACCAGGAAGTTATCCAGCGTACCGGGAACTGAAGCAGTCAAGTTGCCATAGCTTCTAGCGAAGCTGTAGGTTCCTTGTGGATAAAGTTCCCTGGGTTCGTTACCAGAAGTCCCGGCAGAAGCACGAAGCTTTAACTGGTCAAAGATGCTTCCGGATAGAAAAGCCTCGTTGGCAATATTCCAGGCTACGCTACCAGCAAAAAAGTTTCCGAATTTATTGCCTTCGCCGAATCGAGAGCTTCCATCCCTGCGCCAGCTAAAGGTGGCATAATACCTGCCGGAAAAATTATAACGCGCTTCTGCAAATTGAGACCAAAGCGCCCATTCCGTTAATGCTGTGCTACCATCTGTTACCTCGGCAGCCGCATTTTGAGTAGCGATCAGTTCAGAAGGAAATCCACGAGAACTTACGAAGTAGGATGGGAAACGCTGCTTGTAATATTCCGTACCGAAAAGACCACCAATCGTATGGCGACCATTGATCGTCTTATTGTAGGCCAAGGTATTGGTCCAGTTATAAATGAAACGATCACTACCGTTATCCTGCTTAATACCAGGAGCTGAGGCAGAACCCACATAGGTATCCAAAACCGACCCGGGAAAGATGTAATATTCCCTGCGGAATACATTATAGTTACCCCCTACTTGCGATTTCAACACAAGACCATCAATGATCTCAAGCTGAGCGTAAAGCGAACCTATAAATTTGGTCCGGGTCGCGTTTTCCGGGTTGTTGCGGATCGCTTCTGAAATAGAAAACCCTTGTCGGGTCAGGTTGTAAATAGGCTCCCCGTCCTCATCCAGTACCAAATCTCCATTTCCATCCAACACAAACTCCGGCTCATAAGGATTGTAATCGTAAATCGCCCGAAATGGATTCTGGACGTTATTGCGATCCCGAAGAATATCTTCATTGGTATGAGCAACCGTAATGGAGTTTCCAACTTTGAAGCGTTTGGTTACGTCAAAATCCATATTGAATCGTCCGGTCAACCGATCAAACTGAGATCCAACAGAAACCCCTTCTTCATCGTAATAGCTCAAGGAGAAATAATAGTTTGACTTTTCTCCACCACCGCTTAGGCCCAGATCATAGGACTGTACTTGCCCCGTACGCAACAGTATATCTTCCCAGTCGGTTTCCGGGTTGGCAAGGCTATTGCGGATCTGATCGGCGGAAGCTTCTGAACGGACACCAACTTCCACCTCATAATCCAGTTTCTGTTCTTTGTTCATCAGGTCGATCCCATCATCGGTTACCGTCTTTTGACCATACTGCACATTAAAGGTAACCTGCGGTTTACGGGCTCGAGAACCTTTCTTGGTTTTTATATAAACCACTCCATTGGATGCCCTGGAACCGTAAATGGAGGTGGCCGCGGCATCTTTTAAGATCGATATTTCCTCGATATCGTTGGGGTTGATTGCATTGTAATCCGTCTGGGTAATCTGGATACCATCCAAAATGAAAAGGGGCGCATTAGATGCATTCACAGATCCTGTTCCCCGGATACGGATGTAAGCCGTACCGCCGGGACGACCGTTTTCAGCTGTGATCTGAAGACCAGTTGAAGCACCTTGAAGCAGCTGATCGACACTACCCAAAGGCTGGCCAACGATCTGCTCGTTTTCTACGGTTGAAATGGCAGAGGTCAAGTCGCCCCTTTTTACGGCAGAATAGCCTGTTACGACTACTTCTGATAATTGAGAAGCACCTTCTTCCAGCGTTATGGAGAGGACATTGGAACTGGATAGCTCAACCTCCTGGGTCTCAAAACCCGTGTAGGAAAATACCAGAATCATAGCCCCAGCAGGAACAAGCACCTCGAAATTTCCGTCAATATCGCTTACGGTACCTGATGAAGTACTCTTGACCAATACACTTGCCCCAATCAGGGGCTCTCCTCTCTGGTCTACAATCGTACCTGAAATGGTACGTTGGGCCATAATAGTCCCTAGGCTGGCTAAAGCCAGCATCAGCACTAGTGAAATTCTTTTCATGTGAGTGTAATTGAAAAATGAAAATGGGTTTTCTTTCTGTCGTTGCCGCTTGCCTTAAACTGGGAGTTTAGTTGGATTAGAACGAGAATACGATTCTAATCTATAGAAAGATACAGATTTCGCCATTTGATAATAGGAAGGTAGGATTTTGGGGCGGTTCGTGGCTACTTATTTCGGCAAAGAATTAGCAAAAAGGATATTTGTCTAAATTACTTGTTTGCCATATCAAATTTCTAAAAAGGTCTATTGAGGAGCATTATCTAAAATTCATCCAGCCTATAGGCTTTCACCTTTCCTTCCGATATAATTCCAAAAACGCGTTCTTTGGGATGTAGCCGGTCATCATTGAATGCAATTGGATAGGCGAGTAAATTATTTGTCCTGTAGTCTCCGTAAGGGTATTGCCTGTAGTCGCGATCTATTCCGGTTTCTTCAGATAGGATCTGGAAGTCGCTCCACAATATAGTAGCAGTCCCAAGCGTAGTTTCAAGAAAGGGAACCAGCGGCCTTTCTGCCCCCTGTTTTGGACCGAAAACGGACCTTGCTTCCAACTGAAGCCAAAAACTTTCCGACCCTCTATCGAAAGGTAATACATTGCTATTGTACAATAGGCCCGAGACTCCAAAATGGTAATCCGCATTATCATTGGGTCTCTCCCAAACTTTTGCGGTGCCGGTCAGTGGACAATAGGTTACTGTTATGGGTAAACCTCCTACTTCATCATTGATCACCTCATGCCAATCCAGGATGGCATGCGGATAGACCTTAACATCTCCATTTATAGATACGACAATAACCAGATCGTCATTATCAATGAAAAAGTTTTCGGAGGCTTCATTATCAGTGTTCCCCGTACTGATCCGTTCTTCAAATTGGATAAAAGGTGGGTTGTCAAGTGCGGGAATAGCATCAAATCCCGCTCCCGCAGCTACCGTATTGATTGGGATCGCCCACCCTTCCAATGAATCCATTTCAATTTGAAAGGTAGTAGTGCCCCGGCCAAATAGGTCAACACCCGGATATAGCGCTCCGTAGGCAAACCAGAAGCCCATCCCCGCATTAGGGCTCTCTAATTTTCTCCCGGTATCAGGACCTTCCATGACTTCACCCAAGAGGTTATACCGGTTTCCCAGGTTATCTTCCATCAAAGCCGGAAGTGCTGCTTCCAAGGCAGAAAAGGTCAATTCTTGTCCATCCAATTCTCGGTAAAAGGCCATAACCGCATTGGCATTTTTACTACCTAGCAAAACCACGGGCTTGCCAAAAACCTCCTCCTGGATCAAAGAAAAACGAAATTGGGATCCATCGAAAACAGAGGGGGTTTCCGGCAGTTCCGGTTCTGGAACGGCTTCTCTAGAACAAGAAACAAGTTGAATCGCCAATAGGTAAATGAGCAGGATTGGGAGTATGGTTGATATTCTCATTTTAAAATTCGTTTAGAGGGCGGGCTTGATTGTTAATCCGATAAAACACAGCGAATCGAAGGCTGTAGGTAGTGGTAAGCTGAGTTCCCTTGAGATTTCGATATACCGGAATCTCCGCACGAGCATCCAGTCCCCAACTCGAACCGATATCCAATTGAAATTGAGGGACGAGATGAAGCCAGTGACCTCCTGTGTTGGGGGTTATCTCCCCATTGGTCAAGTCCTCCATAGTGTGGCGATAGCGCAAGTATAAAAATGGCCTGGGTGTAATTTTTTGCAATGCAAAAGGTAAACTCGTCCCTACAAAAAGCTGAGTTTCATTGCCAAATTCGTAGCGGATCTGCCCAGCAAACCGATCGTTAGGCCCTGTCAAGCGATAACTTCCAAAAATATGCCCCCATAAACGGGTCCCTATTTTTTGATCGAACTGAAGGACGAAAAGTCCATCCCAGGAACCGGTACCAGGCTGCAGGTCAGGGGGTAAAGGCAATTGGGTCTCCGGATTAGTGCGATCGGTACGGCCGGTGGCTGTTTTTACACCGGCAGAAATGGCAAGACCTTGGTTAGTCCGTTGAATCAGTTGATAACGAGCAAGAAAAATAATATCTCCCAATCCATTGGCGCGACTATCGAATGTACGGCCTTGTCGGGCATTTCGTTCCAACTGCCAGATCCAAGGAAACAATCCGATCACAGAGAATCTGTGGTTAAAGGTGTATGCCCCCCGGTACATGATTGTTGAAGTAGACCTGGCTCTGGATCGATCATCCAGCCTTTTCGTGCCGGAGACCAGGTCATTCTGATAATTGTAATCATATACCAGCCGCATGCTCAACCCGGTACCCTGCCAATTGTACATGGATAAGTTACTCACGATCGGAGCTCCTGACGAACAACAAGCTTGGCCTGATACAGAGAAAGGCACACAGAAGACCCATGCAAAGGTCCATATGGACCCAAATCGGATTGAGCGGAGCATGAACTAAAATAAGACTTATCTAATGGGGATATCTGTCGGGATTGGAACACTTTAAATATTCCATAATCTAGATTTGGGACAGATGCGGAGTCTAATTTATGTGAACCTGGAGAAGCTCAACAAAGCCAATAGCTACTTTGGTTGTCAGGCAAAAAAAAATGAGCGCCCGAAATGGGCGCCCATTTTACAATAGTTTTATTTCTAAAGTACTAAATCGGCTTAGTACCCAGGATTTTGAATTAAGTTCGAATTGGCATCCAATTCCCGCTGTGGGATCGGGAAGCGCAAAAAGTCAGAATCCCACGGTTGGCCACGTACATCCCTGCGCAAGCGCATGAGATCATGGAAGCGGGTTCCTTCAATCGCTAGTTCCACCCGGCGCTCGAGAATGATGGCTTCAAGAAACTCATCAGTAGAAGCAAAATCACCTGCTGTATAGGCCACTGCGCTATTATCAACTTCAGCACCAGTTGCATCTTGAACAGAAATAGCCCGTTGACGGATTTGATTGACCAGATCCAAAGCCTCCTGCTCAATAGCACCACTTTCGCGGACAATAGATTCCGCCCGAATAAGCATAATCTTAGGCAAGCGGAAAATCGGTGCATTATCGGAGTTGTTGGTAACATCGATATACTTCTCGATAAACGTGAAATCTTCGCTATACAGGGAAGTACGGGTATCAATTACCGTATTACCAGCACCTTCAATAGCTGCACGTTGAGCATCCGTAATGATAAGATTGAAACCCGTTTCGACCAGATCAGGATCAACGATCAAATCGCCACCCCGGCCATTCTGGTTGATGAAGGTTGGCAAAGATCCGTTAACACCAGGGTTATCCTGAGCGGTGTTGATAATGACGAAAATCTCTTCGCTAGAACCTTCTCCTAGGTAAAACTCGGCCACTGTTTCGTTCAGGGAATAAGGGCCATCTAATACTTGAGCAGATACCGATGCAGCTTGAGCGTAGTCTCCCTGTTGGAAGTATACATCTGCCAAATAAGACAAGGCGGCAAAACGATTGGCACGGCCATCATCAACAAAATCTGGTAGCAAAGAGGCAGCCTGTTCAAAGTCGGCTATAACCTGATCATACACCTGTTGAACAGTATTCCGCTCAGGAAAAGTAACATCACCTGAGGTCTCAACCGGCATAATCATAATAGGAACTCCCAAGTCTGATCCGGAATTGGCATTGAACGGCAGTCCAAAATAACGAACCATTTCAAAATGAGCTGCTGCTCGCAAGAACAAAGCTTCTCCACGGTACTGGTTGATTAAATCCTGCGTCAAGGCAGGATCTTCCACTACATCTACAGCTTGGATGATCAAGTTAGCTGAATTGATCGTACGATAACAGTCCTCCCACAGACCAGAAACCTCTCCGTTGTCCGGGGTAGTCAGAAAGTTGTAGATATCTTGGTAGGAGGTAAAAGACCCCCTCCAAATACCATCAGATGACCAAATAGCTGGAAGCATGGTCGTGTTGGTAGCCATGAAGTCTGAAACTTGTGCGGCATTGTAAGCACCGATGAGACCGGTCCGAATATCGCTTTCAGTTGTGAAAGCAGTTGCGGAAGGCAAACTCTGTTGTGGTTGCGGTTGATCCAGAAACTCCTGACAAGAGGTCCAGATAAACACACAAGACAAAAGCAAAATATATTTATCTATTCGCATGATTCTTTCAATTTTTAGCGTATGGAAGATTTAGTTAAACAGGTTCACACCGAACGTGAATGTTCTGGACTGTGGCCTGGAGAAAAAGATACTTCCCTGGAATGGGCTATTGGCACCTGAGCCGGTAGCTTCAGGATCCAATCCATCATAAGCAGATACTAACCAAAGGTTTTGTCCGGAGAAGAAGAACCGGAGGCGCATGTCAGAATTCCCAATCCTTGGGGTCGTATAACCTACTTGGAGGTTTTTCAAACGAAGAAAATCGGCATCGGATATCCAACGGCCTGAGTTCTGGTTACCGTTGTTTTGGAATAACCTTGCTTCAGGAATATCGGTATTCGGATTTTCAGGGGTCCAGGAATTGAAGGCTGCTTCCCGCAATTGGTTCCAGTCATTACTGAAGTTATTATCTGTGAATCGGGCTTCACTACGGTATAGCTGATGTCCTGTCGCATACTGGAAGAAAACGGAAACATCAAATCCGTACAAACGCAATGTACTGGTAATACCACCTGAGAAATCTGGCAATGGATTTCCAAGCACTCTTCTAGCATCTGAAGGTGTGCTATTAACTATGGTTTCTCCGTCTGCTCCTACAAACAAAGCATCTCCATTGCCAGGATCAACGCCAGCATAAGGGACTAAATAAAAAGACCGAACGGGTTCTCCAACCCGGATAATACTCGTACCCCCAACAATATCGTCAGATTCACCATCTCCATCGGTGTCTACCAATTCTGTGACCTCGTTTTTAAGAGTGGCTCCATTAATACCTATCGTCCAGGTTACATTTTCATTAGCAATAACGTCTACATTCAAATCAAATTCAAAGCCTTGATTTCGAATAGCACCGGCGTTAGAAGTAATACTTGCTTGCTCAATTCCAATAGTCAATGGCAGAGGAACATCCAGGAGCAAATCGCGTGTGTTACGAATGAAATAAGAGGCGGAACCGCGGACTCTGTTGTTCCACAGCTCGAACTCTACTCCGAAGTCGATGGTTTCTCCTTTTTCCCATTCCAGATCTGCGTTTTCAAGCTGAATTGAAGCAAAACCAGGGACAAAATTATAATCACGTCCGAAACCAATTAAACCTCTGGAATCGAAGTTACCAATACCGGCATTACCCGTGAGCCCCCAGCTACCTCTCAACTTCAAGAAGTTCAAGAAACCGCTGTTGTCTACCCAGTCTTCTCCGGTGATGATCCATCCCGCAGATACTGCAGGGAAATAACCATAACGATTATTGACACCGAATCGGGAAGAACCATCGATCCGGAAACTTGCTCTAAGCAAGTATTTATTTCTAAAAGCATAATCCGCCAGGAAGAGCACACCCACGAAATTTACTTCTGTACCTACTCCACCTCCCCCGGTGATTTCAGCAGCAGAGTTGAGGGTCTGAAGGCGATCATCCGCGAACGTATTACCACTTACACTAAAATCATTTCTCTCTTCCCGCTGCATTTCAAAACCAACTGTTCCAGAGAAGTCATGATCGCCAAAAGTATTGGTATAGGTAGCCAGGTTTTTCCAGCGCCAGTTCAAAATTTGCCGATTCGCAGCACTTCCGGTACCATCAGCCCCGAAACCATCTGTAGTTAAAGCTCCTGCTCTGGTTAAGTCTTCCACTTGAACAAACTGCCCACCTAACTCCGTGCGGATCCGTATCTGATCGATAGGACGTACTTCCAAATAGGCATTGGTCAATACCTGGGTAGTTGTGGTTGAAATATTCTGATCAACCAGGTTGATTAGCGGTGTACCTGCAAATTGCACACTTCCATTACTAGTCCGTTGTACGCCGCCTAATACGGCCCCATTTTCATCGCGGGCCTCCACATTCGGGAAAAACAGAGCTGAGTAAGTCTGCGGAGAAGCCACATTGTTATCCTCATTTTGGCGACGGTTGACCGTACGAGTAGGGTTCAACTGGATTCCAGCCCGTACATATTTACCGATCAATTGGTCTACATTCGCTCTAAAGCTATAGCGTTGCAGATTGGTTGTTTTTACCCAACCATCTTCATCGCGAAAAGAACCACCGAAGTAAAACTTGGTATTCTGATCTCCACCGGAAACGTTAGCGCTAACTTCCTGCAGAAAAGCGCGATCGTTAGTCACTTCGTCAAACCAATCCGTAGTGGGCTCATTATCAGGATCTGTATAAATTAACGGGTCATCTGGAGCCAGCCCGGCATTAAGCGCTGCCTGGTTCCATAAGCGAGCGTATTCTGGCCCTGTCAATAGTTCAAACTGATCGCTGGGTTCAGACCATCCACCGTAGTAATTCACGCTAACCCGAGGCTTTTGATTGAACTGCCCTTTTTTGGTGTTGATCAAAATTACCCCATTGGAACCACGAGCTCCGTAGAGTGCCTGGGCGGCTGCATCCTTTAAAACATCGATGGATTCAATCTCATTTGGATCTAGGTTAACTAATGGATTTGTTCCATCCGCTCCCAGGTTATTCTGAGATTGACCATCCGCATTCAGGATCAATCCATCTACCACATATAGGGGCTGATTGTCGGCATTGATGGAACCTGTTCCCCGAATCCGAATAACCTGTGCTGCCCCTAACGTACCCGAACTACCAGTTACATTAACCCCGGCCAAACGCCCTTGAAGAGCCTGTTCGAAACTTTGAACCGGAATGTTTTCAAAGGCCTCCTTACCTACCGAGGAGATTGCAGTGGTATTCTTTAATCTTGAAGTTTCTCCGTACCCCGTGACCACAATCTCCGTTAATTGGGAACTGGTAGGGGCCAGAGCGACATTTACAATGTCAGAAGCCGTAATTGGAATTTCCTGGCTGGCAAAACCAGTGTAGGAAAAAACAAGAGCAGTTACCTCATCGGAAATCTGTAGTTGGAAATTTCCATCGATATCGGTAACTGTTCCGGAAGAAGTCCCCAAGGCAAGGATACTTGCCCCAATGAGTGGTTCTCCTTCTTCGTCTGTGACTTGGCCGGTGATCGTTCGTTGGCCAAAAGCAAAACTTAAGCTGAACAATGCCAGCATCAGCACTAGTGAGAGTTTTTTCATGCTAGACTTATTAATTACAAAATTGGGTTTCCTTTCTTTTGTTATTTCATTTGGCTTAAGTGGGACCCAATCTTCGAGTTAACACTCGAATTCTGAATAAACTACGTCTATAAAATCCGACCGGAGATCCTAAAAAATTGGAATTCTTTAACAACTCCTTCACACAAATTTAGCAGATTGTCTAGTTATGAGAAGAAAATTTTACCCCATCCACCTTAAAAACCTGAAATTTGTCGGCCGGATATCTGAATCCCTAGGCGTGCTGTTTGGGTTTCAAAACCGATTTTCTTGAGATATATGTAGGGATGCGTTCCTAAAAATGAATAAAAAAAGCCCACTCTCCCGCTTGGAAGAGTGGGCTACATTAGGAGTAATCGCACACCTAATGTCTGGATTTACCCCGCATTTATTGTGGGGTAAGCGTTACTTCGCCCGTATCGCCAAAGCTATTATCCCACGTGTAGGTGATTACACCCGTATTTGGATCTCTAGACCCTTCGATGTTGATGGTAGAGTTCGCAAACGCATCGGCATAGCTACCACTGATCACATCGCAAATGTCGGTTATATCTCCGGACAAGTCCGTAGAAGTGGAAATTCCGAAAACGCTGTAGAGCGCAACATAACCACCAGCTGAGAAATCATCCAAGGTATACACCCCTCCTCCCTTGTCTGTTAGGGTTACAACGGCCGTTGTATTGGCCGGGTCTGGGCAGCAAGGATCCGTAGAATTCATCACAGCAACTGCATCATAGCTACCTCCGATATCCGAAGCACAACGTACTTCCCGCGTGAAATCAAAGTGCCCACGGAAAGAGGTCCCTGAAATCTGAGCCGATGAGTTGCCGGAACCAAAACGAATTCCTTCACCGGAAACCACACTACCGATCAATTTAAATTGATCAAACACCTCAACATCTGCTATATTCAGGCCCACCGCATCGATCAGCTCTGTGGCGGAGATCTGGATATTGGTCAGTCCTCGAAGACCAGAAGCTGCAATGTCTTCAAAATCAGATTGGGAATAGCTCCGGAACGGAATGGGTCCAATCTTTTCTCCAGTGGCACTGGTAAATTCCAGTTCGAGGTCATAAGTCTGAACATCTCTCCCGTCATTGATATCGACAAATTCGAGCGAGTAGGTGTACACTGAATTCTCAATATCATTGAAATCGATAAAGCGGGGAGTTTCTTCGATCAACGCTGGGTAGGCGCCCTTACCGGCATCATCGAAAGTAAGGATGGGGGCCTTGTCCGGGTCTTCGCAAGCTAAGGCAAAGAGGATGAGCCCACCAATTAAACAGGATCTCAACAGTATATTCATAAGGTTGAAGAATTTAAAGATTTTGGAAAAGGCCGACCCATGTTAGTCTTGGATTGGGTCGGCACTTTAAGTTTAGTAGGTCAAATCCGGTGGGTTGGTATCCCAGAATACCGGATCGGTTACTACTTGCTTTTGGGTGGCGTTCGAATTCAGGTTCACATGTTCAGCCGGATACAAATGCGACCGCATGAAACCACCTGGATTTGTTTCCAGCGGTGGAGCCATATTGTTTGGCTTCCCGGTTCGGCGGTACATGTTGTATGCTTCGATTCCATTCCCCCAAAGCGCGATGAAATATTCCTTCATGAGCACATCCAGCTTGCCGTCATCATCTGCTGCATCATAATTTGCCAATACCAAATCTACGTAGGCATCGATTTCTTCCTGGTCCGGTACAAATAATTCTTCCACCGTAAAGATCTCTCCGCGTACATCGATTTCGCGAGCCATGGTAGAAGGCACTAAACTGGTAAAGCTGAATACTTTATCAATGGACTTCCGTACGCCACTTTCAAGGAGTGCTCTCGGATCATCATTCGTACCCAGAGTTAAAGCAGCTTCCGCCCGCAAAAAGTCTACGAAAGAGGATAGCATGATGGGCTGAATACCCGCACCTAGACCTCCTGTAGTCCCTAATTGTTCGGTGAATTCAAATGTATCATCATCAAACTGACCACCTGCCGGATACAATCCATAGCGCGTACGGATAGGACCATCTGGTGGGATACCTTCATTATTGAGGTGGTCGCGCCCGAAATAACCAGTTCCAGGAATTACACAATATGGAAGACGAGGGTCTACATCAATGTAGGCCTGTGGACGAGCACTCTGGTCTGGTAATGGAGAAAAATGGCAAGAATACTCGTTACTCTCAAATTGCTCCGAATCATTCGTTTGCCGGTAGAAATAGAAACGGACCCTTGGATCCGTAACTGGGTCTCCTTCAGAATCCTGTTTTTCGCCAGCGAGTAACCACATGTAGTAAGTGCTCATGTAGTCACCGTTAATAGCCTCGTAATGGTTAATGTAATCCGGGTGTCGTGAATCCGGATTTGCCCGGTTGGAGCTATACTGAAACTGAAAATCCTCGGCTTCTTCATCGATCACCCCTTCTGAAACCATCTGGTTGATGATGCTAGCCGCATTGCTGTTAACCAAACGAGTCGTCACAGCTGCACGAAACTTTAGTGTACGCGCAAGGGTGATCCACTTATCCCGATCTCCACCATATATAAGGTCATTCGCTGGTGCAGGCGCATCAGCATTTCCCAAAAGCACGATTGCTGCATCTAATTCGGCTATAGCCGCATCATACACCTGGTCACCTGGATCTTCTCTTGGACTCAGTATGGAGATATCCAGTGCCTCGGACAAAGGCACATTTCCAAACATATCCACCAAGATCATCAACACATGTGCTTTCAAAACTTTGGAAGCTCCCACATGATAATCCAGTACTCGATCCGGATCGGAGGCAATAGCTTCAATAGCGTTCACGTCCTGCAACATTTCAGAATAGGCATTTCGCCATAGCACGTTGTAGTCGGTAGGTCCAAAATTGGTAAAGTAATCGTACGCGCCAGTGGCTGCATACATCCGAGTGATGTTTCCTGCAGTACCCCAGGTTTGTTCAAAGAAATCCACAAAATCAAGTTGAACCCTATTAAACAGGTCATTTACATTTGCCTGGTCTGGAGTAGGTTCGTTGGGGTTTTCCCGTTCATTCAGGTCGTATAAGTCTGAGCAAGCAGACAAACTGAAAAGGAAAACCATGAAAAAAAGATATTTAGTCAACTTCATAGTTGTAATTCAAATTTTGCTTCTTAAAGAATGACAATTCCCTTTCGTTCTTCCATTAGAAGGTTACGTTAAGGGTCAGCGCCCAACGGCGGGAGTTCGGTGCCGTACGGAAATCAAATCCTCGCCCATTTCCTACACCGAGGCTCAATACCTCCGGATCATAATTCATGCCCTCAGGAAAGTTTGGCGCATTGTACCACAAGTTCTGACCGGAAGCAGTTAATCCAATACGTCCGAAAGGCGTGTTTTCCAGCCATTTACGTGGCATAACCCACCCAATAGATACTTCCCGTAGACGAATTACAGTGGCATCAAATATACCACCCTCATCAGCACCGAAGTACCCGTCAAAGAAGGCGTTTCCTATGTAAGCCTGGATATCGTTCTCGCGGAATGTCCCATCTGCGTTAGCCGTAACACCTGGCAAAATGATAGGCAAAAAACGGTCTACATCTGTATCCACGGTATTTCCACGCGCTAACAAAGACTGCACGGTAGAGGAATAGATGTCGCCTCCGTCAATGTACTGGAACTGCCATCCTACAGAAATACCGCCTGGGAAGGTCAGGTTATTGATCCAGTTTCCTTGCCAGTTTGGATTCGGGTTGCCAATAATAGTGATATCACTGGTTTCCAGATAGGAACCTTGGTTATTCACGATCAGATCTCCCTCGTCAGTACGCTGGAAGGCCGTTCCCTGCATCACCCCGTAAGGCTCCCCGGGAATAGCAAAATTTCCTAAATTGGTATACCCTGCGATAGGTACCTGTTCAATTCCTTGGGCAATACTTTCAATCTCGGGAACATTCTTGGTAAAGTTCCAGGTCATATCCCAGGTTACCTTGCCCCGGAACGGTGTGATATTGACTGCGGCTTCAATTCCCCGGTTACTCAACTGAGCAGCATTGACAGTGGTTTCCCGGAAACCGGTAGCCGGATCCAAGTCCAAATTGATAATGAGGTCACTGGAGGTCTTGTCATACAAATTCAAGTCAAAGCCGACTCGGTTTTTGAGGAACCGCATTTCCAAACCGATTTCAAGTTCCTCATGCAACTCGTGCGTCAGGTTTGGATTACCACTCTGGTCATCCACGGAGTTGGTGTTCAGCAATGTCCCGTCGGAAGTCTGGAAGGCACGTGTTTGAACCGCCAGGATATTCCGGGTTTGATATGGATTTGGATATCCCGCAGAGGTACCGTAGCTGAAACGTACTTTTAGATAATTGAGCCATTGACCGTTCTGCATCCCTGGGAAAGCCTCCGTAGGAATGAAGGAAACACTCGCAGATGGATAAAAAATAGACTGATTCTGCCGCTCCAACAAGGATGTCCAGTCATTCCGTCCTTGCAAGTTTACATACAAGAAATTTCGGAAACCCAGAGAGATCGTTCCGTACAATCCAATGGTATTCCGTACGCGCTCCAGCGATTCACCTGTGGTATTGATGAAGTTCTGGTGGGTGAACAATTCAAAAATGTTCTGCTGGGTACTATTGGTAAAAGTTTGCGTCCGAACTTCTTTACGTGGGTTGACCCCAACGACTCCATCCAGGGTGAAATTGCTTCCCAGGTTAAAGTTGTACAAGAAGTTCAAAACCTGGTCCGTTACCCGATTCAAACGATCGGAAGTTTCCAAACGACCATCTGGGTCACGAGGTCCGCCCTTGTTCGTGCGGCGTTCTTGATTCTGACTGTATTGGTCCAGGCTGATCCGATACAAGGCAGTCAACCACGGAGCGATTTCATAGCTTACTTCAATATTTCCAAAGAAGCGTTGTAGCGTCTCGAAGTCAGCCGAGTTATTCAGTGTCCAGCGTGGATTCTGAATTGCCGATCCCTGGCGGTAGTAAATATTGGACCCGTCTACCGGACTTTGATAAGGTAGCCCCAGCAGGTCGATAGAACGTGGAGTAAATAAAAGCGCCGCAAACAGACCATTTCCATCACTACCAAACGCAGGGCCAGTGATCGGTCTGCGGTTGAAGGAGTTGACATAGTTGAAGACCCCTTTGATGTTTATTCCGTTCTGTAGTTTGGTCTGAGCACCAAGGGAGAAGTTGTGGCGCTTGATAAAGTTGGATGGACCTCCTCCGCGTTGGTCATCCAGCTTTGGCGTAAAACCGCTCTCATCCAAATACGAATACGTAGCCGCCAATGACGAAGTCTCATTGATCTGGGAATTGACAGATACGGAAGTATTGGAAGTTAGCCCGGTTTCGAAAAAGTTTTCCACACTTTCGTATGGCTGGTAGCGGTAGGTCTGACCAATGAATTCAGGCACATCATCATTGTACTGCGCTTGATCGTAAGGATGTGTCAAAAGTACCGTCCCATCTGCATCCTCTCCGCGATAGAAGCTACCATACACAGCAGGATCTGTAACATCGAATGCAGGTCCCCAGTTAGAGAAAAACCATCCAAAGTTTCCATCGAAACCGTTACCATAGGTATTTTGGTAATCAGGTAGATTCGCGATCTGATTCCACGCTACCGATTGGGTAACTCCAATCTCCAATTTCTTTTGTGCGTTGGCACCGGCATTACCGGTTTTCGTGGTAATCAAAACAACCCCGTTCCGGCCGGCCTCCCCATAAAGTACGGTAGCCGATAGCCCTTTCAAGATGTTAATCTCCGCGATGTTGTTCGGATCCAAATCCATGAAACGGCTAGAAGTGGTAGCACCACCCTCTGTAAAGTCCCGGTCTTCGTTCGTTTCCGAGTTCATTGGTGTACCATCCACAATGAAAAGCGGCTGGTTAGAACCCGTGATCGAAGAATACCCTCGAATGATAATGTTTGTACCCGTACCGGCCAATCCGGAGGTTTGTACAATATCCACCCCGGTGGCTTTTCCCCGGAGAATTTTGGCCAGGTCGGCTTCAGGTCTGGCCTCGATCAATTCGGAGGAAAGCGTGGATACCCCGTATCCAAGTGCTTTTTTCTCCTTTTTGATCCCCAAACCTGTTACCACCACCTCCGATAGCTCCGAGGCAGTTTCCTCCATGGTCACTGACAATACGTCGGAGGTCCCGATCGGCATTTCTTGGGTGGCAAATCCCGTATACGAAAATACCAAGGTATTTCCCCCTTCCGGGACATTAATGGAGAAACTCCCATCGATATCCGTAACGGTACCACTGGAAGTTCCTTTGACGAGAACGGTGGCCCCAATTAGAGGTTCTCCGTCAGCATCGGTTATTGTACCGGTTAGGGTACGTTGTGCGAGCATGGTCCCAAAGCAAAATAGGACCAGCCCTAAGACTAGTGAGAGTTTTTTCATACTAATCCGATTTGTTGTTAAAATGAGTTACTAATCCGTTTATCGTTAATTTGGCTAATTGGGTTGAACACCTTTCACCTACGGGTTTTTGACCGAAGGCTGTTCAATCTTATCATAGGATCATCCAAATCACATTTGGCGTTACCTTCTTTACCTAGAAGGTTATTTTTGTAAAACTGGGTATAAGACAATCTTAGCTCTCGATTTCCGCTTGGCGAAAAATAGTTATAAAGGCGTTTCTTCCAAAAAAAATTTCACATAATCTTTGCAACTCCATAACACTTCCTTAACTTTTCTAGGCTGATTTGTCCCAAACAATAGCCGCTCCTCAGTACCTCAGGGAAAGCATAAAACGGAGCGATCAAATCCAATTTATTATCTTGATAGCTGTTATAAAAAGCAGGCTGCCGCAATTGCGGCAAGCCCGCCCGCATGAAAAAACTGCACATCAAATTGGAAGGCTTGGCGGGTAATCTTTCGGAGTGAAGGATTTGACAGTGGCCTGACGGAAACCCTAATGGTTTAAAAATTTCCGCCGCTGCAAAAATCCGAATCCAATCCCGGGAAAATTGGGCTGGTATACTTAGGCAAAAGTCAATTAAAATGACAAAATTTTGCCTTACAACCACATGGAAGGGGAAAGTAATGATTGAGGGAAATACGCTGATAAGTACGCAGATTAAACTGCTACAATAGTATTTCCACGCAGAACAACATTGTTCCAGGTGAGCCTTCATACTAAATCCGATAGTTCTATTAATCTGGTTGAAGATATAGAATTCTCCAGGAGAAATGTTACAGTAATGTTAATTTTCTCCGACGCCCAAACTGGGATTCGAGTCTCTACTTACCCTTAAATTGCTAATAATCAAATCAATAAGTCGGAACTACCTTAGCTTCCTCAAATAGAGCTGGATCACATTTTTTAATCCATAATACAGTGCATCACAGATTAAGGCATGTCCTATGGACACTTCTAGCAATCGAGGCACTTTTTGTTTGTAGAAGGTAAGGTTTTCAAGATTTAGGTCATGGCCAGCATTTAAGCCCAAGCCGATTTCTGAAGCTAAAACGGCACACCTCCGATGCGCCTCCACAGCCTGATTGGGGTTTGACTTATAAGCTTTGGCATACGGCCCCGTATACAATTCGATGCGGTCTGCCCCACAGGCTTTGGCTCCTTCCACCATGCGTTCATCTGGGTCCAGGAAGATGGAAACTCGGATTCCAACCCCCTGAAGTGTTTGAACTACCTCCGTCAGGAACGACTCCTTTGCAATGGTATCCCATCCTCCGGTTGAAGTAAGAGCAGCAGGTGCATCTGGTACCAAGGTTACTTGATGTGGTTGGTGCAAAACCAGTAGATCAAGCAATTCGGGGGTCGGATTCCCCTCTATATTTAGTTCGGTAGTGACAACTTCTTTTAACGCAGGTATATCAGAATACCGCACATGTCGTTGATCTGGACGAGGATGGATTGTGATGCCCTCGGCACCGAAAGCTTCACAATCTTGAGCGACCTGGACTAAATTTGGTTGATTTTCACCCCTGGAATTCCGGATGAGCGCAACTTTATTCAAATTGACACTAAGTCGGGTGTGGTTATTATTCACTTTCTGCAGATTGATTCATTGGACAAAAGTAATGACTGGAGAAAACTATTGTTAACATCCGATTAGGATGGAGTAATTTCTGCAGTTTCAATTGGCGAGTGGCAAGCGCCGAATGTGGAATTGGGGGTGTGGAGTTGCGAATGGTAAAGCCAAGATTTTCGATTTTCAATGTCCAATTTTCGATTATTCAATTATTGGGAAATGCCAAATTTCAAGTGCCGAGTGTTCGTATCGAGTATCCAGTATCGAGCATCCAGCAAAAAGTATCCATAGCTTCGCGCCCTTTGGCACTAGCAACGATCATCTACGGTCTTCTAAAAATCGACTACCTTTACCAAAAAGGCTTATGGAGGCCCTAGATCCTATGGAACCTCAAGACGCTCCTCCTTTTACTTCCCCTGCTTTCATCCTGCTGCTGCTCGTTTTGGCAATGTTTTTAGGAAATCTGTTTTCCGCCCTTCTCCTCTATGGGCTTGCCGAAATGAACAACACCTCGCTATGGGATATCTTATCGATTTCTACCGAGAGTACGGCAACCCAGCGAAACCGAGTACGCAACCTTCAAATGTTATCCCACTTTTTCACTTTTGCCCTTCCTGCAGTTTTGGTTGCCTGGTTTACTTTTCGAAAGCAATGGCCTGCAGCGGTAGGCCTTTCCAACAGGCCCAATTACTTCATTTTACTATTGGGATGTCTCTTTATTATAGCCGCATTTCCTCCGGCCCAAGTGCTCTACGAATGGAATCGAGCCCTTCCCTTACCCGATTGGATGTCGGATATGGAAGGGCAGGCAGAGGAGATGATCCGCTCCTTATTGATCATGGAAAGCTGGGATGAACTAGTCCTTAATCTAGTGGCTATTGCGATAATTCCAGCCTTGGGCGAGGAGCTGGTTTTCAGGGGGTTGGTCCAAAGGCAAATTCAGCGTGGTTCAAATAATGCTCATTTGGCGGTATGGCTAAGCGCAGCTTTGTTTAGCGCTATCCATTTGCAGTTTGAAGGATTCTTGCCCAGGCTGTTTTTAGGGGTAGCCTTGGGGTATTTGTTGGTATGGACCCAAACGCTTTGGGTTCCTATCCTGGCTCACCTTTTAAATAATGCAGGCCAGGTCATTCTTCAATATTTTTGGAATCCCTTGCAAGACCCGAATCTAACCGAACAGGAAGAATCAATACCCTGGCACCTTGGCTTATTTGCCTTGGTTGCTATGGTTGGAATTGGTTATATCTTATATAGTCGCCGATGGCCAACAGCCAATAATCCAGATTAGATTTTTGTAGAATGAGGAGCCGCTTTGCTTCCGGATTTATTTTCGTTGTCGTAATCCTTGGTGGAATTTTCGGAGGACTCTACACCTTTCCCCTACTTTTTGGTTTAGTGGCCATTGGATGCTTGTGGGAATATGTAAACTTAGTACTCCCCAGGCAACAGAAAACCGATTTGACCAGGCAATTGCTTGGAGTAGGACTTGGATTAATTCCAACGGTACTCGCACTCATTTTCCAATTGCACCTTTTTCAACGGGAAGGGTTCATAGGCTTATCCGCGCTATTGCTTTTTCCACTTTTGTTCGTGGCATTTATCTTTGAGTTATCTACGGAATCCGAACGCCCCTTCCAGAATATTGCCTTCTTAATGCTGGGGATGATTTACATCGGAGTTCCATTTGGTCTGCTCAATTTAATTGCCTTTGAAAACGGAACCTTTCAGAAGGTGACCGTGCTGGGGCTCGTCCTATTGACCTGGATGAATGACACTGGAGCCTTTGCAGTGGGCCTAAATTTTGGAAAAACCCCATTACTTCCCAGAATCTCTCCTAAAAAGACTTGGGAGGGTACGGTAGGAGGTATATTAATCACGGTGGTCACTGGCCTGATCGTGAGTATTTTTAGTGCCGAAACCTGGTTAACCTGGGTGATCCTTGCTCTTTTGGTTGGTATTTTTGGTAGCATCGGTGATCTTGTGGAATCTATGTTGAAAAGGAGCTGTGGTGTGAAAGATTCGGGTACCCTTATGCCTGGACATGGCGGTCTACTTGATCGTTTTGATGCCTTTATCTTTCATCTTCCCTATGTGGCTGCTTTCTTATTACTCAAATAATCTTTAGTTATCCGCTCATCAAAAGGGTAGCTTTTCCAGCCGAGCTTGCCTATTTTTAATCCAAACAGTCCAAACAACCTTTATGATCCATCCAGAAGGGTATCGTATGATCGTCCTTACTGCTGTTTTTGCATTGGCTTTGAATTTGATAATGGTCTTTTTCCTCCCTGGCCTATGGCCTTGGGTATTGATTGCATCTCTGCTTTTACTTCTATTTGTACTCCAGTTTTTTCGCTACCCAAAGCGGCGGGTCACTCAACAGAACCTTGGCTCCATCCTAGCCCCTGCGGATGGGAAAGTGGTCGTTATTGAGGAGGTGGACGAACAAGAATACTTCCAGGAAAAAAGGCTACAGGTATCCATTTTCATGTCCATTTTTGACGTGCATCTCAATACATCTCCACTGGAAGGAGACCTCCTGTATCACCAACACCACCCCGGAAGGTATTTGGCCGCCTGGAACCCAAAATCCTCAGTTGAAAACGAGCGCACAACCATGGTTATACGAAATGCGAATGGAGATTTGTTGATGCGCCAAATCGCCGGTGCAGTTGCCAGAAGAATACGAAATTACCTGACTACCGGCCAAGCGGTAAAGCAAGGACAAGAGGTGGGCTTTATACTTTTTGGATCCCGGGTTGACCTTTTACTTCCGCTCGATGTTGAATTGAAAGTCGGACTAGGCGAGAAAGTCCGATTTAATCGTACGGTTATCGCTCGTTTTACATCCCAAACAGCTTCATGAATTTGATGTTGCATGTCCCTTCGCACTGAATTTCCTCTTGCCGGTTCTTCCTACCTGGGTGGCATATCAGATGGCTACGAGTACCGAACTACCTTTGCAGGCAGTACCCTAGAGGCTACTTATCAAATGGTGCTACAGTTTCTTAAAGAAGAAGGCTATGAAGATATCCCGGTACCCAAAGATGCCGATGAACTAATTCTGTTTCGGTTACCCACCAGAAACCAACAAATCCTGTTATTTGAGGACAATGGATATGTACACAACCCAATCCGAATTCTTTTTCCGATTGATCGCAGGATACGCAGGAAATTACATTTGCATTTATACAATGAGGCTGACCCGGAACACCTGCTTAAGTTCCACCGAATCAAGAAAGGCATCGCACTCAAAAAAGCCTAGAATTAATACTACCGCAAGTTTAAAATGGGGAGGGACAAGATCAATTGTCCATACACTTGGACAACAGAAACCTACCCTACTCAATTAACATTCAAATACTTAAGCACCTACACCATAAACGGTGAATGACGAATAGATCATTTTTTATTTGAATCTAGATCATCCCAATTCCGGTCTCATTTGCGGGAAAAAGAGCACCTCCTGTATAGAAGAGTTGTCCGTCAACAGCATAACTAATCTGTCAATCCCGATACCCAGGCCACTTGTCGGAGGCATACCGTATTCCAGTGATCGCAGAAAATCTTCATCTAGGGTCATCGCTTCTTCATCCCCTCGAGCGGCCAGTTCCAATTGTTCTTCGAAACGCTCGCGCTGGTCAATGGCATCATTCAACTCCGTGTAGGCATTTGCTATTTCTTTGCCATTCACAAACAACTCAAATCGCTCTACCAAGCCTTCTTTGGATCGATGTTTTTTAGCCAGCGGAGTCATCTCAATGGGATAGTCCGTAATATAGGTAGGCTGGATTAAATGACCTTCTACCTTCTCCCCGAAGATTTCATCAATTAATTTGCCGCGCCCCATACTCTCGTCCAGTTCGATATGCAATTTTTTGCATAGTTGACGTAGAGCTTTCTCGTCCATTTCGGATATATCCGTTCCAATTTGCTCTTCGATCGCCTCATACATACTGACGCGCCGGTAGGGACCGGCAAAATCGATCACCTGGTCTCCAACCTGTACTTTTGTGTCTCCCAGCACCTCTCGGGTAATGGTCCCCAAGCACTCTTCTACCATTTCCATCATCCAGTGATAGTCTTTGTAAGCGACGTAGATTTCCATGGAGGTGAATTCCGGGTTGTGGGTACGATCCATTCCTTCATTCCGAAACATTTTTCCAATTTCATACACCCCGTCGTATCCGCCTACGATCAGACGTTTTAAATACAATTCATTCGCAATCCGCAAATACAGGGGTATGTCCAGGGTATTGTGGTACGTTTTGAAGGGACGTGCTGCCGCACCACCGTGAATCGGCTGTAAAATTGGCGTTTCTACTTCCAACCAGCCCTGTTGATCGAAGTAGCGTCTCATGGCGGAAATCATTCGGCTCCTTATCAGAAAAGTATCTTTAACCTTCGGGTTTACAGTAAGATCTACATAGCGCATCCGAAAGCGCTGTTCCGGATCCGTAAATGCATCATAGGTTTCGGTTTCTCCGGTTTCCTCATTCACCCTTGTCTTGACCACGGGCAAGGGCCGCAGGGATTTACTGAGCAGCTTAAACTCCTTTAGGTGAACAGTAGTTTCCCCGGTTTTAGTGACAAATGCAAATCCACTAACCCCTACGAAGTCGCCTATATCCAAAAGCTTTTTGAACAACGTATTGTAGAGGGTTTTATCCTCACCGGGGCAAATTTCATCCCGGTTAACGTACAATTGGATACGCCCGGATGAGTCTTGCAACTCAGCAAAAGCGGCTTTTCCCATGATGCGTTTCATCATGATCCTACCTGCTAGGCGGACATCCTGGAAATTGTTTTGGTCAGGATCAAATTGAGCTTTGATCTCGAGCGCACGGGCAGTAACCTCAAATGATTCCGGAGGGTAGGGATTAATTCCCAGCTCTCTAATTTTTTCCAGGTTTTCACGTCGAATTAGCTCTTGTTCACTGCGTTGCATGTCTAGGCAAATTTTTCCCCGGGAAAAGGGATATCATTATAGAAATCCAGATTGGTTTATTTGACCAAAACGGTGGCAAAGTTAATTTTTTTGACCTTGCTTTTGTTCGAACCTCTTCGCCATTTAAAGGTTAACCAAGGTGTAATTTTGTTATGCTTAAGATTGCCTTTTCTCCGATTTACAGATACGAGCTGCCAGAGGGTCATCGATTTCCAATGACCAAATACGAATTGCTTCCAGAACAATTACTTTACGAGGGTACGGTAGAAGACTGCAATTTCTTTTCACCCGATCCTTTGAAAGAGGAAGTACTTCTTTGGACTCATGAACGCCAATATTGGGAAAAGTTGAAGGGCCAAAAGCTTACCCGTAAAGAAGAGCGTGCCATTGGATTTCCGATGCGACCTGAATTAGTAACCAGAGGGCTACATATTGCTCAGGGAACTATCGACTGTGCTCGTTATGCCATGGAATACGGCGTAGCACTGAACATTGCAGGTGGCACCCATCATGCTTTCACTTACAAAGGAGAAGGGTTTTGTCTGTTGAATGATATTGGGATTGCCGCCAACTACCTGCTACGAGAAAAATGGGCTCGACGTATCTTGATCATTGACCTGGATGTACACCAAGGGAACGGCAGCGCTCAAATTTTTGCCCGGGAGCAACGGGTATTCACCTTTAGCATGCACGGAGCAAAAAACTATCCGATACGGAAAGAAAAATCGGATCTGGATATAGGCCTTCCCGATAAAACAGATGATGCCCACTACTTAAAAATTCTACAGGAAACGCTGCCTAAACTGTTGGATGAAGTACAGCCGGATTTTGCGTTTTACTTATCGGGGGTTGATGTGCTAGGAACGGACAAACTCGGAAGGTTGGGCTTGACCAAAGATGGTTGCAAAGCCCGAGATCGCCTGGTTTTTCAATTGCTTCAGAAAAATCAGGTGCCGGTAGCGGTTAGCATGGGAGGAGGTTACTCGGAGCGGATAGCAGATATTATTGAAGCCCATGCCAACACGTACCGGGAAGCTCAGGAGATCTTTTTCTAAAAAGGAAAACCGCCCGGCGGGGGACGGTTTTCTTAATCATAATCCCATAAACTTATCTCTTCTGGTTTTTCGTTTCTCGTTTTGTGTTCGTTCGCCAGGGGAAAGTGAAGGTCGTCCCAAACAAAAGCTTGGGACGATTCACCGAATTATAATCCCATGAACATATATCTTAAATAACTATCGCTACTAACTCTAGCGGCCATTGTTTTTAAACCTAGGTGAACCAAAATTTGACAGCAGCTTTCTGCATACCTTCATTCACAATACGAATATGCAAGTTCTCCTAAGGGGGATCAAAGACAAAAATAGCATAATGTGAAGTAAAAATCCTTCACATTATGCCATAAAAGATACAAAATCAAATAATTGCAAAAAAAGAGGTGAGAAATAAATTTTATTCTTGAAACAAATTGGAAAAAAAGAGCTCAATCTTTGTTGACATAAGCCACCACCGTACTAATGGCTTCCATTATAGGTTTGAGCCTGGATTCCTTTGTTTCAGTCTTTCTTTTTGACTTCGACTTGCTCTCAGCGATTTGTTCAGCTGCCTTTTCCAACATTTCAGATTTATTTTCTCTGGATTCACTAGCTTCCTGAATATCCTGGGCAATTTTTTTCTTGAGCTCCTTGGCAAGTTCCCTTTTGCGTATTTCTTCCTGTCTTCTTTCTTCCCTGGCTTTCTCCTTCTCCAATCTGGCCTCCAATTCCAATTTGGTTTTTTCCATATCGACCAGTTTAGCCTCCTTGGATCGGATACGCTCTTCAATCATGGCTACTTTGGCCTGACGAATCTGGGCTTCGAGCTGACCATCAGTGGTTGCCAATCTCTTATTTTCAAAGGCCTCGTCTTTTCTGTCTCTTCGGATAGAGTTTTGCATGCGATCAATAGCATTGAGCAAGCCTTCGTACCTCTTTTTCAGACGCTCATAAGGATTATTACCACTTTGGACTGAATCTGGCCCAAACCGCTTCTCCTTTATTGCTTTGAAAGTGGCATCGAGTTTTGCCCACACTTTGTTCTTGTGCCCTTTGGTCAATTTGGTATTTCGGTATTCCTTTTGCAACTGCTTTAGCTCCTCAAATAAGGTTTGCAAGCGCATATTTTGTTCCATGCGCTCCTCAATAGAGGCAATGGCTTGCATAAAATAATCCTTCCTCTCGCGGGAACCCTCCTGAAACTCTTTGTCCAGGGCGTTCCGAAATTCCTTCATCCTGCTAAACAAGGCATTTGTCTTTTCCCGCAGTTCATTCGCATGATCCCGAAACAAATTTCGTTCCTTGACCTGATCTTGTACCTTATCCCAAAACCCCTTTAATTCCTCCCAAAGACCGGAATCGAACTTACCGATCTGCTCTATTCGATCTTTGAATTCTTCAACTTCCGAATGGTAACTGGAATAGAGCTTATTCGACAACACAATGAATTGCCATTCGGTCTGGGCCCGCTGCACTACGTCCTCCCGTTCTACCTGATAGCCATCCGGCAGTAGACTACCGCCTGCTTTTAGAGGAATATTCAACACCGTCGGTTCTACGGGAAACGCAATTTCTTTGGATTGTCTCCATTCGTTCAACATCTGTTGGCTGAACTCTTCCGTAGCGACCGTCTCCGGAAATACAAGAAACAATACCTGATTTTCATCTGGTTTTAACTCTAACCCTAATAAAACTCGATTTTCCTTAGGGTCTTTTCCCCATAACACAAGCTTATTCTTCATGTTCTAGTCTACAGTTTCAAGGTGCGTATTTGTTCCTGTGGAAGCAAAATTCTTCCACCTAATGCTTGGTATTTGACTTTCCTTAAGCCGTCAGATCAACCTTTGGCAACAATTCCTTTTCCAACATGTAAGTTGCGATTTGTACCGTGTTCGTAGCAGCGCCTTTCCGTAGATTATCTGCCACAATCCAGAGATTCAATCCATTTGATACAGACTCGTCCCGCCGGACTCTTCCTACCCAAACTTCATCTCTATTTTTGGCTTCCAGAGGCATTGGATACCTGAATCCTGCCGGATCATCCATTAATTCGACCCCCTGCATTTCATGTAAAGCCCTTCGAATGCTACTCATGTCAAATATCTTTTTGAGTTCGACATTGACGGATTCAGAATGCCCTCCATGCACAGGTACCCGGACAGCCGTTGCCGTAATCCGCAGGTCTGGCTCTCCTAGGATCTTTCTGGTTTCATGGACCAACTTCATTTCTTCTTTGGTGTAATCGTTTTCGAGAAAAATATCGCAATGCGGAAGGCAGTTTTCAAAAATAGGCCAGGGATAGGCACGTTCGGCTTCATCGGGTTCGAACCCATTTTTTTCCAGTTCATACTGCTTGACTGCTTTCATGCCAGTCCCGGTAAACGATTGGTAGGTTGAAACAATGATGCGTTCAATACCAAATACCTGGTGAATCGGAAATAAAGCCATCACCATTTGAATAGTGGAGCAGTTGGGGTTTGCAATAATCCGGTCTTGCTCTGTTAGCACATGGCCGTTCACTTCGGGAACTACCAATTTAACGGATGGATCCATTCGCCAAGCCGAAGAGTTGTCAATTACACGACTCCCTACTTCTGCAAATCGTGGAGCCCATTCCAGAGAAGTACTTGCACCTGCCGAAAATAGAGCAAATGTTGGCCTTTCCTGAATGGCTTCCTCAATGGATAGGACCTCCCAATCCTGCCCTTTGAAGCGTACATTTTTGCCAACTGATTTTGTCGAGGCTACAGGCAACAGCTTTTCGACAGGGAAATTATGCTCTTCCAATACCTTCAACATGACTTGTCCTACCAGACCGGTTGCCCCAATAATTGCTACTTTCATGAGCTACACATTAACAATTTCGGCAAAAGAAGCTGGACGCTAAGCATGGTCGATCATATGCTAATCGCACCGTTTTGATGTCCAAGATTTGAGGAAGAAAGATTCTCGAATCTCTTGCCATTGAACCTATATTAGAGGCCGAAAAATAAGGCAAATACCGCTATTTTACACTAACACTCCTTGTTACTGACCATGGAATTCTGTCATTCATTCATTTCCATTGCTATTTTCTGGCTCATATGTCTCCCTGCATACGGACAGTTTTTTGAGGATGACTTTTCCTCTGGTAACCTTACCCAATGGAATGGGGATACCGCCCGATTTACCATTACGGATGGTGAGTTACAGCTCAACGATTCCGGTCAAAATGAATCTATTCTCTGGGCTAATGCCGCCACTGGTCTTCAGGATACTACGCGGTGGAGTTTCTATGTCCGACAGGAATTTGCCCCTTCCTCCAACAACTTTTCTCGTATTATTCTGGCATCCGATTCTCCGGATTTCCTCGGTGCTTATCGCGGCTATTACCTGCAAATTGGAGGGATAAGTGGTACCGATGATGCGTTGGTACTGTATCGACAAGATGGAAATTCCAGAACCGAATTATTGGAAGGCACATTGGGGGCAGTCGGAGAATTGCCCTCCCAGGCACGGGTGCTCATCACTCGGACCCCGGACGGAACCTGGACGCTGGAAGCCGATTATGAGGGCGGAAACAATCTGCAGGAAGAAGGACAAATAGTCGACTCCACTTACTCCTCACTTGCATTCTTTGGATTGCAATGCCGCTATACCAGCTTAAGAAGTACCGATTTTTTCTTTGATGATATCCTTGTGGGACCACTATTTGTAGATCGGACCCCTCCTGCTCTGGTCACTGTTGAACCTTTTGGAAATGATTCATTAATGGTCTTTTTTGACGAAGCAATCGATTCTACGAGTGCAACAGAGCCTTCAAACTATTTGCTTGATCCAGCCTTGGGCAATCCGGCGGCCGCTACCCTGGGGGCTCTGCCAGGCCAGGTCATGCTCCAATTCTCAGGTACTTTCGTGGACGAAACCACCTACACTTTTTCAGCTGAAAACATTGCTGATCTGAACGGGAATATAGCTCCGCTTCAACAACAGACCTTTACCTTCCTCGAAGTAGCTGAGCCTCAACAGGGGGATCTTCTTATTTCCGAGATCATGGCCGACCCCTCCCCTTCCCAGGGTTTACCTGAAGCTGAATACATTGAATTGAAAAACCTAAGCAACGTGACCCTCCGCTTAGGGGATCTGGGGATAGCTTCCGGGGGCACCCCCTCTCCACTTCCGGATTCCCTACTCAGAGCAGGTGAAGTTGTCATAATCTGTGACGAAGCTTTCGCCTCTGCATTTTCCACCTTTGGGAAGGTAATACCTGTCCCGGATTTTCCAACCTTATCCAATGGAGGTGATGTGGTGGAGATTCAGCGAAATGGTGCAATTCTGAGCTCAATCACCTATGACATTTCCTGGTATCGGGATTCGGAAAAAGCACAAGGCGGATTTTCACTAGAGCTTATCGATACCAGCCAAGTAGCAGACTGTGCAGGAAACTGGATAGCCTCGGCAGCTGCCATTGGGGGAACGCCCGGCAATGCGAATTCAGTTGTTGATGTACCCATTGAAGAAGACCCTCCAATGCTTTTGCAGGTTATACCCCTTGAAGAAGGAGAACTTTTAGTGCGGTATGACGAACCGGTTCGTTCTGGCACTGCCGACGCCCCGGATTTGTATCAACTAGTACCTGAAATCCCCATACAGGAAGCTATGTTGCAGGGAGGAGGGCAAGAGGTCTTATTGTTGCTTCAAGATCCATTGACTCCAAGCGTGCAATACACCTTAACGGTAGCCGAAGGGCTAACTGATTGCTTGGGCAATACCAACCCGGAAGTACAAACACTCATCTTCGGCCTACCTGAACCACCACTTCCGAATGACCTGATCATTAATGAGATCTTGTTTGAACCTCAAACCGGTGGGGAAGATTTTGTCGAACTGTTCAATACCTCCGATAAAATCATTGACCTGAGGGGCATGGTACTGCAAAATACCGCCAAAAACTCGGGCAATACCAGTCAAACCATCGAGAATTCCTTTTTGGTTTTTCCGAATACCTATGCCGTCATCACAGATATTCCTCAAGATATCCTGGACCGGTATACAGTGGAGCGCTCTGATTGGCTGGTCGAGAATGACTTGCCTACCCTGGACGCAGACGAAGGCAATATCACACTGCTCAGTGCAGGAGTAGTTATTGACTCTTTTCGGTACTCCGACGACCTTCACTTTCCCTTGCTGGATAATACCCGAGGGGTCAGCCTGGAGCGGATCAGTAGTCTGGTACCTACCAATCAATCCGGAAATTGGCATTCTGCAAGTTCAGGTGTTGGATTTGCTACCCCAACTGCGATTAATTCCCAACAAACAGATCTGCCGACTGAGCCCAGCAATGACTTCATACGGATTCCTACCAAAATCTTTTCTCCGGATAATGATGGATTCCAGGACGTATTGCTGATTGAATACGAAGTGGGAAGTCCCGGATTCGTCCTTAATGTTCGAATCCTGGATCACTACGGATTCGAAGTACGGAACCTTGTCCAAAATGAGCTCTTGGGCATTAATGGCCAGTTCAAGTGGGATGGTACTAATGCGGATGGGGAAAAAGCGCGCATAGGTATTTATGTGGTTTGGAGCGAGATCTTTGACCCGGAAGGTAATGTTAGCCGGCAAAAAGAAAGTATTGTCTTGGCCGGCAGGTTGGACTAATTCACCTATGCATTAAAAAGAATGGACCACATTACCTGCCAATTGAGAATATATACCACTGGGATCGTACCTCTCGTACGAAAGGTTTGCCAAAGGTACCTTTTGGCCTTATTAGATTTAGGTTATGCTGAAGAATCGTATTAATAGCTTTCGCTTTGCGTTTAAAGGAATTTGGACTGTTTTTCAAAGTGAGCCCAATGCCAAAATTCACTTACTGGCAGCTATCCTGGTGGTAATAGCCGGGATATATTTTCACTTAAATTCTACCGAATGGGCGCTGATTGTATTGGCGATTTGCGTTGTTTGGGCGGCAGAAGCTTTCAACACTGCACTAGAGCACCTCACTGATCTGGTAAGCCCGGATTACCATCCACTTGCAGGCAAGGCCAAAGACACTGCAGCAGCAGGGGTTCTTTTGTTTGCTATCGGAGCCCTTGTGATTGGTTTAATCGTATTTGTACCCCACATTCTATCCCTATTAAGCCTATAGTCGCTATGCTCAGGTTCAGCTATTTCATATTCGATGAATTGACCCTTCGGCAATTATATGAAATCATGGTCTTGCGTCAACTTGTTTTTGTGGTTGAACAGGATTGCCCCTATCTGGATGCCGATGGAAAAGATCCGATTTGCCATCATATTTTGGGGTATGACAATCCAGGCAAACTGTTGGCTTATGCCCGCATCGTGCCACCCCCTGAAGGAATTTCCTTGCAAGATCTGAAGTCGCAGGTACGGGAAAAAGAGGGCAACGGATATAAAAACTTACCTGCTATTGGTAGAATTGTAACGGCTCCCGAAGCAAGAGGTAAACGCTATGGGAAGGCACTGGTCGCAAACAGTATTTCCTACAGTGAATCCCTATATCCAGGGATCCCCATTAAAATTCAGGCTCAAGAGTACCTGTTGGATTTTTATAAAACGTTTGGGTTTGAACGAATCAGCGAGACCTATCTGGAAGATGATATTCCACACCTGGATATGCTCCGACTTTCGGAAAAAGAGGCTGAATAATTCAAAACCTTCGATCGCACGCTCTGAAACACAAGGCAGGGATATGCATACTCCCAAAAAAATGCATATCCCTGTAATTTATTACCCTTTTGAACTTTCGTCAGTTTAAAACAAACTCGGGAGTGAAGAATCACCCCAACATAGTATCGCGAGCAGCATCTAATAGAGCCCTTACCTTTTGAGGATCGGGAGCTTGCGCATACACGCGCAATACTGGCTCCGTTCCGGAGGGGCGAACCATAATCCATTCGTCCTCATTAAAAATGAATTTGGTACCATCCACATTTTCAATTCGCTGCACCGCAAACCCGTTGAAATTCTGGTATGGATCTTCCTTGCATCGTTGAACAATAGCTTGTTTCTGGCTTTCCAGGATGTGTAAATCGTCCCGGTCAAAAGAAAAGGGTCCTACGAGGTCATACACCTCCTGGATTAATTGCTTAACTGATTTACCGGTTTTGGCCATAAATTCAAGTACGATCAACCCGACCCATATACCATCCCGCTCCGGAATATGACCTTTGACCGCTAATCCTCCGGATTCTTCACCACCTACCAACACATCCTCATTAGCCATAATTTCAGCAATGTATTTGAATCCGATTTTGGTAACCTCGAATTCGAAACCAAAATGCTCTGCCAGCTTACGCATCTTATCCGTCACCGAAAAGGTAAATACCACCTTTCCCTTCTCCCCCTTGTACTTGGCCATGTACAGCAGTAACAGCAATAAAATATGGTGAGAATCTACAAAGTTGCCGTCCTCGTCATACATACCTATACGATCTGCATCTCCATCGTTTGCAATCCCGATCGAGATACTGGAATCGTTTTTAATTGCCTCTGCCAATTCAGAAAGATTGCGATGGATCGGTTCAGGGGCCTGCCCATGGAAGCCGGGATTATCATCCATGTGTAGCAAAAGGGCATTCGGAAACAAGCGCTCCATTGCATTTTTCCCTGCTCCGAACATGGCATCATAAGCAATTCCAAAATTAGCTTGTTTCATGCTATCCAGGTCAAAGTTGGCTTTGATATGGTCCATGTACATTTCTTCCAGATCTACGAATTCCAGAAGACCACTGGATTCCATTTCCGAAAGTTTGGGACCGTCTGCTGGAACCGTTTCACTGATCTCGGCCTCTACTTCTGCGATTTGGCTTGGGACCATAGGCCCTCCCAGGTTGGACTTTAGTTTGTAACCACTGTAAGAAGGGGGATTATGACTAGCTGTAATAACCACCCCCAGATCAGCTCCGTGCTTTACCACCCCAAGGGAAACCATAGGGGTTGAAACAAAACCTTTCGCCAATAATACATGAACACCATGGGCTCCCAGGGTCCGAGCTGTAGTTTCAGCAAAAAGAGCCCCCGCGAAACGGCAATCATGGCCGATCACGACCTTGCTCCCATTATTTTTCTTAAGCCATTTTGCAGTAGCCTCTGCCACGCGTTTCACATTATCAACGGTATAATCCTGAGCGATTATGGCCCTCCAACCATCGGTGCCAAACTTAATTTTTGTCATGCCAAGCGTATTTTATTGGGTTCTTTAGTGCATGTGTGTGAAAGCCCTAAAAATACTTAATTTGCTTTTCTTCTAGCCTGCCAAAGCGTTGAAGAAAGCATTTATTGTGAAGGATACTTACCGACATAGAGGATTGCGAAGAAAACTCGTAGAAGAGCTGAGGAAAAAGGGCATTTCGGATGAACGGGTTCTGGATGCGGTGGGCCGCTTGCCTAGGCATTTTTTTCTGGATCCTGCGTTTGACGAATGGGCTTATCGAGACAAACCTTTCCCTATTGGAAATGACCAAACCATTTCCCAGCCCTTTACCGTTGCCTATATGACTCAGCTACTACAAGTGGAGAAGAGTATGAAAGTGCTTGAAATAGGAACTGGTTCGGGTTATCAGGCGGCTTTGTTGTCCATTATGGGAGCTCGGGTGTATACGATTGAACGACAAGAATTCCTTTTCCACAAAGCCAAAAAATTGCTTGATCAATTGCGCATTCGGGTCCGATGCTTCTACCGGGATGGCTTTAATGGTTTGCCTGAATTTTCTCCTTTTGATCGCATTCTGGTTACAGCCGGAAGTCCTCAAGTCCCGGACAAGCTTTTACAACAACTCGATATTCCCGGCATCATGGTCATACCCATTGGCCAGAAAGTACAACGGATGCAACGCATTCTTCGTAAAGGCGAACAAGAATGGAGTAAAGAAGTATTCGGAGAGTTTCGCTTTGTCCCCTTTTTACAAGGAACCCAACAGCTTAACCCCAATAGCTAGGTAGACTTAATCAATTTTTCGCCCAGATGCTCTCCTGGACTTAACCGACTGCTGGTCAATCTTTTTTAGATCCACCATTAACCCGGGAGGTGTCCCATATTGATCGACTTCGACCCAATATGCTCGTCCGTCATATGTCACCTGTCCCACATTGCGTTTCCATTCGGAGGCTAGTAGGACGTATTGAGCCTCATTCGACCGTAAATTAGGCCCGAACATGAGGTACCGCTCATTATACCCTTCTTCAAACCCGATGGCCAAACGATCTTGCTTTGGGCTAAACAGAAAAACCCCGGGGGTCTTTTTAGGAATGACTACTTCTTCCACTTTCCTGCCATCGATGATCTTGATTTCTCCACCTTCGATCCGACTTTGACTACCTGTGAATGCCCTCCGCATAACCACATCTTTAGACAGGTAGAACTGGATCCGGCCCAGTTCATTCTCCGTCAATCCCATCTCATCGTACAAATCGTCGGTGAAAGGAGAAAAGGATTTGCAGCTGCAAAAAAAGGTTATGACCAACAGGATAAGTATTCCGCTTTTATTCATAACTGTGTTAGCATAAGAATAATACCATAAGGAAGTGAGATACCGCTACAACCGATATCCAACAGCAAATATACGGTTTGACTCAGCCAGCTTAAACAAGTTTAATCAAAGACTCCAATGAATTAACGGCTGTAAATACCTGTTTGAAGAAATTAACGCCTACTGGAAAAAAAAGACTGGAGCAACTTCCGAGACTCCGATTCCAATATACCGTACTCGACCTTGGTTTTAGGGTGAAGCAATTCCTTGCCGTATCGCATAAACCCGCGCTTTTCATCAGATGCTCCAAAAACCAATCGCCCCAACTGGGCCCAATGAAGGGCCCCAGCACACATGACACAAGGCTCCAGCGTAACGAATAACGTACATTGGGTCAAGTATTTACTTTTTAAAAATTCAGCAGCAGCCGTCAAGGCAATGATCTCGGCATGCGCCGTAACATCCAGTAAACGCTCGGTTTGGTTGTGCCCCTTGGCTATGATCTGCCCTTGACATACCACTAATGCTCCTACGGGAATCTCTCCTTCTGCCGCTGCCAATTGGGCTTCGCGCAAAGCTTGCCGCATAAAAAACAAATCACTTTGAACCTCGAGCATGTTGAAATGTACTTAAAACTTTACCAGGAAGTGAACAGCCTGTCAATACCAGGTTTATTAAACACTCCATTTCCAGCCCGCTTCCTAAAGTGGAACGCATCTAAACTTATTAATTGAAACCGGATTTGGTTGTAGAGCTGTTTACACTTTTCTTTTTCTTTTTCATTTCCATAACTTTGCACATGGAAAACGTAAAAATTACTACCGATAAATTTTTGGGCGAAGCACTAACCTTTGACGATGTCCTGTTGGTTCCGTCATTTTCCGAAGTCCTGCCCAGGGAAGTTAATACCTCTTCCCAACTTACACGCGAAATAAGGCTCAATGCTCCCATAGTTTCAGCGGCTATGGATACAGTCACCGAAAATAAATTGGCTATCGCTATTGCTCGCCAAGGCGGTATTGGGATCATTCACAAAAATATGACCATTGAAGACCAGGCAGAGCAAGTCCGCAGTGTCAAACGGTCTGAGAGTGGCATGATCATCGACCCGGTAACCCTACAGAAGGATGCCAAGGTAGCGGATGCACTACACCTGATGAAAAAATTCAAGATTGGAGGAATACCTATTGTTGACAACCATAACCGGCTGGCAGGTATTCTCACCAATCGCGATTTGCGTTTTGAGACCCAAATACAGCGTCCGGTTCAAGAGTTGATGACCTCCGAAAACCTGATTACTGCCCCCATAGGAACCACCCTGGAGCAAGCTCGTTCTATTCTGCAGGCCCACAAAATCGAGAAATTGCCCGTAGTCGATGAGTACAACACGCTGGTAGGGCTGATTACCTACAAGGATATCATGAAAGTTCAGGATTATCCAAATTCTTGTAAAGACTCCTTTGGCCGCTTGGTAGTAGGAGCAGCTCTGGGAGTCACCGGCGACCTTATGGACAGAGTGGAGGCCTTAGTCAAGGTACAGGCAGATGTGGTGGTGGTGGATACAGCACACGGGCATTCTCGGGGAGTGCTTCAAGCCATAAAACGGGTAAAAGAACAATTTCCGGACTTACAGGTGATTGGCGGGAATGTAGCCACCGGTAGCGGAGCTAAAGCGCTGGCCGATGCCGGGGTAGATGCGGTAAAAGTCGGGGTTGGCCCGGGTAGTATTTGTACAACGCGCGTTGTAGCAGGAGTAGGCGTGCCCCAGTTGTCTGCCATAAATGCCGCTTACCATGCCCTCAAAGGTATGGGGATACCCGTTATTGGAGATGGAGGAATTCGGTATACGGGCGATATCGCCAAAGCACTGGCAGCAGGAGCAGATACCATTATGGCAGGGAGCCTGTTTGCCGGAGTAGAGGAGGCACCCGGAGAGACGATTATTTATGAAGGGCGAAAATTTAAGGTCTATCGGGGCATGGGCTCTTTAGGAGCTATGCAACAAGGGTCCAAAGATCGTTATTTCCAGGATGTAGAGGATGATATCCGAAAGCTGGTTCCGGAAGGGATTGAAGGTCGGGTACCGTTCAAAGGAACACTTGCCGAAGTGATGGTGCAATACCTGGGCGGTTTGAGGGCGGGTATGGGCTACTGTGGTGCAGCAACGATAGAAGAGCTAAAGCAGGCCCAGTTCGTAAAAATCTCAAATGCTGGTGTAGTGGAAAGCCATCCCCACAACATTACGATTACCAAAGAATCTCCTAACTACTCACGCAGATAATCCCATTTTGCACCGTTCTATTGCTCAGGAGATTTCCGCTGTTCGCCAACCCATTCTTTCTTCTTTCTTCCTGCAAGAAGACGTTGTAGGATTAGCCAAAATGCTTTTGGGTAAAGTTTTAGTTAGCTTCCTTGACGACACCAGGACCTCCGGCATTATCGTAGAAACAGAAGCCTATCGAGCTCCTGACGACAAGGCCAGCCACGCCTATAATTATCGGAGAACAGCGAGGACAGAAGTCATGTACAAGGCTGGAGGTACTGCCTATGTCTATCTCATATACGGCATCCATCACTTGTTCAATGTTGTTACCGGACCATCGGATATTCCACATGCAATACTTATCCGAGCGATCGAACCGCTGGAAAATATCGAAAAAATGATGCATCGACGAAAGATGCGGCAGCCGGAGAAGCGCCTGACTGCAGGACCAGGCGTGTTATCACAAGCCATGGGCATTAAAACCAGCCATACCGGGGTCAGTCTGGTGGAAGAGTCCGGTATTTGGCTTGAAGAGGATCCCAAACTCCAAATTGCAAATGAATCCATTATCGAAAGCCCGCGAGTAGGTATTGATTACGCAGCCGAATGGGCAAAGGTCCCTTGGCGATTTAGAGTAAAAGATAATCCTTGGACGAGTAAAGGATAGTCCGAATTTAGTCCGCAATTTTTGATAGTAATGGCCATTCTCCTAAGCTGTACGCTATGCAATAGGCCGGTTCGTTCCTTTTACATTACTTTGGTGCTTGAGTTTCAATCTTCCGCTATGCGTTATAGGTTATTCTTTTTGCTGGTTTTGGCAACTGGTACGGTACTAGCTCAAAACAATCAGCTAAGAAACATTAACTATATCTACGAACCCCACATCCAGACGGTCCAGTTCCATCCGGTCTCCGCAGAATTGGCACCTCCTATCGTAAGGTTGCGGGAGGGTCAACCTTTGCGTCTTGCATTTGACGATATGGAAGGAGATACTAAAAACTACTCCTACTCCATCATTCACTGCGACCGCAACTGGCAACCTTCCGCTTTATCCGAAATGGAGTATTTAAATGGTTTCCAAGGTGAATTGATTCGAGATTTTACCTTTTCAGCCAAAACCCTGACCATATACACGCACTATGAACTCACACTACCTAACCGGCTGATAAGCTGGACCAAATCGGGTAATTATCTATTACACATTTTTGATGAAGAGGGCTCCCCATTCCCCATATTAACCCGGCGTTTTGTGGTAGTGGATAATCAGGTCCGTGTGTCAGCTGTGAATCGTGTGCCCAGCGTAGTCAGTAAATCCAGAACCCATCAGGAATTCGATTTCATCGTAGATCACCAAAATCTGGTTATTCGAAATCCGGAGCTGGAGATTGGGGCCGTAGTGTTACAAAATGGACGCTGGGATAATGCCATTACTGGGTTGGTGCCACGCTTTATCCGAGGCAAGGAATCGGTGTTCGACTATCGGGACAAGGTCATATTTCCCGGTGGTAATGAGTTCAGAAGCCTTGATCTGCGGACCCTGCGGACCCGCTCAGCTCAAATAGCGGAAATCAGTAGGAATCCCGAATTCTGGGAAGTCCGAATGGCACCTGACAAACGCAGAGACAAAATGGTACACCTCTTTTATCAGGATGCCGATGGTCAATTTGTGATCGATAATTTCGACCAGGCCATCGACCCGACGGTCAGTGCTGATTATGTTGATGTGCTTTTTATCCTGCAGAGTAATGAACCGTACGAGGACCAGGATGTCTACTTGTTTGGAAGCCTTACGGATTGGAAAATGCAAGAGCAGTATCGACTCCGGTATAATCCTGCGGTAAATGCCTATGTAGGAAAAGCTTTCTTAAAGCAAGGGTTTTATGATTATTGGTATGTAACGCGAGACCTCGAAGCAGAGCATCCAGTACCAGAAACCCGATTCACAGAAGGTGACCACGACCAGACCAATAATAAATATGGTATACTGGTTTATTATCGACCATTCGGAGCTCGCTACGATCAAGTTATCGGATATCTCTCATTCGAACCTCTACGATAGTCATCCATCATTTCCATTCATCCATAATTCTGTTGGCTTGATATAAAAATTTCGGTCGCCGGTGGGTGGTATTTTACCATTGTGCCACGAACCGAAATCTTTCCCTATGTATCGTTGTTCCCTTACCCTTTCACTAATCTTCCTCTGTTTGTCATGCGTTCTTACCGCTCAAAAGGTATGGACGCTAGAGGAATGCATTTTGTATGCCCAGCAAAACAGCCTCATTTCCAAGCAAGCCCAGTACAATACCCGTCTGGCTGAGTTGCAACTCAAGCAAGACCGGTTTCAACGGCTGCCCAACTTAAATGCCAATACCAATCTCAACTGGCAGTTTGGTCGTACGGTAGACCCGACTACCAACCTCTTCGTGAGCCAGGATGTATTCTCGAATAGCGTAGGCCTGAATACCAATATTCCCATTTTTACCGGGTTACAGATCAACAGGAGCGTAAAACAAAGCCGATTGAACCTGGAGGCTGCGGAATTGGAAGGGGAGGCTTCGTTGAACGACTTGGCTCTCCAAGTAGCAGCTGCCTATTTGAATATCCTCCTATCCGAAGAACAGGTGGAAAATGCTACTCGACAATTGGAGTTATCCCAAAACCAACTGGACCAAACCCTGAAGCAGATTGCATCAGGAGCACTGGCGGACAACGAACGTTATGAATTTGAAGCTCAGTTGGCTCGTTCAGAACAAACTTTGGTAGTGGCTCAGAATACAGTTGAACAAAACTACCTAACATTGAAGCAGTTCCTTGAACTGGATCCTACCACCCAGATGGAAATTGTTGCTCCTGAAGTTGAAACTCCCGATGCGGATCCCTATGCCTTCGGGGTGAATGAAGTCTACCAGACAGCCTTAACTACCCAACCAGATATTCGAGCCAACGACCTTCGTTACGAGGCCTCTGCACTCGGGGAGAAAATTGCCCGAGGTTCGATGTGGCCAAGTTTGAGTTTTTTCGGACAATTGAATTCCTTTTACTCAGATCAGGGAAGGAACTTAACGGATCCAATCATTACGGATCTGCCACCGGAAGCGGTAACCAGTCCGGTTTTGATCAATGGGGTGGACGCAAATTTGACCCAATTTGTCCCACAGCAAGAGGTTACGTTTCCCAACAGGGATTATCTAGGGCAGATCGGCGATAACTTCGGTCAATCCTTCGGTCTGGGTCTTCAAGTTCCGATCTACAACCGGCATGTAAACAATATCGCTGCCGAAAGAGCTCGTATCACGGCCCTAAATCAGCAAGTTACCAATCGGCAACGGCGTCAGCAATTGAAAACAGATGTCGATCGGGCAGTTCAGAACGCCAGGGCGTCACTGGAATCTTTCCAGGCAGCCGAACGATCTTTGGAGTCTGCACGCATAGCTTATGAGAATGCTGAAAAACGATTCGAACTCGGCAGCATCAACTCCTATGAATTTACCAATGCACGGAATAATTTCGACCAGGCTCAAATCTCTTACACCCAATCCCGGTATCAGTACATTTTTGACCTTAAGACCGTAGATTTCTACCTGGGCCGCCCTTTATCATTGGATTAAACTGAAAAACCGCTTTAACAAAACAAGCTTATCATGGCATCAAGAAAGAGAAGAAATCGGATTATTATCATTGTTCTGGTAGTGGCAGTTGTGGCGCTTTTAGTTGCACTAGCCATACGGAACCGCCAACCTAAAGGTGTAGAGGTAGATGCTGAGAAGGTGGAAGCTCGAACGATTCGGGAAATGGTCAGTGCGAGTGGAAAGGTTTTCCCAACCATAGAGGTGAAAATCAGTTCCGATGTATCAGGAGAAATTGTCGAATTATATGTAGAAGAAGGTGACTCTATCGTGCAAGGCCAACTGCTGGCACGGATTGACCCGGAGGTGGTCAAAAGTCAGGTTGAGCGAGGTCAAGCCAATGTCAATGGCGCCAAGGCGCAATTGGCTAACGCACGTTCCCAGGTGGAAAGTTCGATCGCCCAGAAAGAGCAGATCGAGGCGCAGTTGGTCAATGCTCGGGAAATACATCGGCGTAACGAACAATTGAAAAAAGACGGTGTGATCTCGGAGGCAGATTTTGAAGGATCTCTGTCCAACTTGCAGGCTCTGCAAGCTAACTTGCGATCGGCAGAAGCAAGTATCAAGGCTGCCGAAGAAAGTGTAAAATCTTCTGCTTATCAGGTAGAAAGCTCAGAGGCTACGCTAAAGGAATTGAAAACAAGCCTTCGTCGGACCACGATCTACGCCCCCTCCAGCGGCGTGATTTCCAGATTAGATGTGGAGGAAGGAGAGCGGGTGGTAGGTACGATCCAAATGGCGGGTACAGAAATGATGCGGATCGCCAACCTCAATGCGATGGAAGTCCGGGTGGAGGTAAGTGAAAATGACATCCCCAGGGTATCCATAGGAGATGAGGTTGCTATCGAGGTTGATGCCTACATTGATCGCAGTTTCCGTGGAACGGTAACCCAGATAGCTAATTCTGCGGTGAATGTCGCTACTGCTACCGCTTCCTTAACCAACGATCAGGTGACGAATTTTGAAGTGCGCATCAATATTGATCCTCAATCTTACAAAGACCTTATCAGTCCTACCCAACGGTACCCATTCCGCCCGGGTATGTCTGCTACCGTAGAAATCAATACGGAAACCCTGGAAGAAGTGGCCAGTGCGCCCATCCAGTCGGTTACAACAAGGGAAAAAGAGGACACCAAAGGGAAAAAGGACATTTTGGACGACGATATTATGGAAGTGGTTTTCGTGATTAAAGGGGATACGGTGCATATGCAGTCCGTAAAGACGGGCATTCAGGATGATAGCTATATTCAAATCCTGGATGGGCTATCGGTGGGGGATCAAATTGTGACCGGACCTTACAATGTAGTAGCCAGAAGCCTCGAATCCGGGGATCAGGTTCTTATTAAAGAAGAGGAAGAGAAAGGTGATCGTAAATAGCCAAAGCCCTTAGGGGATTTAATTTATACACAGGTAAGAAAGATTCATAAAAGGCCGGTTTGAAACCGGCCTTTTTTCGTAGGTTATTCCTTGTGATCTTTGGCTCTTCGTCACCCATATACTATGGCTACCATAAACTCCTTGATTGTATTCGTTCGAAATCCCGAACTGGGAAAAGTAAAAACACGATTGGCTGCCGGCGTTGGCGAAAGGAGAGCCCTGGATATTTATCTGGAATTACTTCGGCACACTCGAGCGATCACACTCGAACTTCCCGTAAACCGATACGTCTATTACAGCCACTTCATAGATGATCAAGATGAATGGGCAGTGAAGGATTTTCAGAAAAGGCTCCAAACCGGCCATCCGGATCTTGGAATAAAGATGAAAACTGCCTTTGAGGAGGTGTTGAAAGAAGTTGATAAAGCAGTCATCATTGGTAGTGATTGCCCTAAATTGACCCCCGCTCATCTTCGTGAAGCTTTTAATGCCTTGGGTTCCAAAGAGGTGGTGCTTGGCCCTGCCGTAGACGGAGGATACTACCTCCTTGGCCTATCCAAAATGGTTCCCCAACTATTTGAGGATATGAAATGGAGCACGCCCCATGTCGCCGAAAACACCTTGCAACGGATTCGACAGTTAAACCTGGCGTACCATCTCCTACCTACCCTACCTGACATTGACTACGCCGAAGATTGGATTCAATATGGATGGGAATTCTGAACTGAGACGGGGAAATGAATCTTTAGGCCTTACCATTATCCATCTTCCTCAATTCTACTTTGCCTAATTTACGGCCTTTGTGAAGCGGATCACCCGATACGATTTCTTGCCAATAGCCCTCAAGTGTCGTTTTCCAAATACTTCGATTTGGCAACAATTGATACTTCCTGTAGAATTCGGGTTGTCTCTCCAGATTTGGCCCTAGGTACTTTTGATCGGTCAAATAAATGGACCGGTCGCCATACATATATCCAAAGATCTCAGTAGCCATAATTTCACCAGGAGCCAAGCGCACGAAAAACCGTCCCGATATCTGATCTCCTTCTTTTTCGAGGAACAATTCAATCTCCTTGGTTGTCTTCGTGCCGTTTGAATCATATTCAGAAAGTGTGCCCTCCCAGTGCCCTTCAAGGTAATGCTGGCCAGACAACATAGTAGTGGTCAGCAGAAATCCGAAAAGAAAAATACCGATTCTAGTTTTGCTTAACCATTCGAAGGTGCTTTCGCCAACCATGATCTAGACTTTTTAAAGAAATGATATATAAACCCGGAGCTAATTGTCTTGCCGGGACCTCAAGCAGGCTAATTCCACGCTGCAATTCTTCCTGTCTGCTGAAAACCAATGCGCCTTGAAGGTCCCAAACTTCCAACACAATGGATTCGCTTTCGGGATTGGTAATCTTTAGTATGGGATCCATCATACCCACAGGATTTGGGAACAGGGAAAAGGATAGGGTGGAGTCGATCAGCGGACCGCCGTTTACGGGGAGGACCAGATCGGGATATAACTGAGATTTGGGGACCGGTTGTTTAGGAAAATAAGGACTACTCCAGGATAATTCCATGTATGCCGTCCACCATTGCTCCAGGTACTCGATAACGATGGGATACCGGCTCCCCAATGTCAATTCTAATGACCCGGTTTCTTCAGCCGTCGTCCCCCCTTCCCATTGATCAATAATCAGGTTATCATTGATCCAAAGTCGAATTCCATTGTCAACCTGGGCATGAAAAGTATATAACCCACTTACAATGGGTTCAATCGACCCAGTCCATCGGACAGTAAAATTATCCTCAGGTAAAATACCGGGAACAGGTGATGCGATTCCCCAATCAAAAAATACAGTAGAATCGATACGCTCCAGCAGTTCTTCTTCCCAAACACGACGGTAATACTTTCCAGTCAATCCATTACCATTCCCAATTACCGGAACATATCCCTGGTAAGATGCTATCCCCGTTGTAAAAGCTCCGGCCTCAAATGAACGGACTGGGTCATTCGAACCATTTTCCCACTGATCAAAAAAGTAAGTTGTATCCCCTCTAAATTGGAAAGCTGGTGCAGATACAGATCGCACTACCCCCAACACACTTCCCACTTGCTGGGGCTCCTGCTTTAGTTGTCCGTCTATTACCAAATTTAATCCAGAAGGCTGGGTTTGCAGGGAATAGCTTGTTTTCTCCGGAAATACATCAGTGTAGGCAGTAGCCTGAAGCCCATCCTGATCTTCTGCATTGAAGTAAACGCGATACCACACATTCGTGTCAATTTCTCCGATCGTAGGCACTTCGTAAAATCCGGAGCTGATACCCGGTAGGTAGGACATGGCCGGATGGGTGTGATCATTATGGTGAAAATCAATCCTCCACCCGAGCCGGTCGGGGGGCAAAATGCCTTCTTCCTGGTCAGAAGCGGTTCCTTCAAAATAAATAACGTCGCCGGCTTGATAGGTGCTCCCCGTTTCCGGAAAAGTGATCGTGGGGACTGGTCGTCGGTTTTGAGTCACAGAAAGGACTGCGGTATCCGAAGTAACCTGACCGGAAGCATTGCTAACGATACAGTAGATTTGCACTTGATCAAGTGAATTGGACACCTCGGCTAAGGTTATACTTGGGTCCGTTCCATTTACCAGCAGGGAATCATTGATCCACCATTGAATGGAAAAGGGCGGCGTCCCGGAAACCTGGACTGAAAAGGTCACATCTTCCCCAATTGGGACTAATTGATCTTGCGGCTGTTTTCCTATAAATGGTTTCCCATCCCCGACATAACGGATACGCCACAATTCCCCTTGACTCGTACCGGTATTATCCTCGATAGACCCATCCCTTCGTCCTCTCCGGATCAAGTAATACATGGAGCCATCAGCTGCGACCGTAGCAACAATGGGCCTGTCTAAATCAGTCATGAAGGTCTCCTCAATTTCACCGCTTGCCGGATTCAATACCCAGATGGTACCCTCGCAATAATCTCCAAAAAAATATTTCCCCCGATACCGTTCCGGAAATCCGGTTTCCGGTCCTCGGTAAAAGGTAGAAACCGTAACGGCACATCCCTGTGTTCTGCCATATGCGTACAATGGATCTTGATAATTCTCTGTTGGGGGTGCCCCTTCGACAGGACCTTCTATATCGCCCCAACCATAGAACTTACCTGGCTGGATCTCATTGATCTCCTCCCATTTATCACTGCCAACATCATTGGCCAGGATCATCCCACTAACCGGATCAATCGACCAGCCATAGGAGTTTCGAAACCCATAAGCATAGATGGCGCGGCTTTTGCCACTGAGCTCATTATAGAAGGGGTTATCTTCTGGAATAGTCCCGTCCAGGTTAAGGCGAAGAAACTTTCCAGCCATGAAGTCCAGGTCGCCCGACTGTCCTCCGTTTCCGCCATCACCTACCGATATTAGCAATTTACCTTCGGGAGAAATATGCATGCCTCCCCCATTATGTACGGTTCCGAATAGAGGATCCAGTTCAAACAACACCTGCTCGCTTCCTCCTAAGACCACATCGCCATTCGCCGTAAATCGGGAAATCCGGTTTTTGCCGGCCCCAGGAACCGTGTAAAAGACATAGACAAAATTGTTAAACTCGAAATCGGGATCTAGAACGATGGACTGTAAGCCTCTTTCATTCTCATTATCTACATCGATAGCCAGAAATGGAATATCCAAAAGCGCATCATCCCGAACCAGAAGCACCCGTCCGTTCTTCTCTGTAATAAAGATCCGACCATCGGGGGCCAAATCCATACCGGTAGGATCCAAGCCCTCTGCAATACGTTCCTGCACAAAGCCTTCTGGAAGCTGACCCTGTACAACAGAAAGGTAAAAAAATGCAAATACCAAAAGCAAGTAGCTGGTTTTCATTGGAAATTCAAGATTTTTGCCCAGGCAAAGAAGGAAAAATGTTAAATAGATGTACCTACACTATTTTTACTGAACCCTCTTGGCTCATACACTGTACTGTTTCCTATGAGGACTCCTTAATCGCAAATTAATTAAACTGATTAAAATGTACCCAGCTGAACTAACTGCTCCTATGGCTAAAGACCTGACTAACTCCGGGTTTGAAAGTCTTACGACCAAAGAGCAAGTCGAAGAAGTATTAGAAAAAGAAGACGGAACTGTTTTGTTAGTAGTCAACTCGGTATGTGGATGTGCTGCGGCTAATGCTCGTCCAGGTGCCAAGATTGCCGTACAGCATGATAAATCTCCGGATCGCCTGGTAACTGTTTTTGCCGGTGTAGACCGAGAAGCTACCGACAGAGCCAGGGAATATACCCTACCCTATCCGCCTTCTTCTCCATCCATTGCTTTATTTAAGGATGGAAAATTGGTCCACATGTTGGAGCGTCATCATATTGAAGGGCGTTCAGCAGATATTATTGCCGCTAACCTGAGAATGGCTTTTGATCAATACTGCTAGATGGGCTGTTTCTGGGCTTAAAAAGGCCGAATTCCCTAGTAGGAGTTCGGCTTTTCCATTTTTCCATCGCCTTTAGATCAACGAGGGTTCAAGCGTTTGGCCACAAAAGTCTGATATTGATTTCTACCCTGCTGGATAACTATTTTATAAACGCCTTCTGACAAGCCGGAAAGGTCGAGTTGAAAGTTGTTTTCACCAGCTAAGGCATCTAACCGCCTCCGATTACGAACCACTCTGCCGGCACCATCAAAAACAATCACATCGATTACTTCAGTACGGTCAGATTGGAAGATCACCTGGCTAAATCCGGCCGTTGGATTTGGATAAACTTTGGTGATGCCTGAAGGTAGGAACCGTTCCGAACTCTGAAAGACATCTGTCAATCCACGCCTCTTCAGGTCCTTATATTCCTGGGGTAAGATACGCCTGGTAATCCCAACCAGATCCGTATTTGAATTTCCACTATTGGACGATAAAATGGAATCTGCAACAAAAGCACCGGACTCATAGGAAAAGGAAAATCCAATGATACCTTCTTTCTCTGCTACCCCCGGATTTCTATTGGTCATAAAAGCCCTACCTTCGCGAGCCTGAGGTCCGTTTTCCAACCTTAGACGATAGTATTGCCCTACAAATTCTCCTTCCATCGTATTTGCCTCGACATTCTCAATGGCAAAAAAATCCTTTCCATTTAGCGTAAATACCACAACTCCATTATTTTCCGGAAAGGTATACACGTAATTAAAGAAAACATATTCCTCACCCCGGTCAGGATTCATTACGAAATAGTCTTCTTGTTCCAACAGGTTGTATGTAGACTGCGAAGCATTGGCTGGAAGAAGCGTATCGATGTTCTGCCCGTACACTCCAAAAGGAGCGCCAATAATCGCGGCCAGCAAGACTACGATCGATAGGTTTCCTACAAAATTGGTATTCAAGCCCATAACGTCAGGGTAATTTTCTCCAATCTAGTGGAAAAACAATTCTCCTGGGTTGAAAAAAATCAGAAACACCACCCATTTTAATCAAAAGGAGGAATTCCTAGCCTGGTAAAGGGCTCCCCAATTGCGGCCTTTGCTCGGGTCGGATCCTTATTCTGCCGGGACTATTCTGGAAGTATCTTCTTTTTTATCTCGTTGGAATAAACGCACCAAACCCGTCTGGGCCCGATAAGCTAACCAATACATTACTGGTACCACCACTAAAGTTAAAAAGGTGGCAAAGAATAACCCATAAATGACTGTCCATGCCAATGGCCCCCAAAAGGCCACATTATCTCCTCCAACAAATATTTGTGGGTCCAGGCGAGTTACCAGGGTGAAAAAGTTCATGTTAAACCCAATGGCCAAAGGAACCAAGCCCAGGATAGTAGTGATCGCTGTTAGTAAAACGGGGCGCAATCGAGTACTTCCGGCTTTGATAATCGCATCTTTGACATCTTGTTTCTCCAGGTCGATCTTATCCTTTACACCCCTGGCTACCATTCGACGTTTCATCAGCAGGTCCGTGTAATCGATCAATACGATCGCATTGTTTACCACCACACCTGCCAGAGAGATAATCCCTACCCCGGTCAGTACAATGTAAACGTCCATACCCGTTGCTACATAGCCCAGAAAAACCCCAATAGTGCTAAACAGAACGGAAAGCACGATGATAAACGGAGAAATCAGGGAATTAAACTGGGCTACTATAATGATGAAAATGGCAAATAGGGCAATAATAAATGCCCTGCCCAAAAACTCCGAATCTTCGGCCTGTTGCTGCTGTTGTCCCGTAAATTCGTACGTAAACCCATCGGGTAAGGGATAATCCTGCATGATCTCATCCAGTTCCCCAATGATTTCATTGGCATTATAACCAGCTACTACGTTGCTGAACAAGGTGATTACCCGGTCCATATTTTTACGCTTTACCGCGCTGTATGTGGACGTATACCGCACGCTGGCCACCGCACTGATTGGAACTTGATTAACATTTCCGGTTGCTCGGCTCCGAAAGGTTACTCGTTGATTAAGCAGGTTATCGACATCATATCTGTATTTTTCATCCAGACGAACAAAAATAGGATACTCATCCTCTCCTACCTTGAATTGGCTGACCTCTCGACCATATACAGCCGTCCGAATAGCATTTGCAATATCTACCGTGGAAACTTCATACCGACGGGCAGCTTCCCGGTTAATATTAACCCGAAGTTCGGGTTTCCCAATTTTGATGTCAGCCTGGAGTTCTTCAATTCCCGGGATCTGAAAACTGTTGATGTGGTTGACAAGATCATCAGAAAGCAAAGCCAACTGATCTATTTCCTCCCCCTGGATCTCCAGGTTGATAGGTTTTCCTTGAGCCGGACCGGCGGCATTCTTATCAACAGCTATCTGAACGCCCGGCAAGCCGCGCACCGCCTCACGGATTTCATTCATGGCATCGTAGGTTGAGATTCCTTGTCGCTCCTCATAAGGAACAAAGGATACCGTCAAACGCGCCTTATGTGGAGAAGCACCGGGCTCGGGAGGTGTATTGGGGTCTGAAGTGTTTTCCCCGATTTGGGATAACACAGCTTCTACTGCCACCTGATAAGGTTTGAGGGCACGCATTACTCGTCCTTCCAATTCAGCCATAACCTTATTGGTAGCTTCAATATCACTTCCAAGTGGCAACTCCACAAAGGCATTCACATAAAGTGGATCCGGATTTGGGAAAAAGTCTACTTTCGGAGACTTCCAGGCTAGCAGAGCTATTGCCAAAAACAAAAGGACAAAAGATCCTCCAAATATCCATATGGGTACGCGAAGCGCAAACCGGATGAAACGGTCATAAGCTCCTTCCAGGATGGGAAGAAAATTATTTTGAAAGGAGAAAGAGGCGGGCCGCAACAGGAAAACATTGATGGCAGTAATCCCGGCTGCCAGCAGTGTAAAATTTCGAAAAGCATACCAATTGACATAAAAGCCGGTATTCGCTTCTGCTGTTGAGGCAGTGGAATCGGTTGATGGAGCAGGGCCGACACCGAATACAAGTCCCAGAATTTGAAAAAATACCCCCAAGCCTACCAAGCTGCCTACCATAATCAAAGCGTTCCTCCGTTTTCGCTTCCGAACTGCCGGGTCATCTGCGCGTTCGTCTACCTTCATAAACCGGCTGGTAAATACCGGATTGATGACCAGGGCTACAAACAGCGATGAGGAAAGGACAATAATTAGCGTTAAGGGCAAATACTGGAAAAAACTACCGCTAATTCCCGGCCAAAAAGCAAGCGGGATAAAAGCCGCTAACGTAGTGGCGGTAGAAGCAATAATAGGCATGGCCACCTCTGCTGCACCGTATTTGGCAGCATCCCAGGGAGAATAGCCCTCTTGAAAATACCGGTAGATATTTTCCACCACCACGATTGCATTATCCACCAGGAGCCCCAAGGCCAATATGAGTGAGAAAAGCACTACAATGTTCATAGTGATTCCCAGAATCGACAAGATCAAGATTCCCATCAGCATGGAAAGTGGAATTGCCAATCCCACAAAAGAAGCATTCCGCAAGCCCAAGAAGAACAACAAAACCAGTGTTACCAAAATCACCCCTGAAATAATGCTGTTTTCCAGGTTAGATACCTGATTACGCGTATTGATCGATTGATCGTTAAACAGGCTGATCTTCAAGTCACCCGGCAGCTGAGCTCTCGCTTCATCCAACACCACCTTAATCTTATCCGAGGCATTCAGCAAGTTTTCTCCCTGACGCTTGATGACATCCAACGAAATAACCGGAAGACCATCCATACGAGCTATACTGGTGCGATCCTTGAATCCATAAGTGACTTTGGCTATATCTTTCAGAAAAATTGGATTCTGACGTTCACTCTTGACGATCATTTTTTCCAGGTCATCCACCGTCTGAAACTCACCAATCACCCGAATGGCCCGCCGAAAATCATTTTTCACCAATTCACCGGCTGACATCGTTACATTTTCTTTTGAAATGGCTTCCTGGATATCGGAGAAAGATACCTTCATGGATTCCATTTTCAGCAGGTCGACGTCAACCTGTACCTCCCGCTCCAATGCTCCTTTGATTTCCGCCTGGGATATTTCATCGATCGCCTCGACCTTGTCCTGGAGATATTCCGCAAAATTGCGGAGTTCATCATTCGAATAATCGCCCGATATATTGATGGTGACAATGGGAAGTTCAGATAGGTTTACATCGCGTACATCCGGTTCCCGATCCAAGTCAGAGGGTAGCTCTCCCTTTGCTTTATCCACTGCATCTTTCACCTTTCGAACGGCTTCATCGATGTCGACATCGCTCTCAAATTCGGCAGTAATCACTGAGAAATCCTGGATGGAAGTGGATCTGACATCCTTGATCCGATCAACGGATTGCAACTCCTTTTCAATAGGCCGGGTGACCAGGTTCTCAATATCTTCGGCAGAGTTTCCGAAATAGGGAGTATTAACGTATACCGTAGGCAAGGAAATCTCGGGGAATTGCTCCTTGGGCATATTGTTATAAGCCTGCAGCCCAAAAATGAGGATCATCATTGTTAACAGGAACACGCTGGTACCGTTATCAACGGCCAGCGTCGTCAACCCGAACTCGCGCAGGTTTTTCTTTTTTTGATCAGCCATTGTGTGCCTCGGTTTTTGTTTCCTGAATTCGAATGGACTGCCCATCCGTCAACCCGCGCGCTCCCTGAATAATAATTTCCTCGCCCCCCGTCAATCCTTCCCGTATCACAACCTCGTTGTTGTAACTAGAGCCTGTGACTACGTATTTCTTGCGAGATATGGGGCCATCGGGGCCATCCTCCTTCACGAATACATAATCTTTTCCACTCACCTCTTGCTGCACCAACTCTTGAGCTACAACTACAACATCTTCCTCTGCAAAGTCTTGGAGGTACATAATGGATAACAGGTTCGGCTTGAGCAGGCGAGCACGATTATTCACCTTGGCCTCAACCTTAAAAGTCCGGTTGGCATTGTTGATGGTATTTCCGATCAAGCTCACCCGTGCGTTTTGCTCCATATCGAGCGCGGGGAAACTAACCCTGACCTCCTTTCCAATGCGGACAGCTCGCAAATAAGTTTCGGGCACATCGGCGGCTACTCTCAGGTCGCCCAAATCAATCAATTGGACGATCGGCATACCCGGAGAGGCGTATTCACCGGGCTCAAGGGCCTTGCGATCGACCACACCTGTGATTGGACTGAATATCTTGGATCGTCTCATCTGCACACGTAGCGCATCCATATTCTTTTCTAAACGTTCCTTATTGTTCTCCGCTTCGAGGAATTGAATCTCGGACCCAATATTCTGTTCCCACAGCCGCTTTTGCCGCTCATATACCGTATTGGCCAAGGAAAGGGCAACTTCTACCTCCTCCATCTGCTTGGTGATCTGTTCCAAGTCCAATTCAGCGATCAACTGGCCTTTTATCACCCGATCACCTTCTTCTACTGCTACTTGAAGGATTTGCCCGGGTACCTCTGCCGCAATATTGACCGTTTTTCCGGGCCGCACTGTTCCTTGAATTTCTACAAAATGTTCAAAATCGCGCTTGGCCAGTAAACTGGTGGTGACCAACTTTCCTTGATTGGCTAGGTTGGGCTCCAGGGTATTTATTTCAGTTTGAAGCTGATCTACCTCTTTAGTCAGGCTTGCCAGTTCCTGTCGCTTGGTTTTGAGGAGTTTTTTCTTGCCCTCAAGGTCCTCCGGCCATTGGTCCACGGAAGACTGGCAAGCCGCCGTAAACAGGATCAAAAGGAGTAAGCTGTAATTGATTCTCATGCTGAGTTTGTTTTCCCCCTTGCGGGTCGATTTCTTAGGATAATTAATTACCGAGCGCGATATCAAGATTTTGCTTAGCCAATACAAGATCATAGGTAGCTTGCAAATAATTGCGTTGTGCATCGTACAAGCCCTGTTGGGCCTGCACCACTTCTACACTGCTACCAACGCCTTCACTATATTTTATTTCTGTGGTATTGTAGATCCGTTCAGCCAATCTCAGGTTTTTCTGCTGCTCTTCATAAGCTTGCAAGGCGGTATTGTAATCGTTACGAGTGGCCGATACTTCAAGGCGAATCGCCCGTATTAAATCCTGCTGCTGGACCTCCACATTGGCTTTAGCCAGGCGGGCACGCTCCACTTTCGCCTTCCGTTCCAATCCACTAAAAATGGGAATGCTCAAGGAGGCTCCAACGAAGACATTAGGCGCCCAAAAATCATCTTCCGATGTATTTCCCTGATAAGCTTCTTGGGCCGAAGCAAAGGCACGCATCCTCGGAAAATATTCGGAGCGTTCCACAGCTATTCGGACATCGTTGATTCGAACAGCTTCCTGCGTGAGGACAAAATCCGGCCGTCGATTCAAATCAAATTCACCCGTAAGATCATTTTCACTCGCAAAAGCCAGGAGCCCCTCCATCGTTTCCAGGATTTCCAAATCATCTTCGACTGGAAAACCAATAGTGTATTTCAGGCGATTGAGCGCTGTAGTGCGTTGACCTTCCAAAGATGCTTTCTGGGTCTTTAGATTGGAAAGGGCCAACGTTTGTCGGTCTACATCCAGTTGTTCGGCAAACCCTGCCTGGAACAGCTGATCTGTTTCGAACAATAGCTTATCCACAATCGTGATATTGCTATCTAATATTCGGATGGATTGATTGATCAATAAGATTGGCAAATAAGCATTTACCACATCCGATCGGACATTGCGCTTTTCCGATTCAAGTTCCTGGGTAACCAACGTCCTGAATTGTTTGGCGGCTTTCAGCCCAATAAAAAATCGGGCATCAAATACCATTGCATCCAGGTCAATAGACGCCGTGAAATTATTCTTCAGGAAAAAGGCAGCACTGTTAGGAACAGTTACGGTATCCGGTAATACAGCCTCGAACCCTAGGCGAAAGGTCTCCGGAATGGGTTGTTGTGGCACGACCAAATATCGGGTATAGTCAGCTCGTGCACTTAACTGAGGAATCCCAAATGCCTGATTTTCAAGCACCTGCTGATCCGCATCCGCAATTTCGATCTGTTTCTGCCGGATCTGGGTATTGTTATTCCAGGCAAATTCAACTGCCTGATCCAAAGTCATGGTGGTAATTTGTGCTTCGGCTAGGCCGAAACAAGCCGTGGAAAAGGCAATGGCAAGAAGTAATGTCCTGAATGTCATTTAAGGGAGTGCTTGGATTAATCAATTGAGTTTATCGCTGATTCCAAATGGGTCTCCAGCAGCCGAAGTCCCTTCGGAGAAGCGATTCCATAAATGTGATAGGTAAAGTATTCCCGGAAAAGGGATTCCATGTTGTATTCAGCCGCAGGAAAAAATTCATTGTCCGCCACCAAAGAAGTCTTGGCTACATACAACTTCGCAATAATGTCGGGATTCATATTTTCCCGATATAACCCTTGTTTCATGCCTCTTCTGAGGTTTTCTCGAATGATTTCAAAAACGAATTGTTGTCGGAGCGATTCGGTCTTTACCCAGATGTTCCGATAGTATTTTTGTAAGTCATATACAGTGGTGGGGGATATTTCGCGCAATACGCCAATCACATAGCGTGCCAAGCGTAGCATTTCGTCAATAGCATCTTCGGCATCTTCCTGAAATTGGGCCATTAAGGCTGTTTCCCCATTGATCCGGCGCTGGAAAACCTGCTGAATTAAATCAGCTTTGTTTTCCACATACTGGTATAAGGTCTTTTTCGAGATGCCCAACTCACGGGCCAGATCATCCATGGAAATCGATTTGATTCCATATCGGATGAATAAGGAAGTAGCTTTGCCCAGGATCTGTTCCTTCTGATCGGTCTGCCGAATTGGCTCCATGGTAAAAAATTGCGCCACAAAGGTAAATGCAAAAAACACAGGAAACAATAATAGGTTTTAAAGTTTCCTACGTTTCAATCATTTTTATCGACGAAGGAAATATCCCTTTGCATGGAGGGCTTTCAAATCTGATTCCCGATCAACATCGAGTTCTCCGTCTGGAAGAAAGAAGGTAGAAAATGGCATTCTTTCTTGTCTCAAAACGCGCTTAATTCCTTGATCTCCGTGTAGTTTATCAACAAGACCAAAATACCTTTGTGGTAGGAAAAGAGGTACCCCGCAGACACCATTTCCGTATTCTGCCATCCAAATAGCAGACGATTTAGATGCTGCAGCTTGTAAAAACTCGGAAAGCCATCTTTTGTTTAGTGCTACCTGATCCGTAACCAGGATCAATACAGCGTCACAAGAAGAAAGGGCTTCAACACCCATTTTCACTGAAGTACTTTGTCCGTTCTCCCATTCCTCATTCAGTAGGACTCGAACAGGTAAATCTTCAATTTCAGGTTTCAGTTGCTCAGCGTAGGCGCCCAGAATTGTAAGGACGGCGGAATTCTTTATTTGCAAGGCCAGGCCGATTACTCGTTTTAGCAAACTTTGTCCATTCAGGTAGAGGAGTTGTTTAGGAAAACCCAGCCGTTTGGACCCTCCTGCGGCCAGAATTAAGATACCTATCTGGTTTGCCTGCATTAGCCTGAATTTATGGGCAGAAGATGGTCCGAAAGACTAAATAGAGACTCTTACAAAGATTTCCAACCCCATGTTGGATCAGATTTACCCAGTCAACCAGCGCCTAAATTGAAGGCACAGCTATTTTCTCCGAAGCTTTCGAAACAACCTGGGACCGTACCACAACCAAATTCCAGTTGTGATCAACAATAAGATCCCAAACCCTAGTATATTCATGGATAGCAACTTAAAGCCTTCCGAGATAATGGATCCATCGTGTACTTTTTCAATCCAATCAGAGTGCCGACGAGCGATGGAAAGCACCTTCCCGGATGTCCCGTCTACCTGTACCTCCCACCAACCTTCTTTGAAAAGAATTTTTACGATCCCCTTTCCCGGACGAATGTCCATGCGATCAATGACTGCATCTTCCAATTCCATTCCTTCTTTCAGAAGGGCACTTTGAGCAATTTCACCCAATTGATCCAATGGAAGCCATTCCACCAGTCCTGGTTGGGCTCCTTTTTGAGTAGGTGGTTGGAGTAGGTCCGATTGTTTCTTCCAGGCGAGTAAAATTCCAGTTAAGGCACTCAACAAGAGCAGTAAGGCCAAAGCCAGTCCCAGATATCTGTGGTAGCTTCTAAATTGGCGTAAAGAACGAGTAATTGTCGATTGCAAACACCTCTTTTTTGTAGAAGATCAAAAGTAAAAAGCCCCTGTCAGAAATTAACAGATGAAATCCATAGAGGCTCAGGAAAAGATAAAACCTTACACTTGTCCGATATGAAACAAGGCGTCTCCTTGCTGAACGAGACCTGCATTGGCATGTCCAACTATGTAGCCCGAAACCTTTGACTGCACCAAATGGACCTGTTCTTCAAATGGCGGACAGATGGCAGCCAGAGTATCGCCTATTCCGATAGGTTGGCCGGATACTTTATAAGCCTGGAATATTCCCGATGCAGGGGCCCGAAGCCAGGTGGTTTGTTTGATATGCATACCGGTAGAACGCGCAATATCTTGCTCTTGCAACATACCTTGGCTGACGAGCAACCGATGCGCTCCTGCTACCCCACGATCTATGGAAAATTCATCTAACCGCTGGTTCTCGCCTCCTTCGTAAATCAAAATGGATTTTCCCTGATTCAGGAAAATGCGTCGCATTGATTTGGCAATAGGAGCTTTGGGAAGTAGAAAGGGAACGGCAAAATCATTGGCCAATGCTTTGGCCTTTTCATCGCCAGGAGAAAACCGTAGCTGCGGGTAATTGTAAATTTGGCCAGAGCCGGTATGAAAGTCTATTCCCCAATCGATCCAGGGCAATATTTTTTTACTTAAAATGGCCGCCAGACGAGCTGCCATAGACCCCCGGCTACTTCCCGGAAAACTACGATTGATATCCTTTCCCCCAGGAACCTCACGGCAATTATTGATGAAACCGTACACATTTAGTAGCGGAATGGCAATAATGGTTCCCGCTTTCAACTGATCCATCCAGGCAGCCGACAAGATCCGACGAACAATCTCCACTCCATTAATTTCATCTCCATGCATTCCGCCCATGAAAAGCACACACGGTCCATCCGAAGGTCCTCTGCATACCTGAAGCCTAACCACGACCTGTCGTCCGGTAGGAAGCCGGCCCGCAGGGATATTTATTGCGACCCTTTCCCCTGGCAGGACCGTGGTATTATGGATGCGTATCTTCATACCTTATCCGCTTAGTCCGAATCAATTCCTCCAATCGTAGAATGATCTTGTCCGACACATTGACGCCTGTTACCTTCTCTATCCCCTCCAAACCTGGAGAAGCGTTGACTTCCAGTACAAGGGGACCTTTTGAAGATCTAAGGAAATCGACTCCTGCCACTTCAAGCCCCAGAAATCTGGCAGCCTTTACAGCCATCTTGTTTTCCCTTTTTGTCAATTCTACTGGAGATCCAACGCCACCTTGATGCAGGTTGGCTCTGAACTCTCCCTCCTTTGCCTTTCGCTCCATTGCCGCCACTACCTTGTCCCCTACCACCAACGCCCGGATATCGACTCCATTAGCCTCTTTTATGTATTCCTGAAGCAAAACTTGTTGTCTGAGATGTAAAAAAGCTTCCATGGTGGACTGTAACTGAGATAAGGTTTCCATAAGCAGGACTCCATTTCCATGGGTAAGACCTTGTAATTTTAAAACAATCGGGAAACCACCAAGCAGTTCGACGATAGAGGCTACATGGCCCAAACTCCCTACCAAAGCGGATTTGGGAACTGCGATATCTTTTTCAGCAAACTGCTGGAGACATTGAAATTTATCCCTGGCGCGCAGCAAGCCGTCGGCAGAAACCACTGAAATAGCGCCTTGGCTGACTAAATGCTGTATGATTGAAGCTCCGATATTTGTAACTGAAGGTCCTATACGGGGAATTATTCCATTTATTCCCTGAATGCTATTTCCCTCATTAAGCAATACCGAACTACCTGATCTTACCACTACCGTGCAGTCTGTATGGTCTAAGACAGTGACTGCATGGCCCCGCTTCCTGGCAGCCAGATGCAGGCTCTGGGTGGAATATAAAAACGGTCCTCTTGAAAGTATAACGATTCGCATCCGTGATAAATGTAGCAAAACCGTTTGCCTTCTCTACTTTTTCCTTAGGGTAATATGATCTGGGCCAGATAGCTTAAATATCCTTACTTTCGAGCAGCCATAATAACCAACTTGATCATGGTAGAAACGGTTGTCTTTGACCTGGGCGGCGTACTAATCGATTGGAATCCTAGATACCTGTACCGAAAGCTGATCCCCAAGGAGGAGGAAATGGAGCATTTCCTGGCTACGGTAACCACTTCAGCTTGGAATGGCCAACAAGATGCAGGCAGGACTTGGGAGGAAGCTACGGAGCAACTTATTGAAAGTTATCCCGATAAAGCAGAATGGATAAGGGCTTATGCCGAGCGGTGGCCGGAAATGATCAGTGGACAGATCGACGGTACTGTAGAAATTTTGGAGACGCTACATCAACGGGGAACGCATCGGTTGCTTGCCCTCACCAATTGGTCGCACGAGACTTTTCCAATTGCGCTGGAACGCTTTGCCTGGTTAACCAAATTCGAAGGCATTCTGGTTTCTGGAGAAGAAAAGCTGGTAAAGCCAGACCAACGTATTTATGAATTGCTGATCGAGCGATACAAATTTGACCGAGAAAAGGCAATTTTTATAGATGACAGCCCAGCCAATGTAGAAGGTGCTCAATCCGTTGGTCTTCAAGCACTTTACTTTAAAAACCCTTCCCTTCTGAAAGAGCAATTGATCCGTTTAAATATACTTTAGGCCCCACCATTTTCTCTTTCAATCCTACCGTATTAAAGGGTTTTCTTACCTTTTGCGTGAAATTAACACAGCCTAAAGCACTTAGGTAAAATTTTTTACGCATGCATTTCATATTACATATTCCCAACATCGGATCCTTATTTTTTCCAATTCTCCTGATTTGCGGTATTGGTAGTACTCCCATTTTCCATCTGAATGACCTTACCGCTCAAGGCTCCCCTTGGGATGAAGCCTACCTGCAGGGCCTGTCTTGGCGCAATGTAGGCCCCTACCGTGGCGGTCGCTCCAATGCTGTTGCAGGAGTGGAAAACCAGCCCTTGACTTATTACATGGGTAGCACTGGAGGAGGTGTCTGGAAAACGGAGGATGCCGGTGCTAACTGGACCAATATCTCGGATAAATTTTTCAAAACCGGCTCCGTTGGAGCTATTGCGGTAGCACCTTCCGACCCCAACGTGATTTATGTAGGCATGGGCGAACACGCCGTACGAGGAGTCATGACATCTGCAGGCGATGGAGTGTATAAATCTATGGATGCAGGGGCAACCTGGAGCCATATTGGTTTGGAAAATGCGCATCATATTGCAGCTATCGTTATACACCCTACCGATCACAACCTGGTATATGTGGCCGTCCAAGGTGCAGTATATGGCCCAAGCGAAACACGAGGAATCTATCGGTCAAGAGATGGAGGAGTAACCTGGACCCAGGTATTATTTGTAGACGAACAAACAGGTGCCTGCGACCTGAGCCTGGACAAGCATAACCCGAGAATTTTATACGCAGGATTCTGGGATCATCAACGGAAGCCATGGGAAATCCGAAGTGGTGGGCCAGGGTCAGGCATCTATAAAACAACGGATGGCGGCGATCAATGGCAACCGTTGAAGGAGGGCTTGCCGAAGGACATGGGAAAGGTAGCCGTTTCCGTTTCTCCTGCAAATCCTAACACCGTATATGCCAATATTGAGGCTGAAGAAGGAGGTGTTTTCCGCTCAGATAACAGCGGAAAAAGCTGGGTTCGCACCACCGGCGACCGAAGAACGATTACCCGGGCCTGGTATTACACCGAAATATTTGCCGACCCTGTCAATCCACAGCAAGTGTATGTGTTGAACGCACAAATGCTAAAGTCGATAGACGGTGGTAAATCCTTTACTCCAATCCCCAACCCGCACAGTGATCAACACGACTTGTGGATTAATCCGCACAATCCGGAAAACCTGATTTTAGCAAACGATGGAGGCGGATGTGTCTCTTTTAACGGTGGCGCCTCCTGGAGTACCCAAAACAATCAACCCACCGCTCAATTTTATCGGGTAATCACAGACCGCCAATTTCCCTATCACATTTATGGAGGGCAGCAGGATAATTCCACTGTGGATATTGCCAGCCGAAGCAATGGAAGGGGCATAAGCTTCCGGGATTGGAAACCGGTTTCCGGAGGGGAAAGTGCCTTCCTCGCATTCGATCCAGACAATCCGAGCCGAATCTATGGCAATAGCATTCAAGGTTTTATAGATGTGTACGATCAGCAAACTGGGTTAATCAAGGATATCATGCCCTACCCTTCCGTGAATCTGGGTACCATGCCCAAGGAGATGAAATATCGTTTTAATTGGAATAACCCGTTAATAGCAGATCCTTTTGCCCCTGGTACGATCTATCAAGGGGCTCAATTGGTCTTAAAAAGTATCGATGGTGGGCAATCCTGGGAAGAAATCAGTCCGGACCTTACCCGAAACGATACTACTTATCAGGGCCCAGGAGGAATTCCATTCACCAATGAGGCCGCGGGAGGCGAAAATTACAATACCATAAGTTATCTGGAAGCGTCTGAACGCCAACAAGGTATACTATGGGCAGGAAGTGATGACGGCTTGGTCCATATCACACAAGATGGAGGCGATAGTTGGAAAAATGTGACTCCAACCGGTCTGGAAGAATCATTAATCAATGCTATTGATGCGTCTCCACATCGTGATGGTTCGGCCTTGGTAACAGTTACGCGCTATAAATTTATGGATCATGCACCTATGGTCTTTTTCACTAATGACTATGGTGCTACCTGGGCTCGCTTGGATACCGGTTTACCAAAAGATGAATTTGTTCGAGTAGTTCGGGAAGACCCTGATCAGGCCGGTTTGTTTTTTGCAGGAACCGAAAGGGGTATTTATTTATCTTCTGATTATGGAGCTTCATGGCATCCCATTCAGTTAGATCTGCCCCACCTTCCTGTTACAGATCTTACATATGCCGATAATGATTTGGTTATCTCAACGGCAGGTCGTGGATTTTGGATACTGGATGACATCAATCCCATCCGACAATGGAGTACTACGGCTGACACCACCACGGCGCTGCTGTTTTCCCCATCCGACCAAATCCGATTTTGGTCAGGTGCGGGAGAAAAAGCACCCAAAGGCATGGGACAGACCCAACCAGACGGCATTCCGGTAACCTACTTCTTACCTGCTCACGAAGATAGCGTTGCGCTTGAGCTCGTAATATTGGATGCCAATAATAAAGAAGTCAATCGATTTTCCAATACAGCTGATCCGGCATTCAAGACCTTTACAGGGGGCCCTCCCAAGCCGGCTTTGTTACCAGCCAAAAAAGGAATTAATCGCTTTCATTGGGACTTGCGCAAGTCTACACTTCCTGCTATTGATAATCGATTTATGTTTGGAAATTACGGCGGGAGCCATGTTGCCCCGGGTACTTATACACTACAGTTGATCTTTGATGGAGATACCCTCTCTCAATCTTGTCAACTACTCCCGGACCCAAGGATAAAAGCTTTTATGGCGGATTACCAGGCCCAACAACAGCAATTATCCGAAATTGAAGGAATGGCGGAGGCGATTACTCATTCTGTAAATCAGGTCCAGCAGGTGAAAAGGCAATTTGATGGTTTACATCAGCAACTGAAAGCGCGTGAAGACGCCGGGGATTTAACAAACAAGGCTGAAAGCCTGAGCAAACGGCTGGGTAAATGGGAAGAAGGCATGGTACAGCCCAAACAAAAGACCTTCCAGGACGTAATCAATTTTCCGAATCGGCTAATGGCAGAGTTGCTTCAGCTGAAAGATCGGGCTGATACGCATGACCCATTTATCACTGAAGGGGTAAGTACACGGTACAAAGACCTTCGGTCAGAATGGTCGGCTTACCGAGCCCAGTTAAAAGCTATGATTGAAGAAGTGGACGCTTTTAACGAAATGTATAAGGAGAAGGCATTACCAGTCATTCTCATCCCGGAAGCGGAGTCAGTTCAACCCGATCGGATGGATTGACCTTTGAGAAATAGTGCAATTGGGTTACGGGCAAGAGCGGTAAATTGAATATCTTGCCGATGTAAAATAAATACTCATGGAAGTGACACAACAGAATACCACAAGCACTCGTATAGATTGGCTGATTTTCCTTGTATCATTTGCAATTATGACCCTGTTGCTCGTGTATGCGGATGAATGGTTTTGGCTTGCTTTACCGTTTGTCCTGACCTATTTGGCCAAGGCATTAAAGGTGCTCTAGATTCTTTTCAGCATCAAAAAAGGCTGCGTTTCGTTGAAATGCAGCCTTTTTTATTTTTGCCGACTCCAAATCTAGGAGTTTTTCACTTTGATAGAACAGCCAACAGCTTTGGTTTCGGTAATGCCCGGTTGCTTACCTTGTTCGAGCGCATCTACAGCTTCGATGACATAGTGGTGAGAAGCTTGCTCCGGAGCATCGCGGTTATCATCAATAGCACCGTGGTATCGCAAGATGAAATCTTTATCGAGCAAAAATACTTCTGGCGTGCGGGTTGCTCCATACTGAGGGTAAATCTTTTGGCCGTTATCCAAAAGGTAAACGAATGGATAGCCGTTCTTTTGTGCCCGCTTTTTCATATCTGCCATGGAATCACTCTCTCCATCTCCGCTTTTATAGGCTTCGTAGTTAGGTTGAATCGCAACAACCGGATAACCCTTCGGTGCTAATTGCTCATGCAATTCGATAATGCGCTGCTCATAAATACGGGCAATCGGACAAGTGTTACAGGTGAAAATTACAGTATATCCCTTCACATTTTCATCCTTCGCGATGGTCTCAGGAGAATAGCTGTACCATTCACCATCGATTGCATTTTGAAGTTTGAAAGAGGGCGCTTTTTCGCCAACCTTAAGGGCATCGGTATTTACCGGCAAAGTGAAAGCTAGGGCAATAGCTGCGAGCGCAAACAGCCCTAGAAGAGCTTGGATTGATTTTTTCATGATAATTATGTTTTCGGTTAAAAGAAGGATTTACAGCACAGTTTGGAGCATCTCATCCAATTCTTCAAAATCTTCAATCGAAGATTCCATGAAGGTTCGGCTTTCCGCTTGATATACCAAGGTAGCAGGAATGGCTCCACTCCAGGATGGATCGACCTTATCGATCCAATTGTTATAATTTCCGTCCAACAACACCACCACTTTTGATTGTAGTTTCCGGTCTTCCAAAAAAGGCAAAAGCTTTTTCTCTAGGTCTCGAGCGAAGTCCAGGCTTACCAAAACCACTTCAACCTTGTCCTTTTTATATTTCTTGCGGAGCTGTTCAAAGTAGGGTAGTTCTTTCACACAGGGTTTACACCAGGTTGCCCAGAAATTGATGATGTAGGTCGTATCATTTTCTTTCTGGAATATAGGTTCCAAACTTTCGAAAGTAGTATATACCGGGACGGGGAAGGAAGCATGCTCCGGCGAGACGGCTGTAGTTTTTAAAACCTGCCCCTCATTGGATTGATCCTTACTTGGAGCGGTAGCATTGTTGCAAGCAAAGAACATGAAGGAAATGCCGAGAAGAAGCAAGAGTATTCTCATGTGGAAAAATTTGTTTTGCTTAGATAAAGGTAACGGGCATAGCCCAGCGGGCTTGTTATAGATTCGTTAAGAAGGGCAATGCTGTTCGATTCTGGTTAAGAGAGTGTCTGTTACCCGACCAGCAGGTAAATGGAAGGCACCTGTTTTGGGGCTGGACATCCTATTCAGAAAATAATCCCTACATCCAGCATAAGGATATGAACATTCGTACGGGCAACATCTCTCACGGCATTGGTCAGGTTGATGGAGTAATTAAAGCCTAGGTTGATCATAGCGATATCGACTTGAGTCCCTAACCTAAATAGCAAGTTATAAACAGGTAGGCCGATATCCTTGGGCCTCAAGGTCTCATTGATGCCCAACTCATCAATAGTAAGATTTTCCCTGATAGAAAACCGATTTACAATGCCCCCTTGCAGATACCATTTGAATAAAGGTGTTTTGACCGGAACATAACCGGCTAATAGAGGAAGCTCAAAAGAGTTGAAAACTACATTGACATTAGTAGATAAAATAGAGTCTGTTTCAATTTCAAGATCAATCGGTACATTGGCTTCGTAACGCATAAACCCAAAGTCCAACTCTCCGAAAAGGCGCTGTTGCCGAATTCTAAACCCGAAGCCCCCTTGCCAACCAGGGAAAAAATCAGATTCAACATTCTCGGCTCGATAATTGAACGTATGCGTATTCAATCCAACCCATGCTTTTATGTGCATTTTAGGTTGGGCCAATCCAAGGAATGGGGCAGCTATAAAGAGGAGGAGGAACAGCTTCTTCTTGGGCATTAGGTGGAACTTTAGGCTGGAAACAAGTATTCTTTGCCGTTCAGGGTAAATTTATGGTCCATAATTCTGGGCCACATCGGCTTATCGGGAAGGTTATTATTCTGCCATTGAAGATGCAGCTGCTTCAGCGCTTCATACAGGTCTGGCATATCATCCTTAAGGTTAATTTCCTCTGACTTATCCTTCTTGAGGTTGTACAATTCAGCCCAACCGTCGCGAGTACTTAGGATTAGTTTATAATCGCCGTCCCGCACCGCCCAAATATGGTCTGCTCTCCAAAACATTTGGGGATGCGGTTGATCAGCGTTTTCTCCAGTTATGTAGGGTACCAGATCTACTCCGTCAAAAGGTCGATCCGGAGGAAGCGGAATGCCGGCCTGTGCAAGCGAGGTAGCGAAAATATCAGTGGAGGAGACCGGGTACGGATACCGGATTCCGGCAGGAATTTTAGCCGGATACTTCATCACAAACGGCACATTAATACCGCCTTCGAACTGTGTCAGTTTTCCACCTTTTAGAGGACCGTTATCTGTGGCTTCGGTGTAAGAAGCACCTCCATTGTCACTGATCACATAAATGATCGTATTGTCCTCTATACCCAGGTCCTTGATCTTTTGGTGCACGTCTCCAATGGCATCGTCAAGCGCAGAGATCATAGCATAATAAACCCGTTTGTTGTCGTCCTCTATGTGGCTATACTCACAATAGTAATCAACCGGCGCCTGGAAGGGAACATGTGGAGCCGAGAAGGCCAAATACAAAAAGAAAGGATTGTCTTTTTGTTCCTCCATCCAATTCATAGCCTTGTCGCGTAGGGCGAAAGTCAAATATTGTTCTTCCCGAATGACCTTTCCATGCTCGCGGATCTGCCCCTCTCCTTTTCGACCGTTATTCCACTGGTGCTGTGCACTGAAGCTCTCATGCTCATGATTGACAATGTGAGACCAATTGCGCTCGGCTGTGTAAAGAGAAAAAGCCCCAAGGAATCCGTAGTTATAATCAAACCCCCGATTCTCGGGAAGTTGCTTTTTTGAAACCCCCAAATGCCATTTACCGATCTTGGCAGTCGCATAGCCTGCTTTTTTGAAAATTTCGGACATTGTTATTTCCGTCGTTGGAACCCCTTGTTTATGTACTTGCCATTCTGATGGATATTGAGGTTTGCTAGCCACCACCCAATCATCCGTATCTACAATCTTTCCACTCAGGTATTCGATCATATTGGTTGGGTAAAATTCCATCAACTGGGTTTCAAATCCATACCGATTTTGTACCCGCCCAGTGATGATGCCCGCCCTGGAGGGCGCGCAGGTAGGAGCTGTTACATAGGCATCTTCAAAAACCACTCCATCTGCTCCGATCTGATCAATATGCGGCGTAGCAATATGATTTACTCCCTCGTAGGCTGAAACTTCATAGCGGCCAAGATCATCGCAAATGATCAGCACTACATTTGGCTGTTTGGATCGCCCTGAAGAAGAAGCATAAGAGGTCTCCATATAGGATTCTTTCCCCTTTTTCATCTCCTTGTCTGTTTTAATCCGCCATTTCATACGGGTAACAGATACAGGATAGCAAGAGCCCAGCAACAAAACCAGGGCTAACAAGAGAAGTATGGAAGAAGAATGGGGGTTCGGATTTTGACTTATACTCATTGCGATAGACTATTAAAAGAAAGTTGCCTGGGCAATTTAGGTTTCTTTCTAAAAACGTTCGATAAATTCAGCTTCAAAGGAATCCAGAAGGATGATCAGATAAGCTTTGAAGCATTCATTATGCAAAATACCATCTGGATTTTAGTATTATCGCACCCTAATGTAAAGAATAAACAGATGCGAACGCTTGTAATGTATACCTGTCTTTTGCTGGGCTTTTTCGTTACCCAAACCGGAACTGCACAAAAGACCACTTTGCTGATTGGAAGTTGGACAGATGAGAGTTATCATGGCAGGGAATCTTTCGATAAGATCCTGGTAGTAGCCATTGGCAATAATGCACTTGTCCGGCGTACCTTTGAGGAAGATATTGCAGATCGAATCGAATCCAAAAAGATATCCATCGTTCGAGCTTTGGATGTATTGCCTCCGGAGGAAAAAATCGAGCGGGCTACATTCAATAAGTATTTTGACCGGGAAGAAATTGATGCGGTTTTGGTAACCCGCTTGGTCCAGTTAGACCAGTTGCCCAATATTCCCAGTGGTAACCGAGGGGCTTCTGATTTTTATGGCTACTACAATAATGCCTATGTCCCTTCTACAGAGGGTGGGGGAATTTCACTATCCGCAGCTGCCAAATTAGAGACCAATCTGTATGATACTCAGACCGGCCAGTTGGTTTGGACCTGTCAGACCAAGTCGTTTTCCCAAGCCGAAAATCTGGAAAAGGTCCTGAAGGATGTAAGTAAAATCGTGGCTAAAGAGCTTAAAAAATACGGCTACTTGAAGGGTAGCTAATTGCAAGTCCCTTGATTGGGTGAAAGTTGGGTATAGGTTTGTGGACAATGGAATACCACTGCCACTCAGTCTTGATCGTTGAGTAAGCTATCTGCAGACAAACCCTTCCTATCCTTGACCTGGTTTAGCCTAACACTTGCCTCAATATATGTGGCGAGTTCAATCCCTGAAAGGTTTCGAGGTGGAGTTGGTAATACAGCAATAGTTGATCAAACAAGGTGCGACGGATAGAAGCCGGTACTTCCAGCGTTTGGGCATGTGCCCAGTCAGCAGTGAGCAATTCATAGAGCACCTCTGCCACTTCGGGTTCCATCACATATTTATGCCCTTTTTCCGTTCCTCCAAATACCCCCTCACTCAGAAAGAAACAGGGGGAGGCGGCGCTGTATTGACCTGCGGGTTGGAATCCCAGATGTATGCTCAAGTGCACCAGTAGATAAATGGGAAAACAAACGAGCGTGCTTTCTGAATGGTCCAGGTTTCGAACCGCTTGATCTAGAAAGGCGTATAACTCCGGATTGTGTTCGGCCTCACGTACGGTTTTGCGGATCAATTCGGCTGTAAAAAGCGCGATAGCCCCTCTCCGATGCTCAAACGGTATCGTTTGAAAAATCCAATCCAGGCGGGCCTCCTTTAGCCTGTTTAAATCTTTATCCTCTCGTTGATACCCTACTATTTCCAAAGGAGTTAAGACCTGAAACAGGCTGGATGGAAATCTGGGTTTACTACTGCGTACTCCATTCACGATATATTTGCGCAGCCCAGATTGTTCGGTGTACATTTCCGTAATCAGGCTAGTCTCTCCGTACTTGAAGGCATGCAGTACAATGCCACGCGTTTTTAGAAGCATAATGAGGGTTGTCTCCCACGTTGATCGAAAAACTAAAGATGCTTATCAATTTTACTTTTCATTGCATCCTTTTTGATTTTAAATTGTCTCTATAGGTGAATGAAAGTGTTTAATTTCTTTGGCTTGAGCTTAACAGAAACTTGAATCTTCCTTAACACACGACTTAATAAAAAGTAAGGAATTTGCACTTGAATTCGGCGGCATTTTGCCGTTAACCCGACTGAAAAAAATGACTATGAAAACCCTCATTACTTTTGCCATTGTTGGTTTTTTTCTTCCCATGGCTATTGCTCATCCACAGTGGGCTGAGTTCAACTGTCTGGACTGGAAATCTGAAGACGGGTCTTCAATCTCTGCTTCCGAAATGAGAAGTAAGTTGTTGTCCGGTGTTTGGACCAAATCATCCGCTCCAACGCGTGGTAATCAAAATTATCATTTGGTAGTTCGTTTCCATCCCAATGGGAAAGCCTCCTACCTTACCCAAACTGCAAATGGTACCTACAATAACGACCTGATCACCTGGTCAACCTTGCAACAGAACAATCAACATTTTCTTACGCTTGGTGAAGGAGCCCAGCAACAACAATTCCTGATTGAGCCTTTCTGCGAAGGAATTGAGTTAATCAACGTAGCTACCGGCCGAATCTTTTCATTGAGCTATGGCGCACCAGCTGATAAAGGTGCTTTACTACATCGGCTAGGCCAACTCTGTGGTACCTGGGTCAATGTATCGCACGATATAGATGTTAAAAATGCCAATGGGGTGTCTACTCGTTTGCAGACTGCTAAGATCCAGTTTGACTTGCGTTCGAATGGTACCTACTCCCGGCAATTATGGACAGGAAACTCCAGTGAATTGATTGCTCAAGACAACGGGATGTGGGAGCTTTCCAATGATGGCAAATTGATTCACTTCTATCCCGAAGGGGCATCTTATTCATATCTGGCACAGGTTAAGTGGTTTGAACTGGATGAGTTGGTTCTTGAGCAAGTGCTCAACTTTCCGGAGGATATAACAATAAGTGGGATCCGGGATCTCTATTTTAACAAACAATAAGGGTGGTTGCGGACACAAATAAAGCAAAACAATCAGTTATTAATTGCCAACGGCTTGCTCTTTACGGAGTAAGCCGTTGTTAATTCCAGGCTTCTTCACCAAGATCCGGTGAAGGATACTTATGTTGAGTTTCCAGTCTTTGTTTTTGTCGTTCAATCACCAAACGACTTAGCGCCAGACTGGCGGACTCATTGGAAGCCGGAGACAGTGCCTGATTCACTTTTTCCTCTGAAATGTCCAGTCGATACATCAGACTCAACAAAAACTCCATTCGGTATTCCAACAACCATTCTATGCGAACAGCCAATATTTCGAGTAACTCATGGTCTGAAAAAGAGGAACTGTCATCAGCCTTTAATTCAAAATCCCGAATGATTAAAACAGCGGTTTCTTGTACGCTCATAGGATTTATCTGGTAGTATCAGTTATGGGGTAAAGAAACAAATTGCCGACTGATTGGCTTGCTGTGCGATTCATCCTGGCGCAAGGGCCGGCGCAATGTTCAATGCTTACTATTTGGCATTTTTAATCCGGATTATTCACCGAATTTTCCGGGTTAATTTGCGACTTGGTAATTGAAACGCTGCGATTAGCATTTGTCCTACTTCCATACTATGGTTTCTGGAAAATAGCTTTTTCCAACTAAAGAGTACCTCTGCGTTCCTGTTCTCGTTCGATAGCTTCAAATAGTGCCTTGAAATTCCCCTTGCCGAAAGACTTGGCACCTTCTCGCTGGATGATTTCATAAAAGACGGTAGGTCGATCCTGTACCGGCCGGGTAAAGATTTGCAACAAATACCCCTCATCATCCCGATCTACCAGTATATTGAGGCGTTTGAGTTCTTCTAGGTCTTCCTTAATGGTCCCTACTCGATCCGCAACGGTCTCGTAATACGCATCTGGAACATACAGGAAATCTACCCCTCGTTTCCGGAGTTGGTCTACTGTAAACAAAATATCGGTGGTCGCAACGGCAATATGTTGCACCCCCGCCCCCCTGTAAAAATCGAGGTATTCCTCAATCTGTGACTTTTTCTTTCCTTCTGCCGGTTCATTGATTGGGAATTTAATGTATCCATTGCCATTACTTACCACCTTGCTCATCAAAGCTGTGTATTCGGTAGAAATATCCTTATCATCGAAGGTTACCAACAACTTGAACCCCATGACATCCTGGTAAAATTGAACCCACTGATCCATCTTGCCCAATTCGACATTACCTACACAATGGTCGACATATTGTAGCCCTATCGGACTGACTTCTACCGGGCTGGTTCGAGCCTCAAACCCTGGCAAAAAGGCCCCTGTATAGTTTTTACGCTCTACAAAAGTGTGTAAAGTATCCCCATAAGTATGTATGGATGCCATAGTAACCTCGCCGTCCGCATCTCGGAATTGCTGGGGAGCTTTTGCGGGTTTGGCCCCCCGGCCTATGGCTGTTTCAAATGCTTTGACGGCATCATCTACCCAAAGTGCCAGTACCTTCACTCCGTCTCCATGTACATGTACATGCTGAGCCACCTCATGTTCCGGTCCGAAAGCGGCTGTCAAGACCAAGCGAATCTTACCTTGCTCCAACACATAGCTCACGGTTTCCCGTTCTCCGGTTTCGGGCCCTTTGTAGGCCATCAATTTGAAACCAAAGGCCGTCATGTAATAATGCGCTGCTTGTTTGGCATTACCCACATAGAATTCGATGTGATCCGTCCCATTGATGGGAAAAGAATCCTTGGTCTGGTTTGGCTTATTATCAAGGGCAGTTTCCATTCTTTGAGTTTTGAATTATTAGTTCTTAGGTTTCAGGTTTTCTTGTGTGGTTTTAACAATAGAGGTCAAAATTCGAATTAACTCATCGCATCGATTTAGTTGAGGTTCTAAATCGACCCCTAGAAGATTCGTTTCCTTTAAAAGTCTTAACCAATAATAAGTCTCCCTTGCTTCTTTAGAGGCTATTGCCATTTTCGAAATGAAATCTCTCCTTGATTGGGCAGCGCTGGCCTCAGTGACATTGGCACCGATTGCAGTCCCGGATCGCAATAGTTGGCGTCCAATATCAAATTCTTTTAGTGCTTTAGCCTTTTGATATAAATGAATAATTTCCATTGCAAAGCTGAAGCTCTTTTGTCCTATAATGCTTTCTTTTCTGTAAGACAATTTTGGCTCTTCCAAGATGGTAGTAATATCCAATCTTTCCAACCAATCCTTCTCCATTATTAGTCAATTGTAAATTCAAAACTAAAAACTCAAGACTATGTACTTGCATTATCCGGTAGCCAGCTCTTGTAGTACGTTTGATCTTCAATCCTACGCGCGGCTTCAGTCAATTGGAGCGGTTGGAAGGTATCGATCATAACAGCTAATTCGTGTGTTTCTTTGGCGCCAATGCTCTTCTCAACTGTGCCTGGATGCGGACCATGAGGGATACCCCCAGGATGGAGTGTCAGCATCCCTTTCTCTACGTGTTTACGGCTCATAAAGTCTCCATCTACGTAATAGAGTACCTCATCCGAATCAATGTTACTGTGATTGTAGGGGGCCGGAATTGCCTGCGGGTGATAGTCAAACAAACGGGGTACAAAAGAACATATGACAAAATTTTTTCCGGTAAAAGTTTGGTGCACAGGGGGTGGTTGATGTACCCGGCCGGTTATAGGTTCAAAGTCGTTAATGCTGAAGGCAAAGGGGTAGACAAACCCATCCCATCCTACCAAATCAAAAGGATGATTGAGATAGGTATAAGGATAGATTTGATCTTGCTTTTTAATGTAGAATAAGAATTCCCCTTGTTCATCATAGGTTTCTAGAATATCCGGCTTTCGGATATCTCGTTCGCAATAAGGGGCATGTTCCGCGAGCTGACCGAATTCGTTTCGGTACCGCTTTGGTACGGTGATGGGGCCATTGCTTTCAACAATAAGCAATCGATTTGACGCTCCGTCAAATTCCAGCTGATAAATAGTTCCCCTTGGAATAACCAGGTAGTCCCATTGCTGGAAAGGCAAGCTGCCGTACATGGTTTGGAGAACACCGCTTCCCTCATGCACAAAAAGTAACTCATCCGCATCTGCATTTTTGAAGAAGTAAGCCTGCATACTCTGGGTTGGAGCGGCCAGGAGGATCTTGCAATCCCTGTTGACCAAAATTGGAGTCCTGCTGGACAGATAATCCTCATGCGGTGAAATGTTAAAGCCCTGCAAGCTTCGATGCTTGAGTTGTTTGTCTTCTACGATGATCGGAGAAGCGTCAATAGGATCGCCTACCTGTACGATTTGAGTGGGTGGATTTGCATGGTAGAGCAAAGAGTACAAGTCGCTGAATCCTTCAGTGGAAAAGAGTTCTTCATGGTAAAGTTCTCCGTTCGGCTTTCTGAATTGGGTATGCCTTTTAGGTGGAATTTGCCCAAGGGTGTGATAGTGCATATGTGCAGTGTTTTGGCCAAGCTATTGATATACAGGCTGGTAACATTTTGGTTTAAATCAAATTTCTCCAAGATTGTCAAAAACCTTATCTAGAGATCGCACCATTTGCTCAACTTCCTTATGGGTCAAACCATTCCAAGCCTGTTCTCGGAAGCGAACCAATAAGGGAAGGACCTGATTGATTTTTGCTTTTCCATTTTCCGTAAGCGCAATCCGGAAACTCCTACGATCATCTGGATCTTGTTCCCGGCAGGTCAGCCCTTTTTTACACAACAGGTCAATAATCCGGGTAAGGGTGGGGGGATCCTTATACACGGCCGCAGCAATAGCTTGCTGGGTCTGACGATCTTTTTTATTTAGCGCTTGTAACACCACCCATTGATCAACAGTAATACCACATTGAGCACGGCTGAGTACCCGCTGAAAAGCTTGTTTCATGCGTTTAGCTGTTCGTTCCAATATGAAACCTGAAACTGCTGCTTTAGAGACTTCTAAGGTAGTTGATTGCCTTTTCATTCGTCTAAAAATAATTAGTACACGAAAAATATGCAACATAAAAATATACTGCTGCACGAATTGCCCCAACTAAAAATGAGACTCTTGTTGCAACAAGAGCCTCATTCATACGGCGATAATTGCCTAAGTTAAAAATACGGTTTTAGATGTACTACTTGCAGTTTAAACAAACCTGGGGTTGATGTGGTAGAAAATGGCAATTTGGGATTATGCAGGGTTGTGGGGGGAAAACCGGGGTTTAGTTATAAGCGTTAAACCACTTGGTTGACCTTCTCTGCTAATGGGAAGAGCAAATTGGGCTTTCTCTTTCTCCTCTTTGCTTATACAGCAAATTTCGTTAAAATTTGGGATAGACAACCTATAACTTTTGTTATATAATTGCTACTCAAACTCGATCACAAATACTTTACGATTTTCAAGAAGAGAAGCGTCCATTGTTTCAGGGGTAGCTCCTGGTTTACTTCAATTCCTGCCCAAATATTTATTCACTGCTTCCACCCGATTATTTACCTGAAGTTTCTTATAGATACGATGGACATGTTGGCGTACTGTTCCTTCTATGATTTGGGGATTCAGTTCAACGGCGATCTCTTTGTACTGCAAGCCTTTAGACAATAAATTCAATACCTGGAGTTCGCGAGGTGAAAGTTGTTCCATAAGTTCTTTGGGTTGCTGAAAACTCTTAAGCACTTTTCGTGCTATAGAACGGCTCATTGGAGATCCTCCCTCCCGGAGTTCGCGAATACCATTCACCACACCTACAACCCCATCTCTTTTGAGTATATATCCAAGTGCACCAGATTTTAGTGAATCAAAGAGACTATCGCTGGATTCAAAGACGGTGAACATCATAAATTGAATATCCTGATCCTTGTTTAGGACTTTTACCATACATTCAATACCATTCATCTGGGGTAATTCGATGTCCATTATTACGACATCCGGTTTGTCCTTCAATAAGCCTTTAGCGGCATCTTCACCGTTATCGTAATGGGTTATAAATTCAATATCCGGGTATGCCTTCAGTCCCTCTTTAAGCTCATTAGCAATGAAGTGTGTATCCTCTACGATACTGATCCGGGTTAACTGGTTCATATCTGTCAAATGATTGGCCTGAGGCCATACAGCCCCATTGGTTCTTGTTTGCGTATAGTTGGTTCTAATTCTCATTAAAATGTTGGTTTTAAAAGGCCAACAATAATTTATACTGACGCAAGTTTAAAATGACCTATTTAAAAAATGGGAAAACAGCCAAACTTGGTCAGCCCCGACGACAAATGTCGGGATCAAAGACATTATACCATTTAAAGAATTGTTGTCTTTAGAGCACAGGCCACTTTTTATTAAAAATGGTATTATTTGAAAGGCCCCGAATATATCACTGCATATTAAGATTACCTCTCAAATACCGCCACTTAACTTTAGTTACAATAAGTTATACAGGTACTTTTATGTCAATTGTAGTTCCAGCTCCCGGTTTAGAATCAATCTCAAGTACAGCGCCGATGGCATCAGCCCGTTCTCCTAAATTTCGCATCCCATTACGGCGGGGATCTGTTTTACCTACCTCAAATCCAACTCCGTTGTCCTCTATGGTTAAATGGTAGTGCTCACCTTGCATTCGGATGCTAAACCAGACCTGGCTTCCCTTCGAATGCTTAACGATATTATGCAAGCTTTCCTTTACTATCAGGTAAATATTTCGCTTTTGCTCCCCTTTCAGTTCAACATCCGGAAACTGATCCGGCATATCTACCCTAATCTCTATATCGTGTTTGGTTAAATATTCGGATGCCGAGATTCGCAATTCCGACGAAAGGTGTTCCAGATTGTCATCTTCTGCATTTAAAGCCCAGATAATCTCTTCCACCTTTTCCACCAAGTCGTTGGAGGATTGAGCCATCAGGTTCAGCTTAGCTTTTCGATCTGGGTCTGTTTCCCCTTTTAACAAACCTCCAGTGAGAAAGATAATAACGGAAGTTAAAGCACCGAGATCATCATGAATTTCTTTCCCGATACGATTTCGCTCCTCGTTTTGAGCGCGCGCTCGTTGAATGAGGAGTTCCTGCTGGTGCAGCTTTTCCTGACTTTCAGCTCTTTCTTTTTGGAGAAGCATTTCTTTGCGATGCAATTTCCGAACATACCTGAAACGGACAGCCAATACTAAAAGGAGTACCCCGATTCCTCCCATTAACATTTTGAACCAGACGGTTTCCCAGAAAGAAAGCGTAATCTCGATATTGATACTTTCTACCGGCCCTTCGATACCATTAGCATTTAGGGCTTTAAACCGAAGTGTATATTTTCCAGTTCCTAAGTTCCCAAAGAACGCAAAGCCTTCAGCATCTGCTTCTTCCCAGGTATCATCCAAACCCGGTTTACTCAATTGATACCTAATGGTATTCAATTCGGGAAGATGATATCCGATCGATTTGAATTGAATAGCGAATGGCGTATACTGTTTTTTTAATTCCAGGTTTTTCAAACTGGACAACAGGGTGTCTCCTTGCTTTTCAAGCCTTAAGTTGCCGGCTGATAAATGATCAATATAAACTTTGGGACCATACGGATAGGGCTTTATAGAATCCGGGTGAAACACAACCAACCCGGACTTGGTGCCAAACCATAGCCGGCCATCTGAGGAACAAAGGGATGCACCACGGATGAATGACTCCGAAGGAACTCCATCAGGCTTTCTATATCGAAACAACTCCTTGGAAATAGGATCGTAGGAAAATAAACCTTCAGATTGGGTGGCGATCCATAAGGAGCCCGCATGATCTACAGCCAGGCTCTGAATGTCATATACGGGGTTTTCAATGGATGGGCTCAAAACCAAGTTATGCTTACCAGTTTGGAGATGGTACGAGAATAGCTGTTTATTGGTAGCTATATAAAGCCGGCTTTTGTTTGAATCAAGAGCCATAGTAATTGCAGACTGAGGCAATAATAATGAACCTACCAGTACTAAATCACCTGCTTCATCGGTTTTGTAAAATTGGACTTCAGACTCATTATTGACAATGGCTATCTCCTTCTTGGATAGATGAAATATTTTAGAGTAAACAAGTTCATTGTGCCTGGGCAATTCGTAAATCGGAAACAGTTCTTGAAATGCTCTTTTCCTTCGGATTCCATTATTGGTAGTTAGGATAATCCCGCTATCTGTTTCGCCAAAATCAATTAAAGCATTATCACTTTCTAGGTTAAGTATTTCTTTCCAGGATGTAGATCTACATTCAAATAATTTCAGGCGAGATGCGAGGAGAAGATTACCCCCCGGACTAAATTTTATTGAACTCAAGTCTATGTCAGAAAATAGCCCGCCATTAACCACTAAATTCCATCCACTTTTAGGGCGTTTGGAATAGACTCCATTTTTTCGAGTGGCCACCATGATTTTTCCTTCCAAATCTTCAACGATCCCAACTACTTCCGGACCCTGTTTAATTTTATTTAGCGGATTCTGAAATGGTAAATCCGGCTCTTGAATAAAACCTACACCCGCTTCGGGTATAGTAACCCAGATTCGTTGCTCTGAATCCATATGCATAAACCACGAACCATTTTCTCGGAGCAAGCCATTGTTATTCGCCTCTTTGAATTTAAACCTGTAAAAAGAATCTACCTTTTGGTTGAATACCCATATACCTTGCTTGGCTGAAATCATTATGAGGCGAGTAAAATCTAGGGCTTTGCCCTCTCGGAAAGTTATGTTTTGGATTCCTTCCGGGATAAATCGTCTGGCTTTTCTAGTAATGGGGTCCAACTTTATTAGTCCATTGGTAGTCAAGACCCAGGTTGTATGTTGACTTTGTGGAACCACCGAAATAACCCCTCCCGGAAGAATTCCAATATCCGATTCCGTATCTCGGGCTTGGTTGAAAAATTTCGTTTTTATCCATTGGTCATTTTCCAAGGAAAACAGCTCCAAGCCAGTATCACGGAGCCATGGAGCACTCCAGATTCGAACCAGTTTACCATCCTCAAGTTCCGGGACAAGCCTAAACCCATGAGCCGTTTGCCCCAAGTCCTGAAAAACGGGTTCGTCACCTGGTTCTGGCAATTGTACCCAGCCTAGTCGTTCTCCTGCTTGTAACCAGATTTTTTGCTCCTCCTGGTCCAGATAAAAAGCCTGACACCATTCTTCCAAACGTTTACCCTGGAAATAGAGACTCCAATGAAAGGGCACATCCTTAGCCGGATCATAACAGGCGAGCCCAACATAGGTAGTAAACCACAATCTTCCGGCACGATCTTCGAATAAAGGGCTCTGGATTTCCCAAGCTACCGAATCGGAGCCATGCCTGCTATCCGAAAGTATAGTTTTAAGTTCAGTACCATCAAATCGACTTAGCCCTTGGAGGCTCCCAAACCAAGTAAACCCACGACTGTCATTAGATGCAAAATCAATCCTCCTATTGGAGAGCAACCCAACCTTTTCCCCAATTACCCGAATTTCCCCTCCTTTAGTTTGGCTTATCCCCCATGCAGCCCAACACGTCAACAACAGTAGTGCTACAGAAAACCTTTTCATCCGTTGGTTTTTCCTACACTACTTTAAAAAAACCACAATTCCTATGATCTATTGCAATTTTTTCTGGAAGCACTAGCCGTCTCCATCGCCTACGTTTTGCCAAGTATCCCGGCAAGCTAAACCTGTAGCATAATGAGGGAGTAGTATAGATTGACCCGGCATATTTGACAATGGCGCGCTGAATGTAGTTAACTCTTCACCTGTATTCGGACTGGAAAACGCTGAAGTACTTGAAAAATTAGCCAGATCTCCCTCCAGCTTTAGGTTAAATTGATCTCCATCTTCCGGCGACGGTAGATTGAAGGCGCGCTCTCCAGGTTCTTCCTTGAATCCAGTGATCATCAGCTTTCTGGATGCCTGAACTATAGGTAAAATAGCGCTAAATGGGTAAAAGGTAAAGTCAAACGGTTTCTTATCATCCGTCAAAATTTTGTTTCCCTGAAACTTCTGATGATCATTGACTTTCTGTTCTGAAAGAACAATTTGCAAGCGTTCTACTTTGCTAAAGGTTGGGCGAGTAGGTGATTTGTAGCGGATCATTCCGTATTTCCACTCCAAGACTGGGTCTTCGGAGCAAGGATTATTTGGATTTCTTACCCGCAAGGTTATTCCTTCTACTCGAGGAATACGCATGCCGACAGCAATTACTTCTTCCATTTCCCGGGCATCGATTTCTATCCCGAGCCAATTGAGTGCACTCATGGTTACTGGTATTTTTATACTTCTTTAAAATAGTATTATTCAAGTTCAGAACTCGACCGTTTTTTTTACAAAAAGTAAATTATAACGAATTCTATACTGGTCTTACAATAAGCCCCAGGGTTCAAGATTGAAGTGAAGTGCTTTCTCGTATTTTTTCTTTAAACTCAGTGTTCGCCATAGACGTTATTTCTGAGCTATGACCACCGCTGATTTTCAAAAGATTGCAGATACCATCCCCCACCAACCTGGAGTATACCGTTTCCTGGATGAGGAACATTCTATCTTGTACATCGGTAAAGCCAAGGATTTACGCAACCGTCTTGGGTCTTACTTTGGAGCGCGCAAGGATCGGGCGCATAAAACCCGGGTCATGGTGCGCAACGCCCACCAGATCCGTTTTACCCTGGTAGAAACAGAAGCCGACGCACTGCTTTTGGAAAATACCCTGATTAAAAAACACCAACCCAGGTACAACGTCAGCCTCCGTGACGATAAAAGCTATTCGTATTTATGCATTAAAAATGAACGGTTTCCCAGAGTTTTCCTTACCCGCCGGGTAATACGAGACGGAAGCACCTACTTCGGCCCCTACACGTCCAAGGCGACAATGAAGATTATCCTGGACCTGATTAAACAGCTTTTTCCGTTACGCACTTGTAAATTCAATCTGAGTGAAGAAAATATAGAGGCAGGCAAGTTTAAAGTTTGCCTGGAGTACCATATCAAAAACTGCATGGGGCCCTGTGAAGACCTGGAAAGTGAAGCGGCTTACAACGAAAAAATTGCACAGATCAAAAACATCCTCCGGGGAAATTTTGGTGCCGTAAAGCGCCATTTTAAAGAAGAAATGCAACGGCTGGCAGAAGTGATGGAGTTTGAAAAAGCCCAGCAGATCAAAGAAAAACTAAGCGCCTTTGAAAATTACCAAGCAAAGAGCCTGGTGGTGAACCCTTCCATCAAGGATGTGGATGTGTTCACAATTGCTTCCAATGAAAAGGAAGCTTACGTCAACTACTTAAAGATTGTAAACGGAGCCATCATTCATACCCACATGCAGGAGTTGGATAAAAATTTGGATGATGAGGACGACAAAGAGCTGCTTGCCTTTACCATACCTATCATTCGAGAGAAATTCAATAGTATAGCGCCTGAAATCTTTCTGGAAGAACGCATAGACCTTCCTGAAGTCGAAGCAGAGGTAGTCATCCCAAAGATTGGCGATAAGAAAAAGGTGGTAGATCTGTCTCGCAAGAATGTCCGCTATTTCCTATTGCAAAAACAAAAGGAAACAGCCAGCAAAACCCGCCGGCAAACCTCTGCAGAACGAATATTGACCACTTTGAAAAAAGACCTCCAAATGGAGGCTTTGCCGATGCATTTGGAATGCTTCGATAATTCCAATATCCAAGGGAGTAACCCAGTGGCTTCTTGTGTTGTATTTAAGAATGCCAAACCTTCGAAAAAAGACTACCGGCATTACAACATAAAAACAGTAGAAGGTCCAAACGATTTTGCCAGCATGGAAGAGGTAGTGCACCGGAGGTATCGGAGACTATTGGACGAAGACAAACCACTACCCCAATTAATTATCATTGATGGGGGAAAAGGGCAACTGAGCGCTGCGGTCAAGAGCCTTAAACAGTTGGGCATCCTGGAACGCGTCACCGTCATTGGCATTGCCAAACGATTAGAGGAAATCTTTTTTTCGAAAGACCCCATTCCCCTTTACATTGACAAGAAGAGTGAATCCTTAAAACTGATTCAACAAGCTCGAAATGAGGCCCACCGCTTTGCCATTGCCTTTCATCGGAATAAACGCTCTCAAAACTTCACCAGCACGGAACTTACTGAAATCCCTGGCGTTGGGGAAAAGACGGCGCAAAAGCTACTTATTCATTTTGGCTCTGCAAAGCGGATCAAGGAGGCAAGCATGACCGATTTGGCGGAAGTGATTGGCGATAAGGCTGCAAAAAAGATTAAAGGATGGTTCGAAGCACCCAGCTAATGACTAAATACCTACAACCTCCGGCACCCCGAGCAGGGGTAGTTTCACTGTAAAATGTCCATCCTGATCGGAAACGACGACCGGTTCCCGGGTAAAATACATGTACCGGTTTTTTATATTTTGAAGGCCCATCCCGGTAGAGGGCATATGCTGCCGTTTCAATTGAAGATTGTTCTTTACAATCAACTGGTTGTCTTCTGCAAATAGCTCGATAAAAAGGGGCTGGTCGGCAGAGATGATATTGTGTTTAATACAATTCTCCAATAAGATCTGAAGCGACAGCGGAGCCAAGCTCATATCGAGCGCGTAGGAGGGAATATCTTGGTAAATGTGCAGGTTTTGTCCGAAGCGTTCTTTAAGCAAAAAGATGTAGGAATCCAGGAACCTTAATTCTTCTTCCAGCTTAATCAACTTCTCATCCCGCGTCTCTAGTACATACCGGTAGACTTTGCTTAGCTTCTGTACAAAGGTAATGGCCTTTTCAGGATCTTCAGGGATGATGTACGTAAGGGTATTCAGGCTATTAAAAAGGAAATGAGGATTCACCTGAGACCGCAATCCCTGCAATTGAGACTCCACCGTTTCGCGCCGAAGCTTCTCCGCCTCTAGCATTGTGGCCTTCCATCTGTAAAACAACCAAATCCCTTCGTAAATAGATAATACCAGGGTGCAAACGGTCAAACCTGAAATGGTATAACGAAAATTATCTTGGTGAACCGAATGATCACCAAGGATAAAGAACCCTAGACTGTCGAGTGTTATATCAATTAAAATGTAGCCTACTATAACCGTAGAACCAATCCACAAAAGCCTGCGCATTGTCTCTTCTGGCTTGGGAAAGCGAAGCCTGAAACGAATCACTATCTCCCTGCATACGAGCCAGAAAATGGTGGTATAGACGACCGATATGGGAAAACCAATTAACATAGGAGGCCCTTCCCCACTAGCCACTTGATCTCCGAAGAAAATAAAGGGTATGGAAAAGGCAACGATAGGAATGCCCACTAGCATGAATTTCCGATCGTTAAAACCAATGGCAAAGATTATTTTTTCCTTTCGGGTCATACTTCTGAAAGATACATGCTTTTGCATAAAGGTTTGCTTGTTCATCCCACTAGGATCAGTGCGGGAAATTGGTACCAGCCAAAGGTAATTGGAGAACAGAGGACCATTTTTTCTCTGAAATCCAATTACTACCACTAGGTATATGAGCTACCCCCTACCGATTCAGCTTTCTGACTAAAATTGTATGCGATACAGGATGTCCGGGAAAAATCCAGATTGGAATACATCGTTCACTTCCATAGTCACTTCATTGTAGCGACGGTCAAATAGGTTTTGATTTCCTGTAATATTTTGTAAATCAATAAAGAATTGCTGGGAAAGTCGATTTTTACTATTCAGGCGGAATCCAAATTTTAAATCCAGACGGAAATAATTCGGCTGGCGCAGGCTGAATGCTTCTTCCTCGATCAGCACTTCCTCTCCTGCTTCTCGCGAGGCCTCCAGATCCACAGGGGTGTAATATCTTCCCCCAGCAGTAGTTAGTTTTAAGTCTAAGGTCAGGGCGTTCCGTTTAGCTTTTCCAATCTTAAACTCTTTTCCGGTCAGGAAATTAACCACATACCGGTTGTTGAAGGCAGTATTGCGTTCTATACCATCACTGCCTTCATATTTAGACTGGAAGAGCGAGGTAGTTAGAAGGCCGTAGTAGCCTTTGCTGAAAAATTTCTCCAGGGTTATTTCCAGACCATAGTTTCGGCCGGTGCCTTCGTTTACCAGGTTAGCTCGTTCGGGGAATACAAAATCAGCCCCTGCATTCAGCATGGAAAAACTACTGATGGTGTCATCAACCGGCACATTATCAATGTATTGATTGTAGGCTTCCACCTTGAGACGCCAGTCGGTACCCAAGCGGGCATCATATCCCAATACAAAATGGTTACTTCTGGTAAAATCCAATTGTTGATTGTTCCGATTGACTCCTCCGCCGGGAATGGGCTCTTCGTAAAAGTAGACTGGGGCCACCTGGGTCTGGTTATGCAATCCATAACCAAGACTCAATTTGTGATTGGGCCGTACTTGCCAGTTTACGGCTAATCTTGGCTCCAATGCCCAGGAATCGTTTAGGTCCAGGTATTGTCCGTGTAAACCACCATTGATAGTCCATTTCTCGCTTGCCTTATAGGTACCCTGCCAAAACAGTTGATACAGGCCATTTCCACCGGTGAAGTCACGTACGGTCACCCAGTCCGGGATGCCATCGTCATCTATATCGGGTCGGTTTTCTCGGTCCCGAACCTCGGTCCGCAAATCTTGATATTGAACCAATACTCCGGTTCGCATCGTAAATTTGGGACTGAACTTTTGATTGTAATAGCTGGAAAGCGAGTAGGTCAAATCCCGTTCCAAGGACTCTACGGTACGTATCTTTTGATCCAGGCCTTCAATGAAATCGTCTTGATCGTAGCGATTATCGACTCCCGAAACCGAAAAAATCGTCCTGAAATAGGAATTATTACCTACGATAATATTGTGCCGCAGACCGATGACTCCTAGGCGGGAACGCACAAAGGCATCCTGATTGGGATTCGCAAACAGGTCATCCTCATCCAGCTCATCGCCCAGAAAATCGATTTCGCTCCAGCCAAGAATACCAAAGAGAGAAAACTGGCCTGCCTTAGAGCGCCCAAAGTCAAATTTGAAGGATACATCGCGGTAATTGGGAGTAGCATTGGTACCAACGGGTATACCAATGGCATCCGCAACTTCCACAAAGGAATGACGATAAGCTACCAGAAAGGAAGATTGGTTCTTTTTGCTGATCGGACCTTCGACCATCCCCTCAAAACCACTGAAGGCAGCTAATTGGAACATACCTTCAAAGCGATCTTTGTTTCCGCTGCGAAAACCCAGGTCAAACACCCCTGCCAGCGCATTGCCGTATTCAGCTGGGAAAGCAGAGGTCAAAAAATCCGAGGTTTTAAGCATATTTGGATTTATCGCACTCACAGGCCCGCCCGTAGTCCCAAGGGTAGAAAAATGATTGGGATTTGGAATGGGTATGCCATCCAAACGCCAAAGAACACCAGTTGGAGAGTTTCCCCGAATGATGATATCGTTGCGTGAGTCATCGGCCACAGCCACACCGGCAAAGTTACCCACCAGTCGGGCTACATCGTTCCGCCCCCCGGAAAACCGGTTAACTTCTTCCAAGTCAAAGGTGCGAGCGCTGATACCGGTCATTTCGTTCACCGTCCGATCTTTTTCAGTCTCCGCAGACACCACAATGGCATCGAGTTGGGTCACGGACTCCTCCAGACTAAGCGACAGGCTGACCTGTTTTCCGGAAGTGACCAATACATTTGGCAGGGTTATGGTTTTATAACCCAAATAACTTAAACGCAAAGCCTGCCGGCCAACAGGTACGCCCTCTAGGGAAAAATTACCGAACTCGTCCGTAGTTGTTCCCAGCATAGGATCGACACTAATCAGTTCAATGGCGACTCCTATCAAAGGGATCTCAGATTGCTGGTCTACTATAGTTCCTTTAATCGTCTGGGTGGCCTCCTGAGCCAATAGGCTTAAAGAGATTTGAAAAGCAATAACGAATAGAAAAAAAATCTTTTTCATGACAGATATGGATAATTGGTGATCTGTCACAAATGTGCCCCTCCAATCTATTTCATTACCTGGCTAAAAGAATGAACTGTTGAATTGGAAAGATGAATCGTCAAATTGGTTATTCTCCAGGGAAAATTGCCGGTTAACCTTTCGCAAACAGCTCGGAAAGCGTGAATCAAAACTTTGTTTCATCCCTATCGATCCATCCACTTTTTAAACTCGCTTACTTTATCTCTACTCACAATTGGTTTAAAATCAGCCTTAGGTTGAAGGTCGATGACCAGCCGGCTATTGAAATAGGGAGACACTTTACGAATGGACTGAATGTGTAAAATAGCTTTGCGGTTAATCCTGAAGAATGAGCCTGGATCCAACACCTGTGCTAGTTGTTCCATTGTATAATCAAGGGCGTGCTTCTTTCCATCTCCCAACCTCAAATAAACCAATCCGTCCTCTGCATAGATATAAAAAACCTCGTCCGTACGCACGTAGGAGAGTTGTTGTCCCGCCTTAACAATGAAGCGCTCTTTGTAAGACGGCTGTTGTAGGCTTTGAAGAATTTGATTTACATCTAAAGAAGGAGGAGCCAAGTTTTGCTGAAAAAACCGATCAAATTTATCCAGGGCTTTTTCCAATTCTTCAGGATCAATGGGTTTCAACAAATAATCCACGCTATGCTGCTTGAAAGCTTTGAGCATATATTGATTAAAGGCCGTGGTGAAAATGATAGGTGTAGAAACCGGCGACTTGGCCAAAACATCGAAACTCAAACCATCTGCTAATTGAATATCCAAAAAAAGCAGGTCCGGCTCCGGATTTTCTGTAAGCCATTTAATTCCCCCCACTACACTATCCTGAACCCCACAAATAGTCCAGTTTGGGCGGAATTTGAGAATTAACTGTTTTAGCCGGTTGGCAGCTGGTATCTCGTCTTCTAAAATCAGCAAGCGCATACGACCTAAGTCTTTAATTTCTGTGCTGTAATTCAGCATGCGGTGGAATTACACGCAACCTTTGTTCACGAATAAAGATGTTGGGCTTTGTTTTTTCCCCTATTGCCAACCAGTGCTAAAAACTGACACTTTTCAAGTTCAGTTTGCTATCTAACGAAACCAATCCGCGTACATGACATAATTATTGGCTATCCGGGTGATATAATGGCCAAACTGATCCGGGCTCAATGCCTTGAGTTGCTTAGCAGGCACACCTCCATAGATAAACCCGCTCTCCAACCGACTGCCTTCCAGCACCACTGCCCCGGCAGCGATCAAGACTTTTTCCTCTACGATTGCGTGATCCATTATGATGGCCCCCATACCTACCAAAACATGATCTCCCAAGGTGCAACCATGTACGATTGCCCGGTGTCCAATACTCACGTTATTCCCAATAGTAGTTGGTGCTTTTTCGTAAGTGCAATGAATGACAGCTCCATCCTGCACATTGACTTTGTCGCCCATACGAATATAGTGCACATCTCCGCGAACCACAGCCTGAAACCAAATGCTGCAATCCTTTCCCATAACAACATCACCGACTATAGTCGCATTCTCTGCTAAAAAACAATTTTCTCCAAAGGTTGGCATCACGCCGTTCACCGGTTTTATCAAAGCCATGTAATTGTGTTTAGACTTGGTATCAAATCGATATGAAAAAACAAAAGATATTTGAACTGACTATTCTCACCTACTTCTATTTATCGGGTCATTCTCGTGTGGCTTTTACCGCCCTACCTTCCGGACTAAATGTAACAGCATGAGCCTGTACCTATTGGAAAAATACAATATTCCAGCTCCCCGGTATACCAGCTATCCGACGGTCCCTTATTGGGCCACTGAACCCCCAGCCCCCCAGCTTTGGACCAAGGCCGTACAACAAGCCTTTGAAAAAGATCCTGCGATAAGCCTATATATTCATCTCCCCTATTGCGAAAAGCTTTGTACCTACTGTGGATGTAACAAAAGAATTACGAAAAATCATGCTGTAGAAGCGCCGTACATAGAGGCTCTGCTGACCGAGTGGAATCAGTATCTGGATATTTTACCATCCAAAGCTGTTTTACAGGAATTACATCTCGGAGGCGGCACGCCTACGTTTTTTCAACCCAAGGCACTCCAACGTCTGCTCCAGGGACTCCAGGAATCAACTACCAAAAAGGATACCCATCACTACAGTCTGGAGGTGCACCCCGGAACCACGACAAAAGCCCACCTGGCTATTCTGGCCGAGTTCGGTTTTAATCGGTTAAGTATTGGGGTACAAGATGTTGCACCGGAAGTACTCCAAATTATTAACCGACAACAAACTTTGGATGAAGTGGAACAATGCACCGACTGGGCCAGGTCCCTCGGCTTCGTATCGATCAACTTTGATCTGGTGTTTGGGTTACCCCTCCAAACTCCAGTGCACATCCAAAATACAATGCGACAGGTCGAACGGTTGCGGCCAGACCGAATCGCATTTTACAGTTATGCACATGTACCCTGGATCAAACCCAGTCAACGGGCTTATGGAGAAAGCGACCTTCCCCGAGGGCTGGAAAAACGAAAGTTATACGAGCTAGGGCGACAGTTACTCCTGGAATTGGGCTATCTGGAGATCGGAATGGACCATTTTGCCCTGCCCCAAGATACCCTTAGCCAGGCACTAGAATCAGGTACACTACATCGAAACTTCATGGGATATACACCTTTCCACAGCCAGCTTGGCTTGGCTTTAGGTACCAGTTCCATAAGCGATACCGGAACCATGTTCGTCCAGAATGAGAAAACGGTAGAACCTTATCTTCGCCGGGTTTCCAATGGAGAGCTCCCCTATTTTAGAGGACATCAGCTTACGCAGGAAGACCAAATTATCCGGCAGCATATTCTCAATCTAATGTGCCAGGGGGAGACCCGATGGGACAGTCCTGATAACCAGCACCCCTCTCTGGAAATAGGTCTTACCCGAATGGGGGAATTCCTAAAAGACGGGCTGATCGAACTCAATCCCTATCACTTGAAAGTAAGCGAGGCAGGCAAGCCCTTCGTTCGCAATATTGCCATGGCCTTGGATGCCCGCTATTGGGCTCGGCAACCGCAGGGTAAACTATTTAGTTCGGTGGTTTAATGCTTTACCGGCTGGACGTTGACAAATGTGGAGTTTCATTTGGCGAATGCCGAATGACAAATTTCAAGTTACAAACTTCAACTGGCAAATGTGGAATTACGAGTGCGGGGTGCGGGGTGCGGAGTTTGGAGTGACGAATGGCAAATGTCGAATGGCAGATGGTGTACGTCCCTGATATAGGTTGTCCGCCCACCGTGC
>CAZXLD010000013.1:5454-90332 GCA_964641965.1 uncultured Saprospiraceae bacterium | reverse complement strand
TGTGGAAAAATGATACCGTGTTTGACCCAGACTATCATAAATCAGCACCAATCACTCAAAAACAAGTAGCCCCGATATAGATCGAGGCTACACTGGATGGATCCTCCGAAAAGGACCCTCCTTCGGTTTTTCCAAGATAAATTCTTTGAGCCAAAATTTGTAATTCAAGACAGTACCTGACGCAAGTTTAAAATGACCTATTTAAAAATGTAGCAAACAGCCAAACTTGGTCAGCCCCGACGACAAGTGTCGGGATCAAGGACATAATACCATTTCAAGAAATGCTGTATTTAAGTGACAGGCCGCTTTCAACTTAAAATGGTACCCAAATCATGCAATAGAAAATGGATTTTACTAAATTTTTATTTGCAAGTCTCTCATTTTCAGCTTGTTTCTAATGCAATGCATTAGAAAAGTATGCACTTAATGGGTGAAGCAAGCCTTAGGCTTGAAGCCAGAGCTTTCAAGCATCATAGGCTTTTATTTGTCTTCTAATGCATAATCTGGGTGGTATTATCTGGAAAGTTCGGGCCAAAAAGATTGTTGCGGACTCAACTTGTGTTGATGGAATGGCATGGGTAAACTGGCTTCTAAAAGAAGGTCTTATACCAATTTAAACTTGCGTCCGTTTCAAGCGCTTCGTTGCAAAGATTTTCTCTTCGAGGTCGATCCGATCAATTGCTTTAAAAATCATAGTAAGCCAGTATATTCAAACGGAGCGCGTCTCCACGGGTAGCTACCCGATCAAAGCGTTGGCCCCAGATGGCTTCCGCTCCAAGTTTGGCACCTTCCACTACCGTCCAAAAGGTATTGAAATGGAGGCTATAGCCCCAGTGGTAGGTGTTTTCGGGGGTAAAACCGATCCTCTCCAGGACGATCACTCCGTAAGTCAGGCTGGTAGTCAGGTTGTATCGCCAACTGTGTTCGTATGTGCCATAGCCACCAAAAACCAGGGGTAGGCGAGTATCCTCCGTTTCTGGGTTATAAGCGAGATCCAGGCCACGTCCTCCTAGATCCCCGAAATACCGGGAAATAGCCCGACCGGTCCCACCCAGGAAATACCATTTTCCTGCTGCCCAGGAATTGAGTACCGCCGAAGCAGAGATCCCCCAACCCGGTCGCAACACCAGCGTTCCATCGGAAGTCCTGCCGGAAAGGACGGGTAGTAAGCCAGACAGTTGCCAACTTCCCCAGGGAGTGATCCGGTCTACACGAAACGTGATGTCGGGAATAAGTTGGAACGTTTGAACCAGAAGAGAATCCGGGAGATCCACGCTGGGTATGGAGTATTCAAAGGCAACTGCCATATCCACTTTGGAAAAGAAAGCCGGTAAGGAATAACGCACCTGGGGGGTCCGTACGGTGATGGAAGCGGTGCTTCCGAAATCAACCGTCGCCGGGAGCGCCGCGATATGAGAAAAAAGACTCCAAGTTTGCCCAAGCAGAAACCGGCTGATTTGTCCATACGCATGGCGGATCCGGAACGCATTATTGGCTCCGGCAAAATCGGTTTCCAGACGAACAAAAATATTCCCTTGTCGAGTACTTCGGGTAACTTCAAAACCCAGTCGGCTTTGCCCGACCCCATTGAAAAAGTTGGGAAGCGATCGGTTTTGATCCCCGGTAGGGATCTCGAAGGTAGAATAGCTGTTTTTGGACGAAAGGTCTCGATTGTCGTATACCGCCAGGAAGCGGACCGATCCCAGAATACGTAATTGCAGCCGTCGATCGCGGGTGAGTATGAATAGACCTCGATCCTGTCCGATATCCAACGGAGCATCTTCGATGACCTTATTGCTATCCGTAGAGATGGTATCCGCTTGGGTGCTTCCCATTACGATTTGCCTGTTATCAGGAATGGTGTCCTGGGCCTTCAGGGAAATACCGCCCAGCAATAAGACAAACCACATCATCCATTTATACATAAGGCACCAGCTATATTGGGTTTAAAGGGCAATTACTGATACTGGATACTCGCTGCCCGATACTAGGGGATGCGCTCGATAGCTAGCTGTCCACAGCATCCCATAGCATCCCCCTAAATCGAAACGATCTATTCCTATCCTGGCAGCATTTCCAACCTGAACTACCTCCGAGTCTAGCGAATCAGCGTCAAATTGCCCTGGAATGTACCCAGGCTCGTACCATCAATGCAGACAATGGATGCGGTGTACGCATATACGCCGCTATCTGCATCATTACTCCGGTGGCGTCCATCCCAGCCAATAGCAGGATCATTCGTCTCAAAGATCTTCTCTCCCCAGCGGTTGTAAATGGCCAGTCGATATTCCAGGATCTGATCCTTGACATTACTTTGCACACCAAAGGTGTGGTTGACTTCGGTTGCTCCTTCCGGGAAGAAGGAGTTCGGAAACCAATAGGCCAACGGATCACAAGCATCCGAAATATTGACCACCAGTGTGTCTTGGAAGATACACTCCCCAATACCTGTGGACATCACATATGTAGCGGAATCATTGGCAGTCAGGATTGGATTTCGAATATTACTTGCACTTAGATCCGGGGAAGCCGGACTCCAATCAAAGAATTCGCAGGAAGGACATCCTCGCACGTTCAATTGGAGGGTGTCGCCTTCAAGGAGCGTAACCGTATCCACATCCGGTACGATGGCAATATTGCTGTCCGGCAGATTGACCACACTGAGGAATGTGGTAAGGGTATCGATACAGCCAAATTGGTTGGACACCATTACCGGCAGATCACCTACTGCTTCGGTGCTAATAATGGTGGAATCGCCTTGTTCATCGATCACCCAATTTGGGTCCTCCAGAAGCCATTCCAACATGAGCATCTGAGTAGTATCCAGATTGGTAACCACTACAGTAAGCTGCCCCGGATCATCGCATAGAAAGATCGAATCGGGTAGTTCAGCTTCGATGGCTACCAGGTCAAACTGGACTTCTTTTTGTTCGGTACAAATCTGATCGAATGCCTGGACAAAGTAGGATTGATCTTGCTCGCTGAATACGTTTAATTGCTCGCCAAATGCCAGGGTGTCGGAGAAAGTTGGTGTGTCCGACCAGATGAGGGTCGCGTTATCGGAAGCTGTCGCATTAAATTGGACCGTATCCGGCTGGCAACCAAACAGCAGGCTATCGCCCACAATTTCCAGACCCAATGCAGGCAGTACTTCGACCGTTCCGGTTACGACGGTATCACAAGAGCGGTCATTCGCATCTCGAATGATCGTCACTGTGAAGGTAGTCGTGGTATCACCAATAAACTGTGGACTGGGAAGGGTGTCATTGTCTACCCCATTGGCGGGTGTCCAGGAATAACTCCACTCGGACCGGGCATTCGGATACAAGGTCAACGGGTCCCCCGCACAAACTGTAGTGTCTGCCAAGGCAGGAACCGGTATGCTACAATCCATACAGCGCAGGATTTGCGTAGCTGTATCTGCGTTTCCACAACCGTCGGTTGCAATGAAGGCGCGAATGATCTGGAATTCGGTGCACCCAAGAGATAGGGAATCATCCTCTACGCTTAACTGGACGAAGCCGCAATTGTCGGTCGCTTCTACTTGCCCCAGGTCAGGTGCTGGAATCGGTCCGGTGAAACTGGTATCAGCCGGTATCCGCACGATGACGGGAGGCACAGTATCGATGGTCCAGGTAATCGACTGGGTGAAGGTAGAATCCAGTACCCCTTCTAAAATGGAAATGTCGTAAGCCCGGTTGAAAAACACAGTCTGGCAACCAGAGGGATCGGCGTCGATGTTTAACTCTTCTTCAAAACCGGTAATTCGGAGGATGGAATCCAGGTCGCTATTTTCGATCGGAGGCGGAATAGAGTCCAGGCTGGTATTACAAGGAAGGGTTTGGACCTGGAAGAGGGTCTGGAATAGTACGCCCCGCTGGATACAGGAATCTACATTGCCGCATTCGTCTTCTACTATAATCGTGCGTTCGAACTCAATCAACGGAGGTGAGTTGCCTGCTGATGGGTTTACGAATACCGGTCGTACATCAATAGTATCTATGGCAGAGACTTGCACACTAACATTGCCACATCCACCAGATAGTTCCAGTTGGCTCGTATCTACGCTGGAAATGAAATCGTTGAAAAGGACGATGGTATCACAACTGTTTATTTGTATGGGTGAAATGGTAGCATCCTTGTAGGTAAGCGTTTGCACACATTCAGTTGTATCGCCTCCAGCACCTAAAAGGTCATAATTTCGAACCACCACCACTTCGCATCGATCCAGGGTATCCGTTGTTTCTGTGAATCCTATGATTTGATCCAATGGAAAATCTACATCGGTTAAGGGCGGTGGAAGTTCATCCGGTCCAATACAACCCAAGTCCATATCTGGCGGACAATCGCACAGCCCGCCTTCAGTGGTAATGATCCGAATAGTTTGGGTAGCGGATGCAGTGTTGGCACAGGAGTCGAAAGCGGTAAGCAATCGAGTAATTAAAATGGTGTCGCCGTTCGCAATCGTATCGCGCGATAGCTCAGTAACGTCCACCTGTTCAATGCCGCAGTTGTCCGAGATTTCCGGAGGAAAGAAATTAACTGTATCCAGGTAAGGGTCATCTGGACAGAGCGTGCTGTCCAATGGAAGGGCAGCAATAATGGGTGGAATGGTGTCTACTTTCCAGGAAATAATTTGCTGGCAGGTATCAGCAGGCCCCATGCTCGGCGTGAAAATATAGGTTCTGGTGATTTCAAAGTTAACCAAGGGTTCCAGTGGCATTCCTGCACAATCGGTGGCCAGTGTATCATCTGAAAAAGAAACCGCTACGCCATCTATTTCTTCCGGTAGCGGGTCCGGAAAGGCAATAGGGTTACAACCCAGGAAGGTGTCTGCCGGGCAAACAAAGGGGCATTCCAGGCTATTGACCAGGAGCCGGATAGTTTGGGTAGCCGATGAGGTGTTGGCGCAGGAATCAATGGCCGTAAGCAAACGGCTTATCAAAATGGTATCCCCATTGGCTGTGGTGTCGCGGGAAAACTCGGTGACTTGTACCTGTTCAATACCGCAGTTATCGTCAATACCAATGGGAATAAAATTAACGGTGTCCAGATAGGGATCAAACGGACAAAGGGTGGTGTCCAGGGGTAAGGCGGTCAAATCCGGCGGTACCGTATCATTTTTCCAGGAAATGATTTGCTGACAGGAGTCCCGGAGCCCGAAGTCAGTTGTAAAGACATAGGTCCGCGTCACCTCCACATTCACAAAAGGCTCGGTGAGGTCCCCCAAGCAATTGGTGAAGGTAGTGTCGTCTGAAAAGGTCACCGATACTCCATTTACGTTATCAGGTAAAGGATCCGGGAAAGCTATTGGATTACAAGCCAGGAAGGTATCCGGTGGGCAGACTACCGTACAAGCTTCGCTTCGCGGGCTTAAACGGATCGTTTGAATGGCCGAGGCCTCATTTTGACAGGAGTCAATAGCTGTGATGGACCGGGTAATGAGGATCGTATCCCCATTGGCTACCGTATCTCTGGACAGCTCCCGGACTTGTACCTGCTCAATGCCACAATTGTCATCAATTCCAATGGGAATGAAATTGACCGTATCCAGATAGGGGTCTAGCGGACAAAGGATCGTATCCAGCGGCAAGGCGGTTAGTAGAGGTGGGATGGTATCGTTTTTCCAGGAAATAACTTGCTGGCAAGAATCTCTGAGTCCAAAATCGGCAGTAAACAAATAGGTTCGAACTACCTCCACATTTACCAAGGGTGCGGTCGGGTCTCCGAAGCAGTTGGTGAACGTAGTATCATCGGTAAAGGACACCGAAATCCCATTAACCATATCCGGTAAGGGATCTGGGAAGGCAACCGGATTACAGCGCAGGAAGGTATCTGGTGGGCAGACAATGGGACAGTCCAGGCTCCGCGTTACCAATCGAATGGTTTGGATCGCCGAGGCTTCGTTCTGGCAAGAGTCGATGGCTGCAATACTTCTGGTAATCAGAATGGTATCGCCATTGGCTATGGTATCGCGGGAAAGCTCGGTGATAAGTACCTGTTCAATGCCGCAATTGTCGTCAATTCCAATGGGAATGAAATTGACGGTATCCAAATAGGGATCGAATGGGCAAAGGGTAGTGTCCAACGCCAGTGCAGTCAAATCGGGAGGTATGGTATCAATTGCCCAGGTTATGCTCTGCTGGCAGGAGTCCTTAAAACCGGAGTCCGAAGTAAACACATAGGTACGGGTCAACAGGACATTAACAAACGGAGGCCCTTCCATGCCCTGGCAATCCGTAAAGGTGGTATCATCAGAGAAGGTGACCTCAATTCCATTGATATCGCCAGGCAAGGGGTCCGGAAAGGAGGTCGGGTTGCAGCCGAGAAAGGTATCCGGGGGACATACAACTGGACACAATTGGTCATTTGGTACCAGTCGAATGGTCTGTATTGCAGAGGTTTTGTTTTGACAGGAATCGAAGGCAGTAATTACGCGGGTTAGTACAATGGTGTCACCTTGTGCCAACGTGTCTTGAGTTATGTTTTGAATGATGACACGTTCAAGACCACAATTATCTCCAATGGATGGAAAATTAAAACTGGCTGTATCCAGGTAAGGGTCCAGCGGGCAAAGGGTGGTGTCTATGGGTAAAGCGGTTAGGTCTGGGGGGATGGTATCATTTTTCCAGGCAATAACTTGCCGGCAAGAGTCCTGTAATCCAAAATCAGTGGTGAAGACATAGGTCCGGAGCACTTCCACATTGACAAAAGGCTCGGTGGGTTCTCCTGCACAATTGGTGAAGGTGGTATCATCCGAAAAGGTTACGGTGATTCCATTTACCTGGTCTGGCAATGGATCCGGGAAAGCCACTGGGTTGCACCCCAGGAAGGTATCCGGAGGACAGACCACGGTACAGCCTTCGCTGCGGGGGGTCAAGCGAATGGTCTGAGTGGCAGTAGCCTCGTTTTGACAAGAGTCAATAGCCAATACCGATCGGGTGATCAGGATGGTATCGCCATTAGCTATGGTATCGCGGGAAAGCTCCGTGATTCGCACCTGCTCAATGCCACAATTATCCTCAATACCGATGGGAATAAAATTGACGGTATCCAGGTAAGGATCCAGCGGGCAAAGGGTAGTGTCTACCGGAAGGGCGGTCAAATCCGGTGGCAGCTGGTCCTCTTTCCAGGAGATTCTTTGCTGACAGGAATCCTGGAGTCCGAAGTCGGTGGTAAACACATAGGTTCGAATCACGTCCACATTGACGAAAGGCGCTATAGGGTCACCGGCACAATTGGTGAAGGTGGTATCATCCGAGAAGGTGACAGAAATGCCATTTACCACATCCGGCAGTGGTTCCGGGAAAGCAACCGGATTACAGCCCAGGAAGGTATCTGGAGGGCAGGTTACCGTACAGCCCTCGCTACGGGGGGTTAAACGGATGATCTGGGTGGCTAAGGCTTCGTTTTGGCAAGAGTCGATCGCTAGGATGGAACGACTAATAATGATGGTATCGCCATTGGCCACCGTATCCCGGGATAGCTCTGTGATCCGTACCTGCTCAATACCACAATTGTCGTCAATGCCAATGGGAATGAAGTTGACCGTATCCAGATAGGGATCCAGCGGGCATAGGGTGGTATCTAAAGGCAGGGCAGTCAGATCTGGCGGAAGTTCGTCCTCTTTCCAGGTGATGGCCTGCTGACAGGAATCCTGAAAGCCGGTATCGTCGGAGAAGAGGTAAGTCCGGATTATTTCCACATTGACCAAAGGTTCCGCCGGACCGCCCAAGCAATTGGTCCGGCTGGTGTCGTCCCGAAATTGAACCGTTATTCCGTTGAGGGTATCGGGCAATGGATCTGGAAAGGTCGCTGGATTACAACCCAGGAAGGTATCGGGAGGGCAAACCGGGCCACAAAATTCCAAACCCTGAGTAACCAGTCGAATGGTTTGAGTTAAGGTCGCCTGGTTTTGACAGGAATCGAAAGCGGTCAATGTTCGAGTAAGCAAGATGGTGTCTCCTCCGGCAATGCTTTCGCGGTCGATTTCAGTGATTTGGACGCTTTCAATCCCGCAATTATCAAAGATCCCTGGCGGAATGAAGTTGACCGTATCCAGATAGGGGTCAAAAGGACAAAGGAGGGTATCTACAGGGACTCGGGATAGATCAGGTGGCGTAGTGTCTTCTTTCCAAAAGATCGATTGCGTACAGGTATCGGTAAGTCCACAATCATCAGAGGCGATAAAGGTTCTTCGAAGCTCAACGTTGATGAAATCGTCGCTTGGGTTGCCCTGACAGTCGGTGAAAATGGTATCCTCTGTGATCTGGATAAACAGGCCAAGCGGATTTTCAAAGGCAACAGCCGGGATAGCGGTCGGGTTACATCCCAGGAAAATATCGGCTGGGCATTCAAATTCGGGGGCACTAAAGCCCTGATCCTCCACGCGAATGATCTGCGTACAGGTGGCAATATTTAAATCATTATCGACCGCCTCAAACGTCCGTTCGATGGTGAACTGTTCTGGAGTAGCCCCGGGAATGATGTTATCTGTGAAGGTAATACTTGGATTCGGGTCAGTAGAGCCCACTACCTCCGGGAAACCAGGGTAATAGCCTTTTGAAAAGCACAATTGATCTACACTAAAGGAACCGTCCGAGGTCACTTCCAGGGATTCTACACCTGGAACACCGCCTAAATCCAGGGTGATGAATCCATTATCGCCTGCCGGTTCATTAGAAGCAGTGGCCACAATCTGGCCATTGGCAAAGGCCGTAAGCTCGATCAACTCTTCTCCATCTACCAAAGAAAGGCTGTGCAGGATGATAGGACCGAAAAGCGAAAAATCGAAGGTGATAGTTCCACCTCGGGCGTTATCATTGGGGTTTTCACTATCAAAATTAGTGGTGACAATCAACACATTACCCCGGAAAGCATCATTTCGAAACTTGGAATTGGCCGAGCCGCCTTCACCTATCCCAGGACCACCAAAATCCTCATTGGGAGTACCCAAGTCAAAGTCGCCCCCGGTCGGGTTGCCGGTGTTGAAAACCATAGCTGCGTTGGGAGGATTCGGGTTGTTAAAGTCCTCAGTTCGCACTGCCATTACCCGCACAGGCCCAAACCGGGTACCTACGGAATCAATCAGGTCTCCTGCATTGAAGGTCTCAAACTCGATACATTCCAGCGGATCACAGACAGACACAGTCGTATCGGGAGGGCAGATCAGGTCGATCTGAACCGCTTGCTCAAATCCTCCGTCTGGCACGGTAACTGCTTGTAAGGCCCATAAGGAGAGCAGGGCAAAAATGCTTCCTACCAGGCTGTAAAAGCGTGAACCAGAGAACCGGTAGGCAGTACTTTCAATAGGTCTCATAGGTTGTTAGTTTGGGCCAGAGGTTGGGATTTAATTGGGCTGTTCCTGCTCCTCTTCCCGAAGAATTGCCGGAAGGTGTATTCTGTCCGTATCGGGTGAGGACGGTTGGTTAGTTGTAATGAACGAATCGATTACAATCAGGTATTGCTTGGGTTTAAAATCCTCTTTCGGGAGGTCTGTTGTAACAAAGGATAGATCCTCTTCCTCAATAAAGTCCCGCTGGTCTTCCTCTTGGTCTTGTTCGGGCAAGGGCAGATTATCGGGAAGCGGTGGGTCTTGTGGTTTTTCCTCCTCTCTTTCCTCCCCTTGATTGGGCACTTGGTTAGTTCCCTGTCCTTGTTCGGTAATCAATTGAGGTGGGGTTTCACAAAGGATCGGATTGCCTTCGGGATCAAGCACATAGATCCGCAACTCTATCCGTCGGCCAATGGCAGGAAGTACACCAGCCCTTCCCAGGACACTTCGGCCCTGGCTGATCGTATCCAGGGCAATTCTCGCTTTAGCCGTATCAAGCTCAGGATCAATGGGGCTTACGTTATCTTTCAGGTATCGTTTAAAGTCATTTCCTCTCCGTTTTTCACCTTCTCCCTTGCGTACCCAAACCAAATTGTCAGCCAACTCCTGGAATCGTTCCTCACTCCCTGCCTTTTCGCGTAACAACTTCTCAATATATCGTTCTACACTGTTGATTCGGCGCTTACTTAAGGTGTCGTTGTAGGACGACTTACCCGTAGGGCTTGTGAAACCAGACAATAGGAACTTTACTTTTTCGCCGCGTTCCAGGTACTGATAGATCACATCCATACGTTCGGTAACTCGATTGAAGCTAGCCCGGATCTCGTCATCGAAAAAGGAATTGGCCATGTTGACATTCACCAGGTACTTTGCCACTTCCTTAAAGGATTCCTTTACATCGTCATCCACACTGTTGTAATTGGCAATCAGTACTCTATCCTTTACGTCGATGAATCCATCCTCATTTATGGAAATGGCATTTGTCAAACGTTGGTACTCCCTCGAATTATCTCTTTCGTAGTCCAAGAAGACTTCGTCATAGGTTTTCTCAGCAGTGGAAATGGCAGAAGTTCTGGGGCCTGGAGAGTCGTGTCCAAAATATAGCGGCAGGGCCGTGGTATCCGGGCATAATGGAACCAGCGCGCGTGCCTCCAGCATGTACTTGTCGTCCGGGACCGTAAACTGAAAGCTATCCTGAGCTGTGAAATAGCTTCTGTTATCTTGGGTGTAAAAGTTGGTGGGGTCTGTGCCGGTCAGCAGAATGTTTTTGTTAAATGACTCGATCGGGAAGTAATAGTAGGATTGATCCGGCGGTAACTCGATCTGCGAAGAATCCAGGGCAACTGTCCCATCCGGATTAGAAATGGTATAATCCAAACGTGCAGCAGGGACCGCCACATCCGGAAACCGGGCATCCACAATGGCCACGCGCAGCCTGAATCGTTCCGGAGGTAGGTATAGTTTTTCCTCAATGGAATCGATACAGTCAGAAGAACTTGGGAAATAATCCGTCAGATCGCGTACCCCCATGCGCGACTTATATCCGTCTTTAAAGGCATAAAAAACGTACTCTTTACCGGCCGTTACAGTCAACGTCTTGGCACTGTCAGCCAAGGTTTCATTGATCAATTCGATGCTGTCAAAGGGATTGAGGCGTTCAAAAACCAGTAGTTGTGCTCCGGTTAAAGGACGTTTGGTTTCCTCATCGTAAACTTTGATTTCCATATCGATGTCCAGGTCGTATTCCACGGCCCAAATATCGGGACAGCAAGGAGCTGTGGCATTGCCTAATAATACACTGCCTAGTCGGTCGGAAGAGAAATAGGCGGTTTGCTTGTCTTGGGTCAAAAAGAAAAACCGATCATCGTAGGTACCATTAATTGGGATATCCAGATTGCTTGGGTCCTGCCAGATAGTGTCTTTTTGAGCCGTCCAAAATACGTCCAACCCACCTATTGTACGATACCCATCGGAACTGAAGAACAAGCGATTTAATGCCCGATGGTAAAAGGGTGTAACGTCATCCCCTATGGTGTTTATCGCTGTTAAATTTTGGGGCTCTTCAAAGCTGCCATCCATTTTTGTGTAGGCGTACCAGATATCTTTTCTGCCTGCTCCACCAGATCGGTCCGAAACAAAATATAAGGCCTCTCTGCCATTGTAGCGACCTAAACTAGGCATCTCGGAAGTAGTTCCTTTCAGATTTAAGTCAGTGAGCGCCACGGGTTCAGACCAAAAACCGTCTTTCCATATTCTGCGGTACAAGTTGCATCGGATCTTGAAGGTAGAACCTACATAGGTACACTGATTGTAATACAGGGTATCTCCGGTTGGGGAAGGAGAAGCCATTCCCACGTGAATGCTTCGGTCGTCATTGAAGGACTCCAACGATTGTGCAGGTTGGACCACTCGCAGTTCCTGCAGGGAGTCCAGGCTGTGATCGAGTATGGCATAGCGCTGATTGTATCTGCTCCGGTCCGGATAGCGGGAGTTGCTTCGAATCAGTCCATCATAGGTTGTGAAGAGGAGGTTGCCCTTCCATTCTACCGGGGCAAATTCACCGTATCCGCTATTGATAGAATCATTGAGGTGATAGATTTCCTGACAGTCATCCGAGTAGATCTTCCAGGTTTTACGGAAGAAGGTATCTCGATTCAGTTTGGAGGTATTGGAGTCGTCGCCATAGCTATTTACTACAAGCTGGTAAAAGGAATCAACTTGTGTGTTTGCCGGGTCCTGAATTTGTGCTCGTCGGGTATGAATCCAGTCGGAATGTACAGTGGCATTGGTAGCAAGCGTATCAAAGTACTCGGACCAGGAAGTATCCGGGGAGCGATTCAAATAAGTTTTGTAAACAGGTACGGCTTCTGAAATAAACGGTCGTTTGAATTGATGATGAATGGCGTCAGCCAAATAAAACGCTGCCGTATCGTATCGGCTGGATAAACGCAAGCTGTCGGATAGGGTGATTAGGTTTCCGAATGCCAGTTCGGCCTTATGAAATTCATTCAACTCCCAAAGCGCATATGCCTTTCGGCTCAGGATCATGGCCGGATCCAGTTCCCATTTTCGCATCAACTTGCGCTGGAGTTTGCCCTTGGAGTCTTTCTGGAGTTTGTCAAAAAGCAGGCCATAATAAACCTCCGAAGCCAGGTAATGTCCGTCCTGGTAAGCTCTATCGGCAGAGCGGACAATGTTGCGGAGAAATTGTCCGTGTGTTGGATTACAGAAGAGGATGGCCAGAAAAATTAGAACAATGATCCTCAAGCTGACTGTGAAATGAGTGGTGGTAAAGTTCATGGAAACGCGATTATATAATGGGACAAGCACGTCTGCAGGGGATATTCACTTTTCGGAAGATGTAGGAAAAAGAAACCATAAAACCTCCATCTCCACGGGCAGCATTTTGTAAATCGGATGTGGTTACATCGTAGCTAAATCCAAATTGAAAGTCTCTGATAAATAGTTCGATTCCCGGGATAAAGCTTTCCATCTGGTCTTGAATACGGGCAGTCGCAGTGATCATCAGGGCTGTACTGCCCGGTTGGAAGGACTGCAGGTAGACTTTGGCTCCCAGGGTAACATTATTTTCGAGTGAGGGCTGTTGAAACTGGGTTCTCCAGGCTACCAGGATATCCCATCCCAGCCCTTGATTCAGTAATTCCTTGCGGCCGAGCTGCTGAACATAGATTACGTAAGGGTTGACCCGGAAATTCAGATTGTGCCCGCTGCGTTCTCCGGAAAAAGCCTGACGAGGGTTGGTGAGGTGGAATAAGCCAATTCCGAAGTCTACTCTTGTGCGTTGGTTGTTGAAATCAATGGCGGATGCATTATCCAACTTCTGATACCGAATATTGATTCCGGCAGACATGTCGAATACAGCCAGGTTATCGGTCCGTAGGTTGTTTTCTTCCCCAATGGATCTGCCGAGGTCCGGTCTTCCGGTTAGTGGATCAAATTGGTTGTTGGTGGTAAGCCGCTCCTGATTGAAGCCCTCAATGGCAGGGCCCATTTTGACTCCTAGCGTTCCATAGAATTTACTACCGAGCCGTTGGGTGTAGGATCCCAGTAATTGCAGGCTGGTATGGTAATATTGGGCGTCACCTGCCTGATCGTAGTGGAGGATCAGACCATGTGAGAAGAAGTACTTTCTGGAGCACCTCTTTTGGTAGTGCCGCATATCATAGCCCGCGGCAAATGTATTGTAGCCGACCGGGATTTGTCGCCATTGATTTCTGTACATGGCCAATGTGCGCACATTGCCATTAAAAACCCCTGTAAGACCAGGGTTTAGCATGAATGGGGCATTGTGGAACTGGGAAAAGTTCATATCCTGCGCCCAAACCACAGAGCATAGAAAAAGGCCTGCGAGCAGGCCCCAATATCGTTTTTTCACAGGGTCAGGTTTTTACTATGTAAGGTGCCTCAGTCAGAATGGGAGAGATGTAAGCAATCTACTCAATTAGAGCCAATAAATAAAGGTTATTCCAGTATGAATCAATAAGTTAGTTATGTAAATTTTTTATTAAGTTGTTTAACTGATTGGTTGTTAACGAGTTGTGTTTTTAGGGGTAAGATCAATACATCCTGTTTTTTTGTCCGATTTCCGTACTCGTGCTCACTTATACCGCTTACATTGAAAATTCAGCAGCCGGATCATTGCTAGAATTAGAGCCTCAAATAACACTATTTTTGTAATTGTATGTCTTTTGTCTCAGTCCCTTGAACGTATCCAGATTAAATCTGTCCTTAATCGGATATTTCCTATTATTGGTATTAGATATTATAGTGCATGAAGCAAATCTACCGGGTATTCGGATGTATGGTTGTTTTTTCGTTGTACCTGATCGATGTGTCGGGAGCTATACTATACGTTCAGCAAGGTGCAAATGGGGTAGGATTGTCCTGGCAAAATCCATTGGGGGATTTACAGGTAGCCTTGCTCAGGGCACAGCCCGGCGACCAGATCTGGGTTGCAGCCGGTACGTACAAGCCAGCGACTGTGGTCAATCGATCTAGAAGCTTTAGCATTCCGGATGGGGTAGAATTATATGGTGGTTTTTCTGGTGTGGAGCGGTCTCTGGAAGAGCGAAACTGGACCCTTAATCCCACCATTTTAAGTGGTAATATTGGCCAACCTGGTCCTGAAGATAATGCCTATACAGTGGTGATGATTGCCCAAGGGGAGCGCAGAGTAGTGCTGGACGGATTCATTATTTCCGGTGGAAGGGCAGATGCTACAGGTGGAGGAACGGATCGGCCGGAAGGATGCGGCGGCGGTCTGTTCATCGATGCAGCTTATGTGACTGCTCAGCCGATCATCCAGAATTGTATTTTTCGAGATAATTATGCCATGAAAGGTGGTGCGATCTATTTAAGGTGCACCAATGGAATTTGCTTACCTCGTTTCTTAAATTGTCACTTCATTTCCAACAATGCTAAGGAAAAAGGGGGGGCTCTTTATAATAATGGGAAAATGGGGAAGTGTAGTCCTCAGATCCGGGGTGCTGTTTTTGCTGAAAACCGGAGCTACTATGGAGGTGCTATATTCAACGATGGCGAGGGAGGCAGTACAAGACCACTAATCCAGCATACGCAATTTAGAAGGAATTCTTCCTTGGTTCGGGGCAGTGCCATATACAATCATAAAGGGGAAACCGGTGTTTGTTATAACCGATTGGAAAACAATTCCTTCGAAAACAATCCTGCTGGCGTGGGAGGCCCCATTAGCGGGACTTTTTGATAGCATCACTTTCCCATTCAGTATATCCAATCTTTACCATAACTATCTGTAGGAAGCCGGGTATAGTAACCGATACTCTTTCAGGTCCTGCATTATCTGGGCTGGATCGGGATGTTGAGAAATCAAGGTTTCGGGCACTAACAGATCCAGGCAAAACCGATTGCTATCAAAATTACCGGTAAAGGATTCATTGAAATAAAAATGAACTTCCTCGAAAGTGCCACAAGACCAAAGCTTGAACTGGGAATCCCATACGTCGTATACCACGATCAGAATTTCTTCATTCCAGGCACTAGGCAGGCAATGCAGGAAAACCGGGTAGTCCAAAAAAGTAGTATTCCAGAATCCAAATAAATTGGCCTCAAAGAGGGGGTACATCAACTTTTTTGCCGGAAGGTGATGGCGAATCAAATATTTTTGAAGACTGAGCAGGCGCTCCTCCATCCGTTGCAAGGGAATGATCTTGGGATGCAGTTTCTGGTAGGAATACCAATTTTGGCGGGTCAGGTCGTAGTATTCGACATCTCCGATACGAAGCTTGTAGTCAAATCGCTGAAAACCAGGAACAACGTAGCCTGGATAATAGTGGTCTAATCCGAGTTGCAGGCAGTATTCAATTTCAACCAACATCGTGAACATGCCCAAGCTAAAGCGCGCATAGTCCGGGTCGTAAATCCCGAGAATACTGGCAGCACTTTGCCGGCCGATGTCAAAATAACTTAGGCCTACCAATCGGTTTTTATCATAAACCGTGACTTCAAAGGTGGAAAAGATATTTTCCTCATCTCCATCTTGCAGCGAGTCTTTAATACTGGGAGCGAGTACTCCTGGGAAATGCAACTTGTATCTGTGATAAAGCAACTCTTTTTCACGGGTAATGGAAGCCGGAGCAACTTGTACGTTAAAGCGTTCCGTATTCCGTTTGTAGGTTTTCCGAAGGCTTTTGCCATAGGTGATGCCGGTGAGTGGCAGCCGAATCCAGAGTGCGGAGTAAAATTCTTGGGCAAAACAGAGGAAGTGGGTGGTGAATATCGTTTGCCCCATTCGATACCATCCCCTGGAGAGGTAGTGATCCAACTCCTCTGGCAGGAGGGTCTCCGGGAAATGCTTTTCTGCGAAAGAACAAGGCTTCAAGAGTGTTCTTCTTTCAGGTTAGGATAATGGAATCGGGATCGTCAACAATGAACCACGGAAAATATACAAAGATTAAAGCTACAATACTCGGGAATTTTAGATGGAAACGAAATAAGATTTCGGCCTAAACCACAGTTTGGGTTCCAAGGTGACAAACCTACCTGGTTTGGAAGGGGGGAATGAAGTATGAAGGAATGGAGGAATTGAACCGTCCGTTTTCGTCCTACAAGATGTTTATTATCCCCATTTTTCAAGTGGGGCTCCTTTGACAAAAAATCGATCCATAGCTGCTTTGGCAGCCGGGTCTTCTTCCAATACAGGTGCATGATGGGGTTTGATGCGGGCATCCATTATTAAGGACCCGGTACATCCCCAGTGCTTGTGCTCCACAAAAGAACCAACCCCGTGTATATCATGCGACGGGTTGGTCCGGGTAAATGTGGCCCAAAGAAAATTATTCAAGGAGGCAGCCAGGAAGGCTGGATCTTCCGTAAGGACAATCAGGGGAAATCCATCCAATCCTTGAAAAGAAAGGTAGGTTTTCAGATTGGCCAATTCATTATCAGGTCTTAGAGCAGAATTATACGGTTGTGGTTGAATGGCCAGGATACCCGGCAGCACTACCCTGGGGTTGGAAAAACCAGCAGGCAGCGAAAATCCGGCGGGTATTTCTGTCGCCAATTCCCGGATCTGGGGGCCACATGCAGCCAGTACTACCTTCGACCCTTCATTCCAGCCTGAACCCGAATAATCGAGCGTATCAATAGTAGTTCGGGTGTGAAAATGCAAGTCTCTCCGCCAGTCGATCCGTTCCAGGACGTGTTGGAAAAAGTGGGCCATATCGTGTGTGGACAATTGTGCTGCATCTCCTGTAGCGGCAATGATCAGAAATTTGGCCAAGCTGGTTTGCCCCGAACCCAGTATCCGGTTTGCTTGGGTCAATATTTCCTCAGGCTTTCGTTCCCGAAAAGGCATATAACGTTCGCTGCCAATGGCTAATAATAAGGGGTGTACACCGGCTGCATCCACTGCATTGAGCTCCTGAATACCTGGGAATTCCTGGGAAGCCAATTCCTTGACTAACTCGTGGATTAGGTAGCCAAAGCTGCTATCCTCCTGTGGTGGACGGCCAACGACAGAGAAGTGCCAGATAGGATTTTTTCGGTGGTAGACGTTTTCGACCTCCATAACCGGGAAGTCATGCTGCAGGCTGTAATAACCAAGGTGGTCACCAAAAGGACCTTCCGGCTTCTTTTCCCCTTTCCGGATAATACCGGTGATGACGAAATCGGCGTCGGCTGACAGGACGTGTCCGTTGCGCCGGAGGTAACCAAAACGTCTTCCTCCCAGCATCCCGGCAAAAGTCATTTCGCTCAACCCTTCCGGTAGTGGCATAATGGCCGCAAAGGCATGGGAAGGCGGTCCTCCAATAAACACGGAGGCTCGGAAAGGTTCCTTTGCACTATTGTAGGCCGTATGGTGCACGCCGATACCTCGATGCAGTTGGTAATGCATGCCAACTTCCTGGTCTGGCACATAATCATTGCCACTAAGCTGGACCCGATACATGCCGATATTGGATTCCATAATCCGTTTGCTGCCCGGAGGGAGCGTTAACACCTGAGGCAAGGTGACAAAAGCACCCCCGTCCATTGGCCAGGACTTTACCTGGGGGAGTTGGCTTACCGAAGTTTGGCCATGTAGAATCGGAGTGCGCATCCAACGCTTTTGGGGAAGCGCTTTAACGGCAGTCCAGGGAGCGCCCAGATAGCGAAAGGGGTTTTGCGCCAATCGAGCAGGATCGGCTTTCAACTCAATCACTTTCTTTACGCGCTCCAACTCTTTGCGGAAGATAAAACGGGTACGGTCGAAAGTACCGTACAAATTGGAGAGCGCCTGGAAGGGACTTCCCTTGACTTGTTCGAACAGGAGTGCCGGGCCGCCGGCTTCAAAAACTCTCCGGTGAATAGCAGCCATTTCCAGGTTGGGATCTACTTCCTCTTTGATACAAACTAATTGCCCCTTTTTTTCAAGATCCACAGCGCATGCGCGAAGACTCCTATATGCCATATATTCCTTTTGCTTAGGTCAAGAAGAGGAACAAAGGTAAAGCGGGCAGGTTTGTCAGGGAAAGGTGAAAAGGCTAATTGTCCTAGGTTTAATGCTGAATGCATACTGGGGTAACACGGGGAATGGGTGTCGGGTAAATGGTAGTAGGTTGAAGGTAAAAAGTAGTGGATTTTGAATGACTTGGTAGACTTGGGTTAATCCTTTCGGTATTGGAATTAAATTACAAAGGATCGATTGACGATCTGGGGATATTGACAAATGGATTTGGGGAATTTCTGTGCATATGCCTATCTGCAATATTCAAATTGAAAATCATAAATTAACAATTGAAAATTCTGCAGCATATAGTCTATTTTGTCTTACTGGATTTTAATATCCGCTTGCAAAGGAAGAGGCCGGACTCGTGGTCGTCTTTGCGGTTGCCTCCAACTCGGCTCGCAAGGCCTTGACGGTATGGATTGGGCCCTTGTCTACTGCCATATTGATCAGCCAAGAGGGTAAGCTGCCTCCCGGATCCGAGCTTAGTTCATAAACTAACAATTGGGTGCCGTCCGATTGAGGGCTGATTATCCATCCGCTTGCCATGTATGGAATGCGGACCACCTTGTCCGTTTTTGGGAGTCGATTTTCCAGATTGACGGATTGAATGACAATCTCACCGGATCTTTCGTTTCGGGTGAGCCGGGAACGTGCCACTACATCCCGGTCCTGGATCGGCCAAGGAAAGTTGATTCGAGAATAATAGATGCAATCCCCATTGGCCGCCATCTCCAAATGTCGGGTTTCTTTACAGTTGTATACCCAATTGGGAAAGTTTTTTGGATTTCGGAGCACTGCCACGATGCACTCCAGTGGGGCGTTGCTGCTGAATTGCAAACGAACGTCGTTGATGCCGGTGCTCGCATTTTTACGCAGAAAGACTTTAAGCCCGTCCTGTTCTTTTTTTAAGGTCCAGGTTGTTTCATCCTGTTGAGCCCAGGAGACAACGGTCAAAAAAGTCAGTAGAAGGGTGAATAAACCTGGATGTTGGATGGCGATCGTATTCAAGCGAGCAGATTTTTTTAGGAAATATTTTATTCAAACTGCTCGACATGATACAAAAGTATGTTTGGTTTCAGTGGATTAAAATAAAATTCTGAATGCTTCTGGCAAGAACCTGCTGAATTTTTCTGTTTCCGGGCCCTCCATTTAAATGGAAACAGGTAACCCTTCCATCTACCCAATACCGTCTACCAAGTAAGCCGATTCAGATGCCAGGGGTACTATTATCATTACCTCTTATCTCCGGGGATTGTCACTTACGCTGGCCTGCTGCTAGTTGCTTGGAACCCCTAGTTTTAACATCGGGGGTGAAGGAAGCAAGGCCGGTCCGAATGTTTTGCAGGGTTTCTGCAGGACCTTTATCAAGTGCCATATTAACCATCCATTTGGGAAGGTTCCCTCCGGGATCGGTATGCAAGTAGTATTCGATTCGAATGCGGTTGGGGGTTAATTCGGTAAGTGTCCAATTCACAGATAAATGGGGGATTCGAACTACCTTTTCCCGTTCCGGACGAAAATCCGGACGCCCTTCTACCTCAATCAACACTTTTTTACCTTGATCCAACACGCTTGCCTTGGAGTGCGCGTAGAAGTCGCGGTCGCGCAATGGCCAGGGGAAATCCATCCGGCTGTAATAAATACCTTCTGCCGGAGTGGGTTGCTCTACTTGCCTGGCCTCTACGCAGCCATATACCCAAATCGGGAAGTGATCTACATCGGAAAGAAATTGCAGCAGAACAGGCATGCTGGAATTTACTACCGTGACCAACTTAAGCTCATTGATTGGGGAAAGGTTGGACTTTCGGTGGTGGACTTGAATGTCGTCCTTGTCGTAGCGCAATTCCCAACCCGAATCTTGTGCAAGGATGACCAGTGGAAAAAAAGTTAGAAGGGCAAGGAGTGACCGCGCCATTTGCTTTATTTTTTTATTAAACCAGAAAAAAGGAATCCGGTTGACCTGGCCGAATCATGAATTGTCAGCCTTCTGCTAGAAGATGCACCTACGAGATCCTCCTAACCGGAAAGTGTGCTGGGAATTTCCACAGCCCGTGGAAAAACAACTCCCCAAATAAAATTAGAAGCCCGTAAGTTTGGAAGATATATTTAATGAAGATGAAAGCTTATCTGGAGCTCCTCCAAAAAATTCTGGACGACGGGAACGAAAAAAATGACCGTACAGGCACGGGCACCAAGAGTCTGTTTGGCTATCAAATGCGATTTGACCTGCAAGAGGGATTTCCGCTGGTCACCACGAAAAAGGTACACTTAAAAAGCATCATTTATGAGTTGCTTTGGTTCCTGAAAGGAGATACGAATGTAAAATACCTGCAGGAACATGGTGTGCGCATTTGGAACGAGTGGGCTGATGAAGAGGGGAATTTAGGGCCTATTTATGGAAAGCAATGGGTGAGTTGGAGTGCTCCGAATGGGGAAGTGGTCAATCAGATCCGAAATGCGGTCGAGCTGATCCGCACCAATCCGGATTCCCGAAGGATCCTGGTTAGCGCCTGGAACGCAGGCGAGCTGAATGAAATGGCCCTGCTGCCTTGTCATGCCTTGTTTCAGTTTTACGTATCGAATGGAAAGTTGAGTTGCCAATTGTACCAACGCTCTGCCGATGTCTTCCTTGGAGTACCTTTCAATATCGCATCCTATGCGCTGCTAACGCTCATGATGGCCCAGGTTTGTGATTTGGAGCCCGGTGAATTTGTGCACACATTCGGGGACGTCCATTTATACAACAACCACATAGAGCAAGCCAAATTGCAGTTGAGCCGAACCCCCAGGCCGCTCCCAAAAATGCAGTTGAACCCGGCAGTGAACGATATTTTTGGCTTCGCTTATGAGGATTTTGAGCTTTTAAACTACGATCCCTGGCCCCATATAAAAGCGACTGTGGCGGTGTAGGTTGATGTTTAGGCCTGCCTTACCGAAATCATTTTCGTCGATTAAATTCCTAGCCTGACCGAAATTGTAACGCCTTGATGGTGCTTTCCTAGTAGTTTATTTAGGAGCACAGGCAATGGAAATACCCTCCCTTGTCGTTATAGAAATCGTGTGGGCAATCCGTTAAGAATTTCCTAATTTGAAACAGATTCGCCTATTACCTGAATGCATGAGGAAAACTTGTCAATTACCGATGCCTAACCCTTTTTCCCTGTGGAATGCGTCCTGTTCCCAGTCTCGATCTCTATACTACTTTTTTGGTTTTCTGTTTGTGGTTGCGCTTTCTTCTTGCGGAGGTAGCCTGTGCGATAGTCTGGATACACGTATCAAGGATCTCACCGAAGACGGCCAACTCTCGGCAAGCGAGCTCACAGCTATTAAAGGCCTGATAGAAGCCAAAAAGGGGGCCTACGCGCGTTGCGGCTTGGTCAAAGAGGATGCCTTGGATCAGCAAGCGCTTCAGGATCGGATAGCGGCTATTTGTCCTTCCTGTACCTCGACAACAGGTTCCAGCCGTCCCGTCCGCTTTGTTTATCAGGCCTACATTGAGAACTCCGGAAGTATGGACGGCTATGTGGAGGGAAACACTCAGTTTAAACAAACCCTTTTCGCTTTCTTGTCTGATTTGGTATACGCCAATAAACTGACGGATAGTCTAGGGTTATCTTACATCAATGCAGGCATCACCCCGTTTCAGGGCGCGTTGGAAGATTTCATCCAGCGTCTGGATCCGGCCACCTTCAAAAGTAGACGCCAGCCCAATACCAACACCAATATTGCCGACTTGCTCAAAAACCTGCTGGCCAATGCCGCTTCCAATCAAATGTCCATTCTTGCATCGGATTTTATTTTTTCTCCCGGACGAAATCAGGATGCCGGCGATTACCTAGTCAACCAGCAAATTAGCATCAAAAATACCTTTGCTTCTCACCTGGATAAGCAGCAAGACCTGGAGTTGCTTCTTATCAAATTGGATTCCAGGTTCAATGGGCTCTACTATGACTATAATAACAGGGGCTTCGTGCTGGAAAATACACGTCCCTATTATATTCTGGTAGCAGGGCCTTCAAACGGTATGCAGCTTTTCATGGACCGGATGGATATCGAATCCTTGCGAGGCTACCAAAATCATTACTTCCTGTCGCTTTCGAATGGCAACGAACCTGGATACAAAGTAGCTCAATATCATACTGAAGGCAGCCGTTACAGCCCTTGCCGGTCTTCTTCAACTACTTGTCTGGCCAGTCCAAAGCCTGCCTCCCGAGGCGAAGCAGCAGGGCGGTTTCGATTCAGCCTGGCCGTAGATTACTCCAAGCTGTACCTGGGGGATTCCTATTTAGAGAATACGGAGCAGTATACGGTTGACCATGGCTTTAGCCTAATTGAAGTATTGCCTGTTTCCCGGGTGGAAAAAGAAAAGGATGAAAAGTTGACTCCGTTTACCCATTTTCTGGTATTGGAAACGGATCGAGCCCGGGAAGGAACCGTTCAGATTCAGCTCAAAGACCAGATCCCAGTCTGGGTGGAAAACGCTACGAGCAGGGACGACCGTCAGCAGGAGGGTGGAGAACTGGATAAAACATTCGGTTTAGCCTATTTAATCCGAGGTATGCAGGAAGCTTATCAGGCCAGGTCTCCGGGTTATAAACGGGAGCACCTGGTTGAATTCGCTATTCAAATTGAAAATTAAATTAATACCACAGCGATGATTGCAGTATTTGTGATCTCTTTTGTATTGGCTGCCATTCCGGTCGTTGGATTTATTATCCAGCAAAAGGATTTTTTCGCCCCCTTGTACGAAGGCCTGTTCATCGGTGTTTACGGGGATTATCTAGGTCAACACCTGTACGGTTTTGATGGAGAAGGCTTTAATGATCCTTCCTTGTACATTCCTTGTGGATTCATCACCTATTTTACGCCGCTGGCTCTGGTACTTTTATTTTACTATTTAATCAATTCCCCCCGATTCAATCGATGGTACCATTGGCTCATTTTCCTAGCCTTAAGTGCGATTATTTGTTTTGCGGTGAGTTATGGCTGGGTGTATGCCGATTATGATCAGGGGTACATGGCAGAATCTATTGCCCAGTATATTGAGCCGGGGCAGCTTATCGCCTTCGGCATGGTCAATGCCTTATATGGGATTATCTTGTTTGTCCTTTTTTCCTTTATACTGCGCAATTGGAGTGCGAATTGTTCCACAACCCCATTCCCACAATAATCGGATATGAAAAAATTATTTGTTTTTGCCATCGGTGGATCTGGCTCCAGGGTATTAAAATCACTTGCGATGCTGCTCTCAAGTGGGGTTAAGCTCAACGGGTTTGAATTAATACCGATTATTGTAGATCCGCATCAGAGCAATCTCGACCTGAAAAGGACCCTGAAAATTCTGGACTACTATCAGCGTGTACGCGAGCAATTGTCGAATCCAGAAAAGGGCTTCTTTTCAACTCCCTTACGCACCTTGAATGAGCTGGCGCCCGAAGATGTGCTTTCCAATACGTTTTCATTCAACCTGGACGGAGTGTCCAACCAACAGTTCAAGAACTACATCGACTACCAAACCCTGGATCCGGCCAACAAGGCCTTGACCAGTGTGCTGTTTTCCCGCTCCAATCTGAACACCGAAATGGACATTGGTTTCGTGGGTAATCCGAATATGGGAAGTGTGGTTCTCAACCAGTTCAGCGAGTCCAACGAGTTCAAGTACTTTGCCTCCAATTTCCAGGAAGGTGATCGGGTTTTTATCATCAGCTCCATATTTGGCGGAACTGGAGCTGCCGGTTTCCCCATTGTATTGAAGAACATCCGGAATGCGGCACCGCCCTTGCCGAATTCGCAATTGGTAAAAGAAGCTGCCGTTGGAGCGCTCACCTTAATGCCTTACTTCGGAGTAGCACCAAAGGATGACGGGGATCAGATCGAGATCAACAAGGGAACGTTTATGTCTAAAACCCGGGCAGCGCTTCATTATTATCAATCCAATGTGACCGGGAATGATTCCCTGAATGCCCTCTACTATTTGGGGGATCGGGTGAGCAAAGATTACGAACACGACCCCGGGGCAGGCGGGCAGCAGAATGATGCCCATTTTGTGGAAATGGCTGCAGCCCTGTCCATTGTAGACTATTGTGCCTTGGGCGACTCTGAACTGACTACACGCGATGGCCGTGCCGAGGATCCAAAATACTTCGAATTTGGTGTTAAGGAAGAGAAGGAAATGATCACCTTTGACCAATTGGGCGACCAAACCCAACGCATGATCAAGCGTCCTTTAACCCAGTACTTTTTCTTCATTCGGTTTCTGAAAAAGCAAATGGATGGGTCGATTAAAAGTGGTGCTCCATTTACCGCTAAACGCGATCCGAAACTGGATGTAGCTTTTATGGGGTCTCCATTCGTGAAAAGTCATTTAAGCCTGATCAATAAAGCCTTTGATGATTGGCTCAGGGAAATGGGGAACAATAAGCGCAGCTTTATGCCTTTCAACCTGGACTATTCCAATTTATCTACCGCAATTCGGGATGTCAAGACGCGCTCTTCCTGGATGGGCGGACACAAAAAATTAGGATTCAAGGATTTTGAAGGTGCCCTCAATAGTTACGAAGCGGCCCATGGCACCTATCCGAATGCTGCTGAGAAACTGCTGGATGTTTTCCACGGAGGAACCAATAAATTAATCGACGATTATTTCGCGAATTTTTGAAGGAGTCAGCCTATCTATCTAAAGGTGGAAAGGATTCCGTTTAGCTTGTAAAATACAATACACGTATGGGTTATGTACTCACCTATCACGAGTTAAAAAATGAGGAAGACTGGTTTTTGTCGGATCCATATCAACGGAACCAGATCAATGCCATAAAAGATCCGCACGGAGGCAATGTGCATGAAGCACCGACTTCCATTCCAAGCCCTTTTGCCCATTTTGATTTGGTAAAAACCGCTTTTAAGAACATGGTGAAGAATGGGGAGATCAACCCCAATGCCTCTACCATCGATTTCAAGCTGGTGTCGGATGCATTGGACGTGGGAGAGTTGTTCTTCAATATTTTTGCCCACAAGGGGCATGTGAAAGTAGTTAAATGGGATGCTAAAGAAGACCTTGATCGCCTCTTGGCTTCCGGCGTAAAAGCACATCGCCGGCTAGGGGAGGCGCTTAAATTGTATCTGGATCAGGATGCAGAGGCCTACAACTTTGACAAACTGAGTGCGCTTTATCTGCTGCAGTTTGATAATGATCCGGAACGGGTCGTGGGTGGAACATCTCCATCTACTCTATTTTTCGCCTCGCCTAACCCGCACACTTATGCTCATATCACCATGCCGAATGGGGATGTTTTGTTTGATCAGAGCTATACCCATTTGCATGACCGAGATTCTCAATTTCAGTTGTTCCTATTTGCGTTAAGCGCTGCCTATCCGGATTTTGGACAGCGGTTTCGGGAAGTAAATGAATACCTGAATGCCACCCGAAATAAAATTGCTGCGGAAAACCGGGACTTTTATATCGAACTCACCAACCTGACGAAAGATTTCTACAAGGATCATTTCAAGGAAATTTCTATAAGTGGTACCCACGAGTTTGCCTATGTATTGGATCTCGTATTGCGCACCCGACAGGACGAGTTAACATCCAGCAGCGATTTTGAGATTCGGTCGCACTCCACCAGGTTCATGGCTATGGAAAAGAAGCCATTGGTCTTGCAGCACGGGCATGGAGGCAAAAGCAGGCATCAGGAAGATCTCATCTATTATTCACATCCCTATCCGAAGGGGTTGCCCATTCCAAACCGGGTGCGCGAACCGTTGGAGGAGCGAAAGCTGCCTGGTTTAGAGCAGATCCAGCATCCTTTTTTGGTAGTCAGTGATTTGTTGGAGGATTATTTGATTGAGCTTTTTTATCCGATCAATAAGGAAAAATACTTTGATGGGCATCTGAAGGATCTGCCCGGAGGGGATACGGAGGATAATCGCGGATTTTTATTGCCCATCAAGCCCATGCTGTTTGATTATTTCAGCCCCGAAGAACTAAAGGGGATTGTGGATGATGGAAAGCCTATGCTGGAAATGGAACGGCTGGCTACCGGTGTGAAGGTTACCCTGCGAATCCCGATCAAAAAGCAGGGTGAATACATCAAGTTTGAACGAATTTATTACAAATCCAGCAGCACCCTGCCGGAGCATCCGGATCCGGACGCCAACCGAGGGGTGATTTTTGAAGCTCCTTTCGGAGTTTCCATCTTTCCATTTATCGGAATGGGCAATTTTGAGGAGGAAAGACCCTATCGAGTAATGTTGGTAGACAAAGACAATCTGCCCAACCGGGATTATTCGCTTCGGTTTATCCGATCAGATTCCAATCAAACTGTAAAGCCTACGGCTCACGTCAACCGAACTGCGCCAGGGGATAATGCCCACACCAAAATTTATGTGCTCAATCGGGAGTTCGATGCCATTGAGCTGGATAATGGATTGGCCAAAGGTATTCTGATTCCCAATTTGGTTATGCATTCTATTGGGTCGAAAGAGTTTCATTTTTCGATTGATTTTGGAACTACAAATACTCATTTGGAATACAAGGAGGGAGCGAGTGGAACCCCGAGGCCATTTGATATTACAGAGGGCGACCTGCAGGTTGGCACTCTGCACCCGCTGGAGGAAGGGAGTGAATACATGCGTCGCATGCGGGTCATCGATATCCTGAAAATTCCGGAAGACCTTTTTCCGGAACGGATCGGCCGGGATTCCAATATGAGCTTCCCCCAGCGAACGGTCTTGGCCGAGCGACATAATATTGATTTTGGGCAACCTACCTATACCTTAGCCGATTTTAATATCCCGTTTATCTACGGTAAACGATTGATTCCCGGTCATTCCGAGATCCGTACCAACTTGAAATGGTCCAATTATACCATGGATATGGACTCCAAGCGCCGGGTACGGGCCTTTTTGGAGAAGTTGATGTTTATGATCCGGGCCAAGGTATTGTTGAACCGGGGGCATTTAAAGCAGACCAAGATCACTTGGTTTTATCCATCCAACATGACCATGGCAAGGGTCGATGCGCTGGAGGAAATGTGGAATGCCGTATACAATCAATATATCGGCGGCCAGGCGCCGCTTGGGAAATTACCAGAAAGTATTTCACCTTTTTATTACTACCGAAACCGAATGAACATCACCGCCGCCAGTAAACCGGTAGTGGCCATTGATATTGGTGGCGGTACTTCGGATGTTGTGGTTTTTCAACACAATCGTCCTTCCATTATCACTTCTTTTCGGTTTGCAGCAAATTCTATCTTCGGAGATGCCTACAGTGAGTATGGTGCCGCCAATACCAATGGATTTGTGCAGCGCTATTACCCACAGATCCAGCGGTTACTTTCTACCAATAACCTGACAGATCTCGAAGATGTATTGAATAAATTGGTGGAAGAGAACAAGTCGATTGACGTCATCGCCTTTTTCTTTTCCCTGGAAGATAACCTGGAGATCCGCCGTCGGAATTTACCCATATCCTTTACGGAACTGTTGAAAAATGATGACCACATCCGGTTGGTGTTTGTTCTCTTTTTCACGGCCATCATGTACCATGTAGCCAAATTGATGAAGGCCAGGGAACTAGAAAAACCTAGGTATATCACCTTTAGTGGAAACGGTTCCCGCGTATTGCAATTTATCTCCTCCAGCGACGAGCGGATCAGTAACCTGGCGAAAACCATCTTTGATGAAGTTTACCGGGATAAGGGTGCCGAAGATTCCAATTTGAATGTGTATCGCGAAAAGGATGAACCAAAAGAAGCAACCTGCCGGGGCGGATTGATGATGAAGGAAACTTTTTCCTTGGAGGAAATTGAAGATATGACAGTGGCTTATTTAGGTTTGGAAGATCATCCCTTCTCGGACGATTCAACCCGATATGATACGATCAATCGGGAATTTCAGGAGGAATTACTTCAAGATTATAAGGGATTTTACGACTTCTTTTTCAAGTTGAACGACAAGTTGGCATTCAATAAACGGTTCGGTGTGACTGCCGATGCTGTTGATATTGCCCGCAGTAAAATGAAGGAAGATGTCGACGATTTTCTACAGGAAGGACTTGAAACCAGAAAGAAGGAGCTTCCTGAAACCAACATTCGGGTCGAAGAGACGCTATTCTTTTTCCCCTTGATCGGTGTAATTAATCGATTGGCCTATTCGATTTCACAAATGGATTAGAATAATCGTACCTATTAATGGATATTCAGTTTAAGAGCCTGTTTCAAATTTGTACGCTGCGGCCAAATGGCCACTTTTTCGGTTGTACTGCGTTGCAGAACCGGGCGTCGTAGCGCTGCTAGGATTCCGAATCTGTGCCTTGTTTAACCAAAAAAATGACAAATTTTGCCATCATTTGCGAATTTAAAACAAGGTCTAGAAACTGGCTGGGGAATAATTCTAAGGATACGGTTGATGAGCTTTCAAATGAAAACCAAATTCAAAGTGAGTGCAACCAAGATGATGCAATGGATCGGTGCTTTGGTCCTGGTTATGTCTGGCCACCTGCTAATGGCTCAGCTAGACACCATTTATTTGGGTGAAAAAATTGACAGTGTAGCGTGGGAAATGAACCGCATGTCCCTTTGTGGAGAAGGAGGACCTGCCGAATTGTGTAATGTGGAGACCGTGCCTACCATTAATGGGTTGTTAGAAATCCTGCGATCCTGTTGTCAGGACAAAAATCGAAATGAGGAATTGACTTATATCATTTATCAAAAAACGGTAGACTGGAAAAGTGCCGGTTTTCAAGGGTTAACCTATGCAGACGTACAAGCCCTGCTCAAAGAGTTCACAGCCACACCTATTCTGAGCGCATTTTTCACACGCACACCGGAACGAAAGGAGTTGGAGCGGTGGATGCTGAATGATATGGTCCCTAGGCCTATTCATCCGGACCAGCGCTACAGTCTCAAGACTAGCCCTACCGGTAGTTTGACCAGAACATTGGTTAAGCCCGTAAGTCCGCAGAGCCAGGAACCGGATTCAGAGATAGTCGAGCCGCAGGCCGATGAACCTGAACCAAAGCGAAGGGGAGGGGGCGTCTTTTCCATTATCCCCTGGTTTTTGTTAGTGGGACTTGCCTTTCTCCTCATACGCCAACAGCGAAAATCAGGTGCAATGGAACAAGACTGGAAAACAAAAGAAAATGAATGGGCGGCCCGGAACCAGGAGATGGAGCATCGAATTCGGGTGCTTGAGGAGGAGAACAGGTCATTGAAAGCCAGACTGGAAGCAGCTCAACTCGAATTAGAGGCCAAGTCCAGGGAAAACGCAAATCCCGAGGATACGTTGGTAGATACGAAGGAAGGGAGCGATGTAGCGCCCAACATGTCCCAGCCAGTAGTTGTCTTCGACATTCCGTTATCCAAGCATTATTATTTTCCAGCACCGATAGCAGAAAGCACGTTTAAGGATGCGCACAAGACCGAAGAGCAGGATGGCTTAAGTCTGTTTCATTTTAAAACGAAGGCCCAAGATCAGCAGAAAGCGACCTTTTCATTTTTGAGTACACCGGAAAATCTATTGGAGGCTTTGAAATATCCCGGCGAATACCTGGAGGCGGTTTGTGAATACGAAAATAGTTTCAACAAAGATGCCCGGTCCATTCGTACCCTGGAAGATGGGGAGGCTCAATTGGACGGTCCTTTATGGCGGGTTGTTAAAAAGGCCAGGATTCGGTTTGAACAGTAGAACGGGAGGAATGGAGGAATGAAGAAAATGAAGGAATGAAAAAGTGAGGGGACAACTTGAACAGGTTCCAGCTATTTCATCTTATCCAATTACGAATCTTCAAACAAGGAGACCCTAAAGCACCAAGAAACACGGAGACTCCGAAACCGGGTTTCACAACACACACGAGTAACCTAAAAGATGGAAAGCTTTTTTAGCATAACCTTTCAGGAGATTGTCCTGGTGACTGTGATCGTAGGGATCCAGTTGTGGGTGTTTTTTGGGACCCGTTCCAGGTTAAAACTCCTGAAGGGGATATTTCCCAAAAAGGCGGGGTATCGAAAGATTACCTTGCGCGTGGCGCATGAAGTGCTCTCCAAGCTTGAACCGACTACTATCATAGAGATGGTCAAGCAGTTCTTGCTGACCAATCCTGATAAGCAGGGGGATATCTTGATTTATTATTATCAAAGGCCCCTGCCGGTGGACCAGGTAGACGATTTATTTAAAGATACAGGTAATGTTCCCAAGGAATTGCGCATTGCCAACTTTGAAGAAGTACGGCGGTACGTATCTGTTGACTCCGCTGAGGTGGTACCCTTTGTTTGGCTGGAGCAACCTTCACATAATCGGGTTTTGGAGGACATCTTGTACTCCCTCAATATCTACTTGCTGCGTAATAAAGGCTCTGTGGCGGATTTCATGCTCATCAAGGACATTGTAGACCGCAATACAGACACTGTTGAGCAGGAGGTTCGGACCGCGATGCCCGTACCGCTTTATTTGGGATTAATGGGGACCATGTTAGGTATTGTGATCGGGTTGTTCAACATGCCCAACATGGGAGTGGAGCTCTTTACGTCCAGCTCCAGTCAGGCCAGTGCCGCTTTTGCAGAAGGAATCAATATTCTTTTGGGAGGCGTAAAGATTGCCATGATTGCCAGTTTTAGCGGCTTGTTGCTGACGACTGTGAATTCCGGTTGGTTTTTCAGGGGCGCATTGGAACAGGTGGAACAACGGAAGAACCATTTTCTCACGTTCACCCAAATGGAATTGCTGCCAGTGCTTTCGCAAAATATGACGGCTAGCATTCACGACCTTCGTTTGAATTTTCAGCACTTCAATGAGCAGTTCAAGGAAAATTTGGCCCTGCTGGGAGCTGATTCCACCAACCTGTTAAAGACGGTAGAGACGCAGAAGGAAGTACTCCTTCGATTGGAGCAGGCCGATTTTACCCAGGTTGTCAAGTCGAATGTCAATACGCTAGCGCATATTCAGGAAAGTGTGGAGGCGTTGGGGAAGAGTACCGATCAACTGGATCGATTTCAAGGGTATCTGCAGCAGGTAAATGAATTTGTAGGTCAGTCCGCAGAATTAAATCGCAGACTGTTAAGCGTATTGGACCGCACAGAAGCGGTAGGAGCGATAACAGACCAAATACACAGCAATCTCCAGCAAAATGGTCAATTACAACATTTTCTAAGCACCCATTTTTCAGATCTCGAGCATAGGGGAGCCGTTATAAACCGGGCGGTTGCTCAAGTCGATAATTCCATCTCCGAAAGCCTGGGTAAGTTGGAGGATACGGCCAGAAACCGGCTTCAGCAATTCTCTATCTTCCTCACAGAGCATCAACAGGAGATGGAGCGTACCCTAGAAGGTCTGGAAGGTACCAATCAGCAGGTCCTTTCCCGGATTACAGAAAAAGCGGAAGTATTTCAGGAGCGGCTTTCGACCACCATGGCTGAAAACGTAACCGTATTAAACAACCTGCAAGCGGTAGGTGAACTGAATGAGCAGCTTAGAGAGTATATCGAAGCCGAAAAGACTACCAAATCTGAAATTGCAGCTGCATTAACGGCATTTCAGGCTGAATCCAAAGCATTGCGCGAGGTGCTAACCCAACAGGTGGAGGGTGGAAAGCGACCATCTCGGTTGCGTAGAGTCGAATCCTGGTTGACTGTGATTGCACTAGTATTGGCATCTGGTATTATGGTAGGAGGAATTGGTTTTGTGGTGTACATTCTATTGGCCAGCTCTTAGAAGGAGCTCCATGTAAAGATAATGCTCCTAGTAGTGTCGGATTTCGAGGAAGGAAGGATAGGAGTTTGGCTTGGGCTCTTGGCCGGACCTCTTGGTAGATTTTTTTCGGATTAGTAGCTATGTTCAGGCATTTAACCGTTGGGCTACTGGCCTCATCGGAAGAGATCTTGTCATTGCATATCATTTGCAGCAATTGAAAACCTTATGGGAAAACCAGGACGTTCCGGAGATTTCTTTTGGGTGAGTTATTCCGATCTGATGACGAGTTTATTTTTCGTCATGCTCGTACTGTATGTACTTACGTTCGTGTTGTTAAAAATTCAGCAAGGGCAATTGCAGGCAGATGCCGACCAACTGGCTAAAATCAAAGAGATACAAGAAGCCGTAAACTCGATCGACAGCCAATTTTTCGCCTATGATCCAATTTACCGCAAGCATGTCCTGAATATTCCAATTCGATTTCCTTCAGGGGGAGATAACATTTATTCCAGTAATTCCGTCCCTACCCGATTGCAATTAGAGGATGCGGGGAAACGTATTATTGAGTTAGTAGAGCAACGAAATCAGGAACGTGTAAATCGAGGTGATAAGCAAGTTCAATTTCTGGTGATCATTGAGGGGCAAGCTTCCCGTGACGGTTTTTCCGGGAATGATGAATTGAGTTATCGACGCGCGCTTTCCTTATTGCGGTTTTGGGAGACGCGGGCCATTAACATGAATGATCGCAGTGATATTGAATTGATTGTGGCGGGTAGCGGCGAAGGCGGCTTGCCTAGAGCACAACCGGACCGACCACCTAAAAATCAACGGTTTTTAATACATATTATTCCGAAAGTGGGAGAAATATGATTATCAATTTTCAGGTTTCAATTATCAATTTGAATTGAGCATTTAAAATTCTAAAAGGATGCGCTATATCGGAATCACCCTTATTTTTTTATTCGCGCTTAGTCTCGTGGGATGTTCCAGATGTTCCAGGTCAGGACGGACCTCCAATCGAATGGATAGCAATCGGGAAAGGTCTCCGCTGGCTAGGAATGAAGTCCAACCGGACCAGCCTTCCAGGAATACGCCTCAGCTTGTGCCCAGCCAAATTGCAAAAGGCGATTGTGTGCAACTGCCTAGCAAGAGTTCTGTTGCGGATATTGCAGAAGCCACTGCTCCAGGAACTTTTTTAGTATTGACTTTAAATCAGCAGGGCGATGTAATTAAACAGGGCTCTGGCTTTATGATTGACTCCAAAGGGGTAGGAGTGAGCAACGAACATGTTTTTCAGGGAGGCTATCGTTGGTTGATACAAACCAAAGACCAGGCTCAATACGAAGTCACTAGGGTTCTGAAATCCTCAGATCAATTTGACTTTGTTGTTTTTGAGGTGCGGGGTGGCCCGTTCACTTGCCTTGCACAGGCTAGTAAAACGCCGCGTGTTGGAGATGACATATTGGTTTTGGGTAATCCAAGGGGATTGGAGCAAACCCTGACTCGAGGAGTAATTTCTTCCTTACGCGCCATGGTAGCCCCCGACGACCTTATCCAGATTGATGCAGCCATTTCACCAGGGAGCAGTGGTAGCCCGGTGCTGAATATGGATGGAAAAGTGGTTGGAATTGCGACACTAAAAATAAAGGACTGCGAAAACTGCAATTTTGCTTACAACATTCAGTGTCTGGAGCGGGAAGGGACAAGGGGGGAGGTACAATAATAGACGGCCACAGTATTGATCCTGTATCCCCGGTTGGTTTTTGGAAGAATAAATACTGGCAGGTTATAAGAAAATAACCTGCCAGGGTGGATCTTACCACCGGTCATTGCGATTATTTCGCTCTTTGCGTGGTTCTGCTTTCTTGACTACGATGGTTCTTCCATCCAGTTCGCTGTCATTTAGTTCGTTGATGGCATTTCTACCAGCCTCATCAGATGCCATTTCTACAAAGCCAAACCCTCTGGAGCGTCCAGTGAATTTGTCCATAATTACATTAGCAGAAACTACTTCTCCAAATGGGGAAAAAGCTTCAACGAGATCCTCACTTTGAGTGTCAAAGTTGAGTTTTGCAACAAAAATGTTCATTTCGAATAATTAAAATAAAAAATAAGGCCTTCGGAAAGAAGTACAGGCTAAAGCATTAATAAATGCCTTGCGGGAAGTTCCAACCCAAAGGAAATGCCTAACAACAAAGAAAACCTAACAGGGAAATTTTGAATTTTTCAAACGCAGCAGCGGAGAGAAAAGAAAATCTGCTTGTCAAATAACAATGATGGTCAGCACTGTGATCTATTATCACGCAGCAAAGATATTATAATTTTCTGACTTAATCCATTGCCGGAAAAAACAAGGTGAATGGAGACTTGAGGCTAAGGCTGGATGCTTGTTACGCGTACGATTTACTTCAACTCATATTCGGCCAATAAAACTTGCCATTCCCGACTCTCGGTCAGGTCAAGTAAGGAGACGGTTATTGTTTCCTGTAGTTCATCCGGAAGGTCCTGCCGCATACCCATGGCATAGAATTGAGGATAAAAGTCAATGTTCAACAATTGAAAATGGTTGGTCGTATCACTTTTCAACAAGTACTTTAAAAGAGATTTGTCGTGGGCGATAGCATCAATTCGTTTTTCGCGCAAGGCCTCCAGTGCAGATTCGAGATCTGTGAAGCTCTGCCTTTTATTGTAGTAGTTGTCTCTAAGCCACTGGTTGGTACCTGAATTCAGGATGGTACCCAGTTTCCGATCCTTAAAATCTTCGATGAGTGCACTGGAGGTTGAAATGCTGGTTATGGTCAATGAGGAGGCTATTCCAGCTGTAAAGCCCGAAATGATAATGATTGCCGTAAACATCCAGACCAGAGCAATGATCCTTCCCCCAAACGTGCGTGGTGATTTATCCCCGTAGCCTACCGTAGTCATGGTTACGGCCGACCACCAAAAGCCATTCCAGAGCCCCCGGATTCCATTGCCAAATTCCTCCGCATTGGCTTTTCGCTCAAACAACCAGGCCAAAAAGCCAAAGATTAGAATGACTATGACGAGCCCGCCTAAAACGCGAAAAAAATTGAGGGAGAAGAACGAGCGAATAAATTGAAAGGCTTGGTCAGCTGCTGATGTCCGATGTGCTACTATGGAAGCTTCTTCAATATAATAAGGCGGAGAAAAATCCATGCGTTCACTTCGGTCGCTGGTAATGGTGAGCGGCGACAAACACAGATCGATAGTACTGTCGCTGAGGCTATCCAGGATACCTGTCAGGGAAAGAGGAACAAATTTGTAAGGCAATTCATGTGCTGCGGCAATCTGCTGCCATAACCACACGGAAGGACCATACAATCGATCCCCTTCTTGCTGCACGAACGGCGGAGCTAGTTTGTAACCCACTAGCAAGGTGTCTTGGGCTGAAATCGGACTGGAAAAGAAAAGGGCAAGGGAAAGAGGAAGTATCAATCGCATGTGCTGGAAAATAGACATTGATTCCGAAAATGCGAAAATACGAGGATTCGGGAATACGGAAACCGGAAGCGGCTCCGTAATTCAACTGTTCCTCTCCAGGTTTTCTTATTCTTGTGCTTGTTCCAAAGGTGAATGTACCTACCGCTTCACCACCAATCGCGATACCTTGATTCTCCCTTCCTGTTCCAGCCGGATAAGGTAGGTCCCTTCGGGTAGGCGGCCGATGGAAACGGGTTCTGAAATCAGGACCCGTTGGAGGGGAATCACCTGTTGGCCCAATACATTAAAAATAATGAGTTGAATAGGACCGGTTACATCTTGTTTCTCCTGGATCCAAAAGGAGTTAGAAGCCGGGTTTGGAAAAAGGGTGACCGGTAATTCCGGTAACGGATCTTTTATCGGAGTGATTGGGCCTTGTACCTCTTCCTGAATTGTGGTCGACCAGCCGCAATATGCACCTACGTTTTCGACCCAGTAGGAAGTATTTTGGTCCAGGTCGCTGAAAGGACAACCGTCGCAGACTTCGATGGCAAAGTCGCCAAAGCTCCATTGATCTGGAAGGATATGCCAATTAAACCAGTGGTCACCATTCCGATTGAACCCACCAGTGCCATAGTCGAGCATGCCATCAATAAGCCGACGTAAGGAATCCGGTTTTTGTAACTCCAAGAGGGCTTCCTGGATCAAGGCAGAATCAGAAGCTGCCACAATAAAACTGGTGTCCTGCCAGGCTCCATGCCCACATTCTACACCAATACGGAAATAGCGAAACTCCTGGGCCTGTAAAGGGGATGAAATGTAAATGGTGGTGATCAATAATGTAAATAGAAATCTTGCGGTTAAACCAGATTCGTTTTGTCGGATGATTCTATTCTTCATACAGTTTGTTTATGAGGTGATTTGTTAACGAACAGCAAAAATTCATGTAACCATAGGCAGTATCGAATGCACTAAAGGCTTCTACACTGCTCTATTGCTACCTTGTTTCGGGCCGGCCCTACTCTACGGCAGCAATACGAAGGATTTATAATTTGTGTATTAAAGCAATTAAGTCAGGGGGTAAGAAAGCTGTGGACCGATTTCCAAGACGTTGCCCCGACCTTTAATAGTTGCATTAATCTTCTTTGTAAACTTTTAACCAAAAACTCAAGCTGCAAGACGGGCTTGGATTCCCAAATGGTTGGGTGAAATCCAAGGTGCTTGAAGTATTTACCTTTTTCATAAGAATGAACAGCATTTTGATTTCGAAATGTAAAGTGCAGGTTACCTTTTATTTCATTCCCAATGAGGTTTGGCCCTGCCAACTTATGTGCCTCTATCTTGTTACTTTGAAAGTAGTTTAAAACGAGTTTTCATGATCGGATGGCGTTTTTCAGAGTTTGTGCCCGGAATGGAGGGAGGTTCCGTTTTCGACCAGCTGTTGAAGTTATTTCAAGAGTTGCTATTGTACACCAGTGGCGATGTCAGTGAAGCACTGGCTTGGTTGAACGAGTTGGATCGAGAATACCAACTGACCAATGATGAGTACGGGATGGGCGATTTTATCCAGGACCTTATTGATAAAGGCTATATCCAACAGGCAGATGCCCGTGATCCCAATATGGTGCCTTCCAAGAAAATGGAAATTGCCATGCGCCAAAAAGCACTCGAAGATATTTTCGGGCAACTGAAGAAAGCAAAGCGTGGAAACCACAGCACCAAGTATGGAGGCCGAGGTGATGAATACACTTCCGACCGGAAGCCCTATGAGTTTGGTGACCGCTTGGACAAGCTGGCCGTTTCCGAATCGCTTCACAATGCCTATATCAACCATGGCATTGATGATTTTAAGCTGACCCAGGATGATCTTGAGGTCCGAGAGACCTTTTATCAAAGCCAGATGAGCACAGTGCTCATGATCGATATTTCCCACTCTATGATCTTGTACGGGGAGGATCGAATCACCCCAGCTAAGAAAGTAGCGATGGCGCTTTCTGAATTTATTACTACCCGTTATCCAAAGGATACGCTGGATGTCATTGTATTCGGAAACGATTCCTGGCAGATCGAGATCAAAGACCTGCCTTACTTGCAAGTTGGCCCTTATCATACGAATACTGTTGCCGGTCTGGAGTTGGCTATGGATTTGCTTCGCCGTAGAAAGAATCCCAACAAGCAGATCTTTATGATTACGGATGGAAAGCCAACCTGCATCAAAAAGGGAAAGAAATACTACAAGAACAGTTTTGGGTTGGATCGCAAGATTGTTAACCGTACGCTCAACCTGGCCAATCAATGCCGGAAAATGGATATTCCGGTTACTACCTTCATGATTGCCCGCGATCCTTATTTGGTCAGCTTTGTGGATCAATTTACCAAGGCCAACAATGGGAAAGCCTTCTACAGTAGTTTGCAAGGCTTAGGTGAGTTTATATTCCGGGATTATAAAAGCAATAAATCCAAAAGGCACCGCTAAGTAGTTTTGAATTTTTAGTGTAGCGTTTCGAGTTTTAAAAAGTTGCAATAAAGAGCGACGATCGGCGTTGATCCTCTAAGGAAAACGAGAATTGTTTGCCGCATCAACAGGCAACATTCGGAACTATAATCGATTCTTATGAAAGGTGCCCGGCTCATCTTAATACCTCTTTTATTGCCCTTGTTTTTGGGGGCTCAGTTTTCGCAAGAGCAGCTTGATTGGTTTACGGCTAAAGAAGACACACTAGCCGTTTTGGCTTTTGGAGTCGTCAACGATTCCATTGCTGAACGTCGTTTTGGTGCTTGCCAGAGCCTGATCAAAAAGCTGGTGACCAGTCTGAAGGAGGAAAATTCCTTTCAGTATCCATTCAAACGGCTCAAAACCGTTTCGATCCAATATCCACCGGATAGCTCCTTTCGGGTATTCAGTTGGCAATTGTATGTAGATGAAAACGAGTATCGGTATTATGGTGCAATTCAGATGAATACGCCCGAGTTAACGTTATTCCCCCTGATTGATCGCTCTTTCAAGGTGGAAAATCCCGAACAGGATATTCTGACCAATGAGGATTGGTATGGATCGGTGTATTATAATTTAAAATCTTTCGAATACCAGGGTACCTCATATCACTTGCTGTTTGGCTTCGATGGGTTTGAGTTTTTCAGGAAGCGAAAGTTGGTAGACATACTCTGGTTTCAGGATGGAAAGCCCATGTTTGGAGCTCCGCTATTCATCAATGAGACAGACCCTAATCAATCCAGAGATCGCAAGCGTATTGTCCTGGAATATTCAGCGGAGGCCTCTATTCGTCTGAATTTTGATCCAGGGCTTGACCTTTTAATTTTTGATCATTTGGCTATATTGGAAGGTCGGCATGGTGAAGGCCCGGTAGGGGTGCCCGATGGTACTTACGAAGGGTATCGTTTGTCCAAAGAAGGTTTCTGGGAATATGTCCCTAAAGTATTTGATCAGGTACAGGATGAACCGCCGGTACCATACCCTGTTTTGGAAGGAGATGATAAGGATTTGTTTGGTAGGAAGAAAAAGGGAAATTAACTTACAAGGCTCGATTTTAATTTAATATTCTTTCCAGGATAGTTTTGAGTTATGAGTGTTGAGTTGATCAATTCATAACTCAACACTCATAACTCAAAATTCGAGTTAGGGCTTGCTCCGGTATTTCATGTTTGCCTTCGAATTGAATTTCCTCTATTGGCAATTGTTTTTCTTTTAGCATGTTTTGGTGCCAGGTCAATGTTTTTTTACTGAAAAATGGGTCTTGATTGCCGAGCGCCAAGGTGAGTTTCCGTTGCTTAAAGTAATCCATATGTGGTCGGTAATCCAGGTCTTCCGGAATGCCTCCTGCCCAAAAAAGTAGATGGTGGGCAGGCTCTGGAAAGGCTTTCATGACCCAGCGCATAATGGTAGCACAGCCTTGAGAAAATCCCATAAGTATGCTATGCGGAGGAGGGGAACTATGGTGTTGATCTGGAGAGGTGGTGCATTGGGATAGACAAAGGTGAAAGAGTTGGCTGAGGTACTTGGAATAGTCTTCAATTTCATCCAGCCTATGTCGGCGAGTCATCCAGGAAGAAACCGTCGGACCCTCAAATCCGCCCCAGTAAAAAGTAGAAAGACCTTCGGGAGCTACAATAAACGTATGTTCGTCTGCAAGGGGAGCCAGATCTAAAATAAATTTTTCCGCAACCTGTCCATATCCGTGGCAAGCGAAAATGAAGCGTTTGATATGGTGGCCCGGTTCTCCCAGAGTAGCATAATGGGCCGTTCGGTTAACCTGGATTTTGTGTTGCGCTGGAACCATCAAAAGAAATGAAACGTAAATTTGAAAAAAATGTAAAAAAAGAGAGGCAGAAGTATAAAATTAAAATTTATTCTAATTCAAAACGAATAATTAAGCAAGTACGATCGTCAATGCATTCGGTCTCCTCGGACGTCCAGTTGCTGCATAAGCTCAGCTTCGTATTCCAGGTATTCCTTCCACCGGTTTTGAGTGGTTTCTTCGCCACAATACAAGCGCGCCAGTCGAATGAACATCTTATAATGCCCAGCCTCTGCCACCATAAACTTGTGGTAAAATTCCTTCAGGTCCTCTTCCTTGATATGTAGGGATAACAAGCGAAATCGTTCGCAGGATCGGGCTTCAATCAAGGCATAGGTAAGTAGCTTCTCGAGTAGTTGTTCTTCCCGACTTCCACCTTTTTTTTGAAACCGCAATAAGCCATTCACATATTCGTCCTTTCGCTGCCTTCCCAGGGAAAGGTTTCGCTTTTCCAATTCAGCAAATACCAGACGAAAGTGCCCCCATTCTTCTGTAACTACTGGTGCTACCTCTTGCACCAACTCTTTTCGCTCCGGAAATTGTTGGATCAGTGAAATACAAGAAGTGGCTGCCTTCTGTTCACAATAGGCGTGGTCGGTCAGAATCTCTTCCAGGTCCATTTCGGCCAGATTGACCCATCGCGGATCGGTTGGCAATTGAAGGCCTAGTTTAGTTGGGGATGAAGGCATGGGATCGGGGATTGGAGCATTTTGGTTGAGAATTGAAGAGGGATACTTAGCAAAGGTAAGGCATTGAAAGGAGAGGAGGTATGGAAAAAAAATTTGAGTTATGCTGTATGGTAATTGAAGCCTTTTTGATCGGGAACCCAATTTCGTATAGCCTTTGCTATGGGGCGTTTACCTCTAATCGTCTACCATTTTTAACCTATATTACCGGATAAGTAAGTGGTTTTATGCCCTTGTATTTGATTAAGATCGGTTTTCTTCCCATTACGCTGCTGGATGCATTGGATGTCCTGATTGTGGGTTACCTGATCTATCAGATCTACAAGTTACTGAAGGGAACCATCGCCTTCAACATCTTTATTGGGGTATTGACCATGTACGTGCTTTGGTGGCTGGTTGGCCGCCTGGGTATGGACTTGCTCTTTGCCGTATTGGATCAGTTTGTTAGCGTGGGAATCATTTTGATCATTGTCATTTTCCAGCCTGAGATCCGTCGATATCTACTGTTTCTAGGAAATACTACCCTGCGGCAGCGATCCAACTTTTTAGGCCGCATACTTGACCGGAATTTGGAGCAGTCGGAAGATCGGGCTCAGCAGATCTCCGCTATCAAAAGCACGCTGTCCTATCTATCCAAGCGAAAGGTAGGAGCCCTGATTGTATTGAATTCCAATACCTCTTTGGAGGGTATAGTGAATTCTGGAATCCAACTGGATGCTCGATTATCCGGTCAGATGTTGATCAGTATTTTCCAGAAAAACAGCCCCTTACACGACGGAGCGGTGATTCTTGCCAACGGGCGCATCCAACAAGCATCTGCCATTTTACCAGTATCTGAAAATAACCGGCTTCCCACTCGAATTGGGCTCCGCCATCGGGCAGCTGTTGGGATTACCGAACGAGCGGAAGTCTCCACCTTTGTCGTGTCGGAAGAAACGGGAGGGATTTCTTTTGCCCAGGACGGTCGGTTGATCATGCGCCTGAATGAAGAACAGGTTGGAGATTTGTTGGAGCAGCACCTGCGGTAGACCTATTGTTATGTAATAATTTGGTACGGCTTTGCCAGGATGGTAAAAAAGAGGTCAACGAATAACCTCTTGCCCATGTACCTCAGCCCACCTATTCGCGGGTATTTTTATCTTACAGGTTACAGAATTACAAACACTTTTACAAGATGAAAGACCTCCAAGCCTATTTGGAACAACATAAGAAGCGGCAGCTCGATGAATTGATAGAATTTTTGCGGATGCCCTCGGTGAGCGCTGACCCAACCTACAAAGGGGACGTGCAAAAAACGGCCGATTGGCTGGCTGGCAAGCTAAAGGAAGCCGGTGCTGATCAGGTTGAAGTCAACCCAACTGCCGGCCACCCCATTGTGTATGCTGAAAAAATAGTTGATTCATCTTTACCCACAGTGTTGGTTTATGGGCATTATGACGTACAACCACCGGATCCCATGGATTTATGGGAAAGCGGCCCCTTCGAGCCTGTAATCAAAAAAACGGACCTTCATCCCCAGGGAGCCGTTTTTGCACGTGGGGCATGCGACGATAAAGGTCAGGTGTACATGCATGTCAAGGCCTTCGAGGCTCTAGTAGCCAATGAAGGTTTGCCCTGTAATGTCAAGTTTATGATTGAAGGAGAGGAAGAGGTGGGATCGGATAACCTGGCGCTATTCTGTAAAGAGCACAAAGAAAAATTGGCCTGTGATGTGATCCTGATATCGGACACGGCTTTAATAGCCAATGATGTGCCTTGCATAACAGTAGGCTTACGGGGATTGAGCTATGTAGAAGTGGAAGTTGTCGGACCTAACCGCGATCTTCATTCCGGTGTGTACGGCGGCGCCGTTGCCAATCCAATCAATGTATTGTCCAATATGATTGCAGCCTTGCAGGATGAATCCGGAAAAATCACGATTCCCGGTTTTTATGACCAAGTCGAAACTCTGAGCGCTGAAGAGCGCCAAGCTATGAATGAAGCCCCTTTCGACCTGGCCGCCTACAAGGATGATCTTGCAATAACCGATGTACAAGGAGAGGCCGGATTTACGACGCTTGAACGAACTTCAATCCGCCCTACGCTTGATGTGAATGGTATTTGGGGTGGATATACTGGCGAAGGGGCTAAAACGGTATTGCCTTCCAAAGCTTTTGCCAAAATCAGCATGCGCCTGGTTCCCAACCAGGACTCTCATGCGATTACCAAACTGTTCGAACAGCATTTCAAGGCTATCGCTCCCGCTTCCGTCCAGGTAGAGGTCAGGCCTCATCATGGGGGAGAGCCGGCTGTAACCCCTACAGATACGCCTGAGTATCAGGCTGCGGCACTTGCTATGGAAGAAACCTTTGGGAAAAAGCCGATTCCGGTGCGTGGAGGAGGGAGTATTCCCATCGTTGCCCTGTTTGAAGATATATTGGAGGTAAAATCGGTATTGATGGGCTTCGGTTTGGATTCGGATAACATTCATTCACCCAACGAGCACTACGGGCTGTTCAATTACTACAAAGGCATCGAAACGATCCCTTTGTTTTACAAACATTATGCAGCGTTGAAAGGGAAATGAAATACTATTTCGAAATCCCGAAATCAACGTATCGGACTATCAACGGTTTGCCAACTGGTGCCTGCTTTCGACAGCACCTTCGCTAGGGTGGGGCGTTACCTCTACAAAGTACATTTCAATCTCGCCCAGGTTCTTAATTGGTATTCTACCGCGTGGGGTGCAAGGAAAGTCGTTTTTGACCAGTTGATAGGTGTTTTCCGAAATATTGATCCGTCCAGGTTCACTGTTGGTTTCCATCCGGGCAGCAATATTTACGGAGCTACCCCAAATGTCGTAGGCAAATTTCTTGCTGCCGACCACACCTGCTACCAGGGGGCCCGTGTGGATACCAATACGAGCTTCAAAAAAAAGATCTGTGTGGGCCGAGCGGGATAATTTCCATTCCTCCAAAAAGGTCTGCATCTCGGCGGCAGCCAGGATGACACGTTTGGGGTGCTCTGGATCCGGATCCGGAATACCACCGGCACACATATAGGCATCTCCGATAGTCTTGATCTTTTCCAGCCGATACTTGTGGATGATCTGGTCGAAGGCGCGAAAGCAGTAGTCCAGTTCTTCTACCAACTCTTGAGGTTCCATTTGCTTGGCCTTCTTACTGAAGTCCATAAAGTCGGAAAACAGGACCGTAACCTGTTCGTATTTTCTAGCCTTGGCAGCCCCTTGTTCTTTAAGCTCCTCGGCAATGGTTTTGGGTAAAATGTTTAGCAACAGATCATCGGATCGCTTTTGTTCGGATTGTAATAATTTATTGTAACGCCGAATACTCCAGAACCGCCACAATAACACCAGCAAGAACAATAAGGTGGCTCCCCCTGCTACTAACAAAATGTTCCGTTGGCCGGCCTGTTTCTCTAGCTTAACTTGTTGGCGTGTAAATGCAACCGAATCTTGGAGCCCTTTAATGGACATGGAATCCAGCAAGCGTTGTTGCAGCGCTAACTCCATTTGTTGCCGCATCTGTTCCTCGGTAAGTTGCGAAAGCTCTTCTTTCTGGGCAGTGACCCGTTCTGCTAATTCGGCATTCCGTCGATTCAGCGCTTGTAACGAATCACTATAAAATCCAGCTTCATCGATCAATTGGGAAAATTCCACTTTTGGAATCCTGGGAGTTTCAATTTTTGGAACAATAGTTAAGCGTTTGGCGCCTTCCTCCAACGGGTTAAATTCGGATTCTTTTTTTTGAGTTGTGGGCCCAGGGTTGGGGTCGGATTTCTTATTCCGAAGATTCATGCTAAGTATTTGTTGCAAGCGACCTTCTTCAACGATATCATTCGACAATTGAGCGACCCGGATCTGGAAGACGATATTTTGCATGTACAAAACCTTGTTCTCCGAATTTTTGAGTGCTTCATTACTGGCGATAAACAATTTACGGGCCCGCTTCAGCCGGGATTTAGTGAATGCGAGCTTTCCCTGCTCGTGCAGGCTCAGGGCAATCAGTTGGACCCAGTTGTTCTCCCGGGCTGACGACTCAGCTTCTTTCAAAAGTTGTTCGGCTTCACGCAGTTCATTTTTTTCAATGAGTTTGTTTGCCAACTTCAATCGGATTTCGGCGGCATCCCAACCTTGCGATCCATTAAGGGCTCTCCTAAACTCTTGGATAGGTTGCTTTTGCCCAAAACAAGGGAAGGAACTCCCAAGCAAGACAACCAAGCTGAACAACAGGTACGGCAAAAGCTTTTGCATGGTGCAGGCGTCTTTAGGTCGACTACGTAAAATTAAAAGGAAATCTGGAGGCACCAGCGTAATCTTTGATAGTGATATTCAGTTGCAAAGTAGCTACCATTAGCTTCCATATTTGTAGACCATAAGTTTATATATCCAAAAACCCGGAGGACCAATGGTCTCCCCGAGTTTTTCTCTTCCCACAGCAAAGTGGAAGTCCTTTATCTGCAGCTACTCTTCTACTTCTAGTGGATGCTCGATTTTTCCTATAAAAATGGGAGTTTGGGAAGGCTGATGAACTAATAGTACGGCAAACGGACGGTTGAAGTGAAATACAGGTGGCAAGGAAGTCACGCCAATGCCTACTGCGGTGACAGCAGCTCCTTCAGCTCCCTTTTCATCAATCTTGAGGTAGGTTTTGTGTTCTACGCGGGATAGGAATGTATTCCCGTAAGTAGAGGTGCCAAGCTTAGAAAAATTGGCTCTACTTTCATCGAATGCAATCGACATACCCATGGATTTTAGCACCTTATTAAGGTTGATTTTATAGTTGACTTCGAACTTGGGTAAAAGGAGCATGATCCGGTCGGAGGTCGCGTTGGTCTCAAACCGTTCAATGATTTGTCCATAGGATTGATTCGCCAAGAAATCATCTATAGGCTCCTCATCAGGCGGTAAAACAAACAGCATGGCATAGTTAGTATCTGCAAAATGGCAAGTCACCCCCTTAAAATCATCGCCATTGTAGTAGGTGAAGTCATCGTCTTGATACATGGTTGGCACCTTGATTTCGGAACCATTACTGAGCGTAAAGGCCTGATCTGAGGTAGTCTGGTCGTCGAAAGGCTGCTCCCAATCGCCAATAAAATAAAGGGCATTCACCAGGAATAGAATTTCTTCAGGATTCAATTCGTCAAGGATTTTCTCTATACGACCTTTTGTCTGATTATGCACCCAGGTATTGATCCTGTCGAGGACAACTTCAGGCCGGTTTTCAAAATCCTCGCGGATGGTTTCAGCTTGGTAGAAGGAAGTCATCTTTGTTAGAAAATCTTCAAACGGGCTGAGGCGGACCTCATCCCAAAAGACAGCATTTGCAGATGTCAACCGGACATCCGATTGGGTATCTTCCAGCAGGTTAAAAAGGTTGGAAACTGCCACATTCAGGCTGTCCGGAGAAAGGCCATTCAATTGCAAGGCCTTATCCATCGCCTGCTTGGTCTCTCCATCAGCCCCATTGTAGGTCATGTACAGGGCTACAGCAATGCTAAAGGGAGAAATAATCGTATTCTTGGTTTCATCGGCCTGTTGGACCGTTTGTTGAAGGGCTTCCCATCCAAATGCCCCAATTGCTGGGTTCAGGACAGAAGGGTCTACATCTCCTACTTCCGTATTTAGCATGGTTAAGGGAGCATTATCATTGATTTCGCAACTACTAACCGCAAGAGCTGAAAGTAAGCCGATAAAAAGGATTTTTTTCATGGTATTCTTTTCTTTATCAGACGTCGAATAATGCCTGGAGGGTTGGGATTTTAGCAAGGAAACTTTTCTTGCTCTTACCCGGCAGGTGATTCGATCTAACATACAATAGAGGGTTAACCCCATTAAAAGGTACAGGAATACCTCTGAACCAGGTCCCTGAAAGGAGTTACCAGGAATTGCATTCAAGGCCATAGGGTATTTTTACGTACAATGTTTTTTCTGCCCTACCTTTTTAAGGGCCTCTCTATATTTGGCCCATGAAACGAATATTGCTATTTATGGTCTTTATCGGCATGTTATCCTGCCTGCCGGACCAATCGTTGGATATGGACGAACAATTTGATTGGCAAGGTCATCGTGGTGCCCGTGGCCTGATGCCGGAAAATAGCCTTCCCGGCTTTCTGGAGGCCTTAAACTACCCTGTCAAAACCCTGGAGCTGGACCTGGCTATCAGTAGGGATAACAAGCTAGTCGTGTCCCATGAGCCCTGGTTTTCTTCGGCTTTTTGTACGAGACCAAATGGACAAGCCGTAACGGAATCCGAAGAACAAAATTTGATGATTTACGGAATGGACTACGATTCGGTGGCCGCTTTTGATTGTGGGAGTCGAGGTCATGCCGGATTCCCTGACCAACGGCCCAGTCCAACACGCAAGCCACTGCTGCGTGAAGTAGTGCAAGCAGCAGACAAGTATAGAGCTGGGCAAAACAAGCCGCTGCCCAACTACAACATTGAGATAAAAAGCAAACCGGAATGGGATAATGTATTAACACCCGAAGTGGAGGTATTTGCCAAATTGGTCGTTCGTGAAGTTCAGCGATTGGGGATCAGCAACCGAGCCTGTATCCAGTCGTTTGATCCAAGAGCATTGGAAGCAGTTCACGCCCTGGATTCTACACTAACAACGGCCTTTTTGATAGAAACTCCGGGTTCGGTCCAGAATCAGCTAAAACGCTTGAGCTTCCCACCCGATATTTACAGCCCGGAACATGTGCTGCTAACCCGATCCGTAGTAAACCGGGCGCACCAACTGGGTATGCAGGTAATACCCTGGACAGTGAACGACGTGTTGACCATGCGCTCTTTGATTCGAATGGGCGTAGATGGAATTATTACGGACTATCCCAATTTGATCCTGGAGTTTCAATAGTGCAGGGCATAAAAAGAAGAAGGGTCCTTCAAGGAGAGAAGGACCCGAAAAACACGCTTCTTGTTGATAGGTGAATAGGAAGGAATACGTCTTACCTGGAGTGTAATTCTCTTTGTGCAAATATAGCTTGAGGCACTCCCTTGAAAAACCCCATATTTATGGGGGTGTCTGGGCCGAATTAGGCAAACCTCTTCATTTTCAGTTCAATAGCGAATCCTTTTTCATTTTTGATATTCAAATTTGCACGAATACGTTGGGCTCGCATTTTGAGGTTGGTCAGTCCTTGGCCCTTTCTTTCAAACCCGGTAAGTACAGCTCCTTTGCCATTATCTACTACTTTTAATCGAAACTCTTTACCCGTATTTTCCAACAAAACACGGACCTCGGTAGCGTTGGCATGCTTGGCCACATTGTTGATCGCTTCCTTAAAGATGAAAAACAGTTCCTGTCGAATTTCAAAGGGAATGATTACCGAAGGATCAATCTTGATCAAATCCAGGTCGTAATTGATCTCGAGCGGATGGAGAATATTATCTGCGTGATCCCGCATATGTTCGATCAGGTTTTCCATTTTATCCTTACGGGAATCAATGGACCAGATCACATCATTCATTTTGCTCATAGCCTGGCGACTAACCTGACCGATGCGCTTGAGTTTATCCTTGGCCGGGCCATCCTCAACCCGCATTTGCAGTACATCGGTTTGCATGGCAATACCGCTTAACAGACCGCTCATTTCGTCGTGAAGGTCAGATGAAAGTTTGGTTCGAAGCCGCTCTACCTTCAGTCGTTGTTCCAGCCGAGCTTGCAGATACAGGTAAATAATCCCGGCTGCTAATGCGATTACCAGCAGGATAAACCACCAGGTCTTGTAAAAGACTTGTTCTACTATGACTGGAATGATGAGGGATTCTGCGCTCCAGATCCCATTCGGAGGAGCACCTTTCACGTGAAGTGTATAGCGGCCTGGTGGAAGTTTGGTATACCGTACTACCGGATTATTTCCCAAGTAGATCCAATCCTTGTCATAGCCTTCCAGCCAGGCTATGAATTGGTTCTTGCTGGGGCGGTCATAAACCGGCAGGGTAAAGTTCAATTGGAAATAGGTCACTGAAGGGGAGATTTTGAGTCTCCTTACCTGGTCCAGATTAGTGGTTTGTACCTTTTGGCCACCTTCTCCCGGATTGTACTGTGTGATCCGGGTGAGCAAAACTTGAGGAGGCGTTTCCCGTACCAACAAGTCCTTGGGTACAAAGCTATTCAGGCCATTTGTGCTACCGAAGAAGTAAATGTCGTTCCTGGATCTCCAGGCGGCATTAGGGTTAAACTCATTGGAGGTAAGTCCATCCTCGCGGAAAAATTTTCGGAACAGTCCTTGTTGACGGTCAAAATGAGAGAGTCCGTAATAGGTACTGATCCATAGGTTGCCTTGATCGTCGGGCAGGATACCTAAAATTCGATCATGAGAGAGGCCGTCCTTACGATTAAGCGCGCTCAAAATGCCGGTCGTGGGTTGGAAAGCAACCAACCCGTGATTGGTACCGAGCCAAAGCAGACTATCGCTCTGAGGGTAAATGGTTAATACGGAATAGCTGTTTGTACTTTCCGGATTTCGGGAAATGATGAAACGGGAAGAGGTCTTTTCTAGAATGCTAATTCGCTGGATACCTCTGTTGGTACCAATCCAGATTAGACTATCTCCGCTGGTTTCCACGCAGTAAGGTAGTGACTCCCTGAGTGGGTTGCCGCTTTCCTCGTTCAAAAACTCCTCAAAATTACCCGTGGAGGGATCAAAACGGACCAGGAGTCCTTTGTTGTTCACTTGATCGCAGATCAACCACAGAATCCCGTTATCATCCTCTGCGATATCGATGAAGGGACGTGAGTATGGAAAGCGGCGAGTGCTGCCGGTATTAGGGTCAAATGCAGTCAGGATGGCGTTTTGAGCTTCCTTGCAACTGATACTCCAAATGATACCGTCTGAGGCTTCAAGTACGGGGCCTCCACAAACCGGAGGAAGTCTTCTTCCATATTGATTGCGGAGCACCAGGGTATCGAGATCGGAAAGTTCAGGATCAAAGCGGTACCATTCGCCTGCCCGGGTAGTGATATAGAGACTTTCAGACTTGGTGCCCAACAGTCCGGTAATGTCCGCTTTAGCGGGGTCGGATTGACCGGATTGTACGAGTAGGGGAGCAATTTTGGTCTGATTGTTTTGGACGATCCGAAGGCCATTCCCTGAGCCTATAAATACCTCATTAAAGAAATTTCTGGCTTCAAAAGTGAAGATTCCGTCTGTTCCGGATCGTAGGTAGGATTGGTCGATGACCTGGTTTCTGGTGGTATAGATCACCAGTTGATCATATTCTGGTGGGCGGCCGGTTCCTGTACCAAATCCGAAAAGCAAGTTCCCTTCTTCATCTTCCCAGACTTTCTGGGCAGGAGATTTGCTGGAAAGCGAGCTAACCTGTTGCCATTGCTCAGCTCCATTTTCTAAAAGGAAAACAGCATTGGTAGCGGAGAAAGACAGCCAAATCCTGCCTGAAGCGTCCTGATGCAGGATATTGGTATCGTCCGGATATCTATTTAGCCCTTCAAAATCGGTTTCTACAAATCTGTTGGTAATGGTACCGGTAGAATCAATCCATCGCAATCCTTTCTCTTCATCATTTAACAAAAAGGAACCATCAGCCAAAGGCGCCAAGCTGACCTCGGAAGTAACGATCTTATGCTGTTCCGGGATAACGAACAGTTCGGTTAGTTCTTCTTCCAGCTTGAATATGTGGGTACCTCCGTCTGATATACTGACTACGTGAATGTATCCTTGCCGGTCGGGAACGATAGCCCTTGCAATGCCCTGAATATCCTTGTATGGGAAAAGGTCAACTCGTTTGACGAGGTTGGTGTTGGGATCCAGCAGATCAAAGCGGTAAAAATTATATCGATACTGGATCGTAATACGCTGCTGATAGTCTTCAAAGATATTGTCGATGTTGATTTCGGAAAGGGAAGGGACCTGGTCTTGGTGATCGTCGTATTCCACAAAGGTATAGCCATCGAACCGATTCAGGCCGCTGGGGGTAGCGATCCACACAAATCCATTGCTATGCAGGAGGACATCGGTGACTAAACGATCGGCCAGACCTTCATCCAGGGAGAACTGCTCGGAGGGAAGGTCCAAAGGTTGACCACCTACCGTTGCAACGAACGGAAGGGCCACCAAAAAAACCATGGTGAACACAAATAGTGCCACTACAGCCCGAGTAGTTCGAATTCTGATCATTTGTCCAAATAGCGTGTCTACAGGAATGGTGTTCCTATCCAACAAAGGGGAGTCTTTACAAAAATATCATATTTCCCCTTCTAATTTTTTACGGATCACCTCTGCCTTACTGTTTACTTGAAGCTTCTTATAGATTTTTTTGATATGATCACGGACCGTTTCCACCGAAATGAGGTATTTGTCAGCGATCATTTTGTAGCTGAGGCCGTCTACCAGTCCCATTACAATCTGCTCCTGTCGGGGCGTAAGGGCGTCATCCGGATTTTTTGCCTTAGGCGCGAAATGACCGATCACCTTGCGGGCAATGCCTGGAGACATGTAAGAGCCTCCCCGGGTCACGATCTGGATCGCTTCCTTGATGGTATTTAATTCGGAACGTTTTGTCAGGTAGGAAACGGCACCTGCACACAAAGCCTTGAAGATCCGGTCTGAATCTTCATAGGCAGAAAGAATAATTATATCGGCTTTTGGATAATTTTGCTTAATCAAGCGAATACCGGAAAGACCGGACATGCCCGGCAGCCCGATATCCAACAATATGGCGTTGATGGAGTACCGAGGATTGGCACGTTCCAGGAACTCTTCCATAGACCCAACGGATAGCAAAACTGAAAACTCAGGAGGATTATCGAAAAATAATTCCAGGTTTTCCCGTACCAAAGGATCATCTTCCACAATTGCCAGATTAATGTTTGCCATTCACGAGGATTTGTATCTCAATTGCTTTAAAGTCTCAAAATGAGGAAAAAATCTAACTTTAAGGCACTTTGTAAAGTGGAAAAGGAACGAATAGCCGGGTTTGAGAGCCTAAACACCCTTTTCAAAGGTAATCGGTCCTGACCAATAGGATCCTGCCAGGATAGGATTTCTATGGATTAAAACCGAATTGTATAAAAATAAATTGAAGGTCAAGGGGTTAAGTTCTGTTCCTTCAAGCGATATCTATAATCAACCTACTCAAATCAAATCACATGTCAGGAGCAAAAATTGCGGGTATTGGGTATTATGTACCGGAGCAAGCCGTTAGCAACCACGATCTAACGAAGGTAATGGAAACGTCAGATGAATGGATTCAAGAGCGTACCGGGATTGTGGAGCGAAGATATGCCAAGCGTTTTGAAGAAACCACAGCTTCTATTGGTGCCAAAGCAGCAGCGGTAGCAATTGAACGGGCTGGTATTACCAAGGAGGATATCGACTTCATTGTATTTGCCACCCTAAGCCCTGACTACTATTTTCCTGGTTGTGGCGTTTTGCTTCAACGAGAGCTTGGCATCACCCATACGGAAATTGGCGCGCTTGATATTCGCAATCAGTGTAGCGGCTTTATTTACGGCCTTTCAGTAGCTGAAAAATTCGTGCGGTCGGGCATGTACAAGAATGTACTGCTGGTTGGGGCCGAGGTGCATTCCTTTGGCCTGGACTACAGTACACGGGGACGTAATTTGACGGTCATCTTTGGGGATGGAGCCGGAGCTGTGGTCCTTCAGCCTACGGATGAACCCAATAAAGGGGTATTAAGCACCAACCTCCACTCAGATGGTACGTATGCTGAGAAGTTAGCCTTTATTAATCCCGGCTGCCACGGAGGTTACCACTTTGGTAAAAATGGAAACGAGGCCACTGACTTCGGGTATCCGGAAGCAGAATTCGGGGAAACTTTTCTCACGGATCATATGATGGAGCATGCGCAAACCTTTCCAAATATGGAAGGGCAATTTGTATTTAAAATGGCTATTCAGAAGTTTCCGGAAGCTATCAACGAGGCTTTGAATGATGCAGGATTGTCGTTGGCGGATATTGATCTGCTGGTTCCTCACCAGGCGAATCTCCGCATAAGTCAGTTTGTGCAAAGGCAATTGGGCCTGCGGGATGATCAGGTTTGGAATAATATTCAACGCTACGGAAATACAACAGCCGCGTCTATTCCGATTGCCCTTTGCGAGGCGTACGAGGCGGGCAAGGTAAAGGAAGGGGATCTGGTTTGTCTGGCGGCCTTTGGTAGTGGTTTCACCTGGGGTGCAGCCTTAATCCGGTGGTAAATCGGGAATTGCCAGTTAAGTCTATTGGTCGGACAATAAGGAACGACTTGTTCGTGTTCAGATTGAAAATGGGAAACGGAATGAGCCGGGGCTTCAGGTTTTTGATACTTGTATTTGCAGTTGTATTCATCACTCCATCTATCGGGCAATCCACTTCTGAGCAAGAACAGGTTGCCGAACAAAAATACCAGGAGCGCATTCGACAGGAATATCTGTATGGCGTTTACATTCCGGCTAATCTTGCGGATGCGATCGATCAGCTTAACCGGTTGATTGAGCCTGACTCCCGAAAAACGTTCATCGCCCATTCAGAAGAAGAAGCAGCCTACCTGCTTCATTTCAGTTTCGGGCGATGGATGAGCTACAATTGGGGTTTCTATCAGGGATCTCGCTTATCTCACCATTTGAAGGAAGAATTTGGGTTAACCTTTCCCGATGATCAAGCCCGGTTTATTTTAGTTGCCTACCACAGGTTACTGAAGCAAAAACCACTTGAATTAGACACCTTAGCATCTACCTTTTTGGACTTTCGCAAGAAGAAGTGGGAAGAACACCTTGAAAAAGGGACGGTAATCCATGAAGAGAAGGTGGATTCTTTGGAAGGAGGAGGAGGGGAGTGAAGAATGAAGGATTGTGTATGCACCGGGTATAAGGAACGCCCAATGCGTATTGGGAAAGGGTAGATGGAAGAAAAAATAAAGCCTTCCTCCAAGGGTATGGACAAAGGCTTTATTTGGTTTGGGGAGTTGAATCAGGCGCTATCGCGTAAGTTGTTTTCGTAGTACCGGACTAATAATGCTTGCTGATGGGCGATCTTATTTAATACTCTAAGGTCTTCATCCATCTCTCTGGAATTCAAGTCCGTTACTTGATTTGCGTCCAGGCTTTTGCGTCTTTTGTTTAATTCTAAGATCTCTTGTAGCGTCCCGCTTAATGTAATCTGAGCCTTTAGTAATCTACGCTTCAATGATCGTTTCAGCATTCAGGTAGGTTTGGTTAGTAAATCGCTTAACATCTCTAATTTACTCATACAACGGTATAAATCCTAAAATGGGTCGCGCCTTAACAAAAAAAATTCTTTGCTTTTACGGCTTAAACAAATTATGTTCTTTGGGTTATACTTTTGGAAGGGTAGTTTTCGTTGGGCAACGGTAGGTGTTGGCGGGAATAGGTAAGCTGTTTATCCGAAATAAAAAAGGTGTTTCCCCAGGAGAAAAACACCTCTTTTACGCTACCTGTAGCCTAATGGTAGGTCAAATAGTGGAGATCAATCGATAATAATAGTAATCTCGGCTACGTCTATTTCCGGGCTTTCCATAAACTCGGTTTCCAATTCTCCTAAAATGATCACGCGTGTCCGATCGTCAAAGGGTTCTGCAGGTAGAATCTGTTCTTCAATTTCTACTCGAATCGAACCGGACTCATCCTGAAAAGTATATTTCTCTTTGGAAACCTGGCGCACGATAAACCCCGTCAAGTAAACTTTAGCATCCTGGTCTTCCAAAAACTTGGCGTGGTCGATGATCCAAGCGACATTTTCTGATCTTACTTTACCCTCTTTAGGACCCAAATATTGGGCTGAAGCAGCGGAAACGGTCAAAAAGAAGAAAACAAAGAGCGCACCTGTGTATTTCATGAGATTGTTATTTGCTTCTTCAAATATCTCCAAAATGAAGGTTGTGAATCCTCCCTATCCTGTCATTCGCCGCCTAAAGAGGTATAAAATATGTTTAAATAATTGATTATCAGTACTCTGTAAAGAGGATCTGATTTCTACCCGCTTTGGGGTAGGGGATATTGGCAGAGTCGTCGTGCCTTCCTATCTATTTTTACCTGTCTAACCTGCCACGAACCCTACTGCTATATTTCTTTGGCTTGTTCCCACGAAAGTAAAAGCGGGGTACCAGTAAAGGATTTAGTGGGTAGCTTCAGACCGTCAACTTTGTCCTTTTCATCAATTGAATCAGGATGACAGAACCAAAGGCAAACGCAAATACCCATTTCAACAGCCTCCAATCTATGGGGATCAAATGTAGTGCATCTCGGAAAGCAGGAATGAGGTAGCCGACGCCGGTTAAAACCAGGCAAAGCAGAATGGCGGCCCAAACCCAGGGATTACGTGTGATCTCATTTCGGATGAAGGAAGCTTTTCGGTCTGTCATATTGAATACATGGATCAGTTGGGAAACAACCAGCGTGTAGAAAGCCAGATTGTTTACCTGACCATCCGGAAGTTGTAAATAATGGGTACCAAACAGCGTGATCCCAATAACCCCCAATGCAATACCCAAACCATACAGGACGGTACTGAGCCACAGTTTCCTCGACAATATCGGAGCGTTATAGGGGCGTGGGGGTTGATCCATAATATGTTTTCCACCTTCTCCCATGCCCAGTGCGAGAGATGGAAATACGTCGGTGACCAGATTGAGGTATAGGATCTGAAGGGGTAATAGCGGGAGGGGCAAGGCAGAAAGAGACGCAATGGTGACGGCCAGGATTTCAGCCAGATTGCAGGAGAGGAGATAAACGACAAACTTTCGTATGTTTTCAAAGATGATCCGACCTTGCCGTATGGCCATCTCGATCGATGAGAAGCGGTCGTCCTGGAGTATGATATCTGCTACTTCTTTGGCTGCTTCCGTGCCACGAACCCCCATAGCGATTCCAATATCTGCCTTTTTGAGGGCAGGAGCGTCATTGACACCATCTCCTGTCATACCGATGATCCGGCCATCCTGTTGAAGGGTTTCGACTAGCGCTAATTTCTGGGCTGGATTTACCCGTGCAAAGACATAAGCGTCCAGGATTTGTTGTTTTCGTTCGGAGTCAGCGTGGAGCCCGGCTTCTAATTGTCCACCGTTCAAGACTGTATTTTTCTTTTCTTCCTCTGGTAGCAGACCCACCTCTTGAGCAATATTTCGTGCGGTTTCCGGATGATCCCCTGTAACCATGACTACCTTTATACCTGCCTTATGACAAGTTTCCATAGCATGCCGGATGTCTTTTCTTGGTGGGTCCCGGAACCCCATCAATCCCAGCATGATTAAATCTTGAATGGTTTCCTCCGGCTGAGGGGGAGTCTCTACCTTTCGATAGGCAAACGCCAGGGTACGCAAACCCCGAGCCGCCATCCGTTCGGTTTCTTCCAACCATAGCTTTCCCTGTTGGGTAATAGGCTTTATTCCATCTTGCTGCCATTCGCCCGAGCAATGCTCGAGCACATTTTCTACAGCTCCCTTTACACTTACTATCCAACCCTTCTCGGATTGATTGACAGTTGCCATCATTTTGGATTCGGTGTCAAACGGGATCTCCAAAATTTCCGGATGATCCTTTCGAAACTCCTGGATACGATAGCCGAGTGTTTCCACCCATTCCAGCAGACTTACATCCAGGGCATCTCCTACCCATTGGTTGTTTTCGTTTTGGCGGGCATCATTGCAAAGTATGCTAATCCGAATTAAGTTTTCTATGTTTTCTTGGGATACCGCAGGGTTTGGATTCGCTCCAATAGGCCCAAGTTCTGGTAGGTTGGGATAAAACTCCTTCACCTCCATGCTATTTTCGGTGAGGGTACCTGTTTTATCTGTGCAAATGGTGCTTACCTCACCCAGCGTTTGTACGGCTTGCAGGTTTTTTATGATTACCTTTTGTTTACTCAAGCGTAGCATACCTCTTGCCAGTGCAATAGTCGCAACGATCGGAAGCCCCTCCGGTATAGCCGCTACTGCCAGGGCTATTGCAGTTTTCACCATCAGGATCAGGTCTTTCCCCTGGACCAATCCGGCCCCCAGGATGAGCAGCATAAGCCCAAAGGTGACCCAGATCAATTTCCGGCTCAGACTGTTCAATTTTTTTTCTAAAGGGGTGACGGATGCTGAAGCGGCTTTTGTCAACCGACTGATTTGACCCAATTCCGTATCCTCCCCGGTAGCAGTTACCAAGACCTTCCCAAATCCTCGGCTGACCAGGGTGCCATTGAAAACCATATTGGTCCGGTCGATCATCGGAGTTTGCTCGGAAAGGGGCTGGTTATGCTTATCTACTTGTGTACTTTCTCCGGTCAGCGCAGACTCTTTGACTGCCAGATTTTCATGTTGGATTACCCGGCCGTCAGCTGGAACCACTTCCCCCATTTCCAATAGGAGCATATCCCCTGGAACCAGCTCTTCAGCCCCTATGGTCTGCTCTTTACCTTTGCGCATGACCCGACAATGGGTTTGGGCCATCTGCCGTAAGGCTTCCATAGATCGTATTGCCTGCCATTCCATGAAAAAACCAATCAGTACGGTCAGTAAAATCACAACGATAATAGCCGTCCCTTCCAGCCATTCGCTAAAGACAAAAGAAAGTAGAGTTGCACCAATCAGCAGGTAGATGATTGGATTAAAGAATTGCTCCCATAAAATTTTCCACCAGGGTTTGGGGCGATAAGCTTTCAACCGATTGGGACCGTATTTGGCCCTTTGGCTCCAGATTTCTTTTTCAGATAGTCCTTTTTGAGGAGAAACATTCAGGTGGTTAAGGAGATCCTCTGAGGCATAGGCATGAGCGAGCGGAAGAGAAAATGAATTGGATTTTATTGCCTGTTTGGTGGTTTGCACTAGTCTGAACACTTAGATTCAGAAAGTTCTCCAATTCCATTTTAGGATTCAAGAACAGGCAGGGTGACATTTTTCACCCAGTCAACGAAAACCATTCTGAAGGGCCTGCGCAACGGTCAATTCCGGCGAACTGCAGTTGCTGAGCAACCGGCTCTTTCCTTAAAACCGGTGTTATCGGCTTTTAGAAAAATCGGGTTTTTTATCCTGATTCAGTCGGTAGTTAAATTGGAGGGTTACCTGCTGAGATCGTCTCCATTGGAAGAAATCTTCGGATTGGTAATCTGGTGTATCAACGATGTTAAACCGTCTTCGGCTATTGAGCAAATCTCTTCCATTGAGCGATAAGGTTCCTTTACCGGAGAATACCTCCACTGCAATAGCCAGGTCCAATGCATAAGAAGAAAGTTCTCTTCCTTGGGTATTCCGTTGGGGAGCATCGTAATCAAATGACCCTTGGACGGTGACCTGTTCACCGATTCCTACTTTGGTGTTGATTCGACCATTCCAGGCGTATGTATCGGCGGCATAACTCACCCCTTCAAAGGAGCCGTCAATGATCTCTCGGAAGAAATTAAAATTGGCATTGATATCCCACCAGGAGGTGAGTTCATAAGAGAAGTTTCCTTCAATTCCGATGGCGTTTCGGGTGGCCAGGTTGACCGGAAAGCGGATGGTGGTTCCATCATCTGAAGGGAGAATGATACGTTGGATAACCCCGGTGGTATGCCGGTAGTATACATTAGCCAGCAAAGATCCTTTCCCAAAATAATGCAGGTAGCCGGTCTCGTAAGAGTTGGTAAATTCGGGTTGCAGATTCGGATTACCTATAGAGTTATTCCTTGGGTTATTAAAGTTGGAAAAGGGGAGGAGGCGTCTGAAATAGGGCCGGCTGATCCTCCGGCTGTAGCTGGCCTGAATTTGATCTTTATCGGATAACTTGTAGGAAAGGGATGCGCTGGGGAAAAGGCTCAAATAGTTCTGATCGTTGGACTCGCCTGATTTAACCAGTTCGACATTTATATCTGATAGTTCAGCTCTAAGCCCTCCTTGTATGCTAATGGGCCCCACTTCATGAGCACCGATAAAGTAAGCGGCATAGATATTTTCCTGGTATCTGAGTTGGTCATCGAAATTGGGTAATGTTTCGAAACCTCCACCGGCCTGTTGCTCTGAAACGGAAAAATTATTGTTAACTGTCCGAAGTGCAGCTCTCAGCCCACCTTCCAATTTTGATTTTTCTCCGATTGGGTGTACGTAATCCGTCTGTAATAAGTAGTTGAATTCATCCTCCTCATTAGTCGATTTTTGAACAATGGGGTTGGGGTCCAGGTCATTTTTTTCTGTATAATCTGCAATCTCTGTCTCCTCGTCCAGGATGTAACTGACATTGACGGTCCACGCTCTTTTATCTTCTTCAAAGGTGCGTTTGTACAGGATGGAAGTTTCGAAATTATTCTCATTCTCAATCTCATTGATGTCACGGACGGTTGTATTGAGCAGGTTTTCATCCCCATCCAAATCCCGATAGGTAATGGTAGCATTATTATTGTCGCGGCCCACTCTGTAGAGGAGGGAACCTGTCAACACATTGTGCTGGTCAATATTCCAGTCGGTCCCAAATTGAACATACCCTCCAATACCTCCTCTCAATTGATCCGTTTCACTGGTGTAGAATTCGGTAGGGATACCATTCTCAAAGAAGCGTTGGGTAGAATATCCCCCACCGGGCACTTTCCGGTAATCGACACCAAAGTTGGAAAAGAAGTTAAAATCTTGCTGTCGATAATTGAGATTGTATGAACCGCCGAAGTTTTGGGGAAACCCGGCAGTTAGCCCGAAAGATCCATTGAAGCCTTTATCCTGGTTTTTCTTTAAAATGATGTTGATAATACCGGCTTCTCCTTCCGCTTCATACCGGGCCGATGGGTTGGTGATCACCTCAATACTCTCAATGATATCGCCTTGCATCCGAAGCAGGGCTTCCGTCTCCCCTGCACTAAGTAGTCCGGAAGGTTGTCCATTAACCAGGATGCGCACACTTTGACTTCCTCTCAAGCTTACGTTACCCTCCGGATCTACACTAACTGAAGGTACTTTATCCAGAATGTCTGCTGCGGAATTACCGGCATTGGTCAAATCCTTTCCCACATTAAAAACCCGTCGGTCCAGTTGAAACTGCATTTGGCTCCGTTCGGCGCGTACTTCCACCTCTTGCAGGGAAATGGCATCGGACGCCAAGGTAACCTTGCCTAGATCCAGTTTATCTTCAGTAGCACTTACCCGAATCGTTGAAATCGTTTTGTTCTCAAAGCCAACATATTGAACAACAGCATAGTAGGTTCCGGGAGGCACTTTCATCTGAAATCCACCATCCATTTCGGATACTGCATTGGACACCATAGAACTGTCCCGAGCCGAATACATGGCAACGGTAGCAAAGGAAAGAGGCTCCTCAGTTTCTTCATCGATTAAGATCCCCTCTACAGTAATCTCTTCAGCTGGAATTGGAGCAGCAGGTTGCATCGGCTGCCCCTGTAAGGATTTGAATGTACTAAGAATAAATAGGGAAAAGAATAGAAGGGTAGAAGGTTGTTTCATGTGTATCCGGCTTTGCGAGTGTGTGTTCGCAATTGTAACATGGAATCCACTTATTTGATCATGGGATGATGATTTTTAGATTTTGATAACATTTTTCAATGCTGAGAAAGGCCATAGTAAATATGGAGAAGTATTTTTACTATATAACTAAATCAGGCCCAATCTAGTAGAAGCCAATATTTATGTGGGCAATTTGGCTTTACCCTAATATATGTTGGAAATAGCTGAGCCTAATGGCGGTTCAAAGACAAGCTTAAGTCTACTAATTCAAGTTGACTGAGACTGAAAAAAGGAATTTGCTTATGCTCAATTACACATGGGTATGTCGGAGGCTGCCTTCAGAAAACGAAAGTCGTTAGGAACATCAAATTGGATGCCTCTAAGGATGAGTAAGATGGCCATACCCGTCAGGACCAAAGGAATTAGCTTTCGGGCATAGACTCGCCATTTTAGATGAATAAACTGACCGAAAAAAGCCGTAAACGCCAGCAAAGGCAGGGTACCCAACCCAAAGAGAGCCATGTACGCACTTCCTTCCAAAACACTTGGAGCCGTTAGGGCACCTACCACTGCCATATACACCAGTCCGCAGGGAAGTAAACCGTTTAGCATACCTACACTAAATAGAGTAGAAGCTTTTTTGCGACTCAACAAGCTGCTGAGCTGCTGTTTTACCCAGGTATTGAGCCGATTCAATGCTGGTAGCTGTAGTAATTGATATTCCAGATTGATGGAAAACAGAGCAGCAATCAAAATAAGTATACCCAAGCCAATGGAAACATAGGTTTGGATGCCTGCCAGGGCGAAGGTTTGTCCTACCACCCCTAATAAAAAGCCTAGAATCGAATAGGTGAGGATTCTACCACTATTGTAGAGTAAAATATTTGAAAATGTACCTAGCCGGCTTTGGGATTGGTACGGCAAGGCCATCGCAATGGGCCCACACATGCCGACGCAATGCATGCTCCCTGCCAAACCCAATAAAAATGCCGTGTATAAGGCCATTAAAAAAAGATTCGTTTTTCCTGATAGTAGGGTTTGCCTCCCGCCTGCCAATCTACCTTAACCAGCCAAAGACCGGGTTGGACCTGTTGGGTTGGAATAGACTGCCATCCATCAGCATTGATCTGGATAGGGACTTTGAAGTCCAGTTGGCTTTTAGAGGGAGAGAAAAAATAAACCTCACCTGTTACCTTGCCTAAATCGGTAGGAAACTGAAGTTCCAGGTTGGGGCGCTCAAGTTGAATATTTAGATCTTGATCCAAAGCTAGACTATTCGCGAGCTTATCGTAGTGCTGTTGGTAAGCAATGTCTTTGGCGTAGTAATCCTCCACGACCAAACTGTTATCGAAGGTGGTACTTTTGATAACGGCGAATACAAGTACGCCTACAAAAACTGTGTAGGTAACCGCAATGCCTGTACCCCAATGCCATTTTATCTTACGCATTCAATTTAGTTTAACGGTTGATGGTGCGACTCTTTTCCTTCTACTTGATACCATCTACTTAATTTCCATTTATCGGCCCAAGGAATCCAGTTGTCACCTTATCCATCAACCTGCCCTCTGAATATACTTCAAATTTGATTTTGGTGGATTGCCCATCCAGGTCCTTGGGATCTAATTCTACGATGAAAACTCCTTTCGTGACGTCATTCGGGATAGTCCTGGGTACTGCCCCTTCCGGGACCATCTTGATCACCCCATCAATCCCGACCAACTTGAATTCGATCGGCATTTCCGTTTTAGTCTTATTGATGATATCAAAAGTGTACAGATTACTGATCGTTTGTTCATTGACCATGCGATAGGTTTGTCCCTGGGAGCGCAGGATCAAAACATCCACGTCGTTTCGGCTGGTCAACAAAATTCCATTGATCAATAACAGAATGCCTAACACCACCGAATAAGCTGTCACCCGGGTATTGAAGATTTTTTGCTTTTGTTCTACAATGCCGTTGTAGCTGTCGTATCGAATCAAGCCCAGGGGACGGTCTATCTTTTCCATAACCTCGTCGCAAGCATCCATGCAGGCGGTACAATTGATGCATTCCAACTGGGTACCATTCCGAATATCGATACCGGTGGGGCAAACCTGCACGCAGAGCTTACAATCGATACAATCTCCCAGTTCGGGCTCGGTTGGAGCCTGTTCTGCCAGACCGGTTGGGGAAGCTGCGCTAGCCACCATTTGTTGAATACCGACGACCGGATTTTCACTTTTGGCGGCTACTTTTTTCTTCTTTTTGATCTTCCCGCGCGGCTCGCCACGAACAAAATCATAGGCAACGACGATCGAATTCTGATCCAGCATGACCCCTTGCAGGCGGCCGTACGGGCAGATTGCGATACAAACCTGTTCCCGCATGTAGGCAAATACAAAAAAGAAAACCAGGGAGAAGATAATCATGGCAATAAAGCCACCCAGGTTTTGACTAACCGGTTGAGTCGCAATATTGATCACTTCCTCCGAACCGATGATGTAGGCTAGGAATGTATTGGCTACCAAAACAGCAATTCCAAAAAAGAGGGCAAACTTCAGTCCTTTTCGCCAGATCTTATTGAAAGTCCAGGGTGCTTTATTCAGTTTTCGCTGTTGATTGGCATCGCCCTCCAGCCAATATTCGATCTTGCGGTAGACCATTTCCATGAAAATGGTTTGTGGGCAAATCCATCCGCAAAACAATCGACCGAACACCACAGTAAATAGCACGATGAAGACCATAAAAGTGATCATGGCCAAAACGAACAGATAAAAATCCTGTGGGGCAAATACCAGTCCAAAGATCACAAACTTCCGTTCGATAATATTGAACAGCAGCAATTGCTCCCCGTCAATTTTCACGAACGGGGCTCCAAATAAAAAGGCCAACAAAACCCAGCTGAGCCAAGTCCGCCATTTGTAGAATCTGCCTTTTGGCTTTTTAGGGTAGATCCATACGCGTTTGCCTTCCTTATCGACAGTAGAAATGCTATCCCGGAAGGCTTCGGTATCTTGGATGGGTTGCGCACTCATTGGATTTGTCGATTTTGATATTCAATGCCAAGTTAACTGGATGGCAGGCCTACTTTTGTGATCTTACTCACCGGCCAGGCCCAACATGGTTTCCTCTTCAGCAGGGGCCTCCGTATCGGTTGCTTTCGGTACATACTTTTCACCTTGAGGCTCCTTGGCGTTAGGTGGATCAGTACCTTGCAAACTCATTACATAACTGGCTACTTGCTGCATTTCTACAGGCCTTAACAGGGCCTTCCAAGGCGTCATCCCTTTTTCAATTACCCCGTATTTTACCGTACGGAATACGTCTTTGACACCCCCTCCGTGCAACCAGAATTCATCGGTTAAATTGGGTCCGATGCCACCTTCACCCAAAGCGCCATGACAGGCTACGCAATTGGCCATAAAAATATTGGCACCGGTTGCCAGATCGTGCTCATCGGTGAGCAGCACCACGGTATTCTCATCCACACTGTTGGTCTGGCGTGCAAGAAAGGCTCTTGTTTGTTCTTCTGCCCGCTGCATCTCAGCTGTATAGGCTTCTGCAGAGCTCATCCCCAAGCCTGCAAAATGATAATAGGTCATGTAGGCCACGGCAAAAATGATGGTCACGTAGAAAAGGGCTACCCACCAGGGCGGTAGTCGATTATCCAATTCTTTGATCCCATCGTAATTGTGGTCCATCAGGATATCCTCTTCTTTCTCTACGGGAACCACCCGTGTCATACGCTCATATAAGCTTGCCCAGAGATTAGTTCTGGGTTTGCGCGACTCTTCCAGGAAAGCTTCCATGCCGGCTTCTTCATAGATCTTGATCTGCTGGATCTTGATCATGATATTCAGCAACTGAAACAGGGCAATGATGGCCGCGGTAATTACCACAATAGCAAGTGCGAGCAAGCCGTAGCTAAACCACTGTCCATAACCAATGGGGGAGGCTCCTGCTTCGCTCTGGCCAAACAAACCACTTTGGGCCGATAGCAAAAGGGCAGTCAGAGCGGCTAATTTGATACTCATTTTCATGATGGGCTTTCGTTTTTGTGGTTTTGGGAAGCCGGACTGTCTTCTTCCAGCGGAAGATTAGCCATGTGTTGGATGTAGGCCGGCTTGCTTTTGAATGTGGTATATAATATGATGGCAAATAGGGTGAAGAAGGTAACCAGGGCGAAAATCGCCATCCAATTGATATCGCTTCCTTCCAGGAGATATTTGAACATGATCTCTTATCTGTTTTTTAATTACCTGCCTGTGCTTTGGGCTTGATATCCGTACCAAGCCGCTGCAAATAGGCGATCAAAGCAATGATTTCTTTTTTCTCCAGTTGGTCGTCGACGATTCCTTCCGAACGCAAATTGTTGGCAATAGAAAGGGCTTGAGTCTCCAAATCTTCGACAGCAATTTGGTCATAACCGGGTTCGTAGGGCGTACCGAGAGTTTGGAGGGCCCGGATCTTGGCCGGTATCAGTTTCGTATTCAACTCATCTTTCAGCAACCAAGGATAGGGAGGCATGATGGAGCCCGCCGAAGTGCTGGTTGGCTGGTTCATATGGTTGTAATGCCAGGAGTCGGGATATTTTCCTCCCAGGCGATGGAGGTCTGGTCCGGTACGTTTGGAACCCCAAAGGAAAGGCCGGTCATAAATGAATTCTCCGGACTTGGAGTATTCGCCATACCGCTCGGTTTCAGAACGGAAGGGGCGTACCATTTGGGAGTGGCAGCCCAGGCAGCCTTCCCGGATGTAGATATCCCGTCCGGCAAGCTCCAGCGGTGTGTAAGGCTGAACGCTTGCGATTTTGGGCACTTGGTTATCGATTAGCATCATGGGGAATATTTCCACCATACCTCCTATCAGGATGGCTATGGTAGCTCCGATCAACAGTTGGATTGGCCGACGCTCAATCCAGCGATGCCAGTGTTCTCCCTTGTGAGGGACATAGGCTACTCGGGCAGGAGCTTCTGCAGGTTCTGCAGCCTGGAATTTACCTTGCATCATGGTGCGCCACAAGTTCACGACCATCATGATAACCCCAGCCAGATACAACGTACCACCTACGGAACGCATGATGTACATGGGCAGAATTTGAGTGACGGTTTCCAGGAAGTTGCCATATTTAAGCAAGCCCTCCGGAGTGAACTGCTTCCACATCAGGCTTTGCGTCCATCCGGCCCAATACAGCGGAATGGCATAAAACAGAATACCTAGCGTTCCGATCCAGAAGTGGGCATTGGCCAGGCGAGTGCTTGCCAGTTTGGTTTGATAGATTTTGGGGATCAACCAGTAGAGAATACCAAAAGTCAGAAAGCCATTCCAGCCCAAGGTACCAATGTGCACGTGGCCAATGGTCCAGTCCGTAAAGTGGCTGATGGCATTGACCGATTTGATACTAAGCATGGGGCCTTCAAAGGTCGACATACCGTAAGCGGTAACCGAAACCACCATGAATTTCAGGATCGGGTCTTGTCGTACCCGGTCCCAGGCTCCTCTCAGGGTAAGTAGTCCGTTCAACATACCACCCCAGGAAGGTGCAATCAACATTATGCTAAATACCGTTCCCAGGCTCTGCGCCCAATCGGGCAGGGAAGTGTAGAGCAGGTGGTGCGGGCCGGCCCAGATATAAATGAAAATCAAAGCCCAGAAGTGGATGATAGATAGTTTGTAGGAATAAACCGGTCGATTGGCTGCTTTGGGCAGGAAATAGTACATCAATCCCAGGTAGGGGGTCGTCAGAAAGAAGGCCACAGCATTGTGTCCGTACCACCATTGGACTAAAGCATCTTGTACGCCGGCAAATACCGGATAGCTTTTCCACAGACTTACCGGTACCTCAAGGTTGTTGCCTACGTGAAGCACAGTAACTGTTACCCAAGTAGCGATGTAAAACCAAATGGCTACGTAGAGGTGATTTTCCCGGCGCTTCAGAATAGTACCGAACATGTTGATCCCAAAAACGATCCAGACCAGTGCGATCGCAATATCGATCGGCCACTCCAATTCGGCATATTCTTTGGAGCTGGTGATACCCAGGGGAAGCGTAATCGCCGCTGCCAGAATGATCGCCTGCCAACCCCAAAAATGGATTTCGCTCAGCACTTTACTATACATGGGCGTCTTAAGCAGTCGTTGCAAAGAATAATACACCCCCATGTAAATCCCGTTACCCACAAAAGCAAAGATAGCGGCGTTGGTGTGCAGGGGACGAATCCGCCCGAAGGTGGTGTAAGGATTTCCAAAATTAAAGGAGGGGAGGTACATCTGAAAAGCCAGCAAGAGGCCGGCCAACATTCCAATAACGCCGAATATGACCGTAGCTATGGCAAATTTCCGAACGATGGCGTTGTCATAGCTAAATTGTTCCAATTGAGCCATTAGGTTAGCAGATTTTTAGTTGTTGTCGTTGGTTTGGTTTGATTCATCATCCAAGAGGATCCGCATGGAAGGGGTAACGTCATCGTCGAATTGCCCGGCCCGGACTGCCCAGAGAAAGGCGCCCAGGAAACCGACGGCAACGACTAAACTTATTCCAATGAGAAGAAAGAGAACTCCCATGCGGTGCTTGTTTTTTGTTTGTCCAAATTACCGGCGGGATTATGGCCCGCTCATGATCAATATAGGGTAAAAAAATGATTTTTGTCAGTTTTGAAGTGGTAAAATTGGCAGCGTGAGGATAATGTTATAAGGTAGGTGGAAGACGTCCCTCGGTTGACAATCGTCGAGTGGCAAATTACAAGTGGCGAATGGCAAATTACGAATGACGAATGCGGAGTGTGGAGTGACGAATTACAAATGATGAATGGCAAATGCCAAGTTTGAAGTGACGAATGACGAGTTAAATTGCAAGTGGGGAGTAACGAATACTAGTACCTAGGAATACGCTCAAGCTTGTAGCCCTAGGCCATTTTGGGCATTGGAATTTAAATTACTCGTTCCCAAATACATACTGTTATGAATAGCCTGAACCTTTCGATTTTATCTTTTTTCGGGCTCATTGGTTTCCAGACCTTGTTCTATGGCCAGCATACTGCCAGCTATGAGCTAGTAGTATGCGGTGACAATCGGGTAGATATTTTTGAGATTGATGCATAAACCGATACGATTCCCAAAATCATTTGGAGCTGGGTTGCTACAGAAGCATTGGATTTACCTGAGTTTTACCGGACGGACCTCTTTAATCATATCGATGAATGTAAGCCAATCCAAGGCGGTGCCTTTGTATTATTGACGGCTTCAGTTGGTGGGGTGGCCTACGTTGAGCGATCAACTCAAGAAGTACGGTTTTATGCCTTTGTGGGGAATGCTCATTCTGCAGAGGTCTTGCCCAATGACCGTGTCGCAGTTGCCGGATCGACCCATCCCAAAGGAAATCGAATCGAAGTGTTCGACTTGAATCAGCCCGAGAAATCCTTGTTTCTGGACAGTCTGTATTCAGGTCATGGACTGGTTTGGGATCAGGGGCAAAAATTGCTCTATGCATTAGGCTATAGTGAACTCAAGGCATATGAGCTGGTAAATTGGAATTCCAATACGCCTAGATTGCAAATCCAACAATCTTGGTCGATTCCAGGTTTAGGCGGGCATGATCTGATGCCACATCCCAAAGATCCAAACCTATTGTTGCTCACAGGGTATGAGGATGTATGGACCTTCAACAAGTCAACGGCTGAGTTCAAGGTGTTTTCTCCATTATCCGGGCAAAAAGATGTAAAAGCGATTGATATCCATCCGAACACCAATCGACTGGTCTTTATCCAGGCGGAAACTTCCTGGTGGTCCAGGCGTGTCAACTTGCGGGGGCCTGATCATTCTATCACATTCCCTGGAAGGCGGTTGTATAAGGCCAGATGGGTATATTGAGTTGATAATACTGACCCAAGTAAAAATGGTATGAAATTCGAGGGGATGTAACTAAAGAGAATGGTTGTTGAAAAAAAACCCGAGTTGAAGATTCCTCAGAATTGGTATTTAGTCCTGCCTACTGCCTATCGTCAGAGAATCTTCATCCGCCAGGCTACCCAGGTGCTGGACAACAAGCCAAATACCACGATCGTGATCGAACTTAATGGCATCAGAATCGCGGCGATCACTGGAGATAGAGCACCTTGTACAGCAAAACTTAGTCCGATCACATTGTATATAAAAGCCAGGCTATAGGCCAGATACACCAGGCGAACAGACGCTTTGGCAAACCGAAAAAAGGTGGATAATAACCCAAAAGAATCGGCGTGCAGGACCCCGTCGGAAGCCGGTGTAAAGGATCCATTTTGCTCCGTCAAGACCAGCCCGCAGTCGCTTTGGCTCAAGGCACCGGCATCGTTCAGACCGTCGCCCAACATGAGCACTTCCCGGCCGTGCTTTTGCAAGTCTTGTACGTAATCAAGTTTGTGCTGTGGGGCCTGCTGAAAAAGAAGCTTGGCCTCCGGTCCCAGTTGGTCTTCCAAAGCGGATTTTTGGCGATCGTTATCTCCAGTCAGCAGACTGATGGATATATCCTGCTTTTGAAAATAAGCAACAAGCTGGGAAAGCCCTTCGCGAAAGGTATTCTGAATGTGGAATGTGCCCCGCAATACCCCATCCTTAGCCAGAAAAACAGTGGTGGCCTGTCCGTTGGACTCCATAGATGCACCTTCTACAAAGGAAGCGGAACCAAGCCGAAGGCAGGTGCCGGCCACAGTAGCTTCTATGCCTTTGCCCACTTGTTCTTCCCAGCCTTGAATCGGAAGGGATTGCTGATCAGAGGAAAGCGAAAGGCAGTAATCCCGAATCTGTCGGCTTAACGGATGTGTGGAGGGGTGGACCAGGGCGATCAGTTGATCCATTTCTGTGGCTGTCAGTGGTGTCCCATCAAACGTGACCGCTCCCGCTTTACTCCTGGTCAGCGTTCCGGTTTTATCCAGTACCACCGAATTAAAACGGGTAAGCTGCTCCAGTACGGCCGGATTTTTGAGGAAGAAGCCTTTACGGGCTAGTAGTCGGATTGCATTTCCAAAAATAAAGGGTATGGCCAAGGCAACCGCACACGGGCAGGCAATGATCAGGACCGCCGTAGTGGCATTAAACGCAATTCCTATGTCCTGCGGCGCCCACCAGAGAAAGGTCAAGAGGGCAATACCCAAAATGGAGAAGGTAAACCAGGTACCGATGGTATCTGCCAAGCGAACGGCCCGACCTTCCTTTTCTTTAGTGAAAATGTCGTTGTTCCAAAGTTGGGTCAGGTAACTTTGCGAAACTTCTTTGGTCAGGCTGATTTCTAAGGGGCCGCCCATTTGCCGGCCTCCGGCGAATAGTTTGTCGCCCGTTTGCTGGGAAACGGTTTCGGATTCCCCGGTTACGAAACTGTAGTCCACAAACCCTTCTCCTTTCAGCAAAATACTATCAGCCGGGATGAGTTCGCCATGGCGAATCAGCAATACATCGCCGGGTTGGAGTTGGTCCAGGGAGACGGATTGCCAATCACCGGCTGTTTTTCGTTGGGCAGCGATGGGGAAGTAGGACTTATAGTCCCGGTCAAACGACAGGCGATAGTAGGTTCGCTGCTGAAACCATTTGCCCACCAAGAGAAAAAAGACGAGCCCTGCCAGACTGTCCAGGTACCCGAGGCCGGTTTGACTGAGGATCTCATAAGTACTGCGTCCAAAAATGGCCAGGATGCCGAGCGATACTGGTACATCAATGTTTAGATGCTTATTGCGAATTCCGATCCAGGCGGAACGCAAATAATCCCAACCGCTAAAGAAAACCACCGGCAGGGCCAACATCAGATTCAGGTAGGCGAAGGTCTGGAAGTAGAATTCATAGGTTTCCTGACTCAGGTTTAGGTACTCCGGGAAGCTGAGCAGCATGATATTGCCAAACGCAAATCCAGCAACCCCCAGCTGGTAGATCAGTCGTCGATTCATGCCTGGCTTCGCGCCAGAATCCAGGTTGCTAAGGTTGATTTCGGGCGGGTAGCCAACCCGATGCAATAGTTCTGCTGTACTTTTAAGGGAGGTCTTTTGCGGATCGTAGGTTAGGTACAATTCCTTTTTGGGAAAATGGACACGCGATTCTCGAACGGCCGGCTCCAGGCGGTGCAGGTTTTCGAGCAGCCAGACGCAGGAAGCACAATGGATCTGGGGCAGTAAGAGCGTAACCTTTTCCATATCCGGACTGGAGAAATCTACTAACCGTTCCACCACAGAGTCGTCCTCTAGAAAAGCATATCGACTAGCCTTTTGTTGACGTTGGGTCTGGCCGGCAGCGGGATCGATCTCATAAAATTTCTGCAGGCCGTTTTCATGCAGGATCTCATAGACGGTTTGGCAACCCACACAGCAAAAGGAATTCAGCCCATTGGAAATAGGTGGATTCGGGCAAGGTTCCCCACAATGATGACAGGCTTTTGGCTCGGCCTCTTTAGGCTGGGTGTTTGTATGCTCCCTCGGATCCGTAAACATGCTGTTGGGATTTCAAGCGAAGATAAGATAGGGAATACCTACTAGAATTGACGAAAATCATTTCTCATGCTTACGAAAAAATTGGGATCATTCGGGAACTCCTTTCAAATGTTAGAATCATCCATTTTGCAAGCCTCTAGGAACCCAAATAGAGCGCTGACATGCCAAACATTGGCAGAATCTTTCGTTTATTGGTTTACACAAGACGATAAAGCCAATTTATGGATAATAAACAAACACTCCTTTGGTCCCTAACTGTCGCTCTCGCCGGTTTTTTGTTTGGCTTTGACACCGTGGTAATATCCGGGGCGAACTTACCTATTAAGGAACTTTGGGATACTTCTCCTTTTTTCCATGGTACATTCATCATGTCTATGGCCCTTTGGGGAACGGTGCTTGGCGCTTTGTTAGGTGGAATTCCCTGTGATCGGTTTGGGCGCAAAAAGACTTTATTCTGGATTGGTATTTTATACCTGGCTTCTGCTTTGGGATCGGCCATTGCTCCCGACCCCTATATTTTTTCTTTTTTCCGGTTTATTGGGGGCCTCGGTGTTGGCGCTTCTTCGGTGGCGGCACCTACTTACATTTCCGAGATTTCCAGTTCTCAAAATCGAGGTAAACTGGTAGCACTGTACCAGTTTATGATCGTATTCGGCATCCTGATCGCCTTTATTTCCAATTGGTTGTTGGATGGTGTAGGCGGAGCCAACGATTGGCGCTTTATGTTGGGCGTTGAGGCTATTCCTGCTTTAACCTATTCGCTGTTTGTGCTAACCATAGCAAATAGCCCGCGTTGGTTGGCGCTTAAAAAACACGATCACCAAAAAGCGCTGGAGATTCTCAGCATCATTACTCCGGAGCAGGCGGAAACGAAATTGAAAGAGATCGAACAGGATTTGGTTCCCAGCGGAACCTCAGAACCTTTCTTTTCAGGTAAATACAATCGGCCTATACTCTTGGCCTTCATGCTGGCCTTTTTCAACCAATGGTCCGGGATCAACTTTGTGTTATATTATGCTCCGGAATTGCTGGAACGTGCGGGGCTTGCATCTCAGGATTCCCTGTTCAATTCCATAGCGATCGGGGGCATCAATCTTCTGTTCACTCTGCTGGGCATGTACCTGATCGATCGGGTTGGCCGCAAAACCCTCATGTATATTGGTTCGGTCGGTTACATCATCAGTCTGGCTATGACGGCTTATTCGTTCTACGCTGGTGCCAGCCCTAATTTCATGCTCTTTTTCCTGCTCTTGTTCATTGCCTCCCATGCGGTTGGGCAAGGCGCAGTGATCTGGGTCTTTATTTCCGAGATATTTCCCAATCAAGTGCGGGCCATGGGGCAATCCTGGGGGTCCGGCACGCACTGGGTTTTTGCAGCCCTAATCACGCTGTTAACCCCCATTTTTATTGACAAGGAAGAAGGCATTTTCGGCCTGAATCCGTGGCCGGTTTTCGCCTTTTTCGCTTTTATGATGGTCTTGCAGCTGCTTTGGGTGTGGCGCATCATGCCTGAGACCAAAGGAAGGTCCTTGGAAGAATTGGAAGATATGATGGTGGAAAGAGAAAAAACGGTTCCCTCCAACATCCTTGATAACACCTTCTAACTCTTGTAAAACCTAATAAGGCATGGAATCCACAAAAAAGATAGTCTGTTACGGAGAGGTTCTCTGGGATATGCTACCCAACGGTAAAGTGGTCGGCGGGGCACCTATGAATGTAGCTTTCCAGGCAGGGAATTTAGGACTTAAGGCTAGCCTGATCAGTAGAGTTGGAGAGGATGAGTTGGGAAAGGAGTTGCTTGAATTTTTAAGCGAAAAGGGGTTGAAGAGTGATTTAATTCAGGTTGACCTGGATCATTTGACGGGAATCGTAAAAGTCCAATTAAGTGCCGGTGGGCAACCTTCTTATGAAATTGTGCATCCGGTAGCCTGGGATTTTATTGAAGTGAATCCTGCCCTAGCTGCGGTAGTAAGAGCTGCAGACCTGTTTGTGTTTGGAAGCCTTGTGGCTCGTTCTTCAGTATCTCGGGAAACCTTATTTCAATTATTGGATGTAGCTCCATTTCGAGCCTTTGATGTAAATCTGAGGGAACCCTTTTACTCAAAAGAATTGCTTGATCCTTTATTAACGAAAGCGGATCTGGTCAAGGTCAATGACGATGAACTGGAAATACTGGCCAATTGGTATTCTGTTCGTGGAAATCAACAAGAACAAATGACTCAGTTGCGCCGTCAGTTTGGTTGGGAGGGAATCATTTGTACGCTTGGTAAGGATGGAGCTTGTTATTTGGACAATAAAGGATGGTATCAGCAAGGTGGTTTTCCGATACAGGTCCAAGATACGATTGGAAGCGGCGATGCATTTTTCGCTACCTTCCTTTGGGCTATGGCTACTGGAGCGGATCCAAATGAATGTCTGAAGAAAGGATCTGCTGCGGGGGCTTTAGTTGCTACCCAAAGTGGAGCTACTAATCGCCTTTCTGCTTTCCAAATCGAACAGTTTATTGGCGAGCGGGGAAGTTAGCCTTCATATCAGATCAACTGAATAAGCATCCATTTTTTAGCCTGGCCTATTTACTCTTTTTCTTTTTAATTCCCACTAAAAAACAGTAGATCACTAATGGCTAACCGACAAGTGTTGACCCAAAGGATTTTGTTACATACTCTGGTTTATATGGTTTCCTGGTCCTGTTCGCCGGGTACCTTGGAAAAGTCAACTTCTAGGTTTTCTGAACCCCATCGGCTTCAATTCCACTTTTCTCCGTCTGCCAAGTGGATGAATGACCCCAACGGGATGGTCTATTACGAAGGGGAATACCACTTATTTTATCAATATTATCCGGATTCAACGGTCTGGGGGCCCATGCATTGGGGCCATGCGGTAAGCAAAGACCTGGTCCATTGGGAACATTTACCTATTGCTTTGTATCCCGATTCACTGGGTTATATTTTTTCGGGTAGTGCGGTTGTTGATTGGAACAACACGTCTGGTTTTGGTGAGAATGGCCAACCTCTTTTGGTTGCCATATTTACCCATCATGATCCAAAAGGAGAAATGGATGGCTCTATTGATTTTCAATATCAGAGTATTGCCTATAGTAAGGACAAAGGGCGCACCTGGACCAAGTATCAAGGCAATCCCGTCATTCCCAACCCGGGAATTCGAGACTTTCGAGATCCTAAAGTGATCTGGGATGATCGTAGCCAGGAGTGGATTTTGACCCTTGCAGCCTGGGATCATGTCAAGTTTAATACCTCTCCGAATCTCAAGGATTGGAGCCACCGTTCCGATTTCGGTCGGGAATGGGGAACCCATGCCGGAGTTTGGGAATGTCCGGACTTGTTTCCGATTCCACTGGAAGGTACCGATGAGACCTATTGGGCACTGCTGGTTAGTATTGGTTCCGGAGGACCCAATGGAGGCTCTGCTACTCAATATTTTATTGGGCAATTTGAAGATGGGACATTCATGCTAGACGAGGCTTTATCCCGGGTGTTGGGAAAAAGTCCGGCCTACATTCCTGCAGGGGAGTTGTTTGAGGATTTTGAAACTGAGGGTTATGGGGATTGGACGGTTACAGGTGACGCATTTGGGGATGGCCCTGCGGATGGGTCTCTTCCAAGGCAGCAGCCGGTAGAGGGCTACCTTGGCAATCAATTGGTCAATAGCTTTCATAGAGAAGACGACGCACAAGGTACACTTACTTCACCCAGCTTTGTCCTGTCAAAACCAGTGATCAATTTCCTGATTGGAGGTGGAAATCATCAGGGTCAGACTTGTATGAATTTGTTGGTGGAAGGGCAAATTGCACGAACTGCTACCGGCAATAATAATGAAACCTTGGGTTGGAAGCATTGGGATGTAACCGATCTGCTCGGTAAAAAAGCCCGTATCCAAATCGTTGATCGGTTTTCTGAAGGGTGGGGGCATATCCATGTAGATCAGATTTATTTTGCGGATGAAGCTGCTACAGGAGCATACGAAAAAGCGGTCTGGCTGGACTACGGCCGGGATAATTATGCCGGTGTTACCTGGTCGGATATTCCGGATTCAGACGGTAGGCGCTTATTTATGGGTTGGATGAGCAACTGGGAATATGCCAATGTGGTACCTACCACTACCTGGCGAAGCGCCATGACCTTGCCTCGAAAGCTTTCACTCCGGCAATTCCCTGAAATGGGACCTCGTCTATTATCCATTCCTGTGCGGGAACTCCAAGAAATTCGACAAGCCGGGATCGAATTCAAGGATGATGCCTTCCAATCCGGCACGGTCGATCTAACCGGTTCACTGCAAACTTCCACTCCAACCTGGGAGGTACTTATCGAAGCCGTGGTGCCGTCTGGAGGGCAGGATAGTTTGTACCTTGAAATAACCAATACCCTTGGCGAGGCTTATCGGGTAGGCTATGCCGGTGTTTCCAATGTTTATTTCAGCGACCGCAGGGCAAGTGGGAAAACTTCCTTTTCGGCTGATTTTGCCCCGAAAATTCATACAGCTCCCAGCACATCTTCCGATTCCATCCTGAGCATGCATCTTTTTCTGGATGTCGGCTCTGCAGAATTATTTGCAGACCAAGGGCGGATCGTGATGACTGATCTATTTTTTCCGAATGAAGATTTTTCAAAGATCCAACTCATCCGGTCGGGATCTGACATTCAAATCAAAAAACTGGAGCTCTATCCGTTGCATTCTATTTGGAAGTAGGATAGAACATACATGGAATTCAGAAAGCCTTCTCCCATGGGGAAGGCTTTTTTTATTCGGCATTAAGACTACTTTAACTTATCCGAGGAGGTGACCGCTCCACAAGTCGAACGTCCTACAAGCGAAATCACGAGATAAGGCTAATACACATACCATCAGGTGAGAAAGGCATGTTGCCTTTTAATGCACAAGATGTGACTTTTTCGATGGGAAATTCCCAGACCGAAATAAACCTTGTATTGGAATAAATTTTAGCTGTTTCAAATTTAAATAACCGTTTAAATACATACATTATGATCCGAATTAAAATCCTATTGGCCTTCCTGGCGACTGCCCTAACGCTTTCCTCTTGTTATAAAGATGAACTTGGTCGAATTGAAGAAAAAGTGGATCGAAACCATGAAGCGATCCTGGACCTGAAAGACGATATCCTGAATTCCATGCTTACCCTGGAGAGTTCCATCTCCTTGATGAAGGATGAAATCAAAGATCATACCTCTGACCTAAGTGCTACTCAGGTTGAATTGGCCGAAACGCTGCATAATGAAGTACGCAGCGACTTTACCCAAGTCAGCACTCAGCTGGATAGTATAACCGCCGCCATTGATGCGGGCAACCAATCTCTCGAATTGGAACTGCTTCGAGCCGAGATGACTACCAAGCTGCTGGAGATTCAAAATCAATACATCACGATTGAAAAGATCGTAGCGGATAATTTGATGAATGAAGAAAAACTCGACCTGATCATTGCAAAACTAAATGAGCTTCTGGAAAAGCAAGGTCAGATGCCAGAGGTTATCATCGTTCGGGATACGATTCTCGTAGAGGGAGAAACCGTCATTAAAACCGATACCATCTACCAAACCATTGAGGTGCCGATTTCTTATGAGATCTGCGAGACTGCGACTGAAAAGATCTCACCCGTCTTTGAAGGTTATGATGCGGATACCAATGAATATATCTGGGGGTATTCCAATCGAAATACTTGTATTGTTCTGATCGTACATGGCAACGAAAATAAACTCAATAATGGGCATGGTGGTGCCACCGTCCAGATTTTCTTGCCAGGCCGGCATACCGATGCTTTCCGCACCCCGGCAGGAGATGGCAATACCGTGTGGACGCTCAGGTCGCCAAACGGCAGATCTTCTACATCAACTGCCAACAAGGGCTAAATGAAATCAGGGAAGGGTCGATCCGACTCTTCCTTTCTTCTTCAATCAAAAAAATAAATAACGATGCCTTTTTATCGTACGATTCTAACAGGATGTTTCCTGTTTTTCCTGGGGTTGGCCACAACCTCCTATGCACAAACGAATCTATTGATTTCAGGGGATGCTGGCACAACGGTTGCAAATTTGTCCAAAACCGGTCCTGGCTTTTCGGCCAATGGAGAGATTGGATTCCAGATTAATCGCTTCCAAATTTTGGCAGGCGGACAAATGATACTAGGCCTACCGACAGCTGAGGACGCCGATGCGGATGGCTATTTGGTTGGTGGACGCTTGGGTTATGCGTTCGGATCCGGTAAAGGTTTTGAGCTGCCCGTTACAGCCGGCTATATGGTAGGCGAACTGGATCTGCAGACGGCTCATTCCGTCTTTTTGGATGTGCAGCCCAGTATCAATACGGGTTATGGTTTTGTGTTCGGCCCATTTGTACGGGGCGGATATATGACGCAAAATGGAGCCAACTCCCTTTTTGCAGGCGCCGGTCTCCGATTAACCTGGCACGCCGATCCATTTAGGAAAAAGAAAAAAGCGATGGAAAATCCAACGTTTTACTAAATCAATACCATACGGTACGGGAAGGCCAAACCGGCCTTCCTTTTTCTTTCCGCCCTATCGGTTACTCGTTCGTTGTTCTCCCTTTCAGCAAGGTCCAGTTTCGAATGAGATAGCTGCCCCCCAGTAGGGTGAAAACGGCAGCCACGCCAGCAAATAGCTCGTTTCCGTAAAGCAGAAATCCTGTCGTAAATAAACCGCCCCAAACCAGGATTACTCCTGAAAACATACCTCCAATTTCTCGAGCCAGAGAAGGTCCTTCATCTCTAAGGATAGGAATTGGGCCAGATGGGTCCCCTCCGCCCGCTCGGCCGTCAAACAGGGCTTGCCACCCCATCCGATGCGGCTGCACCAGATTGAAAAACCGGACCAGCGTTGCGTAATCCGTCGGCGGGGTTACCCAGGTAGCAACCAACCAGCCGAGTGTGGTAAAACCAACGCCCACCAATAATTTCCAATGATCTGCCAGCTCACCCATGAATCCAAATTCAAAATAGAGGGCTACCCCAAAACTAACCGCCATGCCTGCAATTTCACTGTAGGCGTTGATTCGCCACCAAAACCAACGGAGTATAAATATCAGGCCGGTACCCGCTCCGATTTGAAGGAGAATGTTGAAGGCCTGCAGCGCGTTTTCCAGATAAAGGGCAAACAAGGCAGATAGTGCCATAAGCAGTACTGTTGAGATCCGTCCTACGTTAACCAACTCCTGTTGCCCGGCTTCCGGGCGAAGAAAACGGAGATAAAAATCATTGACGATATAGGAGGAGCCCCAATTCAGGTGGGTAGAAATCGTTGACATGAAAGCCGCAATCAAAGAAGCTACCACCAGGCCGAGTAAGCCATTGGGCAAAAAGGTAAGCATGGCCGAGAAAGCTAAATCATCATTGATAACCGACGGATCGATTGAGGGAAAAGCCTGCGCCAGGGACTCCAGGTCCGGAAAGACGATCAGGGAAGCCAGCGCAATTAAGAGCCAGGGCCAGGGGCGCAAGGCATAGTGGGCCAAATTGAAGAATAAAGTAGCCCCAACGGCATTGGCTTCATCTTTAGCCGAGAGCATCCGCTGTACAATGTAGCCGCCGCCCCCGGGTTCGGCTCCCGGATACCAGACACTCCACCACTGTACCGCTATTGGAATCAGAAACAGTGGAACGAGCAGGGCCGGATCATTGAAATCAGGTAAAAAATCGACTTTCCCTTGCACATTCTCATGGGCGAGTAAATTGGAAAGCCCGCCGATCTCAGGCAGCTGAATAATGATAACTGCGGCCCAAATAACCCCAACCATGGCAATGATAAATTGGAAGAAATCAGTGAGGATCACTCCCCTCAATCCACCGAGCGATGTGTAGATCACTGTAATGAGTGAGGCGATCAAAACGGTAGTGATCGGATCCAGACCCAACAATACCCCTGCAATCTTAATGGCAGCCAGGCAAACCGTTGCCATAATGGCCACATTAAAAAATACACCCAGGTAGATCGCCCGAAAACCGCGCAAAATAGCAGCTTCTATACCGCTGTACCGTAACTCATAGAATTCCAGGTCGGTAAATACGCCGGAGCGGCGCCAAAGTTTGGCGTAAACAAACACGGTAAGCATGCCGGTAAGAAGAAAGGCCCACCATACCCAATTGCCGGATACCCCATTTTTTCGTACGATATCCGTCACCAAGTTGGGCGTGTCCGCAGAGAAAGTGGTGGCCACCATGCTTATCCCCAAAAGCCACCAGGGCATTCCTTGTCCGGAAAGAAAAAACTCCTTGTAACTCTTACCCGAGCGTCTGGCCACTAAAAGCCCAATCGCGAGGGAAATTCCAAAAAAGAATAGGATAATCGACCAATCTAGGGAATTGAGTTGCATGTGTTTCGTTTTGCTTGGGAGGCCAGTCCCTTGATTTCCGAAAGCTCTTTGAGCTTATAAAACAGTAAAGCGCTGTTGGTGCTAAAGTCTACTGGAGAATGGTGGGATGCAGTGATCAAAGTGGTAACCCATTACCGGGTTATCGGATTAGCCGCCTATTCCACCCGAAGTTCATCTACAAATAGCCAGGCTCCATGCCCGGCTCCTTGCCGGCCATCCGGAATAGTACCGTAGTTTTTGGCAATTACTTTGAAATAGCTCGCTGTGGAGGTTTGCAAGGGAATTTGAAGGGCTGCGATTTTTTCAGCACTTGGTGCGGGTTTTCCTTTTCCAGCGAGTTGGTAGGTTTTCCCATCTTGGGAAAAATAAATTTCTACCGAAGCGGGAGGGTAAATCCATTGGCCAGGGCCATTGTAAAAGCGGAAGTGCGCCTTGGTTAAAGGCACCGGCTTGTGGGTTTTTAGTATAGCCTCCAAATCTTGCCCATCGAAGCCTAGCCATTCCTTATCCCCATACCTGGAGTCATGCCCAGTCACGCCGTTCACCAACGCAAAGGAGCCTCCTTCTCCATATTTGGGGTGCGGCGCATTTTGAAGCGCAATTTCAGCCCCTGCCCAGGGATGCCAATCCAATTGAATCCCGATCGGACTACCTTGGGGTTGATCCTTAAAAAAAGCCTGTGCGCTTAGGTGAGTGGAAGCCTGGAGCATTAAGGTTCTTTCGGCCTTGGGGTCTTCCAGTGTAGGAAAACTGCCATCGGTATTGTAGCGAATGATCGCTTCTTCCACAGGAGTGGTCATTTCAAGGCCAATTGAATTTGCTGGCCCTGGAATGAAGGAGGTTTTGACTTCGAATAAATGATTGGCAGCGTTGATCCCCAGGCTATCTAACTCCTCCAACTCTAGCGTTAATCGCTGCACGAAATCCTCAAAATTTCGGTGGTCAGCATCGGTCCAGAGTACTTCTGCTAAAGCAATGGCCCGGGGGAACGCCATATATTCCACCTGACCAAAGGTCGGCATGTATTCGGTCCAGACATTGGCCTGTGCTCCCATTACATATTGGGCCTCCTCAGCAGAAAGTGCTTCAGGAACCGGTTCGTAATGGTACACTTTCTCAAGAGGGGTAAAGCCGCCGATAGCCAATGGCTCATCGGGATTTTGGGATTGGTAGTAATCCAGATAGCAATATTCGGTTGGCGTCATCACTACCTTATGCCCTTGCTTGGCTGCCTCAATACCACCTTCCTCCCCGCGCCACGACATAACGGCTGCATTTGGCGCCAATCCGCCTTCCAGGATCTCATCCCAGCCAATGATCTGGCGCCCCTTGCTGTTTACAAATTGTTCGATCCGCCGGATGAAGTAGCTTTGGAGTTCCTGTTCATCTTTCAGCCCTTCCTTTTGCATCAAATCCTGACAAAACTGGGAGGCTTCCCATTGTACTTTCGGGCATTCGTCCCCACCAATATGAATGAATTCGCTGGGGAAAAGGTCTATAACCTCTGTCAATACATCCTCCAGGAAGGCAAAGGTTTCTTCTTTGGGGCAAAACACATCCTCAAAGATGCCCCATTTGGTAGCTACCTCAACAGCTTGACCAGTACATCCCAATTCCGGATAGGCAGCTAGTACGGCTGAGGAGTGGCCGGGCATTTCGATTTCCGGAATGACAGTAATTTGCCGCTGAGCCGCATAACGGACGACTTCCCTAATCTCCTCCTGCGTGTAATAGCCGCCATATCGTTTCCCATCGAATTGTTGAGGGGTATCATTGTAATGACCGATCAAGGTTTCCTTTCGGAAAGCAGAAATTGCCGTGAGCTCGGGGTATTTTTTTATTTCGATTCGCCAACCCTGGTCATCTGTCAAATGCCAGTGAAACCGATTGAATCGATAGCGGGCCATCAGGTCCAGGTACTTCTTGATATCCTCTACGGGAAAAAAGTGTCTGGAAACATCCAGATGCATGCCCCGCCATTCAAAGTTGGGGGCATCTTCTATTGCGAGTGCTGGAATGGGGGTGCCTTGAGCGTTACCAATCAGCTTGCTCAAAGTCTGATAGCCATAGAAAAATCCGGCTTGAGCTGAAGCACTAAGCGTGATCTGGTTTTGGTTAACCTCTAATCGATAGCCTTCCGAGTGCTCGACCGAGCTATCCTTTTTAAATACAATGGTTTTGGGTCCTGGGTCCCCTGCAATCGGCAACTCGAATCCAAAGCGCTGGCGGAACATTCGAGCGGTTCGAAATCCATACCGTTGAATTCCGGCGTCATCGGCAGGGACCTGGATGCTGATGTCGGAGGTAACTTCAAAACCCGGTCCGTTGGTCCCTGTCAATTGGTCCGGGTATGGGAGTAAAGGCGGCAATTGGCTCAGGTCCGGCGGAGGTTGTTGGCATGCTGTAGACAGAGCTAACAGCAGCAGACTTCCCAAAATTGCTTTAATGTGCATTGCGTTTCTATTCGAAGGTGAAAAAACGGAGGTCTTTAAAGGATCTTCTGGTAGAATACTATCCAAAGTAAAAAATAACCGGACACTAAAATTTCCAGCGGACAAAGGCCTCCATCGCTTCGTATTCAGCCAGGCCCAATTGCCTGTAAATGGATGCTGTTTCGCGATTCCTCTGTTCGGCGCGTTGCCAAAACTCCCGGGGGTCGCTGCCGGGATAGGGAGGGCGGTCCTTTTGACTTTGATGCATAAAAATGGCTCTTCGTTTTTTATTGAGTTCCTGGGGACTCAACGGAACGGCCATTTCGATTTCATCTACCCGCCATTCATGCCAGGCACCTCGATAGAGCCACAACCAACAGTCCTTCATCCAGGCCTCTTGTTGAAGTCGTTTGATAGACTCCAATATGGCATCCAGGCACACCCGGTGCGTACCATGCGGATCGGCCAGGTCTCCGGCAGCAAAAATTTGATGAGGTTTAATTTGTAAAAGCAAGTCGGTAACAAGCTGGATATCCTCCTCCGATAACGGTTTTTTTCGACTTCTCCCAGTTTCATAAAAAGGCATATCCAGAAAGTGGATATGATCATCTTCCAAGCCGCAAAACCGTGCTCCGGCCCGGGCTTCCCCCCGACGGATGAGGCCCTTGATCCGTCGGACCTCTTCCAAGTCGATTTGTTTGGGTTCTTCTTGGCGAAGGCTGTTTTGAAATTGAACATATTCGTTACCAAAATCCGGTTTGGACCCTCTTAGATAATCGCCGGCGAATTCATTTAGAAATTCGAGGTACCGTAGGGCATCATGGTCGTGTACTGCGATATTGCCACTCGTTTGATAGGCTACATGCACATCATGCCCCTGATCTACCAATCGGAGGAAAGTGCCTCCCATACTAATGACATCATCGTCGGGGTGGGGACTAAAGATCAAGGATCGCTTCTGGGCAGGCAGGGCTCGTTCTGGTCGGGTTGAATCGTCCGCATTGGGTTTGCCTCCCGGCCACCCTGTAATCGAATGTTGCAAGCGATTAAATACCATTATGTTGATGCTGTATGCAGAGGCATATTCCACAATCAGGTCGCTCAGGCCATTTTCGCCATAGTCTTCGCCAGTCAGTTTCAGGATGGGTTTTCCCAGTTTTTGCGACAGCCAGATCACTGCTTTACTGATCAGGCTTTCTTCCCAATCGCACATGCCAACCAGCCAGGGAGCCTGGAATCGGGTCAGGTATTCGGCGGCGCCTTTATCCAAAATCGCTTTGACATTGGCATGCCTTTGCAGATAGGTCGCAGGTATGGAAGAGGATATGGGACCTTCCAACGCTTCCTTTAGAATTGGAGCTTTGTGTTGGCCCCATCCCAAGAGGTAGATGGTTCGTGCCTTCATGATGGAGGCGATCCCCATGGTAATGGCACGGTAGGGTACATCCTCTTCCTTGCCAAAGTCCTTTAAGGCGTCTCTGCGGGTAAGGCCGTCCAAGCGGACTAAGCGGGTGAGAGAGTTTTCTCTCGATCCGGGCTCATTAAACCCTATGTGTCCGGTTCGCCCTATTCCCAACACTTGAATATCAAGGCCACCGTAGGCATCGATCTTCTTTTCGTAAGCATCGCAATATCTCGCTACCTCATTCAAGGGGATTGTGCCATCGGGAATATTAACCTGGTTGCTTGGGATGTTTATATGATCGAACAGATACTCATGCATGAAGTGCACATAGCTTTGCGGAGCATCCGGTGCCATGGGATAGTATTCATCCAAATTGAAAGTGATTACGTTGTGGAAGCTCAGGCCTTCTTCCTTATGTAACCGAACGAGTTCTTCGTATACCTTGATAGGGGAGGACCCTGTGGCCAGGCCCAACACGATCGGTTCGCCTTCCTGTTGCTTTTGACGGATAGCCAGAGCAATGGATTGGGCCACATGGCGAGAGGCTTCACTTGCATTTTCCCAAATTTTAGTCGGAATCTTTTCGAAGGTCTTGAACTGGTATTTGAGACTGAGCATGTCCTGTTTATTTAATGGAGTTGGTCCTATAGATACAGCTTTTTTACACGAGGTCAGGTCAAATCGATGGCGTATTTTTTGGGGGGTGCCTCATACCACTTTCACAATATTAGATAAAATTTTAGATACTGTGTGCGCACACAGTAATGAATTCTTTTATTTGTGTGCGCGCACATAAAAATTTAATTTGGTGTTTGGTAATCGCTTTTGCCTGCTTAACCTTCAAAATGCTACTATGGGTAAGCCCCGAATACGGATTAAGGATATTGCCGAATGTGCCGGTGTGAGTGTCGGGACGGTAGATCGGGTGTTACACGAGCGGGGAAACGTTTCGCCGGAAGCTCAGGCAAAGGTTCAGCGAGCTTTACAAGAGTTAGAGTATCAGCCGAACATCATTGCAAGTACCCTGGCCAGCAATAAGGTGCTACATATTTCATCCTTGATACCGGATCCTGAGGCTGATCCCTATTGGCAATTGCCCCTGCTAGGCATCCAAAAAGCGATGGAAGGCGTAACACACTATGGAATTGCTCATCAGACGATCCATTTTGATTTGTTTTCAGCCAGTGACTTCAAACAAAAAGCCATTGAACTATTGGAGGACGAGTTGCCGGATGCTCTTTTAGTGTCGCCAATTTATTTGCAAGAAGGGCTGTGGCTATTGGAGCAATGTCGGGATGCAGGGCTTCCGGTCATTTTTATCAATACGGATATCCACGAATCGGAAGTGCTGAGTTATGTTGGCCAGGATAGCTACCAAAGTGGAGTGCTGGCGGGTCGACTGTTGGAGTTGGTAATTGGAGAGCCCAAAGGCACTGCCTTGCTTTTGAACCTGGGCAAAGAAACCAGTAATGCACGACATTTAGCAGATAAGGAAAAAGGGTTCCGGTACCATTTTCGTACAACAACTATGCATGTGCTTAGCCTGGAGTTTGCTGCTTTCAACCAGCCGAATGCGCTTCGGAGATTCGTGAGTTCTTTGGTACAGGAATATCCAGACTTGAGAGGCCTATTCATTTCCAATTCCCGGTCTTACCAGCTACTGGACTGCGCTGAACAGCTGCTTCGAGCGGTTCATATTATCGGGTTTGACCTGTTGCCTCGTAATTTGCATTACCTCCGTGGAGGTCAGATCGATTTCCTTATTAATCAGAACCCGGTTCAGCAAGGCTATGTTGGATTGATGACGGCTGTCAACCGGTTGCTATTTAAAAAAGAAATCCAGCGGTGCCAGTATTTGCCATTGGATATAATTGTGCCGGAGAATGTGCAATATTACCTGGATCGGGAAAAGGAATTTCAGATTGTTGTTTAGAATAAAGTTGGTTGGATGCTCAATGCTCGATACTCGATACTGGATGTTCGATACTGGATGTTCGATACTGGATGTTCGATACTGGATACTCGCTGCTGGATGCTCAGCTTGCCTAATCGAAAATTAGACATTGAAAATTCAGACCGCTCCACTCGACATTCCGCACTCGCAATTTGCCATTTGCCATTCGATACTCGCTTCGCGTTGCTAGCGCCTTACGGCGCGATACTTACGCCTAAAGGCGTGATCCTTGTTGCTCGATCCTCGCTGTGGATGCTGTAGATGCTCACTTCGCTGATGCTATTGGCCTACAGCTGATACTGGAAACCTAAACTTTTCTATTTACGAATCTTCTATAATTGAAAATTGGACATTGAAAATTGAAAATCAGTCCTCGCCATTTGTCACTCGCCACTCGGCACTTGCCATTTGTCATTGGCAATGGACTGCTAGTCTCCAGGCATTCTCGATCTATTTTC